>CAWHRC010000010.1:0-72346 GCA_963831755.1 uncultured Acidobacteriota bacterium
ACTCGCCGAGAAGCTGCGCCGGCTGATCGAGGGGCACACGTTCCTGCAGGAGGAGGGCATCGACGCGCGGCTGGGCGTCTCGCTCGGCGTCGCCACGTTCCCGGGCGAGGCGGCAAACAAGGAGGCGCTGATCCGGCTCGCGGACAAGCGCATGTACGAGGACAAGGAGTCCCGGAGGAGCGGGCGGTGATCGAGTCGGCGGGGACGCTGCTCTACCGGCGCCGGGACGGGCGGCTCGAAGTGCTGATGGTGCACCCCTGGGGCCCCTACAACCGCCGCGCGCCGTGGAGTATTCCGAAGGGGCGCATCAACCCGGGCGAGGACCTCGAGGCCGCCGCCCGGCGCGAGACCGAGGAGGAGACGGGCGTGCGCCCCGGCCCGCTGCACTCGATCGGCAGCGTGGACCTCGCGCGCAGCCGCAAGCGGATCCACGGCTTCGCCGGGCCCGCCCCCGACGACGCGGCGCCCCGCTGCGACCAGAAGGAGGTGGACGAGGCGAAGTTCGTGGCGATCGAGCGCGCCCGCTTCCTGTTGCACCCGGCGCAGGTGACGTTCCTCGACCGCCTGCTCGCCACGATCGACCGGGTGCCGCGCTCGCCGGGCCCGCCGCTGGCCCCCCGGGAGTGACGCCTCTCTACTCCGCCCTGCGCCTGGCCGAAGCGACCAGCATGTAGCCCGAGGCGGGGACGAGCACGTCGAGCCGCGTCGCCGCCCACAGGCACGGGTACACGACGCCGTAGGCGCGGAACAGCCTGCCGTGGCGCGCCAGGTCGTCGCCCGTGACCACCATGCCCTTGGCCGACGTCTTCTTGCCAAGCCGCTCGATCGCCCAGTTGAGGCCGGCGTCCACGGCCTCGGAGAAGAAGCGCGAGTAGGTGCGGTGGCGCTCGAGCTCGAACGCCGGCTGCAGCAGCGCGCGCAGCCCCGCGGCCGTGTAGCCGGGGCGCAAGTGGCCGTGCTTCTCGTCCGTCTGGCCGAGCCGGTGGCGCAGCCGCCGCAGCGCCGAGCGCTTCAGGTGCGGCGTGTTGACCACCAGCCGGCCGCCGGGCCTCACGACACGCGCCAGCTCGCGGAGAAACGCCGCGTCGTCGGGGACGTGCTCCAGCATGTCCAGCACGGCGACGCGGTCGAACGCCGCCGTGGGGAAGGGCAGGCGCTCGCCGCTCACGAGGTGTACGTCCTCGCCCACCAGTGACCGGATCGACTCGACCGCCGGCGCGGTGAGGTCGCCGGAGGCCCACGCCCCTCCCCGCGCGCGCAGCAGCAGGCTGAGGACACCGTTGTCGGAGCCGAGGTCGAGGCAGCGCAGGCCGGCGGTCGGGCCGAGCATGGCGCCGACCTCGGCCAGCTTGCGCTGCTTGAGCGGCGAGCGGCGGAACAGCGCCAGCGCCCAGCCGCGGGCCTCGGCGCGCGCCAGCGGCTGCTCGGGCGCCACGTCGTCGATGGCCGGGCTCACCGGCTCAGGATAGCAGCGCCGCCGCGTTTCGACGGCCGCCGAGCGGCTCGAGCCGCAGGATGACCGGCGAGCCGAAGAAGCGCGTGAGCTGCAGCGAGCGGGCCGCGCCCTCGAGCGCGCGCGCGAGCGCCGCCGAGCGCGTGGTGCGGTGCAGCGCCATCGGGAAGAAGAACTGCGCCCGCCGGCCGGTCGGGCGGAAGCCGTGGGCGCCGAAGGCCTGCTCGAGCTCGCGGTCGCCGAACACCGTGAACGGCCGCGTGTCCTGCTCGACCCCCTTCTTCAGGCCGAACAGCAGCTCGGCCGCCGCGTTCACGCTGCGGCGCGTCGGGTAGTCGACGATCACGGCCGCCCGGGCGAGCCGCGTGAGCGTCGCGACGAGCTCGGGCCAGCGCCGGGCGTGCGGCAGCAGCCGGTACGAGATGACGACGTCGAACGAGCGGTCGGCGAGGCCCGGCTCGATCAGGTCGGCGGCCAGGAACCGCGCCCGCCCGCCGCGGGTCCACGGCAGGACGCGCTTCTCGCAGGCCGGGTCGCTCCCGAGCACCGTCAGCTCGTGGCCGGACTCGACGAGCGCGCCCGTGAGCTGTCCGTGCCCGCCGCCGAGGTCGAGGACACTGGCGCCCGGGAACGGGCGGAGCAGCTCCAGCGTGGCCGCCGCCTGTACTTCGAGGAAATAGCGGCCGACCGCGCCGGAGAAGCGCCGGGCGTAGTCGTCCGACGAGGTGACGACGTCGGCATCCTCGCGCACGGCGCCTCCGTCACTCAAACCGGCACCTCCCGCACGCGCGCGATCTTAACCGCTCGGGCGTTCAGGGCGCGGGCGGCGGTGGAACGGGCGTCGGCTGCGGCGTCGGGCCTGGCGCGGGCGGCGTCGGGCCGGGGGCTGCAGTCGGGCTCGCGGCGGGCGGCGTCGGCAGGAGCGGCGTGATCGTCGGGCCGGGCGTTTCCGTCGGCGCCTCCGCCGGCGCCACCGCCTCGGGCTCCGCGGCCGACGGCTCCTCCTCCTCCTCGACCGGCTCCGCTGGCGGCTCCGCGCCCAGGCCGGCCACGTCGCGGCCGATGTAGCCGGCCTGGCCCATCAGCCACAGCACGCGCCGCGTGGCCCGCTCATGGCGGGCCGCGGCGACGCGGGGGTTGATGCGCCGCGGGTTCGGGATCATCGCGACGAGGCCGGCCGCCTCGGCCGGCGAGAGCGCCGAGGCAGGCTTGCCGTACCAGTGGTGCGCGGCGGCCTCGACCCCGTAGATCCCGTCGCCCCACTCGATCACGTTGAGGTAGAGCGTGAGGATGCGCGCCTTCGTGAGGTCCGCCTCCAGCCAGCGCGAGACCACGAGCTCGCGCAGCTTGCGCGTCAGCGTCTTGCCGGTGCCGAAGTACAGGTTCTTCGCCAGCTGCTGGGTGATCGTGCTGCCGCCACGCGTCAGCCGCCCCTTCTCGACGTCCTTCTCGATCGACGACTGGATCGCCTCCCAGTCGACGCCAGCGTGGCCGAAGAAGCGCTGGTCCTCCGAGGCCAGCACGGCGTGGATGAGGTGGCGCGAGACGGAGGACAGCGGCACCCAGGCCTGGACCACGCGCGGCCTGCGGCCCCTGGCCTGCGCCTCCTGCTCCCGTTGCAGCATGAGCCGGGTCTTGCCGGGGTTCTGCCGCGCCAAAGCGGCCACCGCGGAGCGGGAGGGCAGGCCGACCCACACCCAGCCGGCGAGGCCGGCCAGGCCGGCCAGCACCACCAGCAGCAGGCGCAGCAGCAGACGAGCCATGAGCGCTCGCGGTATACCATTGTTCGCAATGGATCTCGACCTGAGCGAAGAGCAGGAGCTGCTGCGCAGGACGGTGAGGGACTTCGCGGAGAACGAGCTGCGGCCCCACTCCCGCGAGTGGGACGAGCGGCAGGCGTTCCCGCGCGAGGTGTTCACGAAGCTCGGCGGGCTCGGGCTCACGGGCGTCTGCTACGCCGCCGAGTACGGGGGCTCGGAGCTGTCGGTGCTCGACTGGGCGCTGGTGATGGAGGAGCTGTCGCGGGTCGACGCGGGCGTGGCGCTCTCGCTGGCGGCGCACCACAGCCTGGCGGCGGCGCACGTCAACCTCGCCGGCAGCGACGAGCAGAAGCGGCGGTTCCTGACGCCGCTCGCCAGGGGCGAGCGGGTCGGCTGCTGGGGCCTGACCGAGCCCGGCTCCGGCTCCGACGCCGGCGGGATGGGCACCACCGCCCGGCGCGACGGCGACCACTTCGTGCTGAACGGCTCCAAGAACTTCATCACCAACGGCGGCATCGCCGACATCGCCGTCGTGATGGCGGTGACGGACCGGGCCCGCGGCAAGAAGGGGATCTCGGCGCTCGTCGTCGAGCGCGGGACACCGGGCTTCCGTGCCGGGAAGAAGGAGGACAAGCTCGGCGTGCGCTCGTCCGACACGTCCGAGCTGGTGTTCGAGGACTGCCGCGTGCCAGCCGGCAACCTGATCGGCCGCGAGGGCATGGGCTTCGTCGACACGCTGAGGATCCTCGATCGCGGCCGCATCGGCATCGCGGCCTTCTCGGTCGGCATCGCGCAAGCCGCGCTCGAGGCGTCGCTGCGCTACGCCCTCGAGCGCAAGCAGTTCGGCCACCCGCTGGCCGACTTCCAGGCGATCCAGTTCAAGATCGCCGAGATGGCGGTGCGGGTCGAAGCCGCACGGCTGCTGACCTGGCGGGCCGCGCACCTGGCCGACCGCGGGAAGAGCCACACGGCCGAGTCGTCGATGGCGAAGCTGTTCGCCAGCGAGTCCGCGGTCGAGGTGGCCCTCGAGGCGATCCAGATCCACGGCGGGTACGGCTACATCAAGGAGTACCCGGTCGAGCGCTACCTGCGTGACGCCAAGCTGGGGACGATCGGCGAGGGTACGAGCGAGGTCCAGCGGATGGTGATCGCGCGCCAGCTGCTGCACCTGCGGCCGGTGGTGCGCTGAGCCGTGCCGACCGCGCTGGCGCTCGACGGGCTCGCCGAGGGCGTCCGCGCGGGGGACACGCGCGCCGTGGCCCGTGCCATCACGCTCGTGGAGAACGGCCGGCCCGAGGCGCGCCGGCTGCTGTCGGAGCTGTTCCCGCACGCGGGCGGCGCCCTGGTGGTCGGCGTGACCGGTCCGCCGGGCGCCGGCAAGTCGACGCTCGTGGACCGGCTGACGGCGCAGCTGCGCCGCGCCGGGCGCACGGTGGGGGTGGTCGCCGTCGATCCGACCTCGCCGTTCAGCGGCGGCGCGATCCTCGGCGACCGCGTCCGGATGCAGGCGCACGCGACGGACGCCGGCGTCTTCATCCGCTCGATGGCGACGCGCGGCCACCTGGGCGGCCTGGCGGCCTCCACCGACCAGGTGCTGACCGTGCTGGCTGCCGCCGGCAAGGACGTGATCCTGGTCGAGACCGTCGGCGTGGGGCAGGACGAGGTCGAGATCGTCGGCACCGCCGACGTCAGCCTGGTCGTGCTCGTGCCGGGGCTCGGCGACGAGGTGCAGGCGCTGAAGGCGGGGATCATGGAGATCGCGGACGTGTTCGTCGTGAACAAGGCCGACCGGGAGGGGGTCGAGCGCCTGGTGGGCGAGATCGAGTCGATGCTGATGATGGCCGCGGGCGGCGAGCCGCCGCCCGCGATCGTCAGGACCACGGCCACGCTCGACGAGGGCACGGGCGGGCTGCTCGAGGCGATCTTCGCCTTCCGGGAGCGGGCGCTGGCCAGCGGTGCGCTGGCGCGCAAGCGGCGGGCGCAGCTGCTGCGGCAGCTCGAGGACGCCGTGCGCCAGAGGGTGATGGGCCACGTCCGGCAGCAGGTGCTGACCCCCGCCGAGCGGGAGGCGATGGTCGAGCGGCTCGCGGCTCGCGAGGTCGACCCGTTCACCGCGGCGGACGAGGTCGTACGCAGGCTGGGGCTCGCGTGAAGCCGCTGCGCATCGACCACCTGGGGATCGCGGTGCCCCGCCTGGACGAGGCCGTGGCCGCCTACGAGGCGCTGGGGTTCCGCGTCGAGGCGCGCCACGACGTCGCGACGGAAAAGGTCCGCACGGCGTTCCTGCCGGTGGGGGAGTCCCACCTGGAGCTGCTCGAGCCGACGGACCCGTCGTCGACGATCGCGCGCTTCCTCGCGAAGCGCTCCGGCCTGCACCACGTGTGCGTGCTGGTGGACGACCTCGCTGCGGCCCTGGCGGAGCTGAAGGCCCGTGGCGTCCCGCTGATCGACGAGGCGCCCCGCATCGGGGCCGGCGGCTGCCGCGTCGCCTTCGTCCACCCGAGGGGCGCGGCCGGCGTGCTGCTGGAGCTGAAGGAGGCGCCGCGAGGCCGACCCGGACCCTAGGTCGGCTCGTCCGCCGCCGCCCCGCGCCGACAGCAGCGTCTCATCGGCCGGAGGTTTGCTGCTACGATCGCCGGTCGGCCGCCCGGATCACACGGCACGTGCAGGTCGAGCGGCCCGACAGGAGAGGCGGATGAGCGAGCAGGCGCAGATCGGAATCATCGGCGGCACCGGCCTCTACCAGATGGAAGGGTTCACGGACGTCCGCGAGGTCGCGCTCGAGACCCCGTTCGGCAGCCCCTCCGACGCGCTGATGGTCGGCATGCTCGAGGGCTGCCGTGTGGCCTTCCTGCCGCGCCACGCTCGCGGCCACCGGATCCTGCCCCACGAGCTCAACTTCCGCGCCAACGTCTTCGCGATGAAGCTGCTCGGCGTCGAGTGGATCCTCTCGGTCTCGGCCGTGGGCTCGCTGAAGGTGCAATACGCGCCGCAGCACGTGGTCGTGCCCGACCAGTTCATCGACCGCACGCGTCGGCGGGAGTCCACCTTCTTCGGGCGCGGGCTGGTGGCCCACGTGGCCTTCGCGCACCCCTTCTGCCGGCCGCTCTCGGAGGTGATGGCCGCCGCGTGCCAGGAGGCGGGCGCCACCTACCACGTGGGCGGGACCTACGTGTGCATGGAGGGCCCGCAGTTCTCGACCCGGGCCGAGTCAGAGCTGTACCGCTCCTGGGGCGCCGACCTGATCGGGATGACGAACCTGCAGGAGGCCAAGCTCGCGCGCGAGGCCGAGATCTGCTACTCGACCCTGGCGATGGTGACCGACTACGACTGCTGGCACCCCGAGCACGACGCGGTCACCGCCGAGCAGATCATCGGCAACCTCGCCAGGAACGCCGCGACCGCGCGCGCGGTCCTGCGCGCGGCCGTGCGGCGGCTGCCGATCGCCCGTGACTGCGAGTGCGCGAGCGCCCTGAAGTTCGCGCTGGTCACGCCGGCCGAGCTGGTGCCGCCGGAGCTCAAGCGGGAGCTGGCGCCGATCGTCGGCCGCTACCTGAAGTAGGCGCAGTCCGGAGAAGACCGGGGGTCCGGGAGAGAGCATGTCCATCCTCGTCGTCGGCAGCGTCGCGTACGACACCGTGGAGACGCCGTTCGGCCGCGCGGAGCGCGTGCTGGGCGGCAGCGCGTCGTTCTTCTCGGTGGCCGCGTCCTTCTTCACGCCGGTGAACCTGGTCGGTGTCGTCGGCCAGGACTTCGGCGAGGAGCAGCTGCGCGCGTTCGCCGGGCGGCCGATCGACCTCGAGGGGCTCGAGCACATGGAGGGCAAGACCTTCCACTGGCAGGGCCGGTACTCCTGGGACCTCAACTCGCGCGACACGATCTGCACGGACCTGAACGTGTTCGAGTTCTTCAAGCCGAAGATCCCGGCGCGCTACCGCGGCTCGGAGGTGGTGTTCCTGGGGAACATCGACCCCGTGCTGCAGCGCGAGGTGCTGGACCAGGTGAGCGCGCCGCGCATCGTCGCCTGCGACACCATGAACTTCTGGATCAAGGGCAAGGCCGAGGAGCTGCGGAAGACCTTGGCCCGCACGCAGGTGCTGCTGGTGAACGACGCCGAGGCGCGCGAGCTGTCGGGGGAGTGGAACCTGGTGAAGGCCGCCCGCGCCATCCGTGCCCTCGGCCCGCGCACCGTCGTGGTGAAAAAGGGCGAGCACGGCGTGCTGATGTTCCACGAAGAGGGGTGCTTCGCCGCGCCCGCCTACCCCCTGGAGACCGTGTTCGACCCGACCGGCGCCGGCGACACCTTCGCCGGCGGCTTCCTGGGCTACCTGGCCGGCTGTGCGGCGGTGGACGAGAGCTCGCTGCGCCGAGCGATCATCATGGGCAGCACGCTGGCCTCGTTCTGCGTGGAGGCCTTCAGCCTGGACCGGCTGCTCTCGCTGTCGCGGCCCGAGATCGACGCGCGCTTCCAGCGGTTCAGGCGCCTGACCAGCTTCGAGAGTGTGTAGCTACTCGCTCGCCTGCTCGAGCATCGTCTTGACGATCGTCAGCAGCTTGTTCGCGGTGAAGGGCTTGTTGATGTACATGACCGCGCCCGCCTCGAAGCCCTCGGCCAGCGCGTCGCCGCCGCCCTTGGCCGTCAGGAAGATCACGGGCAGCGAGCGCGTGCGCGCGTCCTGCTTGATCTGACGGCAGACCTCGAAGCCGTCCTTGTCGGGCATCATGACGTCGAGCAGCACCAGGTCGAACGACTGCTGCTTCAGCAGCCGCAGCGCTTCCTCCCCGCCCCCGGCCGTGGTGACGGCGAAGCCTTTCTGCTCGAGGATCGTGCGCTCGAGGCTCAGGATGTTCTCGTCGTCGTCCACGACCAGGATTCTCTTCGGCATCGCCTCCTCCCGGGGGGAGTGCGCTGTCTGCGGTGGGCGGGATTCTAGCAGGGGCACCGCCGGAGCCGAAAGCGGCGCGGGCTCGCCGAGGCCGGCGAGGATCGACTCCATCTCCCACAGGAAGAAGCGCACCGTGGCGGGCCGGGGGCGGATCTGCACGAGCGCGCGGGCCGCGGCCAGCAGCGCGCGAGCGGCGGCGGCCCCGGGCTCCTCGCCGGCCGTGCGCCGGCGATCGAGCCAGCCCCGCACCAGGTTCTCGTCGCCGTCGTCCCAATCGCCTTCGATCGCCGAGAAGACGCGGCGGGCGAGCCTCCGCTCCACGGGGGTCGGGGCCAGGTCGCGGGCCGGCGCGAGCCCGTCGGCGACCGCCGCCAGCGAGCCGAGCCGCGCGGCGACCAGCGCGACATACCTGCGGGAGTCGCCAGGCTCGACCCGCGCGAGCGCGCGCCGCGCGAGAGGCAGGAGCTCGTTCACGAGCACGACGGTCGCGAACCGCCCTACGGCAACGTGAGTGACCCGCACGCCCCGTTCGAGGCGCAGGCGCGGAACGTTCCCGCGCCGTAGGCGTAGACCTGGAACTGGTTCGTGGGGTGGTTGACGCAGGAGGTCACCGCGCCCGAGCCGTCGCACGGACGGCCGTCGACGCTCCAGGTCGGGCCCACGCGGCCCGTGTCCGACGCCCGGCCGACACGCGCCGCCTCGCAGGCCACGCGCTCGGGGTTGCCCTCCGGCCGAACGGGGCAGTACGCCCGCCCGTCGGTGTAGCCGATCTCCCGGCAGTAGGCCACGTCGGGCCCGACGAGCGGGGTCGAATCGAGCAGCAGGCGGTCCCCCGTACCGCCGTGCACCTTGATGGCGATGGAGGAGATCGGCGGCGGCGCCGGCTCGCCGCAGGTTCCGCTCGCCCCGTCACCCGAGCCGGGCACGGCCGGCCACGGCTCTTCCGCCGGCTCGCTGCCCGGCGTCGGCGTCGCCGTAGGCTGCGGCGCGGGCGCCACGGGAATGAGCGAGGCCGCGTCCGGCAGCCGCTCCGAGGGTGGATCGGACGGGCGGCTTCCGCCGCACGCGCCGAGCGCGAGCAGGAGCGATAGGGCGAGCGACGTGTGTCTCATCGGGCCGCGCCGGGCCACGCTCACACAGAGGGCTCGTCGCTGTCAAGCGCGCGGCTAGCGGTCGACCTCGACCTCGCCGCAGATGCCGTTGCTGGCACAGGCCCGGAACGTGCCGCTCCGGTACGTGTTCAACAGGTACTGGTTGTCCCCGTTGTTCTCGCAGCCGCTCGCCCGCCCGGTGCAGAAGTGTCCGTCCAGATACCAGGTCGGGCCGGGCCGGTTCGTGTCCTTGGCACGCCCGATTGCATACAGCTCGCACGCCGAGCGCTGCGGGTTGCCCTCCGGCCGCACGGGGCACACGGAGCGATTGTCGGTGAACCCGATCATCCGGCAGTACTCCAGGTCGGGGCCCACGAGCGGCGTCGAGTCGAGGATCCAGTTCTCGGTACCGCGGATGTGGACCTTCACGTCGATGATCGTGACGGGCGGCGGCAGCGGCTGTCCGCACTCACCGCTGCCCTCCCCGGTTGCGGGAGGGGGTGTCGCCTGTGCGCCGGGATCGGTCGAGGGCGAGGGCGAGGGCGACGGGCTCGCTGCCGGGCCGCCGAAGACGGGCGCCGGCACGCCGCTCGGGTCCGGCGGGTTCGACTGCGAGCTCTTCTCGGGCGCCGGCTTCGGCTCCGTGGGGTTGTGGAGGGTGCCGCAGGCCAGCGCCAGCAGGCACGCCCCGAGCGCAAGCCCCCCGCTCGTCCGACGCCCCCCAGCTCGCGTCATGGCTCGCACCTTCTCACGTTTCGTGTACCCCGTCTATGACGAGGCGCACGGCGCTCGAGCGGCCTAGCGATCGACTTCCACGACGCCGCAGACGTCGTCCTTGGTGCAGGCCTGGTAGCGGCCGCCCGCGATGGCGTAGAGCAAGTACTGGTTGTCCTCGTGATTCTGGCACTTGGTGCCGTCGCACAGAGCGCCGTTGAAGTACCAGGTCGGGCCCGGCCGCTTCGTGTCCTCCGCGTAGCCGATCGCGTACTCCTCGCAGGCGCTGCGGTCGCTGGACCCTTCGGTGCGCACGGGGCAGTACAGGCGGCCGTCCGTGAAACCGATCTGGCGGCAATAGGCCCCGTCGGGTCCGATGAGCGGCGTGCTGTCGAGGACCCAGCGGTTCGCCCCCCGTATGTGGACCTTCGCGGCCATCTGCGTGACCGGGGGCGGGAGCGGGTTACCGCACTTGCCGAAGGTCCCGGGGGACGCGCTCGGGGAAGGCGTGGGAGTGGCCGCCGGGCTCGGAGTAGGGGTGGCGGCCGGCTTCGGTGTCGGGGTGGCGCCCGGGATCGCCGGGATCGGAATCGTCAGGAGCCCCTGGCTCGGGGTCGCCTTGGTCGGCTGCGTCGGCAGCTCTTCCGTGATCGTGTGACACCCGATCAGGAGCAGGGTTGCTGCCGCCGGGATGAGGCTCACTTTGCCCATTGCGGTCCCTTCCCTAGAATTCGTATGAGACGATCACATATAACTATTCATCCTGTCAACCTTTTTTGTTGTCAAACAGTCTCCGGGCCACGACTGTCGCCGCTCGCGCGGAGGCGCCCGGCGCACCGAGTCTCGCCCGCACCTCGCAGAGCCCGTCGGTGACCTGGGCGCGATACGCATCGTCACCCATCAGCCGCAGGGCCTCCGCCGCCACAGTCTCCGGCTGAAAGTGTCGTTGAATCAGCTCTTTGACGATTGCCCTGTCGGCGATGAGGTTTGTCATGGCGTAGTGCGGCACGCGGACGAAGGGTCGCCCGAGGGCGTAGGTCAGCGGCGACACCCGGTAGACGACGACCATTGGCAGGCCGAGCAGGGCGGCCTCGACGGTGGCCGTGCCGGAAGCCACGATGCCGGCAACCGCGCAGCTCATCAGGGAGTGCGTCTGCCCCGCGATCCGAGTGGCGGGCAGGTCGTTGAGGAGGCGATCGAAGAGTCCGCTGTCCAGGCCCGGGGCGACCGCCAGCGCGGGCTGGACATCCGGTCGGCGCGCCACGACCAATCGGAGCGCGGCCGCGAGCGGCGGGAGGTTGTGAGCCACCTCCTGCGGCCGGCTGCCCGGCAGCACGGCGAGCACGGGCCGGGCCGCGTCGAGCCCGCACGAGGCGAGGAACGCCGTGCGGTCGCTGGCCGGCCGGACGATGTCGACCAGGGGGTGGCCGACGAACGTCACGTCCACGCCCGCCTCGCGATAGAGCGCCTCCTCGAACGGGAAGATCACGATCATGTGATCGACGGTTTCCCGGATCGCCCGCAGGCGGCCGCGACGCCACGCCCAGACCTGTGGCGAGACGTAGTACACGACCGGCACCGCGCGCCGGCGGAGCTCCTTGGCGAGCCGCAGGTTGAAGTCCGGGTAGTCGACGAGCACGGCCAGCGCGGGTCGTTCGCGGTCGACCTCGTCCAGCACCGAGCGGAAGACGCCCCGCAGGCGTCGGAGATGACGCAGCACCTCGACCAGGCCGACGACCGCGAGGTCGCGCGTGTGAGCCACCAGGCGGACGCCCTGCTCCTGCAGCCGGTCGCCCCCGAGACCGAAGGCTTCGAACGGCGACCCCCGCAGGTGGAGGTGGCGGACGAGCTCCGAGGCGTACAGGTCGCCGGAGGCTTCGCCGCACGAGACGAGCAGGCGCGCAGCGCCCGGGACGCTCACGGGTCGGAGTATAGGCGACACCCGCCGGCGACGGCCTGTCCCCCGGAGATGACGGCGACTCCTCGGGCGCGGCCGGAGCTTGGCGGCAATTGACGGAATCGGCTAGAGTTGTGGTGCCGTGACTCCGAAGCTGCACGGCACGTCACTTGCAGAGGTCACCGGCGGCTAGGACGGAGGCGACCATGAAGTCCGTGATGCCGATTCTGGCGGGAAGCCTTGCGCTCGTGCTCGCGCCACTCGCGTTCGCGCAGGACCACGCCGTCCCGCGGGGGGGCGGCGGGGGCGGGAGTTCTTCGGGCGGTGGCGGCGGACACCCTGTCGCCAGCTCGGGCGGTTCGAGCTCGGGCGGCAGCAGTTACTCCGGGGGCACCTCGAGCTCCGGCTCCAGCTCCGGCAGCTCGGCCACCACGGCCGAGCGGCGGCACCCGCGTGCCGGGTCGGGCCGCGGTAGCCGGGGAGGCAGCGGCGGCTACTACGGCTATCCGGGCTACTACCCGGGCTACGACGGCTGGTACTACCCCGGCTGGTACGGCAGCTACTGGTGGCCCTACGGCTCGTACGGCTGGTACGGCGGCTACTGGGGCTCTCCCTATGGCGGCTGGGGCGGGGGCGGCTGGGGTGGCGGCACCATGTACCACTACGTCCAGCGCGAGATCGGGCGCGGTGCGCGTGCTCGTCGATCCCTCCGAGGCCCGCGTCTACGTGGACGGCTACTACGCCGGCATCGTGGACGACTACGACGGGCTGTTCCAGCGCCTCAACGTCGCGCCGGGCCGCCACGAGATCACGCTCAAGCTGGAGGGCTACCAGACGCACCGCATGAAGGTCTACGTCGCGCCCAACGGCACGCTGAAGCTGCACTACACCATGCAGAAGGGCACGGGCGAGACCGTCGAGGACCTCGTCGGCAACGCTCCCGAGGCGCGTGGCGAGCGCGACCGCGGCGACGAGCGCTGGAGCGCCCGCGAGCGGCAGGACAGGGACGAGCTGAGTGTGGCCGGCAGCGCCGGCAAGCTCAAGCTGGAGGTTCGTCCTGGCGACGCGTCCGTGTACGTGGACGGTGCCTTCCGTGGCACCGGTCGCGAGGCTTCCACCCTGCAGCTTCCGGCCGGCCGGCACCGCATCGAGGTCGTCCGGCCGGGCTACCGCACGATCGAGCGCGACGTCGAGGTCACGCCCGGCGAGACGACGGACCTCACGGTCGACCTGGAGAAGTCCTCGAGCTGAGACACGACGCTCGCGCGACGCGCGGGCCGATTCGGACGCAGATGGGGGTGCCGCGAGGCACCCCCATTCCCTTCCCGTGGGTCAGGGCGTGCCCGTCGTGACGGCGGGCGGTGCCGCGCCCGCCGCGAACAGCTCCCGGAAGATGCGGCCGGCGACCGCCGAGGCTCCGTGGCCGCTGCCGCGCCGCAGGAACACGACGACCACCAGCTCCGGGTGCTCGGCCGGGGCGTACGAGGCGAACCAGCCGAGCGCCGAGCAGGTGCCGGTCTTGCCCGCCACCGCCACGTCGGGGTCGAACGCCGGGCTCGCGCTGCCCTCGTTGACGGCGCCCAGGAAGCCCTGCGCGAGGCCGTCGAAGCGCGTGCCCTCGGGCAGGCGCCAGCGCTCGTGGGGCACGAAGTCCTGCGGGCCGGAGAGCACCGGCTGGAGCACGACGCCGCCGTTGATCGCGGCGGAGATCAGCACCGCCGAGCTGCACGGCCGAGGTCGCGATGCCCTGCGCATGGCTCGAGAGGTGACCCCACGGCCTCGGGACTGGACCGACGCGGGCACGCAGCCCGGCCGCCTCGCCGGTCAGGTTGATGCCGGACGACCTCGCCCAGGCCGAGCAGGTGTGCGTAGCGCTGGATCGTCTGGTACCCGAGCTGCTCGCCGACCCACTCGAAGTAAGGGTTGCAGGAGACGGCCAGCGCACGGCGCAGGTCGATCGGCCCGTGCCCGGCCCACATCCAGCAGCCCTTCTGGCAGCGGTACGTCGTCTCGGGCGTGATCACGCCCTCGGACAGCCCGGCGATCGCGACGACGATCTTGAACACCGAGCAGGGCTGATACGCGCGCTGCATCGCCTCGACCGGGTTGACGACGGCGCTCACGCGGCCCGGTCCGCGGGTCCATCGCGACCACCGCGCCTCCGCGCCCGGCCGAGGGCGCGCTGGCAGGCCTGCCCGACGGCCAGGTCCCAGGACGAAGCGCTCGCGGGCAGGATCACCGACGGGCGCCGGCCGGGTGCGGCCGGTCGCCGGCGGGCGCCGCGCTTCCTGCGGGTCGCCGCCGTGGCGGGCGGGACCAGGAAGGCGGTGGCGAGCACCAGCGCCATCGCGCGGCCGAGGCGATCTCGGCAGGGATCGCTGACGGGCCAGCACGCGCCGCGAGCGTAGCACGCCGGCGGGCGGCCGGCGAGCGGACGCGCCTCGTTGTGAGCCTCGGCACGCGGATCGCTAGAATCGGGGGTCGCCAGATGCAAGGAGACTCCTCGATGCGCGACCGCCGAAGCGGCGTCCTCGTCGTGCTCGCCCTCGTCGCTGCTGCGGCCCGGCGTCGGCCGCCGCCCAGAAGCTGGACAACGACGACAAGAAGTTCCTCGCGGACGTGCACCCGCTGATGCTCGCGGACGAGGAGACCATCTACAAGAAGCTCAAGGACAAGGGCGACCGGCTCGAGTTCCAGAAGATCTTCTGGGCCCGCCGCGATCCCGATCTCGCGACGCCGCAGAACGAGTTCCAGGAGCAGTACCTGAAGGACCGCGCCGAGGCGGACCAGAAGTTCAGGCTGCGCCGGCACGTCGGGCTCCATGACCGACTGCGGCCGCGTCTACATCCTGCTCGGCAAGCCGGACGAGGTCCAGGGCGACACCAGCATGAACCCCGGCATGCGCGCACCGGAGACCTGGACGTACAAGGACAAGCCCGGCCGCACCTTCCAGGGCGGCAAGGCGACGATCGCCTTCGACGCCGACTGCCGGGGCACGGTCTCGCTCGACCAGCAGCTCGACCGGATCGCCGCGGCCAAGGTCGCACACCCGAACATCGACTATCGCGCGGGCAAGGACGGGAAGCTCGTCAAGGTGGCCGATCAGCTGCCGAAGGACACCTACGCCCGGGTCCTGCTGAGGGAGCCGCGACAGGACTTCCCGCTCGCTGTTCAGGCTTCCTACCTGAAGACGGCTGACGGCTCGACCGCACTGCTCGGGGTCGTCCGGGGAGATGCGACCGGGCTCGCGCCCGGCAACGAGGCCAAGAGCGGTCAACGTGACGATCGCCGCGAGTGCCGTGACCCCCGAGGGCAAGGAATTGGGCTGGGCCTCTCAGACGACGGAGGCGCCGATCTCGAGCGGCAAGTTCCTGGCGACATTCAAGATGGGTGCGAAACCCGGCAAGTGCACGCTACGCACGGCGGTCTACGCGACGAACACCAAGAAGGGTTCAGCCCTGTCGCTGCCGATCGAGGTGCCGGACTTTGCCCAGGTGGAGACGGCCGCTGATGGCAGCACCCGGCCCGTGCTGTCGGGGACGGTCGTCATCGTGCGCGAGATGCAGCCCGTAGCGGAGAACGCGCCCGAGGATCCAGCCGATCCCTTCGCGGCCTTCCGACTCACCTCGGTGCGCGTGATCCCGTTGATGCCGTCCGACCTGCACAAGACGGACAGCGTCTCGTTCTTCTTCCAGGTCTACGACCTGCAGGTTGATCCGGCGACGAAGAAGGCCCGGGGCACGGCCCGCGTCCGGCTGGTCAAGGAAGGGAAGGGGCAGATCACGAGCTCGGAAGAAACCGCGATCGACACTCCCATGGTCGGAACGGAGATCGGCCCCGTGGCGCTGTCGAGCCTGGATCCGGGGAAGTACGTGGCCCGGCTCGAAGCCACGGACAAGATCGCGCAGAAGACGATCACCCGCGAAGCCGCCTTCGAGATCCGGCCATAGCCAGGTGAACAAGGCCGAGCTGGTGGCCCGTGTCGCGCGCGACACCGGCCTCACCAAGGCCGACGTCCTGCGCGCGCTCGACGCCGTGCTCGACAACGTGGCGCGCTCGCTGCGGCGCGGAGAGAAGGTGACGCTCGTCGACTTCGGCACCTTCCTCGTGACGAGGCGGCGGGCGCGCCAGGGACACAACCCACACACCGGCCAGGCGATCCGCATCGCCGGCCGCAAGTGGCCGCGCTTCGCGGCCGGCAAGGCCCTGCGCCGGCTGGTGCGCTAGCCTAGGCCGGCTTCGCGCTCTTGGCGTGCAGCAGCTCGAGCGCCTTGTCGAGGATGTGGTCCGGCCTCGGCGCGCCCGGCGGCAGGTCGTCGTCCTCGTCGGGCGTCGCGTCCACGGCCACGGTGGGCTTGAGTCCCTCGCCGTGGATCGCCGTGCCCTTGGGCGAGACGTACTTCGCCATGGTGAGCACGAGGCCGCCCTCCGCCAGCGGCACCGCGTGCGTGATGCCCGCCCGCCCGAACGTGTGCTCGCCGACGAGCCTTGTGCCGCTCGCCGTCGACCAGCGCCGCGGCGATCACCTCCGCCGGCCCGGCGGTGCCGTTGTTGGTGAGCACCACCAGCGGGCCCGACCACGCCGAGCGGCGGGGGTCCGCCTGCAGCAGCTGCTCGTCCACCCGGCGGCCCACGACCTTGGCGACCGGCCCGCCCTTGAGGAAGATCTCGGCCACGCCCACGCCGTCCGCCGGGGAGCCGTACGCCGCGTCGCGCAGGTCGAGCACGAGCTGGCGTGCGCCGCCCTTCTTCAGCGACTCCACCTGCGTGCGCACCTCGTCGGCGGTCGCGGGCGTGAACTCGGCGACCTTGACGTAGCCGATGGACCCGTCGAGCATCCGCCCCTCCGGCGCCGCCGGCAACAGGCGCTCGCGCGTGACGGTCACCTCGAGCGGGTCGGCCCCCAGCCTCAGGATGCCGAGCTTCACCGACGAGCCCGGCGCGCCGTGCAGCAGGCGCTCCGCGACCACGGCCGGCATCTGCCGCGTGTGCCGCTCGTCGATCGACTTGAGGAGGTCGCCGGCGCGCAGGCCGGCCTTCGCCGCCGGCGACCCCGGCCGCGCGGCGACCACCATCACGAACGAGAAGCGCCGCGTGAGCACCAGCCCCACGTCCGCGTCGCCGTCCTTCGCCGGCTGCTGGTAGGCGCGGAACTCGTCGGCGTCGAGGTAGGTGCTGTCGCCGTCGAGGGCGTCGGCCATTCCCTGGCGGGCGCCCGCCATCGCGCGCTCGATGTTCACCGGCTCGACGTAGGAGTCGACGACGTCCTTCACGACCTCGTTGAAGACGAGGAGCTGGCCGTAGCTCGTGTCCCCGAAGACCCTCCCGAGGAGGGATCCGACGGCGATGTAGCCGATCAGGACGGTCGAGACGAGGGCCACGGCGAGGCGGGTGCGCGGGCTCATGATTCCAGCAGGATACCACCGCCCGGCCGAGGCGGCTCGGGCGCGCCGGGAGGCGTCAGGGCCGCTTCAGCCAGTCCAGCGGGTCCTCGGCGCGCCCCTGGTAGCGCATCTCGAAGTAGAGGCCGGGGCTGTCCGGTCCGCCCTCGCCGGCCGTGCCCAGGACGGTGCCGGCCTCCACCTCCTGGCCCACCGCGACGGACACCTCCTGCAGCTGCGCGTAGAGCGAGTGGTGCTTGCCGCCGTGGTCGACCACGACCATCAGGCCGTAGCCGAGGAAGCGATCGGCGAACACCACGCGGCCCTCGTGAACCGCTCGCACCGGAGTGTCCGGGGCCGCCTCGATCTCGATCCCGTTGTGCACGGTGTAGGTGTCGAAGCGCGGGTGCTTGCGGCGGCCGAAACCCGCGAGCACCCGCCCCTCGACCGGCCAGGGCAGCCCGCCGCGAAAGGCCCCCATGGGCACCGCCACCTCCTCGCCGCCCAGCCCGTCGAGCAGCCGCTGCAGCCTCGTCTCGGCCTGCGCCAGCTCCTCGAGGTAGGCGGCGTTCAGCTCCTTCTTCTCGACCAGCGATGTGAGCAGGGCGGTCTTGCGCGCGCGCTGGGCGTCGAGCTCGCGGCGCGCGGCCGACAGCCGGTTGCGCAGGTCGATCGACTCGCGCGTGCGCTGCTCGAGCGTCGACTTCTCCTTCGTCAGCCGCTCGAGGTCGGCGCGGAAGGCGGCCACCTGCGCGTTGTCGCGGCGCGCCAGCGTCGAGACGAAGCGGTAGCCCCGGAAGAAGTCCGAGGGGCGGTCGATCGAGAGCAGCAGCCGCAGGTAGCTCATCTCGCCGAGCTTGTACAGGGCCCGCGCGTGGGCCGCCAGCGCGGGACGGGAGGCCGCCAGGCTCGCCTCGAGCCGGGCGACGCGGGCCACGGTGGCGTCGAGCTCCGCCCGCGTCTTCTTGAGCGTGAGCTGGATCTCGGTCAGCGCCTCCGTGCGCAGGCGCAGCTCCAGCTCGAGCTGCTCGACCTCGCCCAGCAGGCTCCGCTCCTCGCCGCGCAGCCGCGCCAGCTCCTTCTCGAGCGCGGCGCGCCGCTCGCGCACCCGCTCGAGCCGCTGCTGGTCCGTCTCGGGCCTGCGGGTGGCGGCCGCCGGCGCGTCCTGCGCCGCTGCTGCCGCGGGGGGAGCCGCCGCGGGCAGGGTCGCCCCTGCCGCGACGAGCGCCAGCAGCAGGCCCGCGATCAACTCCGGCCGGTCCCGCTCACCACAGCGGCTTGCCGTCGTAGTCGGCCGGGACCTCTGCCCCCAGCAGCTTCAGGACCGACGGTGCGATGTCCATGATCGACGGCTCGTCCGTGGTGATCTTGCGGTTGCTGAAGAAGACGCCGTGGCTGATCTCGGTCGCGGTCGCGCAGTGGTCGCCCGACCACTTGCGGTTGTTGTTCTCGATCACGGCACGGCGGATCCCGCCGAGCGTGTCCTGCCAGCCGACCCGGTAGCCGTCGAGGAAGCCGACCTGCAGGTCGGGCGCCAGCTGCAGGTACTCGCCCTTGTAGATGTCGTCGCGCCGGTAGACGTCCGCGAACACGCGCTCGCCCGTCTCGGGATCGACGAGCGGCACCAGCTTCGAGCGGATCTCCTCCTGGAGCTGGCGGTACTCCTCGCCGGCCGAGACGATGCCCTTCGGCTCGCGGCCCTTGAGGTTGAAGTAGATCTGCCCGAGCCCGACCGCGTAGGCCTTGGTCTGGGACCAGTCGACGCCCTCGAAGAACTTCCCGCGGCCGACGAGCTCGGCCGGCGCCTTCTCCCCGCTCTGCCCCTGCACGGTCATGTAGCCGTTCTGCAGCAGCCAGGTGTTGAGGTTGACCTCGCGGCGGAACGAGTGGAAGCCGTGGTCGGACATGATCATGAACAGCGCGTCCTTCGGCAGCTTCTGGCGCACGCGGCCGACGAAGTCGTCGGCCCGGCGGTACACCTTCTCGATCGAGTCGCCGTAGCGCGCGGCCAGGTCCTTGTCGTACATGGGATGGCGGGGGTCGGTCAGCCGCCACATCATGTGCGAGATGCGGTCGGTCGTCTCGATCGCCGCCACGAACAGGTCCCAGTCGTCGCGCTTCAGGTTCTCCAGGATGATCTTCTCGCGGTCGTCCATCGCGCGGTCCGAGTCGTACAGGAACTCGGCCTCGTCGAGCCGGCCCTCGTTGAGCGGCTTGTCGGCCGACTCCGCCCAGCCGAGCGTCCGGTAGATCCCGATCTTCCCCGCCAGCTCGGCCGAGAAGGAGTCCGGCTTCGACAGCGGCTCGGGCGGGTCGCGCGGGTCCATGTTGAGGGGCGAGGCGTAGAGGCGCAGCTCCTTGTCCGCCTGGCTGACGTGGAACTGCGTCATCCCGTGCAGGCGGATGAGCGCGTTGACCCTGAACGTGAGCGGGACCCAGGGGCTCCAGTCGCCGGCCTTCAGGCTGAGCTTCTGGCCCTGGATCTCGAGCTCGGCGCGCCCGGACCCCTCGTTCCAGCGCACCTTCAGCGGCAGGTTGATGTCCTTGCCGGTCGAGAGCTCGTCCAGCCGCGCCAGCTCCTTGTCGGAGAGCGGGCCGGCCTTCCTCTTCTGCTTGAGCTCGCCCTCCTCCTGCCTGAGCACCGGGTTCTCCGGCCCCTTCAGCGCGGTCTCGGCCACGCCGCCGTCGAAGAGCAGGCGCTTCAGGATGCCGCCGGCCTCGGCATTGCCCTCCTCGTACGACGAGAGGTCGGTGGCCCAGTAGTAGAACGTGCCCATCGAGGCGCGCAGGTCCGGGGCCGGGAGCCCGCCGAGCAGGTCGCCGTGGTGCAGCTCCTCCGGCGGCCAGGTCACCGGGACGGTGAGCACGACGCTGTCGATGCCGTCGGCCGACGCCGTCTTCCAGAAGGACGTGCCGCCGCGCGTCGACTCGATCTTCGCCTTCTGGGTCACGAAGAGGCCCCACAGGAACCTCGGCGGCTCCCTGCGCACCATGTTGAGGTCGGGCATGTACGCGCGCGCCTCGTCGAGGTGGCGGATCAGGAAGTCGTAGATGCTGTGCTTGCCCGGGTTGACGCCGGTCGCGAAGCTCGACCAGGCCGTCGGCGACTCGGACGGCTGCGTCGACTTGAGCCGGGCGAAGCTGCCCTCGTCCGCGAGCGCCTTCAGGTTCGGCAGCTTGCCCTCGTCCATCCACTTGCGGGCGAGCGTCGGGTCCATGCCGTCGAAGCCGAGCACGACCACGCGCTGCCCCGAGCGGCGGAGCGGCTTGCCGCCGGGGAGCGACGTCCGGCAGTCGACGAGCGGCAGGGCCAGGACCGCGACGAGCGCGACGGACAGGGCCGCGAGACGGGTGGCAGACGCCATCAAACCAGTCTACCCGAGCGCCGGCGCCCGCCGGTAGGCGCGCGACGAGGCCCGATTGCCCCGTAGAATGGTCGAGCCCATGGCCCGCCCCTCGTCGGTCCTCTGTCCCTCCTGCGGCTCGCTGGTCGGCGTCAAGGACGCGCAGTGCCTGAACTGCGGACGGCGCAACCCGGGGATGTGGGGACTCGCCCACCTGCTGCGCAACTGGGCGACGACATGGGCTTCGCGAAGATCGTGATGTGGGTGTGCGGCGCCTTGTACCTGGCCTGCCTCGCCTCGGACCCCGAGGGCATCGAGATGAGCGGGCTATTCTCGATGCTGTCGCCCAGCCTGCGCAGCGAGTTCCTGTTCGGCGCCAGCGGCGCCGTGCCGGTCTTCGTCTACGGCCGCTGGTGGACCGTGCTGAGCGCCGCCTGGCTGCACGGCGGCGTCCTGCACATCCTGTTCAACATGCTGTGGGTGCGCGACCTGGCGCCCCCGACCGCCCGGCTCTACGGCCCCGGGCGAACGGTCATCATCTACACGGTGTCGAGCGTGACGGGCTTCCTGGCGAGCAGCGCGGCCGGGGCGTTCCTGTCGTTCATGCCCCGCTTCCTCGGCGGTGCGGGGTTCACCCTCGGCGCGTCGGCGCCGATCTTCGGCCTGATCGGGGCCCTGCTGCACTACGGCCGGCGCGGCGGCAGCACGGCGATCGGCCAGCAGGCGAAGAGCCTCGCCCTCGCCATGCTGGTCTTCGGGTTCGTGATGCCCGGGGTCGACAACTGGGCGCACCTCGGCGGCCTGGCCGGAGGCTACCTATCGTCGCGCGTGCTCGACCCGCTCAAGCCCGAGCGCGGAGACCACGTGATCGTCGCCTTCGCCTGCCTCGTCCTGTCGCTGGCGTCGGTCGCCGCCTCGGTCTACTACGGGTGGCCCCTGTTTCACCGGTAGCGTCGGCCCGCGCGCCGACGGCGGGGATCACGAGCGGTCGTTCGAGTCCGGGCCCTTCTTCGGCGGCTTCGGGACGCGCACGGCGCCCGGCTTCGGGGTGGGCGCACGCACGACCACCTTCGGCGAGCGCGGCTGCGGCGTCGAGGCCCGCACCACCACCTTCTTGAGCGGAGAGACGACGCGCGTCGGCCCGGCGTCGTCCACCGGCACCGTGCGCATGTCGTCATGCAGCGGGATCAGGGTCGGCTCGTGCGAGCGCAGCTCGTCGCCCTCCTCGCCCGCCATGCCGCGCCCGAAGATCGACGTCAGGTAGTGCTTGAGCGTGAGGTTGGTCGGCCCGTAGCCCTTGTCGTAGAGGAAGTGCTCGCAGGCCTCGCCCATGGCGGCCGCCGAGGCGAAGCGGCGGGCCGGCGTGGCGCTCGAGCGCGCGCCCCAGGATGGCCTCGACACCGTCGGGCACCGCCGGGTTGTAGCTCCTCGCGGACGGTATGTCCGCGGTCACCACCCGCTCCAGCACCTCGGCGGTGGTCTCGCCGTGGAACAGCCGCTCGCCCGTCAGCATCTCGAACAGCACGGCGCCCAGCGAGAACAGGTCGCTGCGCTGGTCGGCCCGCATCTCGACCACCATCTCGGGCGCCATGTAGGAGGGCTTGCCCGCGAGGTAGCTCTCGCGCGTGCCGCTGCGTGCCGCGATCCCGAAGTCGATCAGCTTGACCGTGCCCTCGCTGGTCATCATCACGTTGCTCGGGCTCACGTCGCGGTGCACGATGCGCGCCTTCTCGAACACGTACTGCAGCGCGCGGCAGACGCGGCTGGTGATGAAGACGCTCAGCTCCACGTCGGGCAGGCAGCCCAGCTCGCGGTGCCGGTCGAGGTACTCGACCAGGCTCCAGCCGTCGATGTACTCGAGCACGATGCACAGCTCGCCGTCGACCCGCTCGAAGTCGAAGATGCGCCCGATGTTCTCGTGGTCGAGCACCGCGTAGCGGCGCGCCTCCTCGACGAACAGGCGCAGGTGGTCGGGGTCGGGGGTCTTGAGCTGCTTGATCACGATCGGCCGCTGGAAGCCCGCCTCCCCGAGCAGCAGGCCCTTGCGCACGGTCCCCATCCCTCCGGCGCCCAGCTCCTGCAGGATGCGGTACTTCGGCTCGGACAAGGCCCCCCCAGGTGCGTTCGCGGAGGATTGCGTATGCCCCGGCGGGTGTCAAGGCAGCGGGCGGGCGGGCGCGCCGGCACGCACGGCTATACTGGCGAGAGGTGCGCATCATGGCCCTGGACGTGGGCGAGGTCCGGATCGGCGTCGCGCTCTCCGACGAGACGGAGACGCTCGCCTCCACGCTGACGACGCTGAAGGCCGTGGGCCCGCGGCGGGACGCGCAGTCCGTGGCCGCCCTCGCGCGCGAGCACGCGGCCGGGAAGCTCGTCGTCGGCGTGCCGTACCGACTCGACGGCAGCGTCGGCCCGCAGGCGGAGAGGGTGCTGGCGTTCGTCGAGCGCCTGCGCCGGTCGCTGCGCCTGCCGGTCTCGACCTGGGACGAGCGGCTGACCTCGGTCGAGGCCGTCCGGCGCCTGGCCATGGCGGGCGTGAAGCGGCGCCAGCGCAAGTCGCGTGTCGACAGCGCCGCCGCGGCGCTCATCCTTCAGGAGTACCTCGACTCCGGTCGGGCGACACCTGCGGCGCCCGCCCCCGGGTCCGACGCGTGAGCGGCGCGGCTGCCTCCCGCCAGCGCCCGGCACGTTCCCGCCGCGAGCGCGGCGCCGGCCGCCTGCGCCGCATCGCCGCCCGTCTCGTGGCCGCGCTCGTCGTCGCGGGCCTCGCGACCGCCGGCTGGCTCGCGTGGGTGCACGAGACGACGACCGTCAAGCTCCGGGACGGGGAGCCGCCCTTGCGTCTGCTCGTGCCCGAGGGCGCCAACGCGGACTCGATCGGCCGCGACCTGCAGGCACTGGGCCTGACGGTCCACCCGGCCGTGTTCCGCCTGCTGGCGCGCGCGCGCGGCGTGTCCGGGCAGCTCAAGGCGGGCGAGTACGAACTCGCGGGCCCGCTTTCGCTCGAGCAGATTCTCGACAAGCTGGTCCGCGGCGACGTGCTGCGGCGGCCGATCACCGTGCCCGAGGGCCGCACGCTGGCCGAGATTGCCGACCTCGTCGCGACGCAAGGGCTGGACCGGGAGTCGTTCGTGCGCGCCGCCAGCGATCCCGCGCCGGTGCGCGACCTCGACCCGGCCGCGGCCGACCTGGAAGGCTACCTGTTCCCGGACACCTACGACCTGCCGCGGACGCCGGACGCGCCGGAGGTGCTGGTGCACCGCATGACGCAGCGCTTCCGTGCCGTGCTGGCGCCGCAGCTGCCGGCGATCGCGAGGCGCGGCCTGAGCGTGCGCCAGGTCGTCACCGTGGCTTCGATCGTCGAGCTCGAGACGGGCCAGGTGGAAGAGCGGCCGCGCATCGCCGCCGTGTTCCTGAACCGCCTGCAGAAGGGGATGCTGCTGCAGACCGACCCGACGGTCATCTACGCGCTCAAGAAGGCGGGCCGCTGGAACGGCAACATCCGCAAGCCGGACCTGCAGCTGGACTCTCCCTACAACACCTACCGGCACGCCGGCCTGCCGCCCGGGCCGATCGGCTGCCCCGGCCGCGAGGCGATCCTCGCGGTGGTCGACCCCGCGCCGACCAGGGCGCTCTACTTCGTCAGCCGCAACGACGGGACGCACCAGTTCAGCGAGACGCTGGCCGAGCACAACCGCGCCGTGGACAAGTACCAGCGGCGCAGGGCCGCCTCCTAGCGTGGGCGTCCGAGCGGTCGAGGCCCGCCCGAGGCCCCGGACCCGGTCGGCAGGGCCCGAGCCCGTCGCCGCGATCTTCGTGTTCGTCCTCGCGCTCGCGCTGCTCCTGGCGAACGGCCGGCCGATCGGCGAGCCGGACGGCAGCGGGGCCGCGGGCTGGCTCTGGCGCGGCGCCGTCCTGCTCGTGGGCCGGGTCGGGATCGAGATGGACCGCACCGGCGCCGCGGTGGTCGGCAAGGTTCTCGCAGCCCTGTTCGCGGCGCTCGCGGCGGCCGCGCTGTTCGGCGCGGCCGCGCGCCGTCACACGGCCGCCGACGGACGCTGGTCCGCCTTCGGGCTCGCCCTCGGAACGACCCTGGCGGCGGCCGCGCAGGCCTGGTCGGGGGAAGCGCCGGCGACCTGCATGATCGCGCTCGCCCTCGGCCTGCTGGCCCGGGCCGAAGACGAAGGTGATCCGTCCGTGGGCGCGCGCTCGGCCCTGCCGCTCGCCTTCGCCGCCGTGCTTCAGCCCTCTGCGCTGCCGCTGGCCGCGGCTCTGGCCGTCGCCGCGCTCGTGCGCTGGCGCGCGTCGTGGCTCGCGTTCTTGGCCTGGGCCGCGCCCGGCTCGATCGTCGGCGTCGCCTTGTTCCTCGGGCCCGGAAGTCGAGCGTCTTCGGCGGCGCCGCCGGCCTCGCTGCCCGCGGTCGATCCGAGCCCGCTCGCACTCTTCGTCTCTCCCGCGAAGGGGGCGCTGGTGTTCGCACCGGTGGCGCTGGTCGGCCTCGTCGGGCTGCTGCGGGCCCTGCGGCCGCCGCGCCGCCGCCTGTGGGACCAGCCCGAGCCGGGCCGGCTGCTGCCGATCGCCTGCGCGCTCGGGGTCGTCGTCCACTTCGTGTGGCTCGCCCTGGCCGGGGGCTGGTCCCAGGGCGTCTTCTGGGGCCCGCGGCTGGTGGCGCCCGCGTGGCCGCTCCTCCTGCTGTTCCTGCCGGAGGGCCTGTCGGCGCTCAAGCTCGTGGGCACCGCCCTGGTGGTCGCCTCCGTCGCCGTGCAGGCCCTGGGCGCGCTCACGTACGACGGGCGCTGGGATCGCCTCCACCGGGACGCGCGCGGCCGGATGGGGGCGGCGACCTGGGACCTCCGGCGCAGCCCGATCGCGTTCCAGTGGCGTGAGCGCGTCGCCCGGCCCTCGCTGGTCGTCCTCGAGGGGCGCCGGCTCGTGGTCCGTGAGCGCACGATCGTCCGCTCGGGGGACAGCGGCTCGTTCGTGTCGTTTGCCGCGGGCCACCTGCACCCGACCGGGGCGGAGACGACGATGGAGGCGCTGCGCCTCGAGCAGGGCGCCCGGGTGGAGGGCGACCGGCTCGAGCTGCGCTCGCCCGGCGACGGCCTGGCCTTCCGGGTCCGGGAAGGCGCGCGCCCGCGCCGGCTCGAGCTGCGGCTGGTCGGCCGCGGCCAGGGCACGATCGGGCTGGGCGAGAAGAGCTTCTGGAAGTCCGCGCGCTGGAGCGAGCGCAGCGTCTCAGGCGCGTTCCGGCTGCGCCTGCCCTACTCGTTCGCCGAGTCGGGCGCCGCCGACCTCGCCGTCGCCCTGCGTGCCGGCGGGCCGATCACGCTCGAGTCCGTCGCGCTCGTGCCGCCGACCGAGCCCGAGAACGTGATCCGCTTGCCCTGAGCCGCGGCCCGCCTCAGCGCTGCGTCGCGTCGTCGTAGAACTTCGCCAGGTCCTGCTTGAACTGCCGCGCCGCCTCGAGGTTCAGGTACACCATGTGCCCCGACGGGTAGTAGGTGACGGTCAGGTTGCCGCGCAGCTTCGGGTCGATCTCCAGGTGGGCGAGGTCGTACTCGGTGGCGAAGAAGGGCGTCGCCAGGTCGAAGTAGCCGTTGGCCGACAGCACCTTGAGGTGCGGGTTCGTGCGCATCGCCTCGCTGAGGTCGCCGGCACCGTGATCGGCACCGGCGCCGGCCGCCTCTGACCGCGCAGGGCGTGCTTGAAGTCCCAGTCGGAGATCGCGCCGGCGGACACCTTGTACGGCAGGTCGCTCGTGTAGTTCAGCTCGCGCACGAGGTAGTCGTTGAACGCTGCCGTGAAGGCGCCGCGGATGGCGGTGTCGGCCGGGTCGCTCTCCGGCGTTCTCGCCGGCGGCGTCGAGGTCGATGCCTTCGTAGCGTCCGTCGTAGCGGCCGACCGTGCGGCGCTCGTCGCGCAGCAGCTCCTTGCGGAAGCGACGCTGGCTGACGCGAAGGTTCGCCTCCTTGAGGTACGTCGCCGAGAGGCCGGTGTACCTCGACAGCCGCTCGGCGATCGCGTCGCGCTCGGCCGGCGGCAGGTCCTGCCCCTTGCTCAGCGCGACCGCGTAGTCGCCGCGCGCGAAGGTGCGCACCTCGGTCAGGAACGGTTCGAGCGCCGCCGGCTTGTTCGCCAGCTTGTCGTGGTACCAGGCCATCGCCGCGTACGACGGCAGCAGGTTCACGTAGTCGTCGTCGAGCCCCGGCAGGCGTGAGGCGTAGTTCAGGATCGACGAGAGCAGGACGACGCCGTTCACTGCGACGCCGTGCTCCTCGAGGTAGCGCGCCAGCCCCGCCGAGCGCGTCGTGCCGTACGACTCGCCGAACAGGAACTTCGGCGAGTTCCAGCGCTGGTTGACCGTGACGTAGCGGGCGACGAAGCGGCCGAACGCGTCGATGTCCGGGTCGATGCCCCAGAAGCGCTTGTTCGGATCCTCGGCCTTGTCCTTGTCGGCCTTGTCCTTCGCCAGTCGCCTGGAGTAGCCGGTCCCGATCGCGTCGACGAACACGAGGTCGGTCTTGTCGAGCAGGCAGTCGACGTTCGGCACGAGCTGGTACGGCGCAGGCGCCGTCGCCTCGGGGCTCGACGTCACCACGCGCACCGGCCCGAACGAGCCCATGTGCAGCCAGATGCTCGACGAGCCCGGGCCGCCGTTGTACAGGAAGGTGACCGGCCGCTTCGCCGGCTCGGCGTCGACCGTGTAGGCGACGTAGAAGACGCTGGCGTCGGGCTTGTCCTTGTCGTCGTGGATCAGGAGTGTGCCGGCCGTGGCCTTGTATGCGACCGCGTGCCCTGCCAGCTGCAGGCTGTGAGCCGTGACGACGGCCCTCTCGGCCGGCGCTTCGGCGCCGTCGCGCGCCGCCGGCTTCGGCTGCTTTGACTCCTGCGCGGGCCTGTCCGAGGCCTCCTGGGCGGCTGCGATCGACGACGCGGACGGCGACGACAAGAGCAACACCACTGCGAAGTTGACGGCCGTTCTCCTCATGCCAGCTCCCCCTGCCGTTGACGAACCGGAAGCATCACGGGCGGCGGTCCGCCGCCCCGGCCTCGCCCCACTTCAGCTTGCTGCGCAGCACCTGGTAGTAGTCGCGCCCCGGCGCCTTCACCAGCCTCAGCCGGCGCGGGCTGCCCGTGACGTCGACGTAGTCGCCGTCCGTGAAGGCGAAGGTCTCCTGCCCGTCGAGCGCCACGTACACCTCGACGTCGCGGGCGAGCGCAGCCGCACCTCGACCCGCGCCTCGTCGCCCACGACCAGCGGGCGGTTCGTCAGCATGTGCGGGCAGATCGGCGTCACGACCAGGGCGGGCAGCGTGGGGTGCAGGATCGGGCCGCCGGCGGCCAGGTTGTAGGCGGTCGAGCCGGTGGGCGAGGAGACGATGATGCCGTCGGCGCGGAACGAGGAGACGAACAGGCCGTCGACGGTGACGTCCACCTCGATGATGCGCGAGGGGCCGGCCTTCGTGATCACCACGTCGTTGAGCACGTCGGCGGCGACCGCGGGCTCGGCCGCGGCGGTGGACCACGGCCCGCAGCAGCCGGCGCTCCTCGTGGTCGTAGCGGCCCTCGAGCACGCCCGTCGAGCGTCGGGTAGAGCTCGGCGAGCGTGACCTCGGTCAGGAAGCCGAGGCTGCCGAAGTTCACGCCCAGCACGGGGATCGGTCTGTCGAGCAGACGGCTCGCCGCGAGCAGCGTGCCGTCGCCGCCGAGCACGACGAGGGCGTCCGCCGAGGCCGGCCATCTCGCGGCCCGAGGCGACCAGGCAGCCCTCGCCGGCGCCGCGGCCGCCAGCGCGGCGGTGCCCCGCTCGAGGCACACGCGCACGCCACGCGCGCCCAGCCACGGCAGCCAGCTGCTCCGACGACCGGCCCCGCCTCGCTCGAGGTCGGGCCGCGCGAGGACGCCGATCGTGTTCATGGCACGCCACCGCCTTTCGCACTAGCGCCAGCAGCTCGTCGTCGGGCAGCGGCCGCGCGCCCGGCACGAGGTGCAGGAAGAACTCGCGGTTGCCCGCAGGCACCGGCCACGGGCGAGGCACACGCGCCGCGCACGCCGTAGCCGGCCGCCTGCGCGGCCTCGGCCACCTCGCGCAGCGCCTGCAGGTGGAGGGCAGGCTCCTTCACGATGCCTCCGCGGCCCACCTGCGCGCGGCCGACCTCGAACTGCGGCTTCACCAGCACGATCGCCGTCGGCCGCCGGCGCCAGCACCGTCGCGCAGGGCCGGCAGGATCAGCCGCACCGAGATGAACGACACGTCCATCACCGCGAGCCCGCAGGGCTCGGGCACGACCTCGGGCGAGAGCAGGCGCGCGTTCGTGCGGTCGCGCACGACCACGCGCGGGTCCCGGCGCAGGCGCTCGTGCAGCTGGCCCCGGCCCACGTCGACGGCGTAGACGCGCCGCGCCCCGCGGGCGAGCAGCGTCTCGGTGAAGCCGCCGGTCGAGGCGCCCACGTCGAGCGCCACCTTGCCTGAGGGGTCGACGCCGAAGGCGTCGAGCGCGCCTGCCAGCTTCAGCGCCCCGCGCCCCACGTGGCCGGCGCCCCTCGCCACGGACACCGTCGAGCCTGCCCGCACGCGCGTGCCGGGCTTGGCCGCGGTCTGCCCGTCCACTCGCACGCGGCCCGCCATCACCAGCGCCTGCGCCTTCTCGCGCGACTCGGCGAGGCCGTGCTCGGCGAGCCAGACGTCGAGGCGGGTCATGAGGGGGCGCGGCAGAGAGCGCGCGCTCACGAGTGGCGGTCCACGATCCGGCGCGCGATCGCGGCGAGCAGGTCCGCCCGCGGGCCGAGCGGCGCGATCGCGTCGAGCGCCTCGCGGGCGCAGCTCGCGGCCAGCTCCCGCGCGCGCTCGAGGCCGTGGACGCTGACGTAGGTGGCCTTGTGCGCCGCCTCGTCCTTGCCGGCGGTCTTGCCGAGCCGCTCGGCGCTCTCCGTCGCGTCGAGCACGTCGTCGACCACCTGGAACGCGAGGCCGATCGCGCGGGCGTAGCGCGCCAGCCGGCCGAGCTCGACGGCCCCCAGCACCGCCCAGCAGCGCACCGCCGCGCACGCAGGCCGAGAGCAGCGCGCCCGTCTTCGCGCGGTGCAGGCGCTCGAGCTCGTCCGTCGCCGATCGACCGGCCCTCGGACTCGAGGTCCATCACCTGGCCGCCGATCAGCCCGCTCGTGCCGCACGCCTCGCCCAGGACGGCCGCGGCGCGCAGCCGGCGCCGCAGGCGCGCCTCGTCCCAGCCCTCCGGCGCCTCGGCCAGCAGGTGGAAGGCGCGCGTCAGCAGCGCGTCGCCGGCCAGGATCGCGATCGCCTCGCCGAACACCTTGTGCGAGGTCGGCTTGCCGCGGCGCAGGTCGTCGTCGTCCATCGCGGGCAGGTCGTCGTGGATCAGGCTGTAGGTGTGGATCATCTCCACCGCGCAGGCCAGCGGCATCAGCTCCTCGCGCGCGCCGCCCACGGCCTCGCCGGCGGCGAGCACCAGCACGGGCCGGATGCGCTTGCCGCCGGCGAGCAGGCTGTAGCGCACGGCGCGGTGGATCGTGGCCGGCCAGGCTGCCTCCTCGGCGGCAGCGCGGCCGTCGAGCGCCGGCTCGACCGCCTCGCGCAGCGCCTCGAGCGCCGCGCGGGTCGCGGCTTCGGCCGCGGCGCGCCGCCGCTCACCGGCCGTTCTCCTCGTCCGCCGGGCTCCGCCAGCGGTCGCGTGACGCGGCCGGCCCTGCGCGGTCGCGCACGGGCTCGCCGCGCGCGTCCTTCAGCAGCACCTCGATCCGTGCCCTCGGCCTCCTCGAGCTTGCCGTGGCACAGGCGCGAGAGGCGGATGCCCTCCTCGTAGAGGCGCAGCGACTCCTCGAGCGGCAGCTCGCCCTTCTCCAGCTTCTGCACGATCTGCTCGAGCTGCGACGAGCGCCTGCTCGAACGTGGGTTCCTGTGTCGTTGCTCACTCGCTCTCCCTCGAGTCGACGGTGGCGCGCAGCGCGCCACGGTGCAGCCTGATCCTGAAGCCGCTCGCCGGGCTCGACCGCCGAGGCGTCGCGCACGAGGCGCGAGCCCGTCTCGTCCCACACGAGCGCGTAGCCGCGGCCCAGCACCGCCAGCGGCGACAGCCCGTCGAGCGAGGAGGCTGCGCGCCCGAGCGCGGCGCGCCGCCTCTCCATCTCCGCCCGGAGCGCGCCGGAGAGCCGCTCGCGCAGCGCGCGCCAGGCGCTCGCGCCAGCCCGCGAGCTGGCGGTCCAGGCGAAACGCCTCCAGCCGCTCCCGCAGGCGCCGGCCGTGCTCGTGCGCCCGCTCGAGGCGCCGCGCGCAGGCCCGTCTCGCGCCCGGCGCACGAGGTCGTCGACTCCGCTGGGCCGGCCACCCGCAGGCGCCCGCGCTCGGCCGCGAACACGCGGTGGGCGGCCAGGCGCTCGAAGCCGGGCGCGCAGCGCGGCGAGCGCGCAGGCGCAGCGGCCGCGTCGCACCGCCGCTCGAGGCCGGCGACGCGGGCCGCCAGCTCCTCCTTGGCCTGCACGACGCGCTCGGCCGCCGCCGAGGGCGTCGCTGCACGCAGGTCGGCCACGAAGTCGGCGATCGTGAAGTCGGTCTCGTGGCCGACCGCCGAGATGGTCGGGATGCGCGAGGCGGCGATCGCGCGGGCGACGCTCTCCTCGTTGAACGCCCAGAGGTCCTCGAGGCTGCCGCCGCCCCGCGCGAGCAGGATCACGTCGAGCGTCGCCGATGCGCGTTGAGCACGCGGATTCCCTGCACGATCTCGCGCCGCCGCGCCCTCGCCCTGCACGCGCGCCGGGTAGAGCAGCAGCTCGATGTTCGCGTAGCGCGTGCGCAGCACGCGCAGGATGTCGCGGATCACCGCGCCCGTCGGCGAGCTGACGACGCCGATCCGCCGCGGCAGCATCGGCAGCGGCCGCTTGCGCGCCGGGTCGAACAGGCCCTCCTGCTCGAGCTTCGCCTTCAGCTCCTCGAACGCCTGCTGCAGCGAGCCCTTGCCGAGCGGCTCGAGCACCTGCACGCGCGAGCTGGTACTCGCCCCGCGGCGGGTAGACGCGCAGCGTGCCGCGCGCCAGGACCTTCATCCCGTCCTGCGGGCGGAAGCGGATCAGGCGGGCGTCCGTCCGCCACACGACCGCGCGCAGCTGGGCGCGCGTCGTCCTTCAGCGAGAAGTACCAGTGGCCGGAGCTGGCCAGCTTGAGGTTCGAGACCTCGCCCTCGACCCACACGTCAACGAACTCGGTCTCGAGCACGCCCTGGATGCGCTCGGTCAGCTCCGAGACCGTGAGCGCGCGCGGCGCGCGCCGGGCGCGCCGCGGGCGCGTCGCCGAAGTCGAGGCCCTTCTGGCGCATGCGTGTCGGCCATTCTGATCTGTCGCGGCGGGCGAAGTCCACACGAGGCGCCTGCGGCCCCCGCGGGGGCGGAGGGCGCTATCATTCCGCTGACGATCGGCTTCACGCAGGAGCGAGCCATGAGAACGCGGTCGCGCCTCCTCTTCCTCGGGATGATGCTCGCCGGAGTCGTGATCGGCCTCTTCCTCTCGGCCGGCCTGCAGCGGGCGCTGTCGACCGGTCGCCCACGCCCGACGCCGTCGCGATGGCGGCCGAGCCGGCGCCGGGCCGCAGCCGCCGGAGCCGAGCGAGACGAGCTCGACCCCGAGGAGCGGCACACGATCGCGCTCTTCAAGGACGCCTCGCCGTCGGTCGCCTACATCACGACGCAGGTCGAGCAGGTGGACTTCTGGACCCGCAGCGTCACCGAGATCCCGGCCGGCACCGGCTCGGGCTTCGTCTGGGACGAGCAGCGGCCACGTGGTCACCAACTTCCACGTGGTCCAGGACGCCGACTCCGCGCAAGGTCACGCTCGGCCAGGACGAGTACCCGGCCCGCGTCGTCGGCTACGCCGCGCGACCAGGACCTGGCCGTGCTGCAGATCGAGCGCCCCGCGCGAGAAGCTGGTGCCGATCCGGGTCGGCACCAGCGCGCGGCCTGCAGGTGGGCCAGAAGGTGTACGCGATCGGCAACCCCTTCGGCCTCGACTACTCGCTGACCAGCGGCATCGTGAGCGCCCTCGGCCGCACCATCCAGAGCGTCAGCAACGCCACCATCTTCGACGTGATCCAGACCGACGCCGCGATCAACCCCGGCAACTCCGGCGGGCCGCTGCTCGACAGCGGCGGGCGCCTGATCGGGGTCAACACCGCGATCTACAGCCCCTCGGGCGCGAGCGCCGGCATCGGCTTCGCCGTCCCCGTCGACACCGTCAACCGGATCGTGCCGGAGCTGATCGCGCACGGCCGGGTCGTGCGGCCCGTGCTGGGCGTCGGCCTTCGTGGACGACCAGCTGAACGCGTACATCACGCAGCGGCTCGGCGTCGAGGGGGCTCTGCTGGCCGCGAGGTCGTACCGCGGGACCGGCGCCGCGCAGGCGGGCCTGCAGGGCACCGTCGCGACCGCGCCGGGCGCGATCGTCCCCGGCGACGTGATCCAGGAGATCGACGGCAAGCCGTCCAGAGCGTGAGCGACCTGCTCGGCCGCCTCGGCAGCTACAAGCCGGGCGACACCGTCACGCTGACGGTCTGGCGCGACGGCACGCCGCGCAAGGTCCAGGTGCGGCTGCAGGCGCCGGAGTAGACGGGCGCAGCACTGCCGCAGGCCAGGGCTCGGAGCGGAGCCCGCTTTACTCGCGCGCAGCGGAGTGGGTCTGGGGGGTGCGGCGCAGCACTGTCACAAGCCACAGGCTCGGAGCGGAGCCCGGTTCACACGCGCGCAGCGGAGTGGGTCTGGGGGGCGCGGCACAGCGCAGTCACAAGCCACGGGCTCGGAGCGGAGCCCGGTCCACACGCGCGCAGCGGAGTGGGGCTGGGGGTGCGACACAGCACTGTCACAAGCCACAGGCTCGGAGCGAAGCCCGATTCACTCGGGCGGAGCGCAGGGGGGGTCTGGGGGGTGCGGACGCAGCACTGTCACAGGCCACGGGCTCGGAGCGAAGCCCGATTCACTCGGGCGAAGCGGAGGGGGGGTCTGGGGGTGCGGCGCAGCACCCCCAGGACACTAGAGCCCGAGCTTCTTGATCCAGCGGTAGAGCGTGCGCGGCGAGACGCCGAGGATCTCGGCCGCCTTCTCGCGCCGCCACTTCGCCTGCTCGAGGGCCGCGCGCACGCGGGCCGAGGTCGGGTCCGTCCTCGTCGGGGTCGCGCCGCCGCGCGCAGCGCGCCGGCTGCGAGAGGCCGATCGGCGCGGCGTCTCCGGCGGCGTCGCCGACGAGGCGCGCCGTCCGGTCTTCTCGACGATCTCCGGCGGCAGGTCGGAGACGTCGATCATCTCGCCCTCGGCGAGCAGCCCCGCGCGCTCGACGGCGAAGTGCAGCTCGCGCACGTTGCCCGGCCAGTCGTAGCCCGCGAGCGCCGCGAGCGCCGCCGGCGTGAAGCCGCTTCTGGTTCGGGAGCTGCCGGGCGAAGTGCTCGACCAGCAGCGGGATGTCCTCGGGACGCTCGCGCAGCGGCGGGATCACGACCTTGACGCCGTTGACGCGGAAGAAGAGGTCCTTGCGGAAGCGCCCGGCGGTCGACCTCGCCCTTCAGGTCGCGGTTGGTCGCGCACACGAGGCGGAAGTCGGCGCGCCGCTTGCGCGTGGCGCCCACGCGGTAGAACGTGCCCGAGTCGAGCACGCGCAGGAACTTCGACTGGATCTCGGGGATCATCTCCCCGACCTCGTCGAGGAAGAGCGTCCCGCCGTCGGCCACCTCGACCAGCCCCGGCTTCTCGTTGCCGGCGCCGGTGAAGGCGCCGCGCTCGTAGCCGAACAGCTCGCTCTCGAGCAGCGTCGAGGGCACGGCCGCGCAGTTGAGGTCCACGAACGCCTTCGGCCCGCGCGGCGAGAGCCGGTGCACGTGCTGCGCCAGCAGCTCCTTGCCGACGCCGCTCTCGCCCTCGATCAGCACCGGGCGTGCGGGCGGCGGCGACCATCTCGATCGTGTGCAGGATCCTCTGCATGGCGGGCGAGCGGGTCAGGATGTCGGAGGAGAGGTCTCGCTGCACCTGGAAGCGCAGCCGCCGGTTCTCGCGCTCGAGCAGCGTCTTCTCGCCGGCCTTCTCCACCCTCATCCCGAGCTCTTCGAAGTTCGGGGGCTTGGTCAGGTAGTCGAAGGCGCCGAGGCGCATCGTCTCGATCGCCGACTGCACGTTGGCGAAGCCGGTGACGATGATCGTCTGCAGGTCCGGGTGGTCCTGGCGCACGCTCGCCAGGATCTCGACGCCGTCGACGTCGGGCAGCTTGAGGTCCAGCAGCAGCACGTCCCACTCGGCGGCGTCGAGCGCCTTCAGGGCGGCCTTGCCGTGCGTGCAGACCTTGACCTCGTGCCCGGCCTTCTGCAGGAAGCGGGTGACGGTCAGGCCGAAGGTCGGCTCGTCCTCGGCGACGAGCACGCGGTAGGGGGTGCCGCTCATGCGTGTCGGCCGGGGAGGCCCGCGCGGCGGCGCCAGCGCACGGCCGCGCGCGGTCCGGGCGCAGCCGCCGGCTCGCGGGCCGCCCGGACGGCACGGTCACGTCTGCGCCGGGAGGGCGGCACGGCGAGAGTATACGGTCAGAGCCGCCGGATGTCGTCCTCGGCGAGCAGCATGCGGTCGATCGCGCGGGCGCGGCCGGTCTCCGGGTCCGCGTCGATCACCACGGCCGCGAAGCGCGGGTCGCCCTTGGCCGTCTCGAAGCGGCTGGGCATGCCGGTCAGGAAGCGGTGCAGCACCGCCTCCTTCTCGACCCCGATGATCGAGTCGTACGGACCCGTCATGCCGAGGTCGCTGCAGTACGCCGTGCCGCTCGGCAGGATCCGCTGGTCGCAGGTCGGCACGTGCGTGTGCGTGCCGACGACGGCCGTGACCAGCCCGTCGAGGTGGTGGGCGATCGCGGTCTTCTCGGAGGTCGCCTCGCCGTGCATGTCGACGAGGATGACCTTCGCCTGCTCGCGCAGCCGCTCGACCTCGCGCAGGCCCAGCTCGAAGGGGTCGTCGCTCGCGCCGTGCATGAAGACACGGCCGCTCAGGTTCAGCGTCGCGACCGGGCACGCCGGAGCGCTTGCCCTTGCCGACGTGCGAGCCGCGGCCGGGCTGGCGCGCGGGGTAGTTGAGCGGCCGCAGCAGCTGGGGGATCAGGTCGATGACGCCCATGATCTCCTTCTTGTCCCAGATGTGGTTGCCGGAGGTCAGGCAGTCGACCCCGCGTCGAGGATCTCGTCGCAGACCTCCTTCGTGACGCCGAAGCCGCCGGCCGCGTTCTCGACGTTCGCGACGCAGTAGTCGATCTCGTACTTCCTGAAGACCGCGGGCAGGGCCTTCGCGCAGGATCGTCCGCGCCCGGGGCTGCCCACGACGTCCCCGATCATCAGGATGTTCATCCGGACAGGCTACCCGCGCGCCGAGAGCGCGGTCAAACGGGCCGATCGATCGGGGCGCCTAGACCGTCACCGGCCGCCGCGGACGGCTGGGGAAGGGCCGCGGGCGGCGCGCCCTTCGGGCTCGGCTGGGGCCGCCTTCGCCTCGGCCGGCGGCACGCAGCGCGAGCGACAGCACCTCGTCGACCGTCTCCACCAGCTGGACCGACGAGCCCGCGCCGCAGGTGGGCGGGCACCTCGTCGAGCTCCTTCTTGTTGAGCTTGGGGCACAGGATGGTGTCGATGCCCGGCGCGGCGCGCGGCCAGGATCTTCTCCTTGAGCCCGCCGATCGGCAGCACGTGCCCGCGCAGCGTGATCTCGCCGGTCATCGCGACCGAGCCGCGCGCACCGGGCGGCCGGTGAACGCGGAGACGATCGCCGTCGCCATCGTGACGCCCGCCGAGGGCCCGTCCTTCGGGATCGCGCCCTCGGGCACGTGCACGTGCACGTCGTTGGCGGCGAACACCTCCTCGCTCGAGCCCGAGCGAGCGCGCGTGCGCGCGCGTCCAGGACAGCGCGGCCTGTGCCGACTCCTTCATCACGTCGCCGAGCTGGCCGGTCATCGTGAGCCGGCCCTTGCCCTTCATCACCGATGGCCTCGACGAACAGCACGTCGCCGCCGGTCGCCGTCCAGGCGAGGCCGGTCGCGATGCCCGACCTCGTCCTTCTTCAGCCGCTCCTCGGGCAGCGTCTTGGGGGCGCCCAGGAAGCGCTGCAGCGAGTCCGGCGTCACGCGCACGGTGCCCGTCTCGCCCTCGGCCACGCGGCGCGCCACCTTGCGCGTGACGGTGGCGATCTCGCGCTCGAGGTTGCGCAGCCCGGCCTCGCGCGTGTAGGCCGTCGATGATCGCGCGCAGCGCCGCGTCGGTGAACACCAGGTGCTCGGGCTTGAGGCCGTGCTCGTCGAGCTGCTTGGGCACCAGGTGGCGCTTGGCGATCTCGAGCTTCTCGTCCTCGGTGTAGCCGGAGAGCCGGATCACCTCCATGCGGTCGAGGAAGGCGGGCTGGATGGTGTCGGTCAGGTTCGCGGTGCAGATGAACATCACGTTCGACAGGTCGAACGGCACGCCCAGGTAGTGGTCGCGGAAGGTGTTGTTCTGCTCGGGGTCGAGCACCTCGAGCAGCGCCGAGCTGACGGGTCGCCGCGGAAGTCCGCGCCGATCTTGTCCACCTCGTCCATCATGAACACCGGGTTGTTGGCGCCCGCCTGCTGGATGCCCTGGATGATGCGGCCGGGCATCGAGCCGACGTAGGTGCGCCGGTGGCCGCGGATCTCGGCCTCGTCCTGGACGCCGCCCAGCGACAGGCGCACGAACTTGCGGCCCAGGGCGCGCGCGATCGAGCTGGCCCAGGCTGGTCTTGCCGACGCCGGGCGGCCCCACGAAGCACAGGAGCGGCCCCTTCGTCTTCTCCTTCAGCTTGCGCACCGCCAGGTACTCGACGATGCGCTCCTTCACCTTCTCCAGGCCGTAGTGGTCCTCGTCCAGGATGCGCTGCGCCTCCTTCAGGTCGAGGCTGTCCTTGGTGGACTTGCCCCAGGGCAGCGTCGACCATCCAGTCGAGCCAGTTGCGCAGGGTGGCCGTCTCGGCGGCGTCCGGGTGCATGCGCTCGAGCTTCTTCAGCTGGCGCTCGCACCTCCTCCAGCACCGGCTTCGGCATCTTCGCCTTGAGCGCCTTGTCGCGCAGCTGCGCGACCTCCTCGCCCAGCTCGTTGCCCTCGCCCAGCTCCGACTGGATCGCCTTCAGCTGCTGGCGCAGGAAGTACTCGCGCTGGCTGCGGTCCATCTCGCCCTTGGCCTGCGAGGAGATCTCCTGCTGCATGGTCAGGACCTCGAGCTCCTTCGTCATCAGCTCGTGGACGCGGCGCAGGCGCTCGAGCGGGTCGAGCGCCTCCAGGATCGCCTGCGCGCCCTCGACCTTGAGGTCGAGGTTGGAGGCGGTCAGGTCGGCGAGCCGCCCCGGCTCGTCCATGTTGTTGGCGATCACGATCACCTCGGGCGAGATCGGCTTGCCCGAGGTTCTGCGACTTCTCGAGCGCGGCCTTGACGTTGCGCATCAGGGCCTCGACCTCGAGCGCGTGCTTGGCCCCGCCGTCGGGCTCGCTCACCACCTCGATCCGCGCCTGCAGGTGCGGCAGCCCTTCGTCGAAGGAGGCGATGCGCGCGCGCGACAGGCCCTGCACCAGCACCCGGATGCGGCCGTCGGGCAGCTTCAGCATGCGCATGATCAGGGCGACGGTGCCGACCGGGTAGACGTCGCCGGCGCCGGGGTCGTCCTCGTCCTGCTTCTTCTGCGCGGCGAGCAGGATCATCCGGTTCTCGGCGAGCGCCTGGTCGACGGCCTTGATCGACCGCTCGCGGCTGACGTAGAGCGGGACGATCATGAACGGGAAGATCACGATGTCCCGCAGCGGCAGCACCGGCAGCACGTCGGGGATCTTCGGCTGCTCCTCGTCCTTGCGCTCTTCGCTCATTCGCCGGGCTCCCTCTCGATCTCGATCGGCGTCTCCTGGCCCCGCCGCTCGCGCAGGCGCGGGACGGTCACCGTCAGCAGCCCCCGGCCCAGCGTCGCGCGGGCGTGCCGCACGTCGAGCGGCCCCTCGAGCGGGATCGTCCGCTCGAAGCGGCCGTGTCGGGCGCTCGAGGCAGAGGAACGACACGGCGCCCGCGTCCTTGTGGGCGTGGCGCTCGCCGGAGACGACGAGGCCGCGGTCGCGGAAGGCGACCCGCAGCGACTCCGCCGCCAGGCCCGGCACCTCGACCACCACCAGCAGCCGCTGGCGCGGACTCGAAGACGTCGACCGGCGGGCACCACTCGCCGCCCGGCGGCGGCTCGACGCGCTCCGCCAGCGCGAGCCGGCGGAACAGCTCGCCGACCTCCTGCTGCAGCAGGCCCAGCGCCGAGACCGGCTGGACCCGGCGGGTCACTGCGTCCCGCCCAGGCGCTTCAGCACCACCAGCGTGCGGTCGTCGGTCGCGCGGGCGCCGGCCTCGAAGCGCTCGATCTCGCGCAGCACCGCGTCCTGCAGCGCCTCCGCGCCCAGCGCGCGGTCGCGGGTGAGCAGTGCCGCCAGCTTCTCCTCGCCGAACTCGTCGCCCTCCGGGTCCCAGGTCTCGGTCACCCCGTCGGAGTAGATGAGCAGCGTGTCGCCGGGCTCCATGCGCACCGCGCCGTCCGCGTAGACGACGTTCTCGAACATGCCCAGCACCAGGCCGCCGTCCTCGAGCCGCTGCAGCCTGCCGTCCGCGCGCACCAGCAGCGGCGGGTTGTGGCCCGCGTTGACGAAGCCCAGCCGGCCGCTGGCCGGGTCGAGCGCGGCCAGGAAGAAGGTCACGTACTTGCTCGAGGGCACGTTCTGGCAGACGGTGCGGTTGATGCGTGCGACGACGTCCGCGAGTCGCAGGCTCGGTCCAGTGCGCGCGCACCGCCGCGCGCAGCACGGTCATCAGCAGCGCGGCTCCCGTGCCCTTGCCCGAGACGTCGCCCAGCGCGATCAGCAGCCGGCCGTCCTCGAGCGCGAAGTCGTAGTAGTCGCCGCCCACCGTGCGGCAGGGCCGGTTGCAGCCGGCCAGGTCCCAGCCGGGGACGCTCGGCGCCTCGCGCGGCAGCAGGCCGTTCTGGATCTCGGCCGCCATCCGCATGTCCTCTTCCATGCGGCGCTTCTCGAGGCTCTCCTCGAGCAGCCGCACGTTCTCGATCTTGGCGGCCGCCACGTTGGCGAGCGCGGTCAGGACGCGCAGGTCGTCCTCGCTGAACGAGTGCGCCTGCTGCAGCGAGTCGACGTAGACCAGGCCGATCACCGAGTCGCGCGTCTCGCCGCTGGTGGCGGCGAACCACAGCGGGGCGCACATGGCGGTGCGGATGCCCGAGGCCAGGATCGAGTCCTCGCCCTTGAAGCGGACGTCCTCGAGCAAGTTCGGCAGCAGCAGCGAGACGCGCTCCTCGATCGCCCGCCGCGCGATCGAGCGGCTGATGCGGGTCAGGCTGTCGCCGCGCCGCGAGCGCGAGGCGCGGATCACCAGCTGTGGCGGGTTGCCCTCGAGGATCAGGATCGCCCCGCGCTCCGCCGCCACCGCCTCGAGCAGCAGGCCCAGCACCAGGTCGAACAGCTCGTCGAGCGGGCGGTGCACGACCAGCTGGCGCGCGGCCTCGCTGAGGATCGCCAGCACGCGGTTCTGGCGCTGCAGCTCGGCGGGGTCGATCGCGGGCTTGCGTGTTGATCGCGGACAGCTCGCGCACCGAGAAGACACGCGTGCCCTCCGGCTCGCGCTCGTCCTCTTCCTCCTCCTCGGCGGGCGCGTCCGCGCAGAAGGTGAGCGTGTGCTCGCCCAGCGTGATCACGTCGCCGGGGCGCAGCCGCCGCCACTGCTCGACCGGCTCCCCGTTCAGCAGCGTGCCGTTCTTGCTGCGCAGGTCGCTCACCCAGTAGGCGTCGTCGCGCTGCTCGATCGCCGCGTGGTGGCGCGAGAGCCACTGGTCCGGGCAGGAAGATGTCGCTCTCGCGCGAGCGGCCGATCGTCACCCGCGCCTTCGCGAGCGGATAGCGCTCGCGGGTGCCGCCGGCGGTCTGGATGGCGATCTCGGGCATGGTCCGGGGAACGCCCGATTCTACCTCGCCGGCACGGGCGGACACGGTAGAGTACGGCGGTGCCCGAGCAGCCGGCAACGCTCCCGCGCAGGGCGGCCGTCGGGATCGGCGCAGCCTTCCTGATGGCGACCTCCGCCATCGGCCCGGGCTTCCTCACGCAGAGCGCGGTCTTCACCGAGCAGCAGGGGGCCGACTTCGCCTTCGCGATCCTCGTCTCCGTGCTGCTCGCGCTGGTCGTGCAGGCGAACGTCTGGCGCGTGCTGGGTGCCTCGGGCCGCAGGGCGCCGGAGCTCGCCTCGGCGGTCGTTCCGGGGCTGGGGGCCGCGCTGGCGCTGGTCGTGTTCGCGGGCGGGCTCGTGTTCAACGTGGGCAACGTCGCCGGCTGCGGGCTCGGCCTCGCCGTGTTCGGCGTGCCCACGCCGCTCGGCGCGGCGGCCTCCGCCGTGGCCGTGGCGGCGCTCGTGGCCGCGCCGCGGGCCGGGGCCGTCATCGACCAGGTCGCCCGCTGGCTCGGCCTGCTGATGATCGTGCTCACGGCAGGCGTGATGCTCGTCTCGCGCCCCGACTACCTCGGTGCCCTGCGCGGCGCGGTCTGGCCCCGGCGGGTCGAGGTGCTGCCCGTGCTCACTCTGCTCGGGGGGACCGTGGGCGGCTACATCCCGTTTTCCGGCGCGCACCGGCTGCTCGACGCGGGCGTGCGCGGGGCGCAGGCGGTCGGCCGTGTCAGCCGGAGCGCCGCGCTCGGCGTCGGCGTGACAGCGGCGATGCGGACGCTGTTCTTCCTCGCCGTGCTGGGGGTCGTCGGCCGCTCCGGCGCGCTCGACCCCGCGAACCCGCCCGCGAGCGCCTTCCGCCTCGGCGCCGGCGAGTGGGGCTACCGCCTGTTCGGCGTCGTGCTCTGGTCGGCGGGGCTCACCTCGGTCGTCGGCTGCACGTACACGTCCCTGTCCTTCGCCGAGAGCCAGTGGCCGCGGCTGCGTGAGCACCGCGCGGCCGGCGTCGCGGCCTTCGTGGCGGCCTCGCTCGCCGGGTTCCTCGCGCTCGGCAGGCCCGTCCGGCTGCTGATCCTCGCCGGGGCCCTCAACGGCATGGTGCTGCCGGCCACGCTGCTGGTGACCCTGCTGGCCGGGCGCCGTCCCGACCTGCTGGACGGGTATCGTCACCCGCGCTGGCTGGCCGCGGCCGGCTGGGCCACGCTCGTCGTAGCCGCAGCCGCGGCCGCGGCGTCGCTCGGCGAGCTGCGCCGGCTCTAGCCCTCAGTTCGCGGCGCGCCGGCGGGGGACGGCGAAGTAGCCCTTGCGGACGCGCACCTCGGAGCCCGGCCGGTCGACCTTGAGCTCGATCTGGCGCCAGGTGCCGTCGGCGGCACGTTTGGGCGTGTAGGCGAGCAGGTAGTGGTTCTTGAGCTCGTTCGAGATCTCGTTGAAGACCTTCAGCAGGTCGCCGACCTTGTCGGGCGAGAAGTAGCGGCCGCCTGTCTCGTTCGCGATCTTGCGCAGGAAGCCGCGCGGGCTCCTGAAGCCCCCGAAGTCCTGGCCCTTGAAGCCGATGCAGTAGACGGTCGCCTCGACCGCGCGCGCGGCGTCGACGACCTCGTGGTCCCCGAGCGTGCTCGTGGTGTCGGCGCCGTCGCTGAACACGATCAGCGCCTTGCGCCCCGGCTGGTCCTTGATGCGGTCGAGCGAGTACTGGATCGCGTCGTAGAGGCTGGTGCCGCCCCAGGCCTGCAGGCCTTCGACGAAGCGCTCGAGCCGGTCGGTGTCGCCGCTGAAGTCGGCGCTGCCCTTGACGCTCTCGTTGAAGCTGACGACCAGCGCCTGGTCCACGTCGTCGAGCTTGTAGACGAAGCTCAGCACCGCCTCCTGCAGGAAGCGCAGGCTCTGCTTCATGCTGCCGCTGGTGTCGAGCACCAGCACGATCGACAGCGGCACGCGCTCGGAGGGGTCGCCCTGGCTCGAGGCCTCGCGGAAGTAGGACACGTCCTGCTTCACGCCGTCCTCGAGCAGCTCGACGTCCTTGGGCCCGAGCCCGTGGACGATCTTGCCGGCCTTGTCGAACACGACCGCCGTCACTGACACCACGTCGACACCCACCTCCAGCGTGAACGGCTTGGGCGGGGCCGGGGGCGGGGGCGCGGCGGCCTGCGGCGCGGCGGGCGTGGGCGCCGTGGCCAGCAGGGCCACGAGCGCGAGCAGCGCGCAGGTCTGCGGCCGGGGCCGCCTCACGCGGCCGCGACCGTGCGGTGCCGGCGCAGCCAGCGCGAGGCGAGGAACAGCGTGAGTCCCAGCGCGCACACGACGAGCAGGGGCACCAGCACGGCCGCCACGAAGGTGAGGATGGAGACCACGTCCTCGAGCAGGCTGAGCAGCGGGTTCGCGAGGCCCCCGGTGGCCGCGGTCGACGCCGCGCGCAGCACCGACTTGGCCGCGTGCGGGACCAGGGCCGACGGCGCGCCGACCGCCGTGCCCAGCACGATCGCGGTCAGTGGGTCCGAGACGGTGCCGAGCACCGAGGCGGCGAGCAGCGCGCCGGCGGCAGGCCGCAGCGGCGTGCCGATCAAGTCGAGCGCGTGGTCGACCACGGGGATCTTGTCGCCCACGATCTCGACGAAGGTCGCGACCCCGAAGACCAGCAGGGCCTTGTTCGACGCGAGGAACTGGAACGAGGGCCCCAGGTCCAGCACCCCGAGCCGGGCCAGGCCGGCCGCCAGCAGCAGCGGCAGCCAGGCCCGCAGGCCCGCCGACGCGGCGAGCGCGACGGCGAGCGCGAGCGCGGGCAGGAACTCCGTCAACGACTCGACGCTCATGATCCGAGCCTAGGACCCGGACCGAGGGGTGTCAAGGAGCCGTCGGCTGCGCCAGCTCGACCTGCAGCGTCGCGCTGAACGTGTCGACCGCGCGCATCCTGCGGTGCGTGTACTCCATCGACCCGCGGCCCTGCTGCAGCCTCAGGACCGAGGTCCGGCCCGCCTCCAGCGGCAGCTCGCCGCTGGCGCTGACGAGGTCGCGCCACTGGGGGGCGCTCGTGGTCCCGTCGTTGATCTGGTAGGCCAGCGTGATCGTGCGGCGGCCGGCCAGCGTCCCCGGCAGCTTCAGCGGCAGGCCGATCTCTCCCGGCACCACGACCGGCAGCCCGGCGACCACCCCTTCGGCGGCGTGGATCGCGAGCTTCTCGGGCGAGAAGACGAACGAGTTCACCACCGCCCTCGGAAGGTCCTCCGGGTCGAGCGTCGTGTCCGTGTACGTGGCGATCTCGCTCCCGTCCACACGCAGCGCGAGCCGGAGGCTCGGGTCGGGTGGCGCGGCCTTCGGGTCCCAGGCCTGCCAGAAGCTGTCTCCGGCGATCACGAGGTGGAGCCGTGTCGGCTGCGGCGGAGGTGGCGGCGGCGGCGTGGGCGGAGCGGCCGGCACGTTCAGCACCTCCACCGTGCCGTCGTCGTGCTCGATGCGGGAGACGGCTTCCCTCGGCAGTACGAGCACGCCGTAGGGCGTCTGCACGCGCAGCCGCTTGCTGGTCTTCGACACGACGCGACCGGTCACCCGGTCGCCGTTGGCCAGCGTCAGGACGTCGGCGCGTGCCACGGCGCCCGACGCGGCGAGCAGGAACAGGAGGGCGGCGGCCAGCACGGTGCGCATGGTGTCCCTCACGGCTTGCGGAACAGCTTGCGGAACAGCCCACCGGCCTCGCGCGGCGGGTTGGCCGGCTCTTCGGCGACGCGGTGGGACGCGACGTACTGGGCGGCCTCCTCGTGCTCCGGCCGCAGCTCGAGGGCCTTCCTGTACATGCTCAGTGCCCGGTTCTGCATCCCCTTGCCCGCGTAGATCCCGCCCAGCAGCGCCCAGGCCTCGGCCGCCGCCGGGTCGCGCCGCGTCGCACCGAGCAGGGTCTCCTCCGCGCGCCGGGCCCACTTGGGGTTCTTGAGGTAGCAGCGCGAGAGCAGGACGTCTCCCTTCGAGCGCAGCTTGCCCTGCAACTTGTGCACGATCGGCTCGAGCACCTGGATCGCATCCCAGTACTCGCTGCCGCCGCCCTCGGCGTGCTCGCTCTTCTCGCGCTGCTCCGCCTTCTCGTAGAGCTTCTGTGCGCGCCAGATGGCCTCCTCCGCGACTCGCGCGTCCTCCTCGTCGTCGGGGGCCGCAGGAGCGTCCGCCGGCGTCGTCCCGGCCGTCGGCGCCGGCGTGCCCGAGGCCGGCGTCGTCGGCCCACCGGAACGCGGCCGGCCGAGCCGCTCTTCGTAATGGGCGCGCCGCCGCGTGTCGCGCAGGACCTCGTAGGCGTCGCCGAGCCGGATGAACACGGCCTCGAGCTGGTCGTGCAGGTCGCCGAGCGAGCTGCCGTGGTGCACGTCGGGGTGGAAGCGCTTGGCGAGGCGGAAGTAGGCTTCCTTCACGTCCGTCTCCGTCGCGTTTCGGGCGAGCCCGAGCACCTCGAAGTGATTGCGGGTCTTGAGGCCTTCCCACGCCTCCTGGATCTCACGGCGCTGCTCCGCGCCCCCGCGATCCTCGGCCGCGGCCGGTGGCTCGTCGGGCGGCGTCGCCGGCGGCGGCGCGGGCGGCGCGGGCTGCGCGAGCGAAGGAGAGGGAGGAGAGGGAGGTGCTGGAGGCGCCGGCGGGGGCATTGCTGCCGGTGGGGTTGCTGCCGCTGGAGGGCTTGCTGGCGCCGGGGGGACTGCCGCCGCCGCCGCCGCCGCGGCTCCCGCCTTCTCGCGGCGCACGCTGGCCGTGAACTCCACGACACCGGTGGAGAGCAGGCCGAAGAGGCTTCGCTCCACGTCCTCTGCGGGCAGAGGGATGATCTGCGCGATCTCTCGAGCGCTCGTGGTCCCGTCCACCCGCGAGAGCACGAAGCCGTCGGTCGGCGACAGCGTGAGCTTCTGGAAACGCAGCAGCGGGTCGCCGGACGGCGCGAGCACCCGGTCCATGTCCCCCAGTGCGTAGCGCACGACGTCGGGATCGCGCACGGCCTGCACCGCCTCGAGGATCAGCTCGCCCGTCGAGAGCTTCAGCGTCAGCTCACCGCCGGCGTCCTCTTCCTCGTCCTCGAACGAGTACTCGCCCTCGTCCCAGGTGAACAGCTTCGTGAGCATCTCGTGGACGTGGTAGGCGACGGCGTCCTCGAGCCGGCTGGCGTCGACCAGCCCGAGCTCGGTCAGCACCTCGCCCAGGCGCTTCTTGTCGCGGATCACGATCTCGGTGGCGCGGGCCAGGTCGGCCTCCGAGAGCCAGCCGCGGCGCACCATCAGCTCTCCCATCCGCTCCTGCACCACGTTCGTACGCGCGTTCACGATGTGGCCCCGCCGGAAGCGCAGGCTCTGCCGCTCCTCGTCGCGCACGACGTGCAGCCAGCCGTTGCGCCGCCGGACGTAGATCTCCCGCAGCAGCTGGGGGACGACGCCTTCCGAGAGCGGGCCCGACACGCCCCTAGCGCTTCCGCCGCGGCGCGGCGGCGAGGTCCTGGGGGTTGAGCGCGTGAACGAGCGGGAGGTCCTTCACCGTGAGCAGCCCCGGCGGCGAGGCGAGTACGCGGGCGAGCGAGTTGACGAGCAGCGCGGCGGTCGATGCCTCGGAGCTGAGCCCGCCCGCGATCGTGGCGTCGATCGGCGGGTCGCCGTCGACGAGCACGTGGTCGCGCGGCGACTCGGCGCCCACGTAGACCTGCAGGTCCAGGCTGATCGCCAGCTCGGCCCCGCGGTAGGCGCGCAGGCACTGCTTGAGCCCGGCCACGGCCCCGGCGGGGATGCGCAGGTACTCGGTGTCGAGGTCGCGCGGCGCGATCGCGGGCTCGACCGTCTCGTCCAGCCGCTCGAGCTTCCAGCCGAGCGCTGCGGCGATCATCTGCGCCGACTGCGGCAGCCCCACGTGGCGGATCGTGCCCTCGGTCAGGGCGCGGCGGAACTGCCCCAGGTTCAGCCCCGCGCCCACCCGCCGCTGGACGGTCAGCTTGCCGCCCGCGTCGACGACACGCGTGACCGCCACCCGCCGCACCTTCGCGCAGGGCCCGGTCAGCGTCAGCGCCAGCGCGTCCATCGCGAAGCCCGGGTTCACGCCCGTCGCCAGCACGCCGACCTTCCGGGCGCGCGCCAGGCGGTCGATCTCGCGGAACGCGCTCAGCTGGCCGGACGCGGGGTGGGCCAGCTCCTCGCAGCTCGTGAGGACGTGCATGCGGTGGCCCACCAGGGACACCACCTGCGGGCGCACCTCCTTCAACAGCGACGAGGTGCACACGAACGCGACGTCGGCACGCACCTTGCGCAGCCAGCGCTCGGGGTCCCCGTCGACCTTGACGCCGAGCTTCCGTGGCAGCCCCAGGACGCTGCCGACGTCGACGCCGGCGTAGCGCGCCGCCGGGTCCGCGGCGGCGGCCAGCTTGAGCCCCGGCGTCTGGAGCACCAGGCGCGCCACGGCCTGGCCCACTGGACCGAGTCCTGCGACGGCCACCTTCAGCGTGCGTGGCATGCCGGGGCCCCGCTCCTGACCTAGCGCTCGACCTCGATCGGCGGCACCTCCGGCTCCGGCTTGGCGGAGATGATGACCGTCGTGGCGATCGGCAGCAGCGTGGTGTAGCTGCCCCCTTGCAGCGTCAGCGTGACTTCGTAGAACCCCTCGGCCGCCACCCGCACCAGCCGCCCGCTCACCGTCTTGGTCCCGCCGAGCAGGTTGCCCAGCAGGTCGCTGCTGATCTTTATCGTCGCCTCGCGCTCGATCATCGCTTCAAAGCTCCTTCAGGGTCCGGCGCACGATGTCGAGGCCGGCGTCGGCCTCGGCGGGGGTGAGGTTGAGCGCGGGGCGGAAGCGGATGGAGCGCGGCCCGCAGGTGAGCAGCAGCAGCCCGTTCGCGAGCAGCAGGTCCTGCGCCCGGTCGCGCGCCTCGCGGCTCGGCAGGTCGAAGGCGAGCATCAGGCCGCGACCGCGCGCGTTCGTGATCACGCCGCCCAGCTCCCGCTCGACGCCGCGCAGCCCCTCGAGCAACCGGCTGCCCACCTGGCGCGCGTTCTCCACGAGGCCGTCCTCCTCCAGGATCTCGAGGAAGCGGGCCGAGCGCACCATGTCGGTGAGGCCGCCGCCCCAGGTGGAGTTGATCCGCGAGGGGACCTTGAACACGTTGTCGGGCTCCTCGTCGACCCTCGGCCCGACCATGCAGCCGCAGACCTGCGCCTTCTTGCCGAACGCCAGCGCGTCAGGCTGCAGGCCGAAGTGCTCGTGGGCCCACATGCGGCCGGTGATGCCGACGCCCGTCTGGACCTCGTCGACGACGAAGAGGGCGTCGTGCTCGCGCGCCTTGCGCTCGACGGCCCGCAGGAACTCCGGACGAAAGTGGTTGTCCCCGCCCTCGGCCTGGATCGGCTCGACGATGACGGCGGCGACGTCGTCCGGGTTGTCCGCGAATGCACGCTCGATCTCCTCGAGCGACTGCTGCTCCGCGGCCGCCACGTCGCGCTCGACCTCGGGCGTCACCGGGAAGCGCAGCTTGGGGTTGGACACGCGCGGCCAGCGGAACTTCGGGAACAGGTCGGTCTTCACGGGGTCCGTATTGGTGAGCGACAGCGTGTACCCCGAGCGGCCGTGGAAGGCCTCGCGGAAGTGGAGCACCTGCTGGCCGCGCTCGCCCGGGATTCCCCTGGCGCGGTTGCGGCGGACCTTCCAGTCGAAGGCCGTCTTGAGCGCGTTCTCGACGCCGAGCGTGCCGCCCTCGATGAAGAACAGGTACTTGAAGTGCGCCGGCTTCGCGATCCGCGCGAACACGTCCACGAACCACGCGTACTCCGCGCAGTACAGGTCCGACAGTGACGGCTTCAGCTGCGCCACACGGTAGAGGACCTTGAGGAACTCCGGGTCCTTCATCCTGGGGTGGTTGAAGCCGACCGGGCTGGAGGCGAAGAAGCTGCAGAAGTCGAGCAGCTCGCGGCCGTTGCGCGCGTCGTACAGCCACGCGCCATGGCTGCGCTCGAAGTCGACCACGACGTCGAAGCCGTCGGCGAGCATGTAGCGCGAGAGGTGGCCGTGGACGTCGGCGGCGGATACCAGGTTGAGGGTGCTTGTCGTCATGGGGCGGGAGCTCCTTGCTGGACCGGATAGAGACTGTCCTGAGGATGGCGACGCGCGCGGGCCACCCTAGGTCATCCCCCGGTCGTATTGCGACAAGAGCTCTCGATTCAAGGACTTCGCTCGGCAGATTGGTCGACGGCGGCAGCCCGGAATATGCGGATTTCGGCCAAATCCTAGCATAGTTTGGCGGGGCCGGCCGGGCGTGCCGGGCCGGTATAATCGCCGCGGAATGGAAGACCTCATCGATCCCGGCTTCCTCCGCAACTCCGAGCTGTTCGAGAACCAGCCTGCCGAGGTGATCCGGGCCGTGCTCGCACAGGGCAGCCTGCTCGAGTACGGGCCGGGCGACGTCGTGTGCCGCCAGGGCGACGAGGGCGACCGGCTGTTCGTCGTGGACAGCGGCGTGCTGGAGGTCGTTGCCGTGCAGAGCGACGGCACCGAGCCGGTGACGATCGCCTACCTCGGCACGGGCGAGGTCTTCGGGGAGCTGGCCCTGCTCACCGGCTCGCCCCGCAGCGCCACCGTCCGTTCACCGGAGCACGCCGTCGTCTTCGCGGTCGAGAAGCGGGTGTTCCTCGACCTGATGGACGTGCTGCCGGCCTTCTCCCGCAACCTCTGCCTCGTGCTCGCCCGGCGGCTCGAGCAGACGACGCTGAAGGTGCCGCGCAGCGCGGGCAAGCAGCTGCAGGGCAACCTCAAGTACTTCGACCTCGCGACCGTGATCCAGACCCTGATCGGCTCGCACCAGACGGGGGCGCTGGTCGTCACGCACGACAAGCACAAGCTCGCCGAGATCTTCTTCTTCCGCGGCAACATCGCGCGGGCCAAGTACCGCCACCTCTCGGGCGACGACGCCGTGTTCCAGCTGTTCCAGAGCACCGTCGAGGGCGAGTTCTCGTTCACCGGCCGCGAGGTGGAGGAGAACGAGATCCAGGCCGAGATCAGCATGCCGGCGATCTCGCTGCTGATGGAGTCGGTGCGCCTGCAGGACGAGCTGCCGCTGCTGCGCGAGAAGCTGCCCGACCCCGGCCGCGTGTTCCACCAGAAGGCCTCGCAGCTCTCGTGGGAGGAGCCCGACTCGATCGAGCTGGCGGCGGCCGTCTGGTCGCGGCTGAAGAAGGGGGCGACGCTCCTGGACCTGGAGCGCGAGGTGCCGCGCTCGTCGTACGCGATCTACCGCACGGTGTCGGCGCTGCTCGACGCCGGCCAGATCGAGTGAGCCCGCGCTACACCTTGGCCGCGTCGCGCAGCAGCGCCCGGATGCGGGCGCCCTCCACCCGGGCGTCCTCCAGCTCGCGGGTGAGGCGCGTGATGCGGCTGCGCTTCGCGAGGAAGCCCCAGCTCGCGGCCTCCAGCAGCAGGGCGCACACGAGCGCCACGGCGACCGCCTGCCACAGCAGCGCAGCGTCGACGGGCGCGCGGTTCGCCAGCACCTGGTAGCCGGCGTACGCGACACCGACTGCGATCCCGTTCACGCCGATCCCGAAGCTGAGGCGCGTCCGCGCGATCTCGGACTCCAGCCGCTCCACCAGCGTCTCGTTCTGCGACAGCGTCTCGCGCAGCGGGCCGACGTCCGCGAGCACCAGGCGCAGGCGCTCGCCGCGGACCACCTTGTGCTTCGTCCCGCACTTGCCGCACTTTATGTGATCGCCGTGCGCGTAGCGGTCGAGGACCTCGACTTCCTCGCGGCAGTACACGCAGCGCGCCTTCGCGAACCCGCCACCGTTGCTCATCTCGAGAACCCGCCCGGCGCCGGGGGCCTCCGGCCCGAAGCGTAGCAGACCACGCTTTCCCCGCCAATCGCCTGGCACTTTCCCGCCCGATCGGTGCCACACTTGTGCCGTGGCTGCGACGGCCAGGTGCCAGCGCTGCGGCGCCACCAACCGGGTGGACGCCGAGAAGGTACGGCAGGGCCTGCAGCCGGTCTGCGGCCGCTGCGGGGCGGGGCTGACGAAGGCGCCGTCGCAGGTGCTCGAGGTCAGCGAGGCCCGCTTCGACGAGGACGTCCTCCGCTCGCCGCTGCCCGTGCTGCTCGACGTGTGGGCGCCGTGGTGCGTGCCGTGCCGCGGCATGGAGCCCGTGATCGAGGAGCTCGCGACGCAGCTGGCCGGGAAGGTGCGGGTCGCCAAGCTCAACTCCGACCGCAGCCCGGGCGCGGTCGCGCGCCTGCGCATCCAGGGCATCCCGACGCTGATCGTGTTCAGGGAAGGCCAGGAGGTCGCGCGTCTGGTCGGCGCCCGCGCCAAGGCCGAGATCCTGCGCACGGTGGGCGAGCCGTCCTGAACCCGCGCGCCCGGGAACCCGGGACGGCCCCCGCGCGTCATTGGGTGGAAGCAGGAGTGCGCCATGAGACTTGCCGGAGCCCTCGCCGCCGTGCTCTTCGCAGTCTCCATTCCCGCGTGGGCGGGGCCGGAGCCGCCGCCGCCTGACCCGGCGCCACCGGTCGTGGCCCCCGCCCCTCCGGCCGAGGCGCCGGCAGCCCCGCCGCCCGACACGCCCCCGCCAGGCGCGCCCTCGAGCCCGCCCCGGAAAGACCCGGCCCCCGACCCCAGCCTGCCGGCCCGGACGGACGTCACGATCGACCGCCAGAACCAGGTCATGGCCGGCGTCGGCTTCGGCGGGCCGACAGGCGCCGTCCTGCGCGTCGACCTGCTGCATGGGCTGGGCGCGGACGTACGCGAGGAGAAGGAGCGCGTGAAGGCCGTCTGCGCCGTGCCGCTGCCGCACTGCGGGCACGGCTTCCTGCTCGGTGCCGAGGCGGGGTCCGGCGGGGGCAAGCTGAGCCTCGGCGTCGGCGCGAACGCCCGCGTCGACAGCGAGGACTTCCACGGTACCGTGGGCGTCGCGCTCCAGCTCTCGCTGGCTCGCACCTGGGGCTCGCCGATCGGCACCGACGAGAGGCCTGACCTACCTCGGCCCCGAGCTCGACCTCTACGTCCTGCGCTTCGGCCTCACGCTCGGGACGCTGTGGCGCGTCTCCGGCACGGGCGGCTCGTCCTTCCTGCTCTCCTGGGGAGTCGGGATCCGCCTGTAGCCGAACGAGCTCTGGCGCTCACTCGAACGCGATCCCGACTCTCTGGCCCGCGGCCTTCACCTGGTCGCGGGCCGCGTCGTACTCGGACTCGCTCGCCAGGTGCTCGAGCATGAGCGGCGCGTCCGGGGCGTGCCGCGCGTGCTCCGTGAGCAGGACACCGTAGTCGATCGAGCCCAGGCCGATCCGCACCTCCTTGAAGTGCACCGCCATCTCGATCTCCCAGCCCAGGTCCTTCGCGTGGACGCTGGCCACGTGGGGGCCCAGCTTCGCGTAGCACTCGCGCACGAGGTCGCTCGAGCGGTAGTAGCGCGCCGGCGAGTTGACGAGGTTGCAGGGGTCGAGGTGCACCGCGAAGCCCGTGCGATCGACGGCCCTCAGCATCCGCAGGCAGGCGTCGGGGCTGTCGGGCAGCGACCAGGCCATCATCTCGTAGCAGAACCGGGTGCGCGTCGGCTTGACGGCGTCGAGGATCGCACGCGCGTTCTCGACCGCCGCGTCGAAGAAGCGCTGCGAGAGGTTGTCCGGGTGCGGGCCGAACCAGCTCGTGGGGTTGAACGAGCCCGCGATGTCGACGCAGCAGCGGGCGCCTGTGGCCTCGGCCAGCGCGAGCCCCTCGGTCACGGTCGTCAGGTTCCTGCGCCGCGCCTCGGCGTCCGGGTCGAGCAGGTTGACCCAGCGGCCGACCTCCGCGATCACCACGTCCTGCTTCGTGAAGGCGTCGACGGTCGCGCGGATCCGCTCGCGGTCGTCGATCCGGATCTCGGGGCAGTACGCGGCGCGATAGCCCTTCGCGCGGTGCGCCCGCGCCAGCGCCTCGGGGTCGGCGCCCACTACGGACAAAGGAGCGCCGAGCCGCAGCACCCGTGCGGCGGCGCCGGTCTCGCGAGTCGGGGCCGCCGGGCCCGCGGCCCGGGCGGGGGCGGCGTGTGCGAGCGGTGCTGCCGCGACAGCCGTCGCGGCAGCCAGGAACGAGCGACGGTCGAAGGCGTCCATGCCATTCCTCCGGGCCGGGCGCCACGCCCGGCCGCCGCCATTCTAGGATTGACGGAGGGCGGAGGGGTCTCGCCGCACGGAGGCGCGCATGGCCGGCACGCTGCTGATCGTCCACGTACACGCGCACGTGAAGAAGGGGGCCGAGGAGGCCTTCCGCATCGCCTCGCTCGCCAACGCAGCGGCGAGCCGGCGCGAGCCGGGCGTCGTGCGCTTCGACCTGCTCGAGGACCGCGACGACCCGGCCCGCTTCCTGCTGGTCGAGGTCTACGAGGACGCGGCCGCGGCGGCCGCCCACAAGGACACACCCCACTACGCCGCCTGGCGCGACGCGCGTCTCCGGCCTGATGGCCGAGCCGCGGCGCAGCGTCGAAGTACGTCAACGTCTCGCCCGACGACGCCGGCTGGTAGCCCCACGAGCTTGCGCTTCGAGTTCGCGACGGCGACACGGATCGTCTTCGGCCCCGGCTCGCTCGACGAGCTGGGCCCGATCGCCACTTCCCTCGGCCGCCGCGCCCTGCTGGTGACGGGGCGGACGCCCGAGCGTGCCGCCCCCGCGCGCGAGCGCCTGGCCGCCGCCGGCGTCGAGACGGCGCTGTTCAGCGTCGCGGGCGAGCCGACCGTCGGCGACGTGCGGTTGGGCGTGCAGCGGGCGCGGGAAGAGGAGGCCTCGATCGTCGTCGCCTTCGGCGGCGGCAGCGCCCTCGACGCCGGCAAGGCCATCGCGGCGCTCGTCGGGAGCGGCGGCGACCCGCTCGACTACCTCGAGGTGGTCGGCCGCGGCCGGCCGCTCGGCAAGCCGCCCCTGCCCCTGGTCGCCGTCCCCACCACCGCCGGCACCGGCTCCGAGGTGACGCGCAACGCCGTCCTGGCCTCGGCGGAGCACCGCGTCAAGGCCAGCCTGCGCAGCCCGCTGATGCTCGCGCGCGCGGCGATCGTCGACCCCGACCTGCTCGCCGGGCTGCCGCCGCCCGTCGTCGCGGCGAGCGGCCTCGACGCTTTCGCCCAGCTCGTCGAGCCGTTCGTCTCGCTGCGCGCGAACCCGCTGGTCGACGCGCTCTGCCGCGAGGGGATCGCCCGCTCCGCGCGCTCGCTGCGCCGCGCGTACGAGGGCGACCGCGGCCGGCTGTGCGCGTCGACCTGGCGCTGGCCAGCCTGTTCGGGGGCCTCGCGCTGGCGAACGCGGGGCTCGGCGCCGTGCACGGGTTCGCCGCCCCGGCGGGTGGCATGTTCGAGGCGCCGCACGGTGCGGCCTGCGCGGCGCTGCTGCCCGCCGTCGTGCGCGTGAACGTGCGGGCGCTCCTCGAGCGGGCGCCGGACAGCCCCGCGCTCGCCCGCTACCGCGAGGTCGCCTCGATCGTGACGGGACGGGCAGCCGACGTCGAGACCGCGGTCGCCTGGGTCGCCGACCTGGTTCGCGCGCTCGGCGTGCCCGGTCTCGCACGCTGGGGCGCGGGCGAGGCGGACGTGCCGGCGCTGGTCGCGAAGGCGCGTGCCGCGAGCTCCATGAAGGGAAACCCGATCGCGCTCGAGGACGCCGAGCTCGAGGAGATCGCGCGCACGTCCCTGTGAGCCAGCGCGCCGCCGCGGGCCTAGCGGATCGTCCAGGCCAGCCCGGCCGTCGCGCCCCACGATGCCGTCGGCCGCCGCGAGGCCGCGCCGCAGCGCGACGCTCCACACGACGCGCCCACGCGTCCAGCGCAGGCCCGCCCTGGCCTCGGAGCGGGCGTCCGTGCCCGGCCGGCCGTCTCCGGCGCGCCCGGCCAGCTCGAGGAGCGCCGAGAGGGCCGCGCGGAGCGGCCACTCGAGCGCGAGCCCGTAGATGAGGAAGTCGCGCTGGTCGTGCGGCCGATACACCTCGTCGGCGAGGAACAGCCCCACGTTCGCGTGGAGCCGTCCGCGGCCCACGGGCCGGGTCAGCAGTCCCTCGGCGAAGAAGCGCAGCGTGTTCGGGCCCAGGCCGAGCGGCCGGAACTGCTTGTCCTCGTACGAGGTCTCGGGCAGGAACACGCCGAAGCGCGCGCCCAGCGTCGGCCGGCCCGCCCCGCCTTCGGCGATCCGCCACTTGGCCCGCAGCGCGACGTCGCCGAAGTCCGAGGACTGCGCGCCGCCGCGCTGGTGGTCGCCCCACACGCCGACACGTGCCGTCCACTCGACGTCCAGCTCCACGCTCGCGGCGGGCGAGTAGACGAGGCGCAGCAGCGGCCCGCTCCAGGCCGTGCGCTGGACGCCGGTCACGTAGCTCGGCTCGTCCGCGATGGCGTCGAAGCCGGTCTCCAGGACGATGCGGCCGGCCGGGGCGGTGGTGGCGGGCTCGGTCTGCAGCGGCTGGTCCTGGGCGGCCGCGGGGGCGGCGGACACGAGCAGCAGGGCGAGCGGTGTGAGCCAGGCCGTGGCGCGCATCGAGCGGCGAGTAGACCACGGCGCCGCGGCCGCGCCAACCGACCGCTGCACCGAGCGAGAGTCGGGTGAGGCGGTCGTGCGCGCTGTGGCGGCGCTGCGGCTCGCACCCCTCCTCGGCGTGCCCTAGAATGCTCGCCCATCCCAGCACTTGCGTCGTGCGTGCCGGCGCCGTTCCGGTGGCACGCCGATTGAAAGGGCCGGGGCAGGTGTGGGCCGCGAGGCCCGCCAAGGAGGACTGAGGTGAAGCGACTCTTCGCACCCCTGACGGGGCTCGCGCTCTGTGCCCTGCTCGCCGCTCCGGCGCTGGCCGACAACCCGACCAAGAGCGCGGCCAAGGCCCAGACGGCCACGGCCGCCAAGCAGGCGCCGGCGGCCGCGAAGGCCGACGAGCTCCTGGACCTCAACACGGCCACCGAGGCCCAGCTGATCGCCCTGCCGGGCGTCGGCGAGGCCTACGCGAAGAAGATCATCGCGGGCCGGCCCTACAAGAGGAAGGACGAGCTGGTCTCGAAGAAGATCGTGCCCGAGAAGTCCTACGACAAGTTCAAGGAGAAGGTGATCGCGAAGCAGAAGTAGCGATCGCCGCCCGTCGCCCGACCGAGCCGCCCGGCGCGCGCAAGCCGCCGGCGGCTCGGCTTGTGTCCGCACGCTTCGTTTGAGAAAATACTCTGTTCGCTTCCATGTCGACTCCCACTGCATTGATGCTACTGGCGGGCTTGCTGTCGCCGCTGTGCGCGTCCGCCCAGCAGCTGGCGGAGCCGGGCGCGTTCACGGTGTTCCAGGGAGGGGTCCCGTCCGGCCAGGCCACGGCGGACGAGATCCCGCTCACGCTCGCTGACGCGATCGCCCGCGGCCTGCGCTCGAACCTCGGGGCGATCCTCGGCGGCACCGCGGTCGAAGCGGCCCGGGGGGCGCGCCGCGAGACGCTGGCCGACCTGCTGCCGCAGCTGGGTCTGAGCGCGACCGAGTCCCGCCAGAAGATCAACCTCGCGGCGTACGGCTTCTCCCTCCCCGGCGTCCCGCAGCTGGTCGGGCCCTTCGACGTCTTCGACGCCCGGGCCCACATCCAGCAGTCGGTGTTCGACCTGCACGCCGATCCACCGCGCCCACGCGGCGCGGGACGCGGTCGACGCGGCCCGCCAGGACGAGCTCGGTGCGCGCGACCTCGTCGTGCTCGCCTGCGGGCAGCTGTACCTGCAGGCGCTGGCGGGCGAGGCGCGCATCGAGTCGGCGCGCGCGCAGCTCGCGACGGCCGAGGCGCTGCTCGGCACGGCCCGCGACCGCCGGAGCCTCCGGCCTGGGCGCCGGCATCGAGGCGCTGCGCGCCGACGTGCAGGCGCAGACGCTGCGGCAGCGCCTGATCGTGGCCGAGCAGGACGCGGCGAAGCAGAAGCTGGCGCTGGCCCGCGCGATCGGCCTGCCGCTCGGCCAGCGCTTCCGCCTGGCCGACCCGATGCCGTTCGGCGCCGGCCGTGCCGATCAGCGTCGACGAGGCGGTGTCGCAGGCCTGGGCCGGACGGCCCGACCTGAAGGCGGCGCAGGCGCGGGTGGACGCCGCGCAGGAGGCCTGGAAGGCCGCGCGTGGCGAGGCGCTGCCGTCGCTGGCCGTGATGGGCGACTACGGCGCGATCGGCCACACGGTCTCGGGCGCGCTCGGCACGTTCACGCTCGGCGGCCTCGCTGCGCGTGCCGGTCTTCGAAGGCGGCCGCGCCGCGGCCCGCGCCAGCGAGGCGGCGGTCCGCCTGCGCCAGGAGCGCGCGCGGCTCGACGACCTGCGGGCCCGCGTCTACTACGAGGTGCAGGCCGTCTTCCTCGACCTGCGCGCGGCCGAGGAGCGCGTGACGCGTCGCCGAGAGCGCGCTCGGGCTCGCGCGGCAGCAGCTCGAGCAGAGCCGCGACCGCTTCGCGGCGGGCGTCGCCGACAACCTGGAGGTGGTGCAGGCGCAGGAGGCGCTGGCCGCCGCGGAGGAGAGCCGGATCGCCAGCCTGTACGCGCACAACGCCGCCCGCTTCTCGCTGGCGCGGGCGCTGGGCGGCGCGGAGACGAGCTACGAGGCGCTCGTGAAAGGACGCTAGATGGCCGAGGGCGCACAGGGGGCACAGGACGTTCAGGCGGGCCCGCGCGGGCCGCTCGCGACGGCTGCGCGCGACGGGCGGCCGCACGCGCGCGGCCCTGGTGGTGGCCGCGGTCGCGGTGCTGGCCGTGGTGCTGCTGGCGTGGCGCTACTACGCCGTGCGCGAGTCGACGGACGACGCGCAGATCGACGCCCACGTCAGCCCGGTGTCCGCCCGCGTCGGCGGCACCGTGCTCGAGGTGCTGGTCAAGGACAACCAGCGCGTCGAGAAGGGCGCGCTGCTCGTGCGCATCGACCCGCGCGACTACCAGGTGGCGCTCGCCCGCGCCCAGGCCGACCTCGCCGAGAACGAGGCGACGGCGCGCGCGGCGCGCGCGACGGTGCCGCTCACGTCGACCACCACCAACGCGCAGGAGACGGGCGCGGACAGCGAGGTGGCGGGCGCCGAGGCGCGGCTCGCGGCGGCGCGGGCCCAGCTGCAGGGAGGCCGAGGCGCGCGAGCGGCAGACGGCCGCGGACGTCGAGCGGCTTCAAGCCGCTGCTGGCCAAGGACGAGGTGTCGCGCCAGCAGTTCGACCTCGCCACGACTGGCGGCCGACGCCGCGCGCGCGGGACGCGAAGCCGCCGCCGCGGCGGTGTCCGGCGCCGAGAAGGCGGTGAGCGCGGCGCGCGCGCGGCTCACGCAGGCACGGACGGGCCGCGAGCAGGTCGCGATCGTCGACGCCCGCGCGGCCTCCTCGGCGGCCAAGGCCGACATGGCCCGCGCCGCGGTCGAGCAGGCGACGCTCAACCTCGCCTACACCGAGGTGCGCGCGCCCGTCGCCGGCATCGTCAGCCGCCGCACGGTCGAGGTGGGCCAGGTGGTCCAGGCCGGCCAGCCGCTGCTCGCGCTCGTCGACCTCGAGGACGTGTGGGTGACGGCCAACTTCAAGGAGAACCAGCTCGCCTCGATCAAGCCGGGCCAGCCGGTCGACGGTCGAGGTCGACGCGTTCGGCGGCCGCCGCTACCGCGGCCGCGTCGACAGCATCGCGGCCGCGACCGGCGCGCGCTTCTCGCTGCTGCCGCCCGAGAACGCCACCGGCAACTTCGTCAAGGTGGTGCAGCGCGTGCCGGTGAAGATCGTGCTCGAGCCCGGGCAGGACCGGGAGCACCGGCTGCGCCCGGGCATGTCGGTGCGTCCCGACCGTGCTCACGCGATGAGCGCTCGCGGGCTGGCGCGTCGTCACGGTCGGCCGCGAGTACGGCAGCGGCGGCGCCGCCGTCGCCGCCGCGCTCGCGCGAGCGGCTCGGCTTCCGCCTGCTCGACCGCGCGCTGATCGATCGCATCGCCGAGGCCGCGCGCATCGATCCCGGCGCTGGCGGCGCGCCTCGACGAGCACGTCGACGGCTGGGCCGCCCGCGTGGCGCGCGCGCTGCGCTTCGGCCCGTTCGAGGTGGTGTCGCCGGTGGACGGCGACGCCATCCTCGACGCGCAGCGGCTGCAGGCGCTCACCGCCGCCGTGATCGAGGAGGCCGCGCGCGGAGGCGACTGCGTGATCGTGGGCCGCGGCGCGCAGTGCCTGCTGCGGAGACGGCCCGACGTCTTCCACGTGTTCGTCTACGCGCCGCACGAGGAGCGCGTGCGCCGGCTGCGCCAGCGGCTGGGGCCGGACGCCGACGTGGATTCCCTGATCGAGCAGGTCGACCGCGAGCGCGCCGCCTACGTGCAGCAGCACTTCGGCTGCAACTGGCTCGACCCGCAGCCTGTACCACCTGATGGTGAACGCCGCGCTCGGCGAGGAGGCGGCGGTGGCCGCGATCCAGGCCGCGCTCGAGGCGCGCCGGCCGTCCTGAACCGTGGCTGACCAGGCCGAAGCAGCCCGTCGTCAACCCGTGGATCGTCGCGATCGCGGTGATGTTCGCGACCTTCATGGAGGTGCTCGACACCACCGTCGTCAACGTGTCGCTGCCGCACGTGGCGGGCTCGCTCTCGGCCTCGATCGACGAGTCGACCTGGGCGCTCACGTCGTACCTGGTCGCGAACGCGATCGTGCTGCCGCTGGCGGGCTGGCTGGCGCGCCAGTTCGGCCGCAAGCGGCTGCTGATGCTGTCGGTCACCGGCTTCACGCTCTCGTCGTTCTTGTGCGGGCTCGCGCCCAGCCTGCCGCTGCTGATCTTGTTCCGCATGATCCAGGGCACGACCGGCGGCGCGCTGCAGCCGCTCTCGCAGGCGGTCATGCTGGAGGCCTTCCCGCCGGAGCGGCGCGGCAAGGCGATGGCCTTCTGGGGCCTCGGCATCGTCACCGCCCCGATCCTCGGGCCGGTGCTCGGCGGCTGGCTCACCGACAGCTACAGCTGGCGCTGGGTCTTCTACATCAACATCCCGGTGGGCATCACCTCGCTCATGATTGATGCGGCGCTTCGTCTTCGACCCGCCCTACCTCGGCGCCGCAGCGCTCGACGCGCGTCGACTGGACCGGCATCGGCCTGCTGGCGCTCGGGCATCGGGGCGCTGCAGGTGTTCCTCGACAAGGGCCAGGAGGAGGACTGGTTCGAGTCGCACTTCATGACGGCGCTCGCGATCGTCTCGGCCGTGGGCCTGGTCGTCTTCCTGCTGCACGAGTGGCACGCCGAGCACCCCGTGGTCGACCTGCGCGTCTTCCGCTCCCGCACCTACGCCGCCGGCGTGCTGCTGATGACCGTGGTCGGCTTCGTGCTCTACGGCAGCCTGGTGCTGCTGCCGATCCTGCTGCAGACGCTGCTCGGCTACCCCTCGCTGCAGGCGGGCATCGCGCTCGCCCCGCGCGGCGTGGGCTCGTTCCTGGCGATGCCGGTGGTCGGCCTGCTGATCGGCAAGGTCGACGCGCGTCGGCTGCTGGGCCTGGGTCTCGTGGCCGGCGCGCTGACCCTGTGGTGGCTGGGCGTCCTCAACCTCAACGCAGGCTACTGGGACTTCTTCTGGCCGCAGCTGATCCAGGGCGTGGCGCTGGCGCTGCTGTTCGTGCCGCTGACCACCATCACGATGGACCCGATCCCGCGCGAGCAGATGGGCAACGCCACCAGCATCTTCAACCTGATGCGCAACATCGGCGGCAGCCTCGGGATCGCGGCCTCCACCACCATGCTGGCGCGCCACCAGCAGGTCTACGTCAACAACCTCGGCTCGCACATCGACCCCTACAACCCGCAGGTGCGCGCGCTGCTCGAGCAGATGCGCGCCGCCTTCATGGCGCGCGGCTCGGACCTCGTCACCGCGACCCAGCAGGCCGAAGCGGCCGTCTGGGGTCTCGTGCGGCGGCACTCGGCGATGGCGTCCTTCACCGACGTGTTCCGCGACCTGGCCGTGCTGTTCGTGGCCCTGGTGCCGCTGCTGTTCCTGATGAGGAGCCCGCGCGCGGGCCGCGGCGGAGCGGCCGGCGTGCACTGAGGCCATGGCATCTGCGTCCGCACTGAGTGGCGATCGGCGCCACACAATTGGTTCCATCATTCGTCTCGGTAGGACATCCGCACCAAACGGGGCCACCGTACCGGTGTCGGACCTGCGGCTGGCGCCGTGGAGGAGCGGCTCCCCTCGGCGCAGGGCGCTTGCAGGACGAGAGCAAGTCTGCCGCCGGCATTGAATTAGCAGCTCATATACGCTGTCTCAGACTCGCTCGCAGAAGGGACCAGGGAGCCGAACCCGGGTAGTCGACTGAAGGTCTGGGCACTCCGCCCGGATGCAGTCGCACTCGCCTGGCCATCAGATCGCTGTCTGCGCGCGCGGAAGTGTGATCTGGCGCGTCCCCGCGCTGACCACAATGCGGCCTCTGCTCCATTTTCCGCTTAAGCGAGGTTTGTGCGTATTGAGCCACACGTCTCATTGACCCGATTACATCCCTTACCGTAGTTTCGCGCGCACATCTTGGACACACATCGTTAGGCCGACGGGGGCTGGAAACGGCTGGCTCCCGGGCGGTGCGGGAGGGGGCATGGGCCGTCGTGCACTGATCGCCGCGCTCGTCTCGGCAATTGCCGCCGTCGGCGCTGCCCCCGCGAGAGCCCAAGCGCCGCTACGGAAGATCGGCGAGCTCGACCTGAGGGTCGTCGGCGTTTCCGCGGCTTGCGAGCCGTCCAACCCTGTCGTCCCCAGGAACACCTCCTCGGCCGTGCGCATCGTGGTGCGGTCTGGCGCCTCCGAGCTTTCGCTCGGAGACGTCGCGCGATTCGTCGGCGCCGGCTTCGAGGTCGAGGGAGAGCTCTCCGGCCCAGGGCTGGCGACGACCGTGACCTTGCCGCAGCGGCAGCCGGGCGATGCCCTGCCGGCCGACCCCCTGCTGTTGCCGATTCCTGCGCTGCCGAATGCCGGCGACTACTTCCTGTCGAACTTGCGGCTGGTGTCGGCCGGCCGGCCGGTGCTCGACGTGAGCCCCGCGCAGGTCGTGCTGAAGGTGATCGACCAGATCCTCGTGACCTCCGTGAAGACGCGGCCACTGACGCTGGACGAGCTGCGCGACCGAGGCGTCGACCTCAGCAACCCCGACAACTACCTCGGTTTCGCGTTCACGCTCGGCTTGAAGCTCGAGTCCGGCATCGTGAACCTGACGATGCCGGTGGTATTCGACCGGCAGGGCAAGGTGGTCCCGGAGGCGATCCAGCCGCCACCTCCCCCTCCTCGCACCTCGAGCGCCACCGTGCCGGTGATGCCAACCATCGTGCCGATGCTGCTCGAGGCCGAGGCGGACGAGCCCGGCGGACCACCACCGTCGCTTCAGCTGCCCCAGAGCGACGGCGCCGTGCGGATACCGAGCGTGCTCGTGATCCCGGGGAACGTGGGGTACCTGAAGCAGTTCTTCTCGGCGCAGCTCTTCGTGGCCAACGGCGCGCCCGCGGGCTCCGGGCTGGTGGTGCGCGACGTGACGGGGCACATCCTGCTCCCGCTCGGCAAGGACGGCATCCGCGGGATCGATCCGACGAGCGGGCAGAACGACGACCCGCTCTCACTGCCCAACCTGGTGAGGGACGGCCAGAGCGTCGGCCAGTCGGAGGAGCTGGCCGTGCTCGGCCTCGGGCCGGACGGCACCGCGGGCACTGCCGACGACAACGGCGTCTTCGGCCCGGGCGAGCAGGGCCTGGCCGAGTTCACCGTGCGCGGCGACAGCGAAGGCTTCCACACCATCGACTTCGACATCCGCGCCCGACTCGAGGGCCTGCCGATCGGCCCGGTCAAGCTCAAGGGCCACGCCAGTGGCGGCGTGCTGGTGCGCAACCCCTACTTCAGCGTGACCTTCACGGCCCCTTCCGTCGTCCGCACCGACGAGCGCTTCAAGCTCTACGTGACGGTGACGAACGTCGGACAAGGCACGGCCAACCTGCTCACGCTCAGCCTCGACGCCGCCGCGCTCAGCGGTCTCGAGTTCGCCCCCGGCGAGAGCGGGACGCGCTCGATCGACTCGCTCGCGCCGGGCGCCGCCGCCAGCTTCGCGCTCGAGTTCACCAGCCGCCGAACCGGGCAGGTGGTGGCGAGCTACCTGCGCTTCGACGCGCAGGGTGGCGCGGGCGTCCAGGGCGACCTGCGCTTCACCGTGGGCGTCGGCGAGCGCGGTGTGCCGCTCTCGCCCGACACGCTCGTCCTGCCGACGTCGGTCGACAGCCTGCCCGGTGGCGTCGTGCAGGCGGCGATGCGCGTGCTCGGCCAGGCCTGGAGCGTCGCCAACGCCCCGAACGGCACGCTCCCCCAGGGCGTCACCCGCACGACGCGCACGGTCGTGACGCAGAAGGCCCTCGCGCTTGCGGAGGCAGGCCTCCGCGTCCGGCTCGGCGAGGCGCCGGCCGAGGCCGTTCGCGACCTGCTGTACGACTTCTGGTCCGGGGACCCGGCCCCCGACCCGGGGTTCGATGAGCTGCTGCGGACCACCGAGGCGGGCCAGGAGCTGGCCCGGGCCATCGGAGCGAGCCTGGGTCAGCCCGCCGCGGCTGCCGGCGGCGCGGTCGACTACGAGCGCGAGGTGGCCGGGATCCTGAGTTCCGGCCGCGAGTTCCTGACCTTCGCGGTGGCCGGAGGCGACGTGGACGTGACCCTGCGCAGCGCCGAGGGCCAGACGGGGATTGCGGGCGGCCGTGTCGTCACGGCTGGCCTGCCCGGCGCGGTGATCGTGCCACTCGGAGCCGTCGAGCCTTCGGGCTGGCTGGGAATGCTGACCGCGCCCGTCACGTCGAGCTACGAGCTCGATCTACGGCCGCGACAGGTGGCGGCCCTCGACATCGCCGTCACCATGCCCCGAGGAGACGGCAGCGTCCTGCGCGGCACGCTGCGCGGCGTCGGCCTGTCCGCAGGCGAGCAGGCGCGCGTCGTGCTCGACCTCGTGCACGCGGACCGCCTCGTGCTGGAGCGGGACGTCGACGCGGACGGCACGATCGACGATTCGCGGCCATTCGAGCTCGATGGCGGCGCCGCCCTCGGCCCGGGGCCGACGCTTCGCGCCGCCCGTGTCGTCGGTCCGGAGACGATCTCGAGCGCGAGCCCCTTCGGCACTTCGCTCGCGTTGCTCTTCGACCGGGTCGTGGACGGCACCACCGCGGCCGCCGTCTCGCACTACGTCGTGCCGGCGAACACGGTGCAGTCGGCGCGGCGGCAGCTCTCGGGTCGGATCGTGTTCGCGACCCTGGCCCAGCCCGAAGGCAACTACCTGCCGACACGGGTTTCGGTAGACGGGCTCGCCGACCTGCGCGGCAGGCTCGGCCCGCCCGCGAGTGACGAGCCGGTCGTCTCGCTGGTCGAGGATCCTGGCGCCGTGGTCACGGGCCGCGTGCTCAACGGGGACGGCAGCCCCCTCGGGGCCAGCGTGGCGGTCACGTACTCGAACGACCCCTCGGTCGCCTGCGGCTACGGCAGCAGTGCCACGCCCGTATCCCAGGTGCCTGTCGATGAGCAGGGCGGCTTCGAGTTCCGATACGTGCGGCGCAGCCCCTGCGGTGCGCCGTTCGAGCTCCTCACACAGGACCCGGTGACGGGCGCCCTGCGCAAGGTGACGCGCTACGTGCGCGCCGACGGCGAGCGGATCCTGCTCGACATCGCGCTCTTGGCGCGCGGCTCGGTCACGGGCACCGTCCGCCGCTTCCTTGGTGGAGGCTCCGCCGAAACCGTCCCGGCGCCCGGCGTGACGGTGACGGCCCTCAGCGTCAGCGACCCGCAGAGCGGCGGGTCCGGCGTCACCGACGGAGACGGCCGCTACCGCGTCGACGGCGTCACGGTCGGCCCGATCGTGGTGCGTGCCGGTGGCAGCACCGGGATCGGGAGCGGGTCCGGTCGCATCGATCGTCCCGGCACACCTGCCGTGGTCGACATCCTGCTCGACGAGAACGCCGCGTCGATTCACGGCACGGTCTTCAAGGTCGATCCCAACATCCCCGATCCGGCGCAGCGGACCAGCCGCGTGCCCGGCCTCCAGGTCCAGTACCAGCTCGCTGGACAGCTGCTGGCCGTGGCGCAGACCGACGAGGGCGGGAGCTACCGGTTCGACGGCGTCCCCGTCGGCGACTTCGTCGTGTCGGCGGCGCTCAACCAGCGCGACCGGGGCGCCACGGCGGGCCGTGCGAGCGTGGGCCAGGACGTCCCGGCCGACATCCTCATCGAGGTTCCCCTGGAGGAGACGCTGGGCACCGTGCGCGGCACGGTCCTCGACGCGAGTGGATCGCCGGCCGCGGACGTGTACGTGACGATCGGCGACCTGACGGTGCTGACCTCCGACGGGGCGACATCGCCGGTCGGCACCTACGAGATCCGTGGTGTGCCGGCGACCGGCAGCAGAACGGTCACGGCCCGCACGAGGGATGGCAAACGCTCGGCGCTCCGCTCCTTCACGTTCCCGGTCGAAGCGTCGCCGTCGGTGGTGGTCGACCTTTGGCTCTCGGGCCTGGCAGAGGCGCGCCTGCTCGTGCTCGATCCCGCGGGCCACCAGCTCCACGGCCAGCAGGTCCTGCTCCAGGGTGTCTGCCTGAACCCCTGTGGCTGCCGGGGCGCGAGCGCCGGCGCGAGCGACGACCAGCCTGCGCTCTTCACGGACCTGCCGATCGGTACGCACGCCTTTCGTGCCTTCCGGCAGGCGGCCGGCTACACGGACGTCGCCGGCACGACCGTCACGATCACCGCTGACCGCGAACCGGTGCTCGGCATCATCCAGTTCCGCGGAGCAGGCAGCGTGACCGGCGTCGTGCTCGACCCGCCCGCGGTCGCCGGCGGCCCGGGCACGCCGGCCAACGGCGCCGACGTGGTCCTGAGCTCGCGCGTCTTCCTCAACGACGGGCAGCAGACGTGCGACCTCGTGCCGGGCGCCTCGCACCGCATGCGCACGGGCCCGGACGGGTCGTTCGCCTTCAGCGGGGTGACGCTGGGCTCCTTCGCCGTCACGGCCCACAGCAGCTTCCTCTCACTCGACGCGGGCGCGCGCGGCAACCTGACGCGCGACGGCGAAGTGGCCGGCCCGCTGTCCCTGCAGTTCGTCGACACGCTCGCCGGTGTCCTGTCGGGCCACGTCTACCTTCCCGACGGCGTCACCCCGGCCGGCGCCGGCATCGAGGTCACCGTGGTCGGCGCGCTGCCCGACGTCACCGTGAAGACGGGCGCCGACAGCGCCTTCCGCTTCGCTCCCATCCTGGCCGAGGGCACCTGGACGCTGACCGCGGTCGACCACGAGACGGGTTTCACCGTACGGACCCAGATCGCCCTGCGACGAGGCGAGGACGCGAGCCACGACGTCCGGCTGAAGAGCCGCGGCACCGTGCGCGTGCACGTCGTCGACGGCGCCTTGCAGGCCATCGACCAGGCACGGGTCGCCCTGGACGAGACCGAGTATCCCTCTCGCCACTTCGAGGGCCTGCTCTCGCCTGCCAGCGGTGGAATCGTCACGTTCCAGGGAGTGTCCGAGGGCCCCTTCAGCGTCACGGCGTCCGATGCGCAGGGGCGGGGCGGGCGCACAGCGGGCACTCTCGCGCGGCCGGACGACACCGTCGAGCTGACGCTGCAGGTCACCACGACGGGCACCGTCAGCGGCCACTTCCGCCTGCCGGGAACGGGAGCGGCGGTTCCGCTGGGGACCGTGACGCTGATCGCCAACGGGCGCACCGTGGGCCAGGTGACGACAGACAGCTCCGGGGACCCGGGGCATTTCTCGTTCAGCTACGTGCCTGCGGGCCAGATCCGCGTCGAAGCCGCGGACCCGCTGACGGGACGCACGGGCTTCAACGTCGGCACCCTGCAGGACGAGAACCAGGAGCTGGTGCTGGACGTCACGGCACAGGCGCTCGGCATCGTCACCGGCGTCGTGAGACTGAATGGCTCGCCCGAGCCCCGCGCCCGCATCGACCTCGTGTCGGGCTCGTTCCGTGTCTCGAGCTTCGCGGGGGCCGACGGAACCTACCGCGTCGAGGGTGTTCCCGAGGGCCGCGTGGTCGTGACCGCGGCACGTTCGGGGGGCGGCCTCAGCGGCACGAGCGCGGCGACGCTCGTGTCTGAGGGCGAGCTTCTCGCGATCGACGTCGCGTTGCGTGACACCGGCCGGGTGGAGGGCACCGTCCGCGCCGCAGGGGGGGGCGTGGCGCCTCTCAGCCTCGTGACCGTCGAGGTCGGCGGAGTCGGCGGCGGGACGCTCTCGGTCACCACACTTCCCGAAGACGGCACCTACGTGTTCGAGCAGGTGCCCGCGGGGCTCGCGACGTTCTCCGTCGAGGTGCCCGGCAGCATCGACCGGGCGCGATCGACTGCGGAGGTGCCTGCCCGGGACACGGTTCGTGTCGACCTCGAGCTGAACGGCATTGGAGCCATCAGCGGCACGGTGAGCGGCGTCCCGACCGGCTACTCGTCCGAGGTCCGGGCCGTGGGCACCGGGTCATTCCCCTACCAGGTCGTGGTCAAGCCCAGCCCGAGCGGGACCTTCCTCATCCCCGAAGTGCTCGCCGGTCCGGTGACGGTCTCCCTGCGCGCATCGGGCGCGCTCGGCTTGTCGGGGGCTCGGCCAGCGGGACGGTCGTTCCGCGCCAGACGGCCACCTTCGACCTGGCGATCCAGCCGACCGGGTCCGTGCGCGGCACCGTGCTCCGCTCCGACGGCCGGGCCGGCTTTGGCGCCGACGTGCGCGTCAGCATGGGTGCCGGGCTGCTCCTCACGCAGGCGGGAGTGGACGGGCAGTTCGCCCTCGACACGGTACCCACCGGCGCCGTCACGGTGACGGTCGCCGACAAGCTGACCGGAGGAGTCGGTCGCGCTGGCGGCAGCGTGCCGGAGGGTGGCGAGCTGGTGCTCGATCCGATCCGGCTCGACGACACGCCGATCGCGGTCGTGGCCGTCGACCCGGCGGACGGCGCAACGGGTGTGACGCTCGACCAGGCGATCCGCGTCCTGTTCTCCGACCCCGTCGCCGATGCCAGCCAGGGCACCCTCTTCGTGAGCGACGGCGCCAGGGTGGTGAGCCGATCGCCGCAGCTGTCGGCCGACGGGCTGACCCTGACGCTCCTTCCGCAGAGCACATGGCCGGACGCGCGCGAGCTGATCGTCACGGCCACCACCGGCATCAGCGACGTGTTCGGCCGCCACCCTCTGACGACCTTCACGAGCCGCTTCCGGACGGTGGACGTCTCGCCGCCGGCCGTCACGAGCCGGGAGCCCGCCGACGGTGCGATCCAGGTGCCTCCGACCGCCGTGCTCGGCGTCGGCTTCGACGAGCCTCTCGCCGCGGCCGGCGACGCGTCCGGCCTCGTGAGCCTGACGCGCTCGGGTCCTTCGCCCGTGCCCGGAACCATCAGCCTGTCGGCGGACCGCCGACGAGCGGTCTTCACACCGGCCGAGCCGCTCCTCGTCAACGAGCGCTACACCATGTCGGTGGCGGGCGCCGTCGACGAGAGCGGCAACCGCCAGCAACAGGCGATCTCCTGGACCTTCGTCACGACCGACACGATTCCGCCGACGGTCGCGGCCTCGGCTCCCGCGACCGGGTCGTGGACGAGCGCCGCGCGGCCGTTCATCCAGCTGCTGCTGGCCGACGCCCAGCCCGGCAGCGGCGTCGACACGGCGCCCGCCACGGCCGGCCTGCAGCTGGACGGCACGCCGATCCCGTTCGCGCTCTCGACGACCGCGCTGACGGCCACGCCTGTCGCAGACCTCGGCGACGGTCAGCACGTGATCACGGCGAACGTCCACGACCGGGCCGGGAACGAGGCAGCGCTCTCCCCGGTCACGTTCGGTGTCGATCGCACGCCTCCGACCCCGGCCTTCGTCACCAGCCCTGTCGATCGCCAGACGCTTCGCGGCGCCGTGACCGTCGCGGGCGTCGCCACGGACGCGACCTCCGGCGTCGCCTCGATCCGCATCTTCCTCGACGGCGGCACGTCTCCGGCGCTGACCCTGAGCGCGCCGGACTTCGTCGGCAGCTGGAGCACCTCCGGCCTGTCGGAGGGCTGGCACGGGCTGAAGGCGGTGGCCGTGGACGCGGCGGGCAACGTCGGCGCGGCGGGCGCCGGGGTCGACGTGCTCGTCGACAACCAGCCACTCACCGTCGCGATCCTCGCGCCTCTGGCAGGAGCGCGCTTCCGCGACCAGCTCACGGCTCGCGTCCGCACCTCGGAGCCCGTGGCGAGGCTGGAGTTCACGGCCGGGATGCAGTCCGCGGCCGGCGTGCTCGTGGCTGACCGCACGTACGAGGCGAGCTTCGAGCTGGCGGCGCTGCCCGAAGGCGATCTCAGCGTGACGGCGAGTGCGTTCGGCCTGCTCGGCGAGACGACGAGCGCCGCCGTCGGCGTCGTGGTCGACCGCACGCCGCCCGCCGCTCCCGATCCCGCCCGCATCACGGCAGAGGAGTCGGACGCGGGCTACGCGCTGGTGCAGGGGCTGCCCGGGGCGGTCGAGAGGGGCGCGACAGTCGAGCTGGCCAACGCCGCCAACGGCTCGACCGCCTCCGGAGTGGCCGCGCTCGACGGTTCCTTCGCCACGAGGCTGCTGGCGCAGCTCGACGCGTCGATCGAGGTCGTCGCGGTCGACAGCGTCGGCAACCGCAGCCCGGCCACCATCGTCTCGGTCCAGCGCCGGACGAGCGAGGGCGGCGTCCCGCTGCAAGGACTCGTGCTCTGGGCGAGCGCGGACCAGGGCGTGACGACGGACGCGGCCGGCAACGTCCAGTCGTGGGCCGATCGCTCCTCGAGCCACGACGACCTGGCGCAGGCAACGGCCTCGAGCCGCCCCGTGCTCGTGCAGGACGGCTTCAACGGCCTTCCGGTGCTGCGCTTCGATGGCACGGACGACCGGCTGTCGTTCAGCACGGGCCTGTCGAGCGTCCGCACGGTGTTCTGGATGCTGAAGGAGTCGGAGACGGCAGGGATTGCTTCGCGCAGCCTGCTGGGGCACAGCAGCTGGACGTTCAACGGCGGGACGGGGACGGCGGCGAGCGGGACGACGCCAGAGGTTCCGGGCGCGCTGTGGGGGAGCAACGCCTCCGCGTACGTGACCGCCGGTCAGACGCGGCTGAACGGCCAGGTCGTCGACGGGACCCACACTCCACGGCCGCGCACGATGTCCGTGGTCTCGCTCTTGACGACCGCGCCAGTGTCTGCGGACAAGTTCGGCGAGTCCGCCGGCTCCGGCCCCTGGAAGGGCGACCTCGCCGAGCTGATCGTCTACGATCGCCCGCTCACGGCGGGAGAGGTCGCCGCGGTCGAGGACTACCTGGTCCGCAAGTACCGGCCGTACCCGCCGTCGGCCGCGACGCCGGCCATCTCGCCTGCGGGAGGAGCGTTCTCGGGTTCCACCACCGTTCAGCTCACCACGTCCACGCCCGGTGCGAGCATCCGCTACACGCTCGACGGCTCGGAGCCAACGACCTCCTCCGACCCGTACACCGGCCCCCTCCTGATTTCGACCCCGACGACCGTGAAGGCGCGCGCCTTCCTGGAAGGCTATCTCGACAGCGCCACGGCCACGGCGACCTTCGTCGATTCGACGGCCTCGCCCGTCGTGTCCGCACCGGGACTGGCGCTGTGGCTGCGCGCCGACGCCGGCATCGCGACCGACGCCGGACTGTGGGTCTCCCGATGGGGCGACCAGTCCGGGGGGGCCAACGACGCGATCCAGGCCAACGGCAGCCTCACGCCACGGCTGGTCGTGGACGACGCCAGTCGCTTGCCGGCGGTGCACTTCGATGGTGCAGACGACGCGGTGTCGTTCACGACGGGGCTGTCGACGATCCGGACGGTGTTCTGGGTGTTGAGGGAGTCGGAGACGGCGGGGGTCGGGTCGCGGAGCCTTCTGGGACACAACAGCTGGACCTTCAACGGCGGGACGGGGACGGCGGCGAGCGGGACGACGCCGGAGGTGCCCGGGGCGCTGTGGGGGAGCAATGCGTCCACCTGCAGGTGACGGGCGGCCAGACCCGGGTCAACGGGCTGCCCGTGGACGGGCTGAAGACTCCGCGGCCGCGGACGATGGCGGTGGTCTCGCTGGTGACGACAGGGCCGGTGCCTGCGGACAAGTTCGGCCCCTCTTACGGCAGCTCGCCGTGGGCCGGGGACCTGGCGGAGCTGATCGTCTACGACCAGGCGCTCTCGGCGCTGGAGGTGCGCGAGGTCGAGGACTACCTGCTGGCGAAGTACGCCATCGGCTCGAAGGTGACGGCGCCACTGATCTCGCCGCCGGGCGGTGTCGTCGACGGGACGCAGACGGTGTCGATCGCGACGCTGACACCCGGGGCGCAGGTCCGCTACACGCTCGACGGCAGTGAGCCGACGCTGCTGTCGGCCGAGTACACGGAGCCGCTGCAGGTGGAGGCGACGGTGACGGTGAAGGCGAAGGCCTTCCGCGAGGGGTCGGCGGAGAGCGAGACGGCGACGGCGGGTTTCACGCTGCGAACAGAGGCGGTGCCGCTCTTGAGCGGGCTGCAGCTTTGGTGGCGGGCGGACGCCGGGGTGCCGAGCGGGCTTGGGGACTACTGGGCCGACCAGTCGGGCAGCGGGAACCACGGCTACCAGGTGAACGGGGCGGCGGTGGCGCGGCTGGTGCCGAACGTGGTGAACGCCCTGCCGGCGATGCGCTTCGACGGTGTGTCCGTCCTGCTAAATTAATACGTTAAAAGGTAGCTAGAATTATACATTACAAATGAAGAATATTGGGTTTCTGTGTCCACACCAACCGGGCAAATGCGCCGGTTAGAATTTAAGATTCTTCGCCCTTGATATAGGCTTCGGTCATCTCGCGGGCAATATCATCCTTGAACTGCTTGGGAGGGGTCTTCATGAAGTAGGAAGATGGTGCGATAACGGGCCGGAGATGCCGCGGTCCAGGGCCAGCTTGACGCAGCGCACCGCATCGATCACCACGCCGGCCGAGTTGGGCGAATCCCAGACTTCCAGCTTGGCTTCCAGGTTGAGCGGCACATCGCCGAAGGTGGTGCCTTCCATGCGGACGTAGCACCACTTGCGGTCGGTCAGCCAGGGCACGTAATCGCTGGGGCCGACGTGGATATTCTCTCGGGCCAGCGTATAGGGCAGCATGCTGGTGACCGCGCCGGTCTTGGAGATCTTCTTGGATTCCAGGCGCTCGCGTTCGAGCATGTTCAGGAAATCGGTGTTGCCGCCAAAGTTGAGCTGGTAGGTGCGGTCCAGGCGCACGCCGCGGTCGACGAACAGGCTGGTCAGCACGCGGTGCAGGATGGTGGCGCCTACCTGGCTCTTGATATCGTCGCCGATGATCGGCAGGCCGCGCTCGGCGGAAGCGCTCGCCCCAGTATTCCGGGCTGGCGATGAAGACCGGGATGCAGTTGACGAAGCCGCAGCCGGCATCCAGGACCTGCTCGACGTACCATTTGGTCGCCATTTCGGAGCCAACCGGCAGGTAGTTGACCACCACATCGGTCTTGGTGTCTTTGAGGATCTTGACGATATCCGCGGTGGGACCGGGGGCTTTCTTCAGGATTTGGGAAAGATATTTACCCAGCCCATCGTGGGTCATGCCGCGCGACACCGGCACGTCCAGATGGGGGACATCGGCAAACTTTATAGGTGTTGTTGGGATAGGCAAAGATCGCTTCGGACAGGTCCTTGCCGACCTTGGTGTCGACCACGTCGAAGGCGGCGGTGAATTCGATGTCGCGGATGTGGTAGCCGCCCAGGTTGACGTGCATCAATCCAGGGACTGCTTCGTCTTCTTTGGCGTCCTTGTAAAAATGAACTCCCTGCACCAGGGAAGAGGCGCAGTTTCCCACCCCGATGATTGCGACCCGCACTTTTTTATTATCACTCATGCAGTTCTCCTCAGGAAGAAAATGGATGCCTAATTATA
>CAWHRC010000011.1:0-48943 GCA_963831755.1 uncultured Acidobacteriota bacterium
GTACCGAAGCTGCGGACTCACGAGAGGTTCGCCTCTCGTGATTGGTAGAGGAGCGTTCCATACCCGTCGAAGCTCGACCGACAAGGACGGGTGGAGGGTATGGAAGAGACCCTGCCGGCACAAGTAGCGAGAAAACGCGCGAGAACCGCGTTCGCCGAAAGCCTAAGGTTTCCTGAGGAAGGTCAATCCGCTCAGGGTTAGTCGGTCCTAAGGCCAGGCCGAAAGGCGTAGCCGATGGAAAACGGGTCAACATTCCCGTACTGCCGCAAGACGATCAAGACCGATGGGGTGACGCAGAAGGGTAAGCCAGCCCCCTACTGGATGGGGGTTCAAGGGTGTAGGAAGGCTCCGCAGGAAAATCCACGGGGCCGCGTTTCCGAGACCTGATGACGAGAGCTTCGGCTCATAAAGTGGCCCACCCCATGCTGCCAAGAAAAGCCTCTAAGGAGTCTTGCGGTGACCGTACCGCAAACCGACACAGGTAGGCGAGGAGAATATCCTAAGGCGCTAGTGAGAACCCTCGTTTAGGAACTCGGCAAAATGACCCCGTAACTTCGGGAGAAGGGGTGCCCCGACTGGTGATGAGACTCGCTCTCTGAGCTGGCCGGGGTCGCAGAGAAACGGCCCAAGCGACTGTTTACTAAAAACACAGGGCTCTGCAAAGTCAAAAAAACGACGTATAGGGCCTGACGCCTGCCCGGTGCCGGAAGGTTAAAGAGAGGGGTTAGCCGCAAGGCAAAGCTCTGAACTGAAGCCCCGGTAAACGGCGGCCGTAACTATAACGGTCCTAAGGTTAACGACACGCTAGCCTTAGTCAAACCTGGCCATATGCTGGGAAGACTGGAGTATCTCCGGCTACCGCGCGACACGCGGTGACAATGTCGGAGTGCAGTCAATCAGCAGGAAAGGCCACGCTCGCCAAGAGCGTGGAATCCTCAGAGACTTGACGCCAGGCGAGCCCGCACGGCTCGAAGGTAAAGTCCGACCTGCATGGCGACATGCAGAGGCCGGCAGAAATGGCCGGCCCCCACGATGCGACGTCGTGGAGCAACAACAGTGAGCGAAATTCCTTGTCGGGTAAGTTCCGACCTGCACGAATGGCGTAACGATTTGGGCGCTGTCTCAACGAGGGGCACTGCGAATCTGTAGTACCGGTGAAGATGCCGGTTTCCCGCAACTAGACGGAAAGACCCCGTGCACCTTTACTGCACTCTAGCCTTGAACTTGGGTGCGTTCTGCGCAGGATAGGTGGGAGGCTTTGATACCGGGCTCTCGGGCTCGGTGGAGCCAATGGTGAGATACCACCCTTGACGTTCTTAGGTTCTAACCTGCTCCCCTCATCGGGGAGAGGAACAGGGCTAGATGGGTAGTTTGACTGGGGCGGTCGCCTCCTAAAGAGTAACGGAGGCGCTCGAAGGTTCCCTCAGGCTGTTTGGAAATCAGCCGTCGAGTGCAAAGGCACAAGGGAGCTTGACTGCGAGACCTACAAGTCGAGCAGGTGCGAAAGCAGGACTTAGTGATCCGGTGGTTCTGTATGGAAGGGCCATCGCTCAACGGATAAAAGGTACGCCGGGGATAACAGGCTGATCTGGTCCAAGAGTTCACATCGACGACCAGGTTTGGCACCTCGATGTCGGCTCATCGCATCCTGGAGCCGTAGCAGGTTCCAAGGGTTGGGCTGTTCGCCCATTAAAGCGGTACGTGAGCTGGGTTTAGAACGTCGCGAGACAGTTCGGTCCCTATCTGTTGTGGGCGCAGGAGACTTGAGAGGGCCTGTCCTTAGTACGAGAGGACCGGGATGGACGAACCTCTAGTGCACCAGTTGTCTCGCCAGAGGCATAGCTGGGTAGCTAAGTTCGGTTGGGATAAACGCTGAAAGCATCTAAGCGTGAAACCCGCCTCGAGATGATGTCTCCCGCAGGGTAACCTGCCTAAAGACCCCTGGTAGACCACCAGGTTGATAGGCCTGATGTGCAAGAGCTGTGAGGCTCTCAGCTAACAGGTACTAATCGGTCGTGAGGCTTGACCATGGTGTTTACACTGCCCGAAACCGTAGGCGGTGCGACTTCACCCCTTCGCCCTCGACGCGAACACAGCGCGTCAGCCACGAGCTGCGCGTAGCGGCGGGATTCATTCTCGACGCGAAGCGCGGGGGTTAAAGGGGGTGCGACGCAGCATCCCCCTGGAATGTAAGGATCCTTCGGTGTCGATGGCTTGATAGCTTCATCCCGGTGACCATGGCGGAGGGGTCACACCCGTTCCCATTCCGAACACGGCCGTTAAGCCCTCCTGCGCCGATGGTACTGTCAGGGCGACCTGGTGGGAGAGTAGGACGTTGCCGGGATTTTTCTTCGTGCTCGACAGCCCCGGTCCTCTTGGACCGGGGCTTTTTTTGTTCGTACCCGGCACTCGCGAGCCGGTGATAGACTTTTCCCGACCCACCGCTGCAGGAGAAGTGCGATGTCCGGACACTCCAAATGGCACACCATCAAGCACAAGAAGGGCGCGCTCGACGCGAAGCGGGGCAAGGTCTTCACGAAGCTCATCCGTGAGCTGACGATCGCCGCGCGGTTGGGCGGCGGCGACCCCGACTCGAACCCGCGCCTGCGCACCGTGCTCGACAAGGCGAAGGCGGCGAACATGCCCGCCGACAACATCACCCGCGCCATCAAGAAGGGCACGGGCGAGCTCGAGGGCACCTCGTACGAGGAGCTGGTGCTCGAGGGCTACGGGCCCGGTGGCGTCGCCATCCTGGTCGAGGGCACGACCGACAACCGCAACCGTACGGTCTCGGAGATCCGCCACCTGTTCACGAAGCACGGCGGCAACCTGGGCGGCGCCGGAAGCGTGGCCTACCTGTTCAAGCCCAAGGGCGTGATCTCGGTGGCGGCCGGAAAGGCGACCGAGGACAGGCTGATGGAGATCGCGCTCGACGCCGGGGCGGACGACATCGTCAGCGACGCCGGCGGGTTCACCGTCTACACCACCCCGCACGCCTTCGAGACGGTGCGCGAGGCCGTGAAGAAGGCCGGCATCGAGCCCGACGAGGCCGAGGTCAAGAAGCTCGCCGACAACAACATCCCGCTCGAGGGCGCCAAGGCCCAGCAGCTGCTGAAGCTGGTCGAGGCCCTGGACGACCAGGAGGACGTCTCGAGCGTGTGGGACAACTCCGACATCTCCGAGGCGGAGATGGAGGCGGCGGCCGCCGGCTAGATGATCGTCCTCGGCGTCGACCCGGGCTCGCAGCGGACGGGCTACGGAGCCGTCGAGACCGACGGGCGTCGCCACCGCCTGCTCGAGAGCGGGGCGCTCGCGCCAGGCACGCGCCTGACGCTGCCCGAGAGGCTGCGCCACATCCACGCCGGCCTCGCCGGCCTGATCGCGCGGCTCCACCCGGACGCTCTCGCGGTCGAGGACGTGTTCCACGCGGCCAACGTCCGCACCGCGCTCGTGCTGGGCCACGTGCGAGGCGTCGTCCTGCTCGCCGGGGCCGAGGCCGGCGTGCCCGTCCACGAGTACCCGCCGGCCACGGTCAAGCAGCAGGTCACGGGCTCGGGCCGCGCCGAAAAGACCCAGGTCGCCTTCATGGTGACGCGCATGCTGCAGCTCGATGCAGACGCGGCGGCCGGTGACGCGACGGACGCGCTGGCCGTCGCGCTCTGCTTCGCGTGCGTGGACGCCGGGCGCGCGACGCCCGTCGGCCGATGATCGCCCAGCTCCGCGGCCGCCTGGTCCGCAAGCAGCCGCAGGAGGTCGTCGTCGACGTCGGCGGCGTGGGCTACCGCGTCGCCATCCCGCTGAGCACGTTCTACCGTCTGGGCGAGCTCGGCAGCGAGGTGGAGCTTCTCACCCACACCCAGGTGCGCGAGGACGTGCTCGCCCTGTTCGGGTTCCTGACCGCGGCCGAGCAGGCGCTCTTCGAGCGGCTGATCGCCGTCTCCGGGGTGGGCCCGCGGCTGGCCGTCTCCATCCTCTCGGGCATCGAGGCGCCCGACCTCGTGACCGCGCTCAAGACGAGCGACGTGGCGCGCCTGACGCGGATCCCGGGCGTCGGCAGGAAGACGGCCGAGCGCCTGGTCGTCGAGCTCAAGGACAGGATGCTGGGACTCGAGGCGGCGGCGGCCGAGCCGCCCGCCGGAGCGGCCCCGGCCAGCGCGAAGGACGACCTCGTCTCGGCGCTCGTCCACCTCGGCTACTCACGGCCCGAGGCCGAGCGAGGGGCCGAGCGGGCGCTCAAGGACGGCGAGGGCCGCTTCGAGGACCTGCTGCGCCGCTCGCTGCGCATCCTCTCCGGGCGCTGAGCGGAGGACCCGCGGGCGTCGGCCTCCCCTGCTAAGCTAGGCCCCTGTGAACGACCGCCTCGTCACGGGCCGCCCGATCGACGACGACCTCGGCTTCGAGGTGTCGCTGCGCCCGCGCCGCCTCGACGAGTACGTGGGCCAGCCGCAGGTGATCGCGAACCTGCGGGTGGCGATCGAGGCCGCCCGCGCACGGGGCGAGGCGCTCGACCACGTGCTGCTGTTCGGCCCGCCGGGCGTCGGCAAGACGAGCCTCGCGCACGTGATCGCGGCCGAGCTCGAGGCGCCGATCAAGGCCACCGCCGGGCCCGTGATCGAGCGCGCCGGCGACCTGGCGGCGCTGCTGACGGCGCTCGACGAGCGCGAGATCCTGTTCGTCGACGAGATCCACCGCCTCGACGCCAAGGTCGAGGAGATCCTCTACCCGGCGCTCGAGGACTACAGCCTCGACCTGATGATCGGCAGCGGGCCCGGCGCGCGCTCGATGAAGATCCCGCTCAAGCCCTTCACGCTGGTGGGCGCCACCACCCGCGCGGGGCTGCTGACGGCGCCGCTGCGCGGCCGCTTCGGCATCGTGCACCGGCTCGACTTCTACGCCGAGAGCGACCTCGAGCGCATCCTGGTGCGCTCGGCGCGCATCCTCGACGTCCCGATCGACACGGGCGGCGCCGCGGAGATCGCCCGCCGCAGCCGCGGCACGCCGCGCGTCGCGAACCGCCTGCTGCGGCGCGTGCGCGACTACGCGCAGGTCCGCGCGGGGGGCGCCATCACGACGGCGGTGGCGAAGGACGCCCTCGCCCTGCTCGAGGTGGACGCCCACGGCTTCGACGAGGTCGACCGCCGGCTGCTGCTGACGATCATCGACAAGTTCGGCGGCGGCCCCGTCGGCCTCAGCGCGCTGGCGGCCGCGATCAGCGAGGAGCCCGACGCGATCGAGGACATCTACGAGCCCTACCTGCTGCAGCACGGCTTTCTCGACCGCACGCCGCGCGGGCGCACGGCGACGCGCCGGGCCTACGAGCACCTCGGCCTGCCGAGCCCGTCCCCGGCCGGCGCGCCGCAGAAGAAGCTCTTCTGAGCGGGGCGGTGTGACCGCCGCGGACCACGCGCTCGAGGCCTACGACTTCCGGCTGCCGCCCGAGCTGATCGCCCAGGAGCCGCTCGCCGAGCGCGACGCCTCGCGCCTGCTGCGGCTCGACCGCGCCACGGGCGCCGTCGAGCACCGGCGCTTCCGCGAGCTGCCCGAGCTGCTGCGGCCCGGCGACCTGCTGGTCCTCAACCGCAGCCGCGTCTTCCCGGCGCGCCTGCTCGGCCGGCGGCCGAACGGGGGCCCGGCCGAGATCCTGCTCGTCCGCCGGCACGACGTGGACCTCTGGGAAGCGCTCGTCCGGCCGGGAAGACGCCTACGCTCCGGGACGCTGATCACGGTCGGGCCCGGGCTCCAGGCGCGCCTGGAGGCCGAGGCCGGCCCCCGCGCAGGCGCCTCCGCTGGCCGCCGAGCGGGACCCACGCGCCTCGTGCGGCTGCTCGCCGCCGACGGCGACCCGGACGCGGCCGTCGAGCGCCACGGGCACGTGCCGTTGCCGCCCTACATCCGGCGCAGCGACACGCCCGCGGACCGCGAGCGCTACCAGACCGTCTACGCACAGGAGGCCGGCAGTGTCGCGGCCCCGACCGCAGGCCTCCATTTCACCCCCCGGCTCCTCGAGAGGCTGACGGTGCGTGGGATCGAGGCGGCCACGCTGGTGCTCCACGTCGGACCGGGTACCTTTCGCCCGGTCGAGGTGGACGACGTCCGCGAGCACCGCGTCGACCCGGAGCACTACACGATCCCCGAAGCGGCCGCAGCTGCAATCAGCCGGGCGCGGGCCGAAGGCCGGCGGTTGATCGCCGTGGGCACTACCGCCGCCCGGACGCTCGAGTCGGCGCTCGGTGACGACGGTGAGCTCCACGCCGGCTCGGGTGAGACGGCCCTCGTGATCGCCCCGGGCCACCGCTTCCGCGCGCTCTCCGGATTGATCACGAACTTCCACCTCCCCCGCTCCTCACTGCTGCTGCTCGTGTGCGCTTTCGCGGGCCGCGGCCCCGTGCTGGCCGCCTACCAGCAGGCCGTCCGGGAGCGCTACCGCTTCTACTCGTACGGCGACGCCATGCTGATCCTGTGAGCGCGTCCAGCCGGCGCGCCCTGTCCGACGGATGCCCTGCATCCGCCGTGCGCCTCAGTTGACGTAGCCGAGGGCCCGCAGCTCGTTCCTGGCTTCCTCGGTCTGCACGACCGGTGTGTCGGGCGCGATATCCCGCGACTGAAGGATGGCGGCCAGCCGCGCGGACAGGTCGCGCTCGATCTCGGGGTGCAGTGCAACCACGTCCCGCCGCTCGCCAGGATCGGCGCGCAGGTCGAAGAGCCGGCCTTCGTACCACTTCCAGCGACGCGTGCGCAGGGCGACGTTGTGGGGGTTGCCGTCGATGCTCGCCACGGCCCACGGGGGATGGTCCGCGGCCCCGCCGGCCAGGTCGATGACGTTGCCGCTGAACGCCGGCGGGACCGGCATTCCCAGGAGGCTCAGGAGCGTCGGAGCCAGGTCGATCTCGCGGACCTGCGTCTCAATGCGCGTGCCCGCGAGCCGTGATCCGGGCAGCTTGACGATCAGCGGGATGCGAAGCTGCTCGTCGTAAAGCGTGTCCCCGTGCCACCCGACCTTGCCGCGTTCGCCGAAGGCCTCGCCGTGGTCGGAGGTCAGCACGATCGTCGTCTCGTCGTAGCGCCCGAGGCCCTTCAGCAGGCGGAGCAAGTCACCGAAGTCGGAATCGGCGGCCAGGATCCCCCCGTCGTAGACGGCCTCGATGTGCTCGAGGTCGCCGGGCTGGAGACGGTGGATTCCCTCGTTGATCTTCTCGAGCAGCCGCACCGAGATCCGGTTCGGCAGCTTGCCGTGATAGCCCTTCTCCATCCGCTGCAGCTGCGCCGGCGTAGCCGCGTAGGGATGGTGTACCTGGTACGTGTGGAGGAAGAGGAAGAAGGGCCGCTGCCGGACGCGCTCGAGCCAAGGCCTCGCCGCATCCACTTGTTGCGCGAGCGTGTCCTCCCCCACGTCCACGTTCGAGGAGTCGGTGGCGCTGACGTAGACGTCGAAGCCACGGTCGAGACCCCAGCTCCTGTGGAGCTGTCCCCCTCCGTTCCACGAGGCCGTCGCGAAGCCTGCGCGCCTGAGGACCGCCGGCAGCGTCTCGACGCCCGGGCGCAACGCGGAGTTCCGCGCGATCGAGGCGCCGTGGTGCAGAGGCCACAGAGAGGTGAGCATCGACGCGTGAGACGACAGTGTCGACGGAGCCTGGGCGATCACCCGCCGCAGGAGGACCCCGTCGCGGCGAAAGGCGTCGATCTCGGGAGACGTCGGCTTGTCGTAGCCGTAGCAGCCCAGGTGGTCGGGGCGGAGCGTGTCGATCGAGACCAGCACCACCGCGGGGGCACGCGACGTCGGTCGCGGTGGCCGGCACGCGGCCGGCAAGGCGGCAGCGGCCGCAATGGCGGCCATGACCGGAACCGCCTCCACCAGGCGAGCAGCGAGCCGACGCACCGGCCGCCGGCCTATCCTGCCCAATCCGCACCAGCCCCGACGCTGGCCTTCGCCCGGAGCATCGCTACAGGGTACCCGCTCCGGTGGCGAAAGGGTGCAAATAGATTCAAACTCCCTATCAACGCATCGTAACCCTGGTCAGGGACAGAACGTCGTCGGGTCCCACCCCTCCACGTCCCGGCCGTCCCTCGCATCATTGACACGCGCGCGCGCCGGAGGCTAGCGTTCGCCTCCTATGGCCCTCGAGATCAAGCCCGCCGGCGCCTGCCGCTTCGACCTCGTCAGCCTCGGCGAGGTGATGCTGCGCCTCGACCCGGGCGACACCCGGATCCACACCGCCCGCCAGTTCCGCGCGTGGGAGGGTGGCGGCGAGTACAACGTCGCCCGGGGCCTCAGGCGCTGCTTCGGCCAGCGCACGGCGCTCGTGACGGCCCTCGTCGACAACCCCGTCGGGCGGCTGATCCAGGACCTGATCTACCAGGGCGGCGTCGACCAGCAGCACGTGCGCTTCGTGCCCGACGACGGGGTCGGGCGCTCGGTCCGCAACGGCCTCAACTTCACCGAGCGCGGCTTCGGGGTGCGTGCCGCGGTCGGCTGCTCCGACCGCGGGCACACCGCGGCCAGCCAGATGCGCCCGGGCGAGGTCGACTGGGACGCCATCTTCGGCCGCGACGGGGCTCGCTGGCTCCACACCGGCGGCATCTTCGCGGCGCTCTCGGAGACGACGCCGCTGGTGGCGAAGGAGGCGATGGCCGCCGCCAAGAAGCACGGCACGGTCGTCTCCTACGACCTCAACTACCGCCCGTCGCTGTGGAAGTCGATCGGCGGCCAGAAGCGCGCGCAGGAGGTGAACCGCGAGCTGGCGCGTTACGTGGACGTGATGCTCGGCAACGAGGAGGACTTCACCGCCGCGCTCGGCTTCGAGGTGGAGGGGCTCGACGAGAACCTCTCCGCGCTCGACCCGGCCAACTTCCAGCGCATGATCGAGCGCGCGGTCGACGCCTTCCCCAACTTCCGGGCCGTCGCCACGACCCTGCGCCACGCGCGCACCGCGTCGCTCAACGACTGGGCGGCGGTGCTGTTCACCGACGGCCAGCTGCACCGCTCGCGCGCCTACGACCAGCTCGAGATCTGGGACCGCGTCGGCGGCGGCGATTCCTTCGCCTCGGGGCTCATCTACGGCTTCCTGGCGGGGAAGGGCCCGCAGTGGGCCGTCGAGTGCGGCGCGGCGCATGGGGCCCTGGCCATGACGACCCCCGGCGACACGACGATGGCGAGCCTCGCCGAGGTCGAGCGGGTGATGAAAGGCGGCTCGGCCCGAGTGCAGCGCTGAGCAGACAGGAGACTGAGCCCGCCCACCCCGGTCGCGGGCCAGAATGGCCCCCGCCGCCAACCCCCCGTCCTTGACAGACATCGGACGCGAACGGCACAATCGTGTCGATCGCGCCGATGGACCAGACGCTCGTTCTCAATGCTACCTACGAACCCTTGAGGGTCGTACCGTGGCAAAAAGCGATCACCCTCCTCTTCCAAGGCAAGGTCGAGGTCATCGCCGTCTACGATCGGGAGATCCGCGGCGTCACGGTTCGGGTGAAGCTGCCCTCGGTGCTTCGCCTCCTCCGTCACGTCCGTATGAAACGTGCCTTCGCCGACGTGCCCTTCTCCCGCTCGAACGTCTACGCGCGGGACGACCATGTCTGCCAGTACTGCGGCGGGCGCTTCCCGCCCTCCCACCTCACCTTCGACCATGTGATCCCTGTCGCACGCGGCGGTCGCAAGGAGTGGGAGAACATCGTCACGTGCTGCATCCCGTGCAACCGCAGAAAGGGCGACCTGCTTCCGGAGCAGGCCGGCCTGCGGCTGGTCCGCCGGCCGCGGCGGCCGCCTGCCCTGCCGCACCTGACCTTGAGCCTCGGCGTGCGCCGGACGCCGGACAGCTGGCGCGACTACCTGTTCTGGGACATCGCCTGGGACGACGCCTGAGCCGCGCGCGCGCGGCCTGACACGCCCATGAGCCTCAAGGGCGACCTGCGGACGATGCCCTTGCCCGACGTCCTGCAGTGGGCGGCCTCCGGCCGCAAGACCGGCAGCCTGCACGTCGAGCGGCGCTCGATCGAGAAGCGGATCAGCCTGCGCGACGGCAACATCTTCTCCTCCTGGTCGAACGATCCCCGCGAGTCGCTCGGCCAGTTCCTGATCCGCCTGCGGCTGCTCAGCGAGGAGCAGCTGTTCCGCGCCCTGCTGAAGCAGGAGGAGAAGGGCCGCCTGCTCGGATCGATCCTCGTGGCCGACGGCCTGCTCGGCGAGGACGGCCTCAAGAGAGCGCTCAAGACCAAGGCCGAGGAGACGATCTACGACCTGTTCCTCTGGCCCTCGGGACAGTTCGAGTTCCACGAGGGCGAGCTGCCCGACAACATCCTGATCAGCTTCGAGACGCCGGTGACGCCGGTCATCCTCGAGGGGATCCGGCGCGTGGACGAGTGGCAGCGCATCCTCGACGTCTTCCCCACCATGGAGACGACCTTCAAGACTGCGCAGCCGCTGCCCGACGACGCCCCGGAGCTCGAACGCCAGCTGGTGGCGCTCGCGGCCGCCGGCCGCAGCCTCGCGGACATGAGCCTGGAGCTCCGCCGCTCCGACTTCGAGGCGGCGGCGCTGGTGTTCGACCTGCACTCGCGCGGTCACCTGGTCGTCGACAAGGTGCCGCCCGCCTCGCAGGTGTCCGACCCGGTCGGGGCGATCCAGGCCCTGCTCAGCCTCGCCTACCAGCGGCTGAGCGAGAAGCGCTTCGACGGCGCGCTCAAGGCGTACGAGGACGTGCTCGCCCTCGACCGCCTGAACCAGCACGCCAAGAAGGGGCTGCTCGCGACCAGCGAGGCCCGCGAACGCGAGCGCCAGCGGCGGGAGATCGCGCCGGAGGGCATCCCGACGATCGCCGTCGACCTGGCGACGCTCACCCGGCAGAACCTCGACCCGCACGAGGGCTTCGTGCTCTCGCGTGTCAACGGCCAGTGGGACGTGCAGTCGATCCTCAAGCTGTGCCCGATGACGGAGGACGAGGCGCTGCTCATCTTCGCGCGCCTGCTCGACAGGAAGCTGATCCGGTTCTCCTGACCCGCTCCGCTCCGAGCTCGTGGTCTGATCGGCGGTGCCGCGCCGCAGCCTGGCGCGCTGCCGCAGCCTACAGCGTGCGGCCGACCACCGGCGCGATCTGGCGCAGCTCGCGCACCAGCGCCTCGAAGGCCGGGGGCGTGATCGACTGCGCGCCGTCGGACAGCGCCGTGTCGGGGTCGTGGTGCACCTCGAGGATCAGCCCGTCCGCGCCCACCGCCACGGCGCCGCGCGACATCGGCGCCACCTTGTCGCGGCGGCCGGTGCCGTGCGACGGGTCGACCAGGATCGGCAGGTGCGAGAGCGTCTTCACCGCCGGCACCACCGCGAGGTCGAGCGTGTTGCGCGAGAAGTCCGAGAAGGTGCGCACGCCGCGCTCGCACAGGATCACGTCGTAGTTGCCCTCGGCCAGGATGTACTCGGCCGACATCAGGAACTCCTCGAGCGTTGCGGCCAGGCCGCGCTTGAGCAGCACCGGCCGCCGCGCCTTGCCGCAGCGCTTGAGCAGCGAGAAGTTCTGCATGTTGCGGGCGCCCACCTGGATCGCGTCGGCGTAGCGCTCGACGAGGTCGACACCCTCCACGTCCAGCGCCTCGGTCACCACCGGCAGCCCGGTCTCCTCGCGCGCCGCCGCCAGGATGCGCAGGCCTTCCTCGCCCAGGCCCTGGAAGGAGTAGGGGCTGGTGCGGGGCTTGAACGCACCGCCGCGCAGCAGGTTCGCCCCGCCCCGCCTGACGGCGCGGGCGACGGTCAGCGTCTGCTCCAGCGACTCGACGGCGCACGGGCCCGCGGCGATCACCAGCCGCTCGCCGCCGATCGCCACGTCGCCCACGCGGACGAGCGTGCCCTCGGGCTTGACCTCGCGCGAGACCAGCTTGTAGGCGTGCGTCACCGGGATCACCTCGAGCACGCCGGGCAGGCTCTCGAACACCGGCCTGTCGACCGCGCCGCGGTTCCCGGTGATGCCGATGGCCGTGCGCTGCGCGCCGGGGATGGCGTGGGCCTTGAAGCCGCGCGCCTCGATCGCGCGCACGACCCCCTGGACCTGCTCCTCCGTCGCGTCCTGCCGCATCACCACCAGCATCGGGCGCCCCTGCCTCCCTCGGCCGAAACCCGCATGCTATCATGCGCGCCCTGACCGGAGCGGCGCACGGGCCGCCCAGGAGGCGGGATGCGCGGGCTTCTCCGCACCAAGACCGTCGCCGACATCGTGGCCGACCTCGAGTCGGGGACCACACCCGCCCTCAAGCGCACGCTGGGCGCGGGCGACCTGGTGATGCTGGGCATCGGCGCGGTGATCGGGGCCGGCATCTTCTCCGCGATCGGCACCGCAGCGGTGGGCGAGATCGGCCGCCGACGGCAGCGTCGTGCGCTACGGCGCGGGGCCCGCGCTGGTGGTGTCGTTCCTGCTGCTGGGCGCCGTGTGCGCTCTGGCGGGGCTGTGCTACGCGGAGCTCACCGCGCTCATCCCGATCTCCGGCAGCGCCTACACCTACGCCTACGCCACGCTGGGCGAGCTCGTGGCCTGGATCATCGGCTGGGACCTGATCCTGGAGTACGCGGTCGGCAACGTCGCGGTGGCGATCGCCTGGTCGGGCTACTTCAGCTCGCTGCTGCGCTTCTTCGGCATCGACTTCCCGTTCTGGCTCGGGCACAGCTACCGCGACGTGCTGCTGTCCTACCCCGAGCGGATCGGGCGAGCTGCCTCTGCGTGCTCGGCCACCACGTCTCGATCAACGTGCCGGGGATCGTGATCGTCGGCCTCGATCACCTGGGTGCTCGTGATCGGCGATCCGCGAGAGCGCGTGGCTGAACAACGCGATGGTGGCGCTCAAGCTCGCGGTGCTGGCGCTGTTCGTCGGCGTGGGAGCGCTCTACCTCGACCCGAAGAACTGGGCGCCCTTCGCCCCGAACGGCTGGCGCGGGATCCACCAGGGCGCGGCGATCGTGTTCTTCGCCTACATCGGCTTCGACGCGGTGTCGACCGCCGCCGAGGAGACGAAGGACCCGCAGCGCAACATGCCGCGCGGCATCCTCGGCTCGCTGGTCATCTGCACGCTGATCTACGCGGTCGTCGGGCTGGTGGCCACCGGGCTCGTGCCCTACACGCAGCTCAAGGGCTCGGACCCGCTGGCGCGCGCGTTCGAGGCGGCCGGCCTCGGCTGGGGACAGGCCATCATCTCCTTCGGCGCCATCGTCTCGATGACGCGCGGTGCTGCTGGTGTTCCAGCTCGGCCAGCCGCGGATCTTCTTCTCGATGAGCCGCGACGGCCTGCTGCCGCAGGCGTTCCGGGCGGTGCACCCGGTCTACCGCACGCCGCACGTCGACCACGATCGTGACCGGCGTCGTGGTGGCGATCGGCGCCACCTTGCTCGACGACGACGAGACCTACGACCTCACGAACATCGGCACGCTGTTCGCCTTCCTGGTCGTGTGCCTGGGCGTGCTCGCGCTGCGCCTGCGCGACCCCGCGCGGCCCGCGCCCCTTCCGCGTGCCCCTCGTCTGGGTCGTGGCGCCCGCTCGGCGCGGTCTCCTGCCTGTTCGTGATGCCGGGCTGCCGCGCGCGGCCTGGATCCGCTTCGGCGTCTGGATGGCGATCGGGATCGTGCTCTACTTCGGCTACGGCTACAGTCACAGCCGGCTGCGCACGCGGGGCACGCCGGCCGTCAGGGCGGCTAGGGGCGGCTCCGGCGGCGACGAGCGCCGCACGCGCTCCTTCTGCAGCGCGTCGGGCCGGGCGAGGTACGCGTCGGCCTCGAGCTGGAACGCCGCGCGATCGGCCTCGCCGCCGCCGGCACGCACGGCCTCGAGCCCGCGTCGATCGCCCGCACGCGCGCCTCGTCGGCCTGCGGGCCCGTGGTGCGCGCTGCCAGGGCACGCCAGCGCTCGCGCAGCGTGCGCCACTCGGCCAGCCCCGCCGGCCGCATCGGCGGCGAGCCTCTGGAACTCGCTGGCTGCCGCCGAGCGGGCGCCACGACCTCCGCCACGGCGCCGCTCGTCGACGGCGCCGCCCCGGCAGCCACTCCGGCGGCCGCCAGCTCGCTTCGCCCCGCATTCGCCGGCCGCCGCGGTCCGCATCTCCGCGCCGCGAGGCGCCGCCGCGTCAGCGAGCTCCTCCTTGTCGCGCCGCGCGTCCGTGGAAACCGCGGGGCTCGCGCCCGCCGCCTTGCGCTCGGCGGGTACAGCCGCCTCCGTCCGCCGCCGGCGCCGCCGGCGCAGGCGGCGCGGCCTCTCGCAGGCGCAGGGCGCCGGCCGCCTGGGCCTCAGGCGGCTCCGGCCTGGAAGGCGCGTTCCGCGGCTGTGCAGCGGCGGGTCGCGGCAGCGGGGCTGCCCGCAGGGCCTGCGCCCGCTCGACCGGTGGCACCGTGGGCTCCGCCTTCGCCGCCCCGGGCGCCCGGGTCACCGGCTGGACCGGTCGAGCCGCCACCCGCTCGGAGGGCCGCTCGGCCGATCGCTCCCGTAGCGTCAACGGCGTCACCACGGCCAGGACCAGCGCCGCGGCGACCGCCCAGGCCCAGGGGGGCAGCGTGCGCAGGCGTCGTGGCCCGGGCGCCCGCGCGGCCGCCTCGGCCTCGATGCGCGCCACGTACGCGCGCGGCGAAGTCGTCGAAGTAGCCTTCGGGGGCGGCCACCGGCAGGCCCGCCGCGGCCCCGTCGACCTCGGCCAGGGCGGCCGAGCAGCGCCCGCGCACTCCTCGCAGGCGGCCAGGTGCGCCTCGACCACGGCGCGCTCCGCGGACGGCAGCGCGTCGTCGAGGTACGCCGAGAGCCGCTCCCGCTCGTGCGCGCTCACGCCGCGCCCCCCTTGTCCCGGACGGCGGCAGGCCCGAGGTACGGGCGCAGAGCGCGCGCCAGGCGCTCGCGCGCGCGGAACAGCCGGCTCATCACGGTGCCGGGCTGCAGGCCGAGCGCCTCGGCGATCTCGTCGTACGACATCTCCTCGACCGTGCGCAGCACGAACACGGCCCGCTGCTCGACCGGCAGGGCCGCGACCGCCTCGTCGAGCACGCGTGTCGCCTCCTGCTCCAGCACGCGGCCCAGCGGGTCCGCGGACGCGGCGGGCGTCTCCAGGTGATCCTCGGGCAGGCCTTGCTCCCGGGCGCGCGGCGAGCGCACGTGGTTCACGCGCCAGGTTCGCGGCGATGCGGCACACCCAGGGACCGAACGGCCGGCCCAGGTCGAAGCGCTCGAGCGCCCGCCAGGCCCTGACGAAGGCCTCCTGCGCGACGTCGTCGGCCACGTCGTGTGAGCGCACGATGCGCAGGGCCGTCGCGTAGACGCGCCGCTGGTAGCGCCTCACCACCTCCTCGAACGCGGAGATCTCGCCCCGCCGTGCCCGGGCGAGCAGGAACGTCTCGTCCGGCGCGGGGGGGTCGGGGGCGGCGCGTGGCGGCCGGTCGGCGAGGCCCATCACCTCCGGGAATGATACGGCCGGCGGGCCGCACGCATTCCGGGACCGCCTCGAGGAAGACCGCCGAGAAACAGCGCGGCCCCGGGCCCGCGAGGGGCGCCGGGGCCGCGAGGTGTACGGGCTCGGCTACTCGAGGATCCGGATCACGACCCGGCGATTCTGGGCGCGTCCGTCCTTCGTCTTGTTGTCCGCGACAGGCTTGTCCTCGCCGTAGGAGATCACGTTCAGCCGGCTGAGCGCGATCCCGTGCTTGGCAGCGATGTAGTCGCGAACCGCCATCGCCCGCTGCTCGCCGAGGCTGTGGTTGTACTCCGCGCTGCCGGTCGAGTCGGTGTGGCCCTCGATCTCGAAGTAGACGCCGCGGTTCTCCTGGACCAGCGGAGCCACGGCCTCGTCGATCATGGCCTTGGCCTCGTCGCTGATCAGCGCCTTGTTCACCGGGAAGCGGACCTTGTCGTTCGAGAGCGTGACCTGGTAGATCAGCTTGCCCTTCGCGGCCTTCTCGGCGACCTCGGCCTTTGTCATCGCGGCCTGCGCCGAGCTCTTCGCCTCGCCGATGCCAGCCTGGGAAGTCTTGTCGACCTGGTCGATGCGCACCTCGTTCTGCTGGACGCGCTGCTGGGTCTTCTCGACCTCCTGCGACACGGCGTCCACCTTCTTGTTGACCTCGCCGACCTCACGCTGCACGTACGACTTCTTCGCACAGCCTGCGGCCGCGAGGGCCACTCCGGCCGCCAGAAGCGGCACCATCATTGTTCTCACTACCGACCTCCTGTCGAAGCGGCGGGCCTCCGGACGGCCCGGCCAGTGCTGGACGACTCGGACGGACTCATGACGGCGGCACGTAGCCGCTGCGCGTGCGGACGGTCACGCCCTTGCGGGTGGTCACGACCGCCACGCTGCGGAAGCGGGAGGAGCCCGTCGCCGGGGTCCACCCGAGGCGGTACTGGTGCTTGAGCTCGGCCGCGATGTGGTCGGCGGCGACGCGCAGCCCGTCGAGGTCGCTCACCCGGAAGGCGATCCCGCCGGACAGGCTGGCGTAGCGCGACAGCGTCTCGGAGGCGAGGACCGCCTCCCCCCGCTTGCGGTCGCCGGCGAACTTCTCGGACCCGGGGTCGTCGAGCGGCGAGACCACGGACACGGCGTAGATCGGTACGTCGAGCGCGCGCGAGCGTGCGATCACCACGTCGGGGGTCGACTGGCTCGCGTTGTCGACCCCGTCGGTCAGCACGACCACGGCGCGCCGGCCCTCGCCCCAGGACGCGATGTCGTGGGCCGCCTTGTCGAGCGCGTCGTGCAGCGCCGTCGAGCCGAACGGCGTCACCGACCGTAGGCCCTTGCGGACCTCTTCCTTGTTCTTGGTGAAGGCGACGACGCCCCAGTACCGGCTGTCGAAGCCGGCCAGCGCGACCTGGTCCTCGGGCCCGAGGACGTCCAGGATCTGCCCGGCGGCACGGCGCGCGCTCGCCACCTTCCACTCGTCGTTCATCGACCCGCTGGCATCGACGAGCAGCAGGATCCTTGCCGGCAGCCCCCGACCCTCGTGGAAGTGGGCAATCGGCTGCAGGTGCCCGTCCTCGAAGACGCGAAACTCCTCCCGCCGGAGGTCGGTGATCGGATGGCCCCGCCGGTCGGTGGCCGTGGCCGAAAATACGACGAGGTCGCTCCGCGCCGAGAAGGTCAAAACCTGCCCGAGTGCGGAGGCCGGGAGGGTGGCGGCCAGCGCCAGAGCACAAGCGATCATCTTCACGGAGCGCCCCGAAGAAAATGCGAGACCTCTCAGTATAGCGGATCCCGGAACGGCGAGTGTGACGCCGCTCACGTTGCGCCCCTGTCCACAACTCGTTGCTTCATAGGATCTTGATGACGATCAGCGTCACGTCGTCCACCAGACTTTCGCCATCCAGGAACTCCTCGAGACCGCGCAGGAGCGCATCGCCGAGCGCCGGGGCCGCGAGTGCCGCGTGCTGCTCGATCCCCCGCTGGAGCCGCTCCTCACCGTACTCCTCCCGGCCCGCCCGCGCGTCGACGACCCCGTCGGTGTAGAAGACGACCACGTCCCCGGCGTCGAGAGAGACCTCCACCTCGTCGTAGGACACGCCGTCGAAGGTCCCCAGCGGCAGCCCGGACACCGCGATCTTCCGGGCGCGCCGCTCGGCGGCGCGGTAGTGGAACGGGTGCGGCAGGCCCGAGTTGGCCAGGCGCAGCGAGCGGTCCTGGAAGTCGAAGAGAGCGTACGCGAGCGTGCAGAACAGCCCCTCGATCCCGCGGCGGCGCAGCGTGCGGTTGACCCTCTGCATCAGGTCCGCCGGCGGACGGCGCTCGAAGGCGCGCGAGCGGACGGCGCCCGAGGCGAAGGCCGCGTAGAGCGCCGCGGGCACGCCCTTGCCCGCCACGTCGCCCGTGGCGACGCCCAGGAGCCCGCCGCCCATGTCGTAGAAGTCGTACAGGTCGCCACCCAGCTCGCGGGCCGGGCGGAAGTGCGCCGAGGCCTCCCAGCCGGCGCCCGCCGGCGAGCCCTCCGGGAACAGCGCCTGCTGGATCTCGCGCGCGATCTTCAGCTCGCGGTGGAGCCGCGCGTCGCGCCGCCTTATCTCCGCGTACAGCCGGGCGTTCTCGACCGCGATCGCCACCTGGCTGGCGAGCGGCGTCAGCACCTTCACGTGCTCCTCGGTGAAGCGGTCGAGCTTGGGCGACTCGAGGTCGAACACCCCGATCACGCGGTCCTTCACCACCAGCGGCACGACCAGCTCCGAGCGCGTCTCGGGCACCAGGCTCACGTAGCGCGGGTCCTGGCGCACGTCGCCGACCAGCACCGGCTCGCGGCTGCGCACCGCCGCGCCGCACAGCCCCTCGCTGACCGGCAGCCGACTGCGCTCGCTGCCGGGGCCGAAGTTCACGGCCTTGCGCAGCACCAGCTCCTGGCGCTCCTCGTCCAGCAGCAGGATGCCGAACATCTCGTAGTCGATCACGCGCTTGACGATCTCGGCCAGCCGCTGCAGCAGCAGGTCGAGGTCGAGGATCGAGGCCGTCTCCTTGCCGATCTCGTAGAGCGAGGCGAGCAGCCCCGCGTACCAGCGGGTCTCGCGGTAGAGCGTGGCGTTGTCGATCGCCACCGCCAGGTGGCCCGCCAGCACCTGCAGCGCGGCGCGGGCCGCCGGCGAGAACGGCTCCGCCGCCGGGCCCTCGATGTTGAGCACGCCCACCAGGCGGTCCTTGCCCAGCAGCGGGATCGCCAGCTCGCTCACGACGCCGGGGAAGAACGGGATGTAGCGAGGGTCCCGCGAGACGTCCGGCACGAACACGGGCTCGCGGCTCACCGCCGCGGCGCCGACGATGCCTTCGCCGGGCTTCACCCGGAAGCGCGGCGAGAGCGCCAGGTCGTAGCCCTCGACGTGGGCCGGCGCCAGGTAGCCCTCGGCGTCGGGCAGGAAGATGTCGAGGATGCGGTAGTCGACGATCCGGCGCAGGCGCTGGGCGATCGTGTGGAACAGCTCGTCCGGCTCCAGCACGCCCGCGATGTCGCCGACGATCGCGAGCAGGTCGGCGAGCACTTCGCCCGGCAGCGGCGTGCTCGCCTTGGTGTCGGGGTTCACGCGGCATGCTAACACGCGTGGACGGACGGCCCTGGGCTGGCAGCGGCGCGCGCCACGGGTGCTACACTCGGCCCTCCCATGGCCGAAGCGCCGCTCAAGCTGCCGCTCGAGATCGAGGACATCAAGGCGATCCTGCCGCACCGCTACTCCCTTCCTGCTGGTCGACCGCATCCTCGAGCTGGAGGAGGACCGGCGCGTGGTCGGGCTCAAGAACGTCACCTCGAACGAGCGCTACTTCATCGCCGGCCCCGGCGGCTTGCCCACGCTGCCGGCCTCCATCCTCACCGAGGCGATGGCACAGGTGGGGGCCGTGCTGATCCTCTCGAAGCCCGAGAACCGCTCGCGCCTCGTCTACTTCATGGGCATCGACCGCGTGCGCTACCGCCAGCCCGTCGTGGCGGGCGACCAGCTGTACCTCGAGGGCGAGGTGCTGCGGCTGCGCAGCAAGATGGGCAGCCTGCGGGGCCGGGCGCTCGTGGACGGGAAGGTCGTGTGCGAAGGCCAGATGACGTTCGCGCTCGGCGAGCGTCCGCCCGCCTGAGGCCGTCGGGCGCGCTCTCGCTCGCCCGCGCCCTGTCGAAGTTCGGCGTCTGCTCGCGGCGCGAGGCGGAGCGCTGGATCGTCGAGGGTCGTGTCGCGGTCGACGGCCAAACCGAGCGCACGCCCTCGCGCTGGATCGACCCTAACCGCAGCCGCGTCAGCGTCGACGGCCAGCCGGTCGGGGACGCCACGCCGCGCGTTGTGATCGCCCTCCACAAGCCGACGGGCCTCCTCACCACCCGCGCCGACCCCGCAGGCCGCCCCACGGTGTACGACGCGCTGGGCGAGGTCGGCCGCTGGCTGTTCCCGGTCGGCCGGCTCGACCGGGACAGCTCGGGGCTGCTCGTGCTCACGAACGACCACCGCCTCGGCGAACGGCTCACGTCGCCCGAGGCCCACGTCCCGAAGACGTACCACGCTCGCGTCGCCGGCATACCGGAGCCGCCGGGCCTGCGCGCGCTGCGCGAGGGGCTGACGCTCGAGGACGGGACGCCGACGCGGCCGGCCGGCGTGCGCGTCCTCGGGAGCCCTCGCGCCGGTCCAGGCTCGCCGGCCTCGACCTGGCTCGAGATCGTCCTCACCGAGGGCAAGAACCGGCAGGTGCGTCGGATGTGCGCGGTCGTCGGCCACGACGTTCTCGAGCTCGTACGCGTCGGGATCGGTCGGCTGCAGCTCGATGCGCTCGGGCTGGCGAGCGGCGAGTGGCGCGAGCTGACGCAGGCGGAGATCGTGCGGCTCGCAGGTGGGCGATAATGCCCGCCTCTCCGGGAGGCCCTCGATGCTGACTGCCCTGGCGCTCCTCGCCGCATCCGCGGCCGCCGCCACGCCCGCGTCCACGCCCGACGCCGAGATCCGCGCCGCTGCCGAGAGGCTGACACCCGCGCTGGTCGCCCTGCGCCGCGACCTCCACGAGCACCCCGAGCTGAGCAACCGCGAGGAGCGCACCGGCCACCTCGTCGCCGAGCGGCTCAAGGACCTGGGCCTCGAGGTGCGCTACCCCGTGGCGCGCACGGGCGTCGTGGGGGTGCTGCGGGGCGGGCGGCCGGGCGGCACGGTCGCGCTGCGCGCCGACATGGACGCGCTGCCGATCCAGGAGAAGGGGGACGCGCCCTACCGCAGCCGGAGCGCCGGCGTGATGCACGCCTGCGGCCACGACGCGCACACGGCGATGCTGCTCACCACGGCCGAGGTGCTGGCGGGGCTGCGTGCGCAGCTGCCCGGCAGTGTCGTCTTCCTGTTCCAGCCGGCCGAGGAAGGGCCGCCGCCGGGCGAGGAGGGGGGCGCGCCACTCATGGTGAAGGAGGGGGCGCTCGACGAGCCCAGGGTCGAGGCCGTGTTCGGCCTGCACGTGGGCGGCTGGGCCGAGGTCGGCCAGGCCGGCTGGACGGACGGCGCGCTCTACGCCTCGAGCGACACCTTCCGGATCGAGGTGGCGGGCCGCACGCGTGCACGGGGCCGAGCCCTGGAAGGGGCTCGACCCGATCCCGGTGGCGGCGGAGATGGTGCAGGCGCTGCAGGCGATCGTCTCGCGCGAGATCGACGCCCGCCAGCCGCGCGTGCTCACGATCGGCCGCATCGAGGGCGGCACGCGCTTCAACATCATCGCGGACCACGTGACGATGGACGGGACCGTGCGCACGCACGACGCGACCGTGCGCGCCGAGATCAAGGCCCGCATGGAGCGGACCGTGCACGGCGTGGCGGCGGCGCACGGCACGACGGCGACACTGCGCTTCCAGGACGAGGGCAACCCTCCCCTGGTGAACGACGCGGCGCTGGCACGGCTCGCCCGGCCGGCCCTCGAGCGCGTGTTCGGCCGGGGCGTGGTGCCGGTCCAGCCGCTGATGGTCGCCGAGGACTTCCCCGCCTACGGCCAGAAGGCGCCCTACTTCTACTTCCTGCTCGGGACGCGCAACGACGCGCGCGGGATCCCCTCCACGAACCACACGGCCGAGTTCGACGTCGACGAGGCCGCGCTGCCACTCGGCGTGCGCGCGCTGGCGACGCTCGCCTGGGACTTCCTGTCGAGCCGGCCGGCCGCCGGCCGCTGATCGAGGACCGGCTTCAGGCGCTGGCTTCGGCGGGTGGGCGCCCGCCTCCTGCTCCCGGTACTGAAGCTGGTAGAGCTTCCAGTAGATCCCGCGCCGGGCCAGCAGCTCCTGGTGGGTGCCCCGCTCGCGGATCCGCCCCTTGTGCAGGACGAGGATCTCGTCGACGTACTGCACCGTCGACAGCCGGTGGGCGATCACGATCGCCGTGCGGCCGCGCAGCAGCACGCGCAGCGCGTCCTGGATCAGCTCCTCGGTCTCGGTGTCGACGGAGGAGGTCGCCTCGTCGAGGATCAGCACCCGCGGATCGTGGGCCAGCGCGCGCGCGAACGACAGCAGCTGCTTCTGGCCGACCGACAGCGTGGCGCCGCGTTCCTTCACCTCGGTGTCGTAGCCGTCCGGCAGCGCCTCGATGAAGCGGTGGGCGTGGACCGCCTCGGCCGCGGCGCGCACCCGCTCGAGCGGGATCTGCGAGCCGAGCCGGATGTTCGAGGCGATCGTGCCGCTGAACAGGTGCACGTCCTGCAGCACCAGCGCCAGCGACGAGCGCAGCGCGCCCAGCTCGTAGTCGCGCACGTCGACGCCGTCGACCAGCACGCGGCCGCGCTGCACGTCGTAGAAGCGCATCAGCAGGCTGATGATCGAGGTCTTGCCCGCGCCGGTCGCCCCCACCAGCGCCACGCTGCGGCCCGGCTCGACCGCGAAGTCGATGTCGCGCAGGACCCAGTTCTCTTCTTGCGTCGGGCCGGCCGCGTAGGAGAACCACACCTGCTCGAAGCGGACGCCGCCTTCGACGAGCGCCGGGCCGCGCGGGGCCTGTCGGGCTCGCCACCAGGACGGGCGCGTCGAGCAGGCCGAAGATGCGCTCGGAGGCGGCCATCGCGGCCTGCAGCACGTTGAACTTCTCGGAGAGGTCGGAGATCGGCCGCCAGAAGCGCTCGGAGTACTGGATGAACGCGACCAGCACGCCGAGCGTGAGCGCGCCCGAGAGCACCTGCGAGCCGCCCTGGATCAGGATCAGCGCCATCGCGAGAGCGGCCAGGAACTCGATCGCGGGGTAGAAGACCGCGTAGTAGAAGATCGCCCGCAGGTTGGCGTCCGCGTGCTTGCGGTTGATCACGGCGAACGCCGCGCGCACCTTCTGCTCGCGCCGGAACAGCTGCACCACGGCCATCCCCGACAGGTTCTCCTGCAGGAAGGCGTTGATCCGCGCCACCCAGCGGCGCGTCTCGCGGAACGAGCTGCGCGCGCCCTTGCGGAACCAGTTGGTGAGCAGGAAGAAGAGAGGGATCACGGAGAAGGTGACCAGCGCCAGCCGCCAGTCGAGCGACAGCATCACGGCCATGATCCCGACCAGCGCGAACAGGTCGCCGAACACGGTGACGACGCCCGAGGTGAACAGCTCGTTGACGGCATCGACGTCGGTGGTCACGCGCGTCATCAGCCGGCCGACCGGGTTGCGGTCGAAGTAGGCCACGTGCAGCCGCTGCAGGTGGCCGTAGATCTCGCGGCGCATGTCCTGCATGATCCGCTGCCCGGTCATCTGCATGATCTGGTTCTGCAGGTAGCGCACGGCCCAGCCGGCCGCGAGCGTCAGCAGGTAGAGGCCGGCCACCCGCGCCAGCCCGGCTGCGTCGCCCCTGGCGATGTAGCGGTCGATCGCGACCTTGGTCAGGTAGGGCGCCACCAGGTCGAGCCCCGACATGACGACGATCAGCGCGAAGGCGGCCGCGACGCTCGCCGTGTGGGGACGCAGGTAGCGCAGCAGCCGGCGCAGCAGCGTCCAGTCGTAGGTCTTCTGAGGGGGCGCGTCCTCGTCGTGCGGCTCGGCGCTCACGCGGCGTCCTCGCCGTCGATCTCCTCCTCCAGCAGCTGCCGGCGGTGCAGGTCGGCGTAGAACCCGCCCAGCGCCAGCAGCTCCTCGTGGGTGCCGGTCTCCAGGATGCGCCCGTCGCGCAGCGCGACGATCAGGTCGGCGTCCTTGACCGTGGAGACGCGGTGCGAGACGAGGAAGGTGGTGCGCGAGCGGCGCACGCCGCGCAGGCCCTCCAGGATCTGCTCCTCGGTCTCGGTGTCGACGGCGGAGAGCGCGTCGTCGAGCACCAGCAGCCGCGGGTCGATCGCCAGCGCCCGCGCCAGCGCGGTGCGCTGCTTCTGGCCGCCCGAGAGCGTGATGCCGCGCTCGCCCACGGTCGTCTCGAAGCCCTGCGGGAAGTCGCGCAGGTCCTTCGCCAGCTGCGCGACCTCGGCGGCCCACTCGCAGCGGGCCGGGTCGGCCTCGCGCAGGCCGAAGGCCACGTTCTCGCGCACGCTGTCGGAGAACAGGAAGCTCTCCTGCGGCACGAAGCCGACCGCGCCGCGCAGCAGCTCGAGCGGGATCTCGCGCACGTCGTGGCCGTCCACGAACAGCGTCCCGGGCGGCGGGTCCCACAGCCGCGGCAGCAGGCTCACCAGCGTCGTCTTGCCCGAGCCCGTCGGGCCCACGATCGCCACCGTCGAGCCGGCCGGCACCTTCAGGTTGAGGTCGTGAAGGACCGGCGGGCCGCCCGGGTAGGCGAAGCTGAGCCCGCGCAGCTCCACCTCGCCCTGCAGCTCGCGCAGCGGCAGCGGATTCGCGTCGGCGACCTCCGGGACGGCGTCGACGATCGCCAGGATGCGCCCCATCGAGGCCTCGCCCCGCTCGAACAGGTTCACCACCCAGCCGAGCGCGATCATCGGCCAGTTGAGCATGGCGAGGTACACGCCGAAGGCCACGTACTCGCCGAGCGTGATCGCGCCCCCGATCACCATGCGCCCGCCGAGCCAGAGCACGGTCAGCCCGCCGAGGCCCATCAGGAACTGGATCCCGGGGTGCACGATGCCCGTGGTGCGGATCAGCAGGCGGTTGCGCTCGACGTACTCCGCGTTCGCCGCGGCGAAGCGGGCCTGCTCGTGCTCTTCCTGCGCGTAGGCGCGCACCACGCGCGCGCCGGCCAGGTTCTCCTGCACCAGAGCGCTGATCTCCGCCAGCTGCGCCTGCACCCGCTCGAACTGGTCGTGGATGCGCCGGCCGTAGTGGTACACCAGCACCGAGACCAGCAGCAGCGGCACGAGCGCCAGCAGCGTGAGGCGCGGGCTGATCGCGAGCATCAGCGAGACCGCCCCCACGAAGCTGGCGACGGTGTTGGCCGTGTACATGATCCCGGGGCCCAGCACCTGGCGCACCGCCGGCCATGTCGTTCGAGGCGCGGCTCATCAGCTCGCCGATGCGGTTGCGCTGGTAGTAGGCGGGCGGCAGCAGCGTCAGGCGGTAGAGCACGCGGTTGCGCAGCTCGTACTCGATCTCGCGGCTGATGCCGATCAGGATCGTGCGCATCTGGTAGCGGAAGAAGCCCTCCACCGAGACGAGCGCCAGGATCACGCCGGCGTACAGCCAGAGCTTGCCCCGCGTCAGCGCCTGCGTGAGGTCGTCGATCGCGTGGCGCAGCACCCACGGGTTCGCGACCGAGAAGACCGTGGTCGCGACCAGGCACAGCAGCCCGAGCAGCAGGCGCAGGCGGTGACGCTGGAGCTCCGGGAGGAGCCGCCGGAGGTGCGGCAGCATCCCGACAGTCTAGCGCGAGGGGGCCGGCGCGAGCGCGACGCGGCCTACGACGAGGTCTTCAACATCGGCGCCGACCGCCCGTACAGCGTGAACGAGCTGGCGCTGGAGATCGCGCGGGCGTTCGGCGTCGCGCCGGCCATCGAGCACCTGCCTGCCCGCAACGAGGTGCTGCACGCCTTCTCGACGCACGCGAAGGTCGCAGGTGTCTTCGGCACGCGAACGCCGGTGGAGCTGCGCGCGGGCATCGCCAGGATGGCCGAGTGGGCGCGGCGCCGCGGGCCGACGCCGGCATCCTCGTTCCGCGACATCGAGGTTCGGAAGAAGCTGCCGCCGTCCTGGGACGTCGATCGGTAGGGCTGCCGGAGCTAGCGCGAGCGGCGGGCGGCGGCGTGCGGCGTGAGCCGTGCGGCCTGGGCGGCGCGGCGGGCGCGGTCCAGGGCGTGGCTGGCGCGCAGCAGCTCGGGCAGGTTGGCCTTCTCCCAGGCGAGCGCGTCGCGGTGCCGCGGGAAGCGCGCCTCCGCCTCGCGGAAGGCGCGGGTGTGGTAGACCGTGCGCCCCGCGCGATCGGGCACGCCGCCCAGGTGGTGGTGCAGCATCTCGTGGTGGACCACGCTCTCGATGAAGTAGCGCGGCACCGACGGCCGGTCGAGCACCGGGTGGATGCGGATCAGCACCAGCACCGGGTCGTAGCTGCCGAAGGTGAGGCCGCCGCGGCGCGCGCGCCCCACGCCCCGGCCCCAGGTGATCGGCACCTGCAGCTTGCTGCCGAAGAAGCGCGCGTTGATGTCGGCGTAGAGCGCGTCGAGGTCGAACACGCGGCCGACCGTCAAGAGCCTCGGCATCGGCCGCGGCGAGCGGCGCACCCGGTGCAGGTTCGCGTTCATGAAGCGCCGCACCTCGCCGTCGGCGGCGCGGCCGCGCCTGCGGATGTTGCGCGCGAGAGCGCTGATCACCCCGCCGGGCGCGTGCAGGAACATGCGGTGCAGACGCACCAGCAGCTGGCCCGCCTCGCGCCGCACGGAGAGCAGCACCGAGCGGTTGTCGGTCAGCACCATGCGCAGCGGGCGGCCGGCCTCGCGCGCGAGCGCAGCTTCGAGCAGCGCTGCCTCCCACAGGGGAGTGTCGTCGAAGGCGAACTCGAGTTGCCGGGCGCTCATGGGTTTCCGGTCGCTGTGAGGATGGCGCAGCGTCGTCCCCTCGTCAAGCGATCGGCGAGGCCGTTTTCAGCGCGGCTCCGCCCTCGCGCGGCGCAGGGCCGCGGCGTACGCCTCGGGCACGCGCGAGCCGGGCGTCGGCGCGGCCCACCAGCGCGGGTTCTCGCCGTAGATCCAGACGAACTCGTCGCTCGTGCGCAGGGCGGCAGCGACCACGCGCTCGAAGGACTCGGGCGTGTGGTAGTTCTTCGCGGGCTCGCTCGCGCTCCAGCCGCGCGTCCGCCACTCGAAGTCGAGCCAGATGCCGAACGCGAGCCGCAGCCGCTCGCGGTAGGCCTCGCGCGCGCCGACGACCGGGAGCACGGCCAGCTCGACGAGCCGGCGAGCGTCGTCGAACTGGCGCGGGTCGCGGAAGCCGTAGGAGAGCTCGTAGCCGTCCACGACGCGCGTGCCTCCGCGCGCGCGCTCGAGCACACCGTCCAGGAACGGGGCGAGCAGCCCGTAGGAGCACTCCTCGAGCGGCCGCCTGCCGTGCTCGGACTGCACCCAGGGCAGGCTGTGCCCGAAGCTCAGCAGCAGCGTCAGCCCGGGATAGCCGTCCTGGAAGGCGGCCATCAGCTCGCCGCCGCGGCGGCGGGCCTGGGCGGCGTAGACGGCCCAGGGACGCCGCGCCTGCAGCTTCTGCCGGCGGTAGTCGAACGGCTGGCCCTGGTACTGCTCGACGTCCAGCACGACGCCCCGCGCACGGGCGGCGCGTGCCAGCCGCGCCGCGAGCCGGGCGTTCGCCGTCACGGCGGAGAAGTCGTCGAACCAGTCGACGTCGCCGGGCGTGACGTTGACGCGCAGGAAGTTGGCGGCGAAGCGCCCGGGCCGCAGGCCGCGCAGGTCGTCGAAGGCGTGTGCGAGCTCGCGCTCCTCGAAGGCCCGGCGTCCCCAGAACTGCCAGGTGAAGGAGCCAGCGCCCGCCTCGCGGCCCAGCCGCACGCCGAACACGCAGCCGTCGAACGGCGTCGTCCTCTCCATCTCGCGGAGGTTCTCGCGCAGGAAGCCGGTGTCGGGCTCGTCCCAGCCCCACTCGATCAGCTTCTTGCGCGGCGTGCAGCCGGCCGCGGCCAGGATGCTCGCGCCGAGCGCGGCCGTCAGCAGGAGCCGGACGGGCAGCCTCGATCCCGGCCGGGTGGCCGCGCTGCCGCGCATGGGCTCGCGCTCCTCTACGTGTGGCTGCGCGGCACGTAGTACTGCGTGCCCTTGCCCATCGACCGCACCTGCTTCAGCAGCTCGTCGACGTCCTCGGAGCAGTTGGCGAAGTCGACGTCCGCCGTGTTCACCACCAGCAGCGGCGTCGCCGAGTAGTGGAAGAAGTAGTGGTTGTAGGCGCGGTTGACCTCGGCCAGGTACTCCTCCGAGAGGTTGCCCTCCTCGGCGCGGCCACGCGCGCGCACGCGCTTGACCAGCACCTCCGTCGGCGCCTGCAGGAAGATCACGAGGTCCGGCCTCGGCACGTTCTCCGAGAGCAGCGCGAACAGCTTGTCGAAGATCAGCAGCTCCGAGTCGTCGAGGTTGAGGTAGGCGAACAGCCGGCTCTTCTCGAACACGTAGTCGACCAGCGTCACCTTGCCGAACAGCGAGCGCTGCTGCAGCTCCTGCAGCTGGCGGTGGCGCGAGAGCAGGAAGAACAGCTCCGTCTGGAACGCCGCCCCGGCGCGGCTGTCGTAGAACGGCCGCAGGAACGGGTTCGTCGACCACTCCTCCATCACCTTGTCCGCGTCGAGCCGCTCGGCCAGGCGGTCGACCACCGTCGTCTTGCCGACGCCGATCGGGCCCTCGACGGCGATCAGCTGGAAGCCCATCAGCGGGGCTCTCCGGCGGCCGGCGTGCGGCGCTCGACGCGCGCGGCGTCCGGGCAGCGCGCGAGCAGCTCCTCGATCGTCGCGCCGAGCGTCGGGTGAGCGAGATGCGGCGCGATCTCGGCCAGCGGCGCCAGCACGAAGCGCCGCTCGTGCAGGCGCGGGTGGGGCACGACCAGCCCCGGCCTCTCGATCCGCTGCTCGCCGTAGAAGAGCAGGTCGACGTCGATCGTGCGCGGCCCGTTGCGCACCGTGCGCACGCGCCCCAGCGCGCGCTCGGTGTCGAGGCAGGCGGCGAGCAGCGCCTCGGGCGAGAGTGCCGTCCGGCCGCCGGCCGCCGCGTTCAGGAACCAGCCCTGCGGCGGGCCGCCCACCGGCTCGGTGAGCCACAGCGAGCTGCGCAGGAGCGTCTCGAACCCGCGCTCGGCGAGCTGCCGCAGCGCCTCGTCGATGGCCGCCTCGCGATCGCCCAGGTTGGAGCCGAGCCCGAGGAACACCGGCGGCTTCATGGCCCTCCATTATCCACGCGGCCGCCGTTTCCGCGGGGAGAGTATGATCGGGACCTTCCCGGGGAGGTCCGGCGGCGCGTCCCCTCGGCGCGGGCACGGCGGCCGGAGCACGAGCTTATGGCCATCCAGACCGTCTGCGACATCTTCTACCACGCGATCGAGTACCGGAAGGCCGAGCACCTCAAGTACCGCAAGGACGGCGCCTGGCACGCGATCAGCTCGGACCAGCTGAAGACCGCCGTGGAGGAGGTCTCCGCGGGCCTGCGCGAGCTCGGCGTCGAGAAGGGGGATCGGGTCGCGATCCTGTCGGAGAACCGGCCCGAGTGGGCCTTCGCCGACCTCGCCACGCAGTGCGCGGGCGCCGTCGACGCGACCGTGTACCCGACGCTGACGGCGGCCCAGGTGCAGTACATCCTGGCCGACTCCGAGGCGAAGCTGGTCTTCGTCTCGAACGCGACGCAGGCCGCGAAGGTGGCCGAGCTGCGCGACCGGCTGCCCTGCCTGCAGACGCTCGTCAGCTTCGACGGCGCGCCCGCCGGCACGCTGCCGCTCGAGGCGCTGCGCGAGAAGGGCCGCGCGCGCCTGCGGCAGGAGCCCGACTTCGTCCGCCGCCGTGCCGCCGAGGTGCGCCCGGACGACCTGGCGACGCTCATCTACACCTCGGGCACCACCGGCGACCCCAAGGGCGTCATGCTCAGCCACGGCAACCTGCTGCACAACGTGATCGCGGCGCACGAGGTGTTCCCCGCCGTGAACCGCGACTGGACCTGCCTGAGCTTCCTGCCGCTGTGCCACAGCTTCGAGCGCACCGCCGGCCACAACTTCATGCTGTTCGCGGGCGTGACGATCGCCTACGCGGAGTCCGTGGAGAAGGTGCCCGAGAACATGCAGCAGGTGCGGCCGACCATCATGTGCTCGGTGCCGCGCCTCTACGAGAAGATGTACGCGCGGGTCAACGAGAAGGTCGCCGCCGACCCGCCGCTGCGCCAGAGGATCTTCCGCTGGGCGATCGCCGTCGGCCGCCAGGCCTTCGCGCACACGGTGGCGAACACGCAACCGGGCCTGCTGCTGCGGGCGAAGTTCGCGCTCGCCGACCGGCTGGTGTTCTCGAAGATCAAGGAGCGCACCGGCGGGCGCCTGCAGCTGTTCATCTCGGGCGGGGCGCCGCTCGCGCGCGAGATCGCCGAGTTCTTCGGCGCCGCGGGCATGCTGGTGTGCGAGGGCTACGGGCTCACCGAGACGAGCCCGGTCATCACCTGCAACCGGCCCGGGTTCGTGCGGCCCGGCACCGTCGGCCTGCCGCTCGACAAGGTCGAGGTCCGGATCGCCGAGGACGGCGAGATCCTCACGCGCGGCCCGCACGTGATGAAGGGCTACTTCAAGAAGCCCGAGGCCACCGCCGAGGCGATCGACGCCGAGGGCTGGTTCCACACCGGCGACATCGGCCGCATCGAGAAGGACGGCGCGCTGGTGATCACCGACCGCAAGAAGGACATCATCGTCACCTCGGGCGGCAAGAACATCGCGCCGCAGCCGATCGAGAACCGGCTGAAGACGCACAAGCTGTTCACCGAGGTGGTGATGATCGGCAACAAGCGCAACTTCGCCTCCGCGCTGGTGGTGCCGAACTTCGACGCGCTCGAGGCGTGGGCGAAGGCGAACGGCGTCGCGGCGCGCGACCGCGCCGAGCTGGTGAAGCGGCCCGAGGTGGTGGCGCACTGCCTGGCCGTGATCAACGAGCTGACCCCCGACCTCGCGCAGTTCGAGAAGATCAAGAAGATCGCGCTGCTGGCGCGGGAGTTCACGCAGGAGGCCGGCGAGATCACGCCGTCCCTGAAGGTGAAGCGCCGCGTGGTGGAGGAGCGCTACAAGCCGCTGATCGACGCGATCTACGAGACGGCCTGACGCGTGGCCGAGCGCGCCGCCCGGCTGCTGTTCCTCGCGAGCCTGTTCCTGCTGCCGTGGGGGGCGCTTCTCCCGCTGCGCTCTCTCCACGAGCACGCCTGCTGGGGCGACGTCGTGTTCGCGCTGGCGACCCTGTCGTGGGTTGCCACGCTCGCGCTGGAGCGGCGCCTGCCGCGCCCGCGGCTCGTGCACGCGGCGCTCGCTCTCTACCTTCTCTGGGCCGGCCTGTCCTTCCTCTGGGCCTCGCCACGGGCCGGCTCGGGCGCGGCGAAGCTCGTCGGCATGGCGATGCTGGCCGCCCTGCTCGTCGTCACCTCCGAGATGATGCGGCGGCCCGGCATGCCCGCCGCCATCGGGCGCACGCTCGCGGCGACGGCCTTGCTGAGCGCGCTCGCCGCGATCGCCGGCGTCCTTCTCGCCCTCTTCGGCCGGACGACGCCGCTCGTGGGCCTGTGCGGCGACCTTCTGCCCGGCCCGGTGTCCCGCGCGCAGGCCGGCTTCCCGCACCCGAACCTGCTCGCGAGCTTCTGCGTCTTCGCCTCCGCCGTCGTGGCCCGCGAGGACGCGGGGCTGACGCGCTGGATGCGCCGGGTCGTGCAGTGCGCGCTCACCGCGGCCGTGCTGCTGACGACCTCGCGCGCGATCCTCGCCTTCGCGCTCTCGGCGGCGATCCGCCACGCCGGAACACCCGGGCGCCGGCGCTTCGCGAAGGCGCTGGCCGCCGTGCTGGTGGTCGCGATGGCCGCGCTCACGCTCGTCAACCTGGTGATGAACCCGGCGCGGCCCTGGCAGGCGCGCGTCGGGGTCGGCCCCTCGCCGCGGCTGGAGGCGGCCGCCACCTCGCTCGACACGCTCGCCCGGCACCCCTGGGTCGGCAGCGGCCCCGGCAGCCTGCCGGGGCTGCGCGGACGGCTGCCCTTCGACGCGCACTTCACGCCGCTCAACGTGGCCGCGACGCTCGGCCTGCCGGCGCTCGGCGCGCTCGTGCTGCTGGCCGTGGCGCTGTGGCGCGCCCGCGCGCGACCCACGGACCGCACGACCTGGGGCCTGCTCGCCGCGCTCGCCCTTGACGGGCTCGGGCAGGACGTCGAAGATTTCCGTCACGTGTGGATCGCTCTCGGCCTGGCGGACGCGGGACGCCGCGAGGAGTGATGCGGCGCGCGGCACCCGCGGCACTCGTCCTGCTCGTCGTCGCCGGCAGCGCCTGCTCCGAGCGCGCCTGCGGGGGGCGCGGCGGGCTGCCGCCCGCCTCGCTGCCGCTCGTCAACCGCGCGGACGGCCAGTACCACCTGCTCGACAAGGGCGCCTGGAAGGGCTACTACGACGGCCAGGGCCGGATCGCGATCGTCGAGTACGACAGCGACGGCGACGGCCGCGCCGACTACATCGCGCACTACGACGAGCGCCGGCAGATCCGTCTGATCGAGGTGGACGAGGACCACGACGCCTGGGTCGACCGCTGGGAGTACTACGACGCGGCCGGCGTGCTGGAGAAGGTCGGGCGCTGGCGCCGCCAGCGCGGGCGGGTCGACGAGTGGATCTATCGCGCCGCCGACGGGCGGCCGTCGCGGATCGAGTACGACGACGACGGCGACGGCAAGCCCGAGCGGGCGGAGATCTACCGCGACGGCGTCCTGGCGCGGGTGGAGAGCGACTCGGGCGGCGGCGGGCGGCCCGACCGCTGGCAGATCTTCGAGAGCGGGCGGCTGGTGGCCGAGGAGCTCGACACGGACGGTGACGGCAAGCCCGACCGCCGCCTGGTCTTCGGCCCGCGGGCGAAGCTCCTGCGGGTGGAGCGGATCCCGCGATGATGCGCATCCTCGTCCTCGTCCTGCTCTTCGCCGGCCCGCTTCTCGCCGGGGCGGTGCACGAGCCCGTCTTCGTGCCCCTGCTCGTCGGCTGCGCGCTCGCCGGCTCGTGGGCGTGGTGGCGGGGGCGAGGCCCGGATCGCCACGGGCAGGCCCCGCCGCCGGTCCCGGCCGTCCGCGTCCTGCTGGCCCTGCACGGGCTCGTGCTGCTGCAGCTCGTGCCGCTGCCCCCGTTTCTGCTGAGGCTCGTCAGCCCGGGCTCCTACGCCTTCTACGACCGGCTGCAGCTCGTGCCGCCGCTCAGCGCCTGGCGGCCGATCAGCGTCAGCCCGCCCGACACGCTGCGCGGGCTGGCGTTCCTGGCCGCCTTCTCGCTGCTCTTCCTCGCGGTCTTCCGCGAGCTGGCCTCGCCGCCCTGGCGGCGGCGGGTGCTGTGGACGATCGTCGGCGCCGGGCTCGTGATCACCGTGGAGGCTTTCGTGCAGGCGGCCTCGAGCGATCCCCTGCGCATCTGGGGCCTCTGGCACCCGCGCTGGGACTGGGGCGTCTACGGGCCCTACGTCAGCCGCAACAACTTCGCGGGCTATCTGGTGATGGCGGCCGGGGTCGCGCTCGGCCTCGCGCTCGAAGCCCTGGCGCGGCTGCGCGCCGCGTGGGGCCGCCGCCGCCGCGGCTTCCTGGTCCTCGGCGAGAGCGAGGGCAACGCGGCCCTGCGTGCCGCGGTCGTGGTGATGGTGCTGGTCGCGGGTCTCGTCGCCTCCACCTCGCGCGGTGGCATCTCGGCCTTCGCCGCCGCGGCGCTGCTGCTGCCGCTCGCGGCGCGTCACAAGGGACGCACGGCGGCGGCCGTGCTGACCCTGGCGAGCCTCGGCGTCGTCTGGATCGGCCTCGGCCGCTTCGTCGAGGCCTTCGGGCGCGGCGTGCGCGGCAGCCGCGTCGACCTGTGGCTCGACATGCTGAAGATGTTCCCGCGCTTCCCGCTGCTCGGCGAGGGCTTCAACGCGTTCTCGACCGCCTATCCCTGGTACCAGACGGTCTGGCGGACGGACTGGATCGGCGAGGCCCACAACGAGTACCTCCAGGCCCTGCTCGACACGGGCCTCGTCGGCTTCCTGCTCTTCGGCGTCCTGCTCGTGACCGTCTTCCGCCGGGCGCTCCTCCGCGCCGCGCAGGGGCCGCTGGAGCTCGGCGTCCTCGCGGCCCTCCTCGGCCTGGCGCTCCACAACCTCGTGGAGTTCAACTGGCAGATCCCGGCGAACGCGGCCACCTGGGTCGCGCTGGCGGCCCTGGCGTGCCGAGAGCCACCCGCCCCGGCCGGCCGTCCACCCGGCCCGGCGAGCGAGGTCCCTTGAAGCCGTGGCTGGGCCTACATAGAATGCCCCCGTCTCTCAAGGAGGCGACGTCTCCCCTGGGGCGGGCGCAACGATGGCCGAGTCCAAGAAAGCGTCCCTGACGGTGCTGGGTGGCCCGCTTGCTCACGCGGGCTGCGAGATCCCCGACGACGGCACCGTGACGATCGGCTCGGGCGAGGGCTGCACGCTGCGCCTCGAGCTGCCCGGCGTCGGCGCGCTGCACGCCGCGGTGGCCGTCCAGGCCGGCCGCGCCATGGTGTTCGGCGCGGGCAGCGACGTCCCGATCCACGTCAACGACAACCCCGCCGATCCGGGCGGCACCGTGCTGCGCAACGGCGACATCCTCTGGCTCGGCATGCCGGGCGACGAGGGCGTCGTCATGCTCCAGTGCATCCTGCCGAAGCGCGAGGAGCCGGCCGCGGCCTCGGCCGCGACGGTCGCGGCGCCCGCGGTGCCGGACGTCCTGCCCTCCGCCCCGCCGTTCACCCGCAGGCGGCCCGAGCCGACACCCGACATCGAGACGACGGCGCTCGACCTGGGCCTCGGGCCGCTGCCGACCGGTCCGCTCGAGCCAGCGCCTGCCGAGCCCGCAGAGCCGCCGGCCGCGGCCAGCGAGGCGTTCGACGAGGACGCGATCGAGACGCTGCCGGCCGAGCCGCAGCCCGAGTCCGAGGACGAGGCGAAGCAGGACGCGCTGATCCTCGAGGGCGACACGGAGGGCAGCCAGGACCTGGTCGCGCCTGCGGCCGCTGCAGTGCACGAGGATCGCGAGCACGACTTCGAAGAGGAGCAGCCGTTCGAGCCCGAGCCGACCTTCGAGGAAGAGCAGCCGTTCGAGCCGGGGCAGACGTTCGAACAGGACCAGGCGTTCGAGGCCGAGCCGACCGCGGCGAAGGAAGACACCTCGACGGTGATGTTCCACGCGAGCGAGTTGTCGGGTGCGGAGGCGCCTCCGGCCGAGCCGGACTTCGACGACGCGACCTTCGTGGAGCCGACGGTCGTGGAGCCGAACTACGCCGCTCCCACGATCATCCAGGCGGCCGAGCCGACGGTGTTCGAAGCGCCGTCCGAGGTCGCGCCCACCGTCCACCTCCCGGCAGCGGAGCCGGCCGCCCCCGTGACGCCGCCTCCGCTGCCCACCGAGCCACCCGCCGCCGCGTTCCCGGCCTTCGTACCGGAGCCCCCGCGTCCCGTTCACCCCTCGTCGAGCATGGGGCCGACCCGTCGCGACAGCCTGCCCGGCGTGCACGCCCCGGCACGCGCCCACGTTCCGGCCGCGCGCAAGGGTGGCTCGCGCGCGGGCCTCTTCGCCGCTCTCGCAGTCGTCGGTGTCGTGGTGCTGGCCGGTGTCGCGTACGTGGGCTGGCGCATGCTCGCGGGAACGTCCCCAGCGCCGCAGGCCACACCCGTGCCGGTGGCGCAGGCGACACCCCTCGCGACGCCCACTCCGCAGCCGACGCCGGCGGCCGCGACGCCGGAGCCGGCCGTCGTGCCGAGCGCCGTCCCGACGACGGCTCCGACCGTGGCGCCGGTGGCTACTCCCGCCGCCGCGCCGACGCCCACGCCGCGCGCGACGCCCACGCCGAGGGCGACACCCACGCCGACACCGCCGCGCGCGACACCCACGCCGGCGGCGACACGACCCACGACCACACCACCGCCCGCGCCCACGGGCCCCTCGCCCGCGCAGCAGGCCGCCGCCCAGGCGCAGGCTCAGGCCGAGCAGGCCGAGGCGGCTCTGGCCGCGCGCCAGTTCGACACGGCCATCAGCCACGCGGACGCGGCGCTGAAGCTGGAGCCGGGCAACGCCCGGGCCGCCGCCGCTCGAGCCGATGCCGTGCGGCGCCGCGACCTCGCGCGCCGCCGCTTCGCTCCGGGCCAGACGGTGGTCCAGACGCAGAAGGCCGAGAAGGGCGGCGGCCTCACCGGCTTCGACGCCGGTGACGCCGACCTGCGCCGGGCGCCCGACTTCCAGGGGCGCATCGAGTTCGAGATGTCACCGGCCTCGGGCCTCGAGCCGGGGGCCGCCTGGACGCTGCGCGCCTTCGTCGTCAACGACGGCAAGAAGTCGATCCGCGTGCAGGGCGTGACGGTCGAGACGAACGCGAACGGCGCGGCGAGCGGCGGCCCCCTGGCGCCGAAGACAAGGGACGTCCCGCCTCAGCAGCGCGCGCTGGTGGTCGAGACCACCGGCACCTGGAAGGACGGCACCACGGCCTGGTCGACCGAGGTCACCGTCACCGCCAACAAGGGCGACAGCCTCCGCAACACGATCACCTGGCGGTAGCCGCCAGACACAGCCGCCGACAGCAACAGGCCGCCGGTGGCTGTGTGTTCCGGACGTCCTACCGGAACGCGGTGATCGGCGCGATCGTCGGCAGCGGAACTGGCGTCGGGATCGGGATCGGCGACGGCACGACCGGCCCGACCGGCGGGCTCGGGCCCGGCCCGGGGCCGACGACCACGCCACCCACGATGCCCGCCGCGGCGGCGCCCACCGCGATCAGCGTCACGATGCCAACGGCGAGGCTCGAGGCAGCCAGCGCCGCGAAGCCGGCGGGCGAGGCGATCGACCCCGTCGAGGCCGAGAACACGGTCACCGGCCCGGACGGCCCGTAGGCGGCGATCTTGCGGTCGCCGCACTCGGAGCGGTCCTTCACGACGAGCGCCTCGATCTCGCGGGTCTGGCTCTCCTCGAACTCCGTCGTCGTCGACTGCAGGTAGTACTTGATCGGGCTCGCCTCGACCCGCGGCCGCGGCAGCTTGCCGAAGTAGCGGCCGCGGTCCTGCGACATCTCGACGTAGAAGAAGGCGTCCCCGCCCGCCGCCTTGAAGTACACGCGGGCCCGAGCCACGGTCGCGACCGGCTCGATCGACGCGTCGAGCAGCGGGAACTCGCCTGCGACGAAGCAGGTCACGGGCTCGAACTGGATCTGCGCGCCCTGGCCGGTCGTCTCCGCGTACACGGGTCCGCCGGGCGGGGTTGCGGGCGGCGCGGCAGGCGGCTGGCCCTCGGCGGGTGGTGTGGCGGCCGCTCCGGCGCCGGGCGCCGCGATGTCGGGCCCGACCGCCGACGGCACGGCCACGAGGTCGATCTCCGCCGTTGCTGCACTGCCCTCCGCCACCGCCACGCGCACCGGCGCCTTGTCGACCGTCAGACCGGCGACGCTCTCCGTGGTGACGGCGTACTCGCCCGCCGGCGCCTGGACCTCGAAGGTCCCGTCGTCCTTCGACGTCGCCCGCACCACGTCGCCCGACTGCAGCTCCACGAACGCGACGGTGACGCCGGCCAGGGGCCGGCCGTCGAGCCGCACGACGCCGGAGATCGTGCCCTGGGCCGGTGCCGAGCGGAGGTCGCCCGCGGGCAGCGCGAGCAGCACGGCGAGCGTGACCGCGGCGAGGCGGCGCACGGAGCTCACCCGGCGAAAGCCTGGTTGTGCGACACCCGACGGTGCAAGCCGATCGCCCCTCATGACGCCCTCCCGTTCCCGCTCACGCTCGCCGCGCCGGGCGTTCGCCCGCGCGGCCGCCCCTCCGCGACGCGCTCGAGGAGGAGCCCTCCGCGTAGTAGCTGCGGTAGTACTCGCCGTAGTACTGGCTGTAGTAGTACGAGTTGCGCTCCAGGTTCACCCGGTTGAGGACGACGCCGACCACCTTGCCGCCGACGCTGTGGAGCTGGTCGAGCGCGCGCATGACCGACGGCCGGGTCGTGCTGTCCGCGGAGAGCACCAGCACCACGCCCTCGACCACCGACGCCAGCACCGGCGTGTCGGCCATCGCCAGCAGCGGCGGCGAGTCGATCAGGATCCACTCGTAGTGCGAGCGCAGCGCCTCGGCCACCTGCTTCATCATCGGCGAGCCGAGCAGCTCGGCCGGGTTCGGCGGCTGGTAGCCGCAGGCGAGCACCTGCAACCCGTTGATGCGCGTCGTCTGGATCGCCTGCGAGGCCGAGGACTTGCCGACCAGCAGATCGGACAGCCCCGGCGTCTTCTGCAGCCCGAAGTGCAGGTGCAGCGTCGGCCGCCGCAGGTCGCCGTCGACGGCCAGCACCTTGGCGCCGTTGTGCGCGAGCGCCGCGGCCAGGTTCGCGACCGTGGTCGTCTTGCCCTCGCCCGGGTTGGCGCTCGTCACCACGAGCGCGCGGCCCTGCCCGTCGGCCGAGGTGAAGAGCAGGTTCGTGCGCAGCACGCGGTAGGCCTCGGCCACCGGCGAGCTGGTGTAGCGCGACGCGATCGCGAGCGTCTGCGCCCGCGGCTGTGCCGCCGCGCCGCCGTGCTTCTGCTCGACGTCCGGCACCATGCCCAGGAAGGGCAGCTGCAGGTGCTCCTTCACGTCGTCGGGCGTCTTGAACGTGTTGTCGAGGTGCTCGAAGCCGAGCGCGAGCCCGACTCCCAGCGCGAGCCCGAGCAGCAGCGCCATCTCGTAGTTGCGCATGCGGTTCGGGCTCACCGGGGCCCGCGGCGTCTCCGCCTTCTCGATCACCCGGATGTTCGTCGTCTTGAGCTCGGTCTCGAGGCCGGTCTGCTTGGTCTTCGTCAAGAGGTCCTGGTAGAGCTGCTTGTTCGAGTCCACGTCGCGCTTGAGCACGCTGAACTCGATCGTCTTGCGGCTCGTGTCCTGGGCCTCCTGCTTCACGGCCTCGAGGCTCGCGGCCAGGCGCGACTCCTTGGCGAGCGCCGTGCGGTACTCGCTCTCGGCAGCGCGGGTGACGTTGCGGATCTCGGCGCGGATCTTCTCCTGCGCCTGCCGGATCTGGTTGCGCACGCGGACCATGTCCGGGTGCTTCTCGCCGAGCGTCTCGGCGAGCCGGGCCTCCTCCTTCTGCAGCGCTCCGAGGTCGACCTTGGCCGCCTGCACGACCTCGCTTCCCATCACCAGCGGGAAGCTCTCGGCCTGCGAGGGGCCGAGCGCCGAGATCTGGTTGTAGAGCGATTCCTTCGAGATGCGCTCGGTGCGGGCGTCGAGCACGGCGGCGTTGAGGGCCTGCAGCTTCTGCTCGACGAGCCCCTGGCGCTCCTCCTGGTTCACGAGGCCCTCGCGCTCGCGGTAGTCCTGCAGCGCCTTCTCGGCCGACTCGACCTTCGCCTGCTGCTCCTTCAGGCGATCGGAGAGCCAGCCGGTGGCGTCGGTCGAGGTCGTGAAGCGCAGCTCGAGCGACTGCTCGATGTAGAGCTGTGCGAGCGCGTTCACGGCCTCCGACGCCGTGCGCGGGTCGTAGGCCCGGAAGCGCAGGTTCACGAGGCGCGAGCCGGCGACCGGCTCGACGTCGATGCGCGAGCGGAACGCGGCCACCGCGGGTGAGAGCGGGATCCCGCTCGGGTCGATGAGAGCGGCCGGCGCGCGGCCGAACAGCCGCTCCACGCGCTCGACCGGGCTCATCATCGGCCCCGTCGCGAGCTCCGGGCTCTTCTGCAGGTCCAGGCGAGCGATGACGCGCTCGGCGAGCGAGCGGCTCTTCAGGAGCTGGTACTGCGTCTGGTAGTAGTCGGCGCCGCCCTGGACGAGGTCGACGAGCTCCTTGTTCGGCAGCACGTTCGGCGTGTCGCGGTCGATCAGGATCTGCGCCGTGGCCTCGTAGACCGGGCGCGAGGTGTAGTTGTAGAGGACCGCGATGGCGAGGCTCACGCCGAGGCAGGTGATGATGATGCCCCGCCTTTTGTGCAGCATCCCGAGATAGCGCTGCGCGTCCTGCAGGAAGGCCTGCTCGCTCAAGAGACGACACACCTCCTGTGGCGGGGCAAGTTTATCGGAAAACGCTGCTGCAGCAAACAGTTATGTCTCTGGCGGTGATGTAGCTCACGAAGTCGCGGAAAGCACACTATCTGGTGGCTACTCGCCTCGCGAGCACAGCTACTGGTGGTGAAGCGCCGCTTGGCGCCTTCGAGGGTTTCAGAAGAAACGCTCGGGGACGAACAGCGTGTCCTCGGGCTCGACGATGTCGGTGGCCTTCGCCTTGCGCTCGACCTTCTTGCCACCGACGATGCGGATGACCTTCGTCCGGCCTGCAGACCCGCGGTCCGTGGCGCCCCCCGCGAGCGTCAGCGCCTGGAGCACGGTCATCCCCTCCTCGAAGCGATACGGCCCCGGCCGCGCCACGCTCCCCATCACGTACACCTGCGAGGCCTTCGGGAAGTAGACCGTGTCTCCCGCGTGCAGCGTGATGTTCCGCTCGGGGTTCCCGGACTGCAGCTCGAGCAGGCTGACGCGGAAGACCTCCGACCCGGGCGCGACGAACGGCAGGCCGGGGATCGTCGCCGGCGCATCGGCTCCGCCTTCTGTCGGCGTCGCAGGCGCGCCCGCCGAGCTGGGTGCAGCTCCCGCCGCGTCCTTGGGCGGCCCGCCCTCGACTGCCGGCGGGTTGGCCTCGGCCGGGAACTCGGGGCCGAGCGCCGATGCGGCCCCCGCCGCGCCGGCGGCTGCGGCGCCCACGGGCGGCCGCACGACGATCACCTCGTGGCCCACGTTCTGCCCGAGCGGGCCGATGTCGCCGAGCAGCGCCAGCAGCGTCCGGTCGGTCTTCAGCGCGTACTGCCCCGGCCGCTGCACCTCGCCCGTCACGAAGACCTTCTGGCTTCCATACTCGCCGACCGTGACCGTCACCTGCGGCCGCTTGAGGTACCCGTCCGAGAGCAGCGTCGTCAGCTTGCGCTCGAGCTCCGGGGGCGTCAGCTCGGAGGCCTTGACCTTCCCGAGGATCGGGAAGCTCAGCATGCCCTCGGCGTCCACGGTGAAGCTGCCGGTCATGTCCGCCTGACCGAGGACCCCGATCTTCAGCACGTCGCCGGCGCCGATCTCGTAGTCGGCGGCGGTTGCCTCACGCGGTGTACGAACGCCCAAGACGGCAAGCAGCGCGAGCAACGCCGGCACCAGGGCCCGCGACAAGGCTGTCCGCATGCTGTCATTGTGGCGACGGCCGTGGGCAGGGTCAATCACGCTAACGGAACTTCGGCTGCGGAGGGTTGTACGTCACGGTGAGGCCGGCGAGCAGGCCGCGGACGCCGAACGTGTCGAAGCTCGAGGTCCGCGTCGTGTAGTGCGCGCTCACGCCGATGCGTGTCCTGGTGCGGAACTGATACCCGAGCTCGACCCCCGCGTCACGCACGGTATCGTCCCGCACTGCGGTGAGCGGCTCTTGCTCGGGCAGGACGATCGTGATCGCGCCGTCCGAGCGCAGCCAGGCGAGCCGCCCATTCAGCCGAAGGTAGACGCTCCGGGTCAGCATCTTGTCGAGGAACAGCTCGGCCGTCTCGTAGACGTTGGTCGGCGTGTCGCCCGTGGTTGAGAACACCGAGTACTGCAGGTCGCGGTTGTAGCGCGCCCCGACCTTCGTCTTCGGCGAGAGGCTCCAGGTCGCGTCCACCTCCGCATAGACAGCGTTCCGGCGACCGCCGGCGTCCAGCTGGAACCAGCGCACGCCCGCGAGCGCCTGTCCGGCGATCAAGGCCGTCGCGTCCGTCCGGAAGCCGCCGAACGCAAGCGTCGACCGGCCGTCGCGTCCGGCAGGTACGGGAACCGGTACCAGCTCTCCTCGCCCCCGCCCACGAGCTGCGTCTTCACCGTGAGGGCGATCCGCAGCTCGCCGCCGGCGTCATAGCGATCCTCGCTCATCGTCTGCCGAAGGTTGGTGCCGAGATAGTCCTGGCTGTCGGCGCGCAGCCTCTGCCGCTCGCCAAACAGTGCCAGCTCGAACCTCTCGGCAAACCGCCGTTTCAGGAGCCCGCGCGTGCCCTCCGTCTCCTGCTGCAGGCGCGCGTCGACCTGGTAGCTTGGGCGCGAGAAGGTCCGGGCCCACCTCTCTTCGATCACGAGGTCGGTCTTCACGCCGTGCAGCTCGAGCAGGGCCGAGCCGTGGCCGTTCCAGCGTCGCAGCGCGTCCGTGCGTGCGTAGTACAGGTAGTCCGCACCTCCGTCCAGCCGTATCCGGCTGTTCGCCTTCGGGTCGAGAGGGCGGACGATCTCGAGGCCAGGCCCTCCGCTTGCCATGAAGTCGGACTGCCGGTCGGTCGGCGTGTAGAAGACGTTCGTGTCGACGCCGAGGCTGCCGATGTTGAGGTAGGGGGTCAGGTAGAGCGTGCCCAGGCGGAACAGGCCCGGGCGTTCGGCCGGCGTGGCATCGCCCTTCGCTCCCGCCGGTGGCTCCTGCGCGCGTGCCACGAGCGCGGGCAGCCACAACAGCAGGGTGGACGCAGCAGTGCCGACGAACCCTCTAGAGCCTCTGAGACTCACGGCCGCCAAGGATAACCGGCCTACGGTGAGGACGAACCCGACGAGCGCGTCCCCAACCTTGACTTCATGAACTCACGATTCGATCACGATGGAACGTCCGAACCCCTGTCGAGCAGGATAGATTCGGTCGCTTGGGGCAGATGGACGCACGACCGTCACTACGGCAGATGCAGACGTTCGGGGCGAGGACGATGGTCCGGGAGCGTGCTGTCCTCCTGGGCTGTGTGCTCGCCGCGCGGATGGTCTGGTTCGCCACCCACGAGGTCCACTCGGCGGTGACGACCCATCTACCAGACCTCGCAGTTCGACTCGTAGCCGGGCAGGGATACACCACCGTCCGTGACCGATTCAATCCTGGCGGCAAGCCAACGGCCTTCCGGATTCCAGGCCTGCCTATGTTCTCGGCCAGGCGTCTACCGCGTAACCGGCACTCGCGCCGCGAAGTCGGCGTTCGGCCGTGTCGGTTGTGCCAGCTTGGCGCGCCGGTGCTGACGTGATCGGCTGGGCACCTTCCGAGATCGCGTCGCGGCGTCTGCGGAGGTGCCTTTCGGGCGCCCTCGCAGTCACGTTGCGACAGTCGATGTGGCCTATGGGGAACCTTGGCTGCGTGCCTCCTCGTGCTCGGGCTGCTGGGAGTCTGACCGCGGCCCGCCGTGGCCGGCCCGATCGCGGTCGCCGCCGGCCTGTGCCTCGGCCTGGCTGTGCTCCGGCGTTCCTATCTGCTCCCGTCAACCGTGGCCCCCGTGGGGCTGCTGGTCGATCGCCGCCGGCGGCGTCGCACGATTCGCTTGGCCACGAGCGCAATCGTGCCAGCGGCGTGGGCCGTCCGGAACCGCGTCGAACTCGGCGCATTCGTGCTGTACGACGTGACGGAGGCCTTCTCCGCGAGGCGCACGGACCCTGGACGCGTGGTGCTCGGCCCGTGGCTGGGAGCTCGCAACACGGTTTCTGCTGACGAAACATCCCACTCTGGATGCGATGTCGGAGGTCGCACGGGCGCAGTCTTTCTCGGCTGAGACGGTTGCGGAGATCAGGGCCGATCCTTGGCGAAGCATCGCGCTTGCACCAAGAAGGTAGCCATTCTGTTCAGTCCGTACTGCTTACCTCGGGTTCGACGTACCCTAGCTTACTCATGCTGCGCCATTGCCGTCTATGGACTCGCTCGCCTCGCCTCCGGAGGCGGCCGGGACGCGATTGGTGCAGTCGGCAGGCCAGCGGCGAACGTGTTGGACTGCGGCGGTCGTCTTTGGGGAGGTTCGTTTCCGCATCCGGCTGACCCGGAGTGTCCCTGGCTGAGCGCGTTCGGCATGGCCGACTCTGGCGTGCTTGGACTCGGAGTTGAGCGCACCCAGCCGACGAGCACCATGGCGCGCAGGGGCACAGTGCGGCACGCCTTCACGGTCGATCTCGAGGACTGGTACCACGGCATTCCGGTCGACGCCGGCACGAAGGCGGCCGCCGAGCGCAGGCTCCACGTCGGCACCGATCGCCTGCTGGAGCTGCTCGACCGGCACCACGCGAAGGCGACGTTCTTCTGCCTGAGTCCCACGGCGAAGGAGCACCCGGATATCCTGCGCCGTCTGGTCGCCGGCGGCCACGACATCGGGTCGCACGGCGAGTCCCACGACCTGGTGTACGAGATGACGCCCGAGCGCTTCCGCGAAGAGACACGCCGCTCGATCCGCGAGCTCGAGGACTGCTGCGGCAGGCCGCGTCCGCTCCTACCGGGCCGCCTACTTCTCCATCACCCGTCGCTCCCTGTGGGCCCTCGAGGTCCTCGCCGAGCTCGGGATCGCGTTCGACTCCTCGATCTTCCCGGTTCGGAACTGGCGCTACGGCATCCCCGACTACTCCCGCACGGCCGGTGAGGGTGGACACGGCACACGGGCCGCTACTCGAGTTCCCGCTCTCCACACGGCGCGTCCTCGGACGAAACCTGCCGGCGACGGGCGGCGCCTACTTCCGGCTTTACCCATACTTCGTGACCCGCGCCAACGTGCGGGCGCTCGAGCGCGAGGGCATGCCCGTCGTCTTCTACCTCCATCCGTGGGAACTGGACCCCGACCACCCGCGGGTGCCGTTCCAACTGGAAGCCGACGGCGCCACGCACTACGCCAACCTGCGCTCGACGCGACGCCGGCTCGAGCGCCTGCTCTCCGAGTTCCGCTTCGCCACGCTGGCGGAGGTCCTGCCGGATGCGCTCGCTCGAACGCGTCAATAGCTACTTCAACCGCGAGGCGGAGCGCTTCGACGCGATCTACGAGCGCGACAAGCCGCTGCACCAGCGGCTGGGCGACCGGCTCTTCCGCCGGGTGATCCTCGAGCGCTACTCCCTGGTGGTAAACGCCATCGGCGCGCCCGGATCCAGCGTCCTCGACGTCGGCTGCGGCCCGGGCCGGTACGGCATCGAGCTGGCTCGGCGCGGCGCGCAGCGCTGCGTCGGCGTCGACGTCGCCGCCGGGATGATCGAGATCGCGCGGCGCGAGGCAGAGCAGGCGGGTGTCGGCAACGCCTGCGAATGGGCCGTCTCCGACTTCCTCTCCTACCAGGGCACCGGGACCTACGACGCCGTCGTCGCCATGGGCTACTTCGACTACCTCGAAGAACCGCTACCGCACCTGCGGAAGATGATCGGCCACGCGCGAGGCCGCGTGTTCGCGAGCTTCCCGAAACGCTGGACCGTCCGCACCGGCCTGCGCATCGTCCGATTCAAGCTCGCACACGGCTTCGTGCGCTTCTACTCCCGTGGCGACGTGATCGAGCTCTTCCGTCGGGCAGGCCACGTCGCCTGCCTGGCTCTCGTCGATCTCGGCCGCGACTACATCGCGATCTACGACGCCGGAGCGGCGGCCGTGAAGGCCAGATGAGGGAACTGCGCGTCCTGCACGTCATCACCCGCCTGATCGTGGGCGGCGCGCAGGAGAACACGCTGCTGACCGCGATCGGACAGCACCGCACTCCGGTTCCGAGTGACGTTGCTCGCGGGAATCGACGACGGCCCGGAGGGCAACTTGCACGACGAGGCGCGCGCCGCCGGCGTCGACCTTCGACTCATGCCGGAGCTTGTCCGGCCGATCGCACCGTTCACCGACGCCATCGCCTTCGCGAAGCTCGTGGCCTTCATGCGGCACGGCCACTACGACATCGTCCATACGCACTCATCGAAGGCGGGCATCTTGGGCCGCGTCGCGGCGCGAGCCGCCGGCGTCCCCATCATCGTCCACACACTCCACAGCCTCGTCTTCGGTGAGCACGCAGGCCCGCTCCAGAACTGGCTCTACATCAGTCTCAAGCGCCTCGTCGCACCCCTGACGCACCGCTTCATCTCCGTCTGCGACGCCACCCGGCGAGGTGCTCTCGCGAAGCGCATCGGCCGCCCGGAGCAGCATTGCGTCATCTACAGCGGCTTCCCGATCGAGCCCTTTCTGGAGATTCGGGACCACCTCTCCGTCGCCGACGCCAAGCGCCGTGCCGGTCTCGATCCCGGCCACCTCGTCGTAGGCAAGGTCGCCCGCATCTCGCAGCAGAAGGGCCACGACTACTTCGTCGAGGCCGCTCGGATCATCGCTGCGGCCGAACCGCGCGCCCGTTTCCTGCTGGTCGGCGACGGGAACCAGCGGCGCCGATCGAGGCCAAGATCGACGAATATGGGCTGCGCGAGCGCTTCCTGCTAGTCGGTCTGGTACCACCCGACGCGGTGCCGGCCCTGATGCAGGCGATGGACGTCGTGGTGCATACGTCGGTTCGCGAGGGCCTCGCGCGAGTGATCCCGCAGGCAGCCGCGGTTGGCAAACCGGTGGTCGGATTCGCCCTCGACGGCACACCGGAGGCCATCCGTGACGGTGTGTCCGGCTTCTGCGCCCGACCGTACGACGCGGCCGACGTGTCCGCGCGCGTGCTCGAGATTCTGTCGGATGAAGAACGTCGACGACGAATGGGTGAAGCGGGGAGAGCGTTTGCTGGCGCGACCTTTCCAGTTCGGGTGATGGTCGATCGCGTCAACGACGCCTGATCGGGCACTCGCCCTGGAGGACAGACACGCTGAGCACCTCCCGACCGCACGTGTATAGAACGGCTCTTCAAGTCGAGGAAGAGCGATTCCCGAAACCGTGGCAGCCGAGTGCTGCAATCCCGATGCTCAAGCCGAGGCCTACCGGGCCCAACACCAGACGACCCCACCCGCTCTTACCGTCAATTCTTCCCGAGAAGAGAGCACGATCGACGATAGTTGCGACGATCGCATGCAGAAGGTATAAGCCGTACGTGTAACGTCTGAGTCTCGTAACCCAAGTGTGGTCTGCCCTACTTGAAGAAGGACGCCGAGCTAAAATACTGCTCGAGCACTACGAATGCTCATGCACAGCCACTGCGAACCAGAACCTCGGGGGACACCCAAATCCGGCCACTGATGGACAGCCTGAAAACCGGCCACCACGAGTAGGAGCCGAGACGTTGACGAGGCGGTGGAGGGCGTGATCCTCCGCCGGGATGAGCAACGTCTTGAGCGACGACAAGAGGCAGCCGGTGCTGGCTCTCGGGCGGCTGGGCTGGTCGCTGCGGCGTATCGAGGAGTCGACGGGCGTTCGTCGGGAGACGGCGAGCGCTTACCTGAAGGCGGCGGGGATCGCGGTCCGCGGCAAGGGCGGACGGGCGGGGACGTGGCCGCCAAAACCGGCCACCACGGAGGGGGTGTCCACCGACCCCGGGTCAAATCCGGCCATTTCCCGGCGGGTGTCCACCGACTCTGGGAGCTCAAAACCGGCCACCACGGAAGGGGTGTCCCCCGACTCTGGGGCGTCCGCGGCTCGCGGCCGCGCCGGCGGCGCGAGTGCGTGCGAGCCGTTTCGTGAGCTGATCGCCGAAGCTCTTTCCCGCGGCCGCAACGCGAAGGCGATCTGGCAGGACCTGGTCGACGAGCACGGCTTCACGGGCCGCTACGCGAGCGTGAAGCGCTTTGCAGCGAAGCTGCGCGGCGAGCGCGGTGCCCGAGGCGCGGGTCGTCATCACCACGCCGCCGGGAGAGGAAGCGCAGGTCGACTACGGCGAGGGGCCGATGGTGCGCGACCCGGCGAACGGGCAAGTACCGCCGGACGCGGCTCTTCGTGCCTGACGCTGGGGCTACTCGCGCAAGTCGGTCCGCCTGCTCACCTGGAAATCGAGCACGCAGATCTGGGCCGAGCTTCACGAGCGGGCCTTGCGCCGGCTCGGCGGCACGCCGCGGGTCATCGTGCTCGACAACCTGCGAGAAGGCGTGCTCACGCCAGACATCTACGATCCCGCGCTCAACCCGCTCTACCGCGACATGCTCGCGCACTACGGTGTGGTCGCGCTGCCGTGCCGTGTGAGGAATCCCGATCGCAAGGGCAAGGTCGAGTCGGGTGTCGGCCACGCTCAGAGCACGCCTTTCAAGGGACTGCCGCTTCGAAGACCTCGAAGCGGCACAGGCCTACCTCGACGGCTGGGAAGAGCGCTGGGCGGACACGCGTATCCACGGGACGACCAAGCGCCAGGTGGCCGTGATGTTTGCCGAGGAGAAGCCTGCAGCTGCGCGAGCTGCCGCTCGAGCCGTTTCGCTACTACCGCTACGGCGAGCGCACGGTGAACCTCGACGGCTGCATCGAGGTCGAGGCCGCCTACTACGGCGCTCCGCCGGGGTGGATCGGACGGCTCGTACAAGCGCAGTGGGACGAGCTGCACGTGCGGGTGCTTCGACCCCAAGACGGGCCAGCTGCTGCGCGAGCACATGCGCACCCGGCGCGGGCTTCATCGCATCAAAGATGAGGACCGACCCTCGCGCACTCCGCGCAGCACCGAGGCGCTGCTGCGCCGCGCCCACTTCGCGGGAGGCCACATCGGCACGCTGTGCGAGCAGATCCACCGCACGGAAGGCGAGGCGGGCGTCCGAAAGGTCCTCGGGGTGCTCGCGCTCGCGAAGAAGCACGGCCCGGTCGCGGTCGAGGACGCGGCCGCAGGCCGCCCTCGAGATGGGCGCACCGAGCTACCGCTTCGTGCGTCGCTACCTCGAGCGGCGGCCACAGCTGCCGCTGTCCCTACGCCAGGTGGATCCCGCTCATTCGTCAGCTCACGCTGTACCGCGACCTCATCGACCAGAAGACAGGAGAACCGGCATGAACCTCGTCGAACTCGACCGCGCCTTGAGGAAGCTGCGTCTGTCGGGAATGGCCGACGTGCTCGAGACACGGCTGCGCCAGGCGCAGATCGGAGAAGATGGCACCCCTCGACATCGTCTCGGTGCTCGTCTGTGACGAACTGCAGCGGCGCCAGGACCGTCTCTTCGAGCGCCGCACCAAGCAGGCCCGCTTCCGCGACCCCGACCGCTCGCTCGACAGCTTCGACTTCGACTTCAACAAGAAGATGAACCGCGCTCTCGTCTACGAGCTCGCCACCGCCCGCTTCGTCGACCAGCGCGAGGACGCGCTCTTCCTCGGGCCGCCCGGCACCGGCAAGAGCCACCTCGCCCAGGCGATCGGCCGCGCGGCCATCCAGCAGGGCCATCGCGTCCTCTACCGCGAGGCTCACGCCCTCATCGAGGAGATCGCCGACGCGACGCTCGACGGCACCCGCAAGGAGTACCTCGCCGAGCTCGCGAGCCGTGCCGCTGCTCATCGTCGACGACCTCGGCATGCGCAAGCTGCCCAACACCGCGGCCGAGGACCTGCTCGAGCTCGTCATGCGCCGCTACGAGCGCGCCTCCACGCTGCTCACCTCGAACCGTCCCGTCGACGACTGGGGCAAGCTCCTCGGCGACACCGCCGCCGTCACCGCACTGCTCGATCGGCTCCTCCACCACGCCCACGTCCTCAAGTGCGGCCCGCGAAGCTGGCGCACGAAGAGCTCACACCGACTTGCGCCAGGAGACCGCTACGCGGTAAACCTCAACCAGTCTCGGCCGCTACCCTGTGGTGGCCGGTTTTGACCCGTCCACGAGTGGCCGGTTTTGACGTGTCCACCGAG
>CAWHRC010000012.1:0-263618 GCA_963831755.1 uncultured Acidobacteriota bacterium
AACGCCAGCCCTGCCATCGGCGACGGGAAACTGCTGGTGCGGTCCAACAAGAACCTGTATTGCATCGGGGCGAAGAAGTAGGAACGGGCGGACGTCATCGAGCGACCGCAGAACCGCGGCGCTTCACTGCTCGCCGAGTTCCGGTCGTTACTCCCCCTTAGCCCAGAATCTCGTCGATCGGCTTGCCGTGGTCGATCTCCAGCCGCTTGCGGCCGGGGATTTCGAGCTTGCGGGAATCGAGGCCGAGTTGGTGCAGGATCGTGGCGTGGATGTCGGTGACGTAGTGCCGGTTCTCGACGGCGTGGAAGCCGATCTCGTCGGTCGCGCCGTGGACGACGCCCCCCTTGATGCCGCCGCCGGCCATCCAGACCGAGAAGCCGTAGATGTGATGGTCGCGGCCGTCGCTGCCCTGCGTGCCCGGCGTGCGGCCGAACTCGGTGGCGAAGACCACGATCGGTCGTCGAGCAGGCCGCGCTGCTTGAGGTCCTTGAGCAGCCCGGCGATCGGCTTATCGACGGCCTTGCAGTTCCGCTCGTGATTCGCCTTCAACGCCGCCGTGCGCGTCCCAGACGCCCGCCCCGCCGGCGCCGTGCTGCATCTGGATGAACCGGACGCCGCGCTCGACCAGCCGCCGGGCCGCCAGCATCTGCATGCCGAAAGCCGCGTCGTCGCCGGATCGTCGAGGCCGTAGAGCTCCTGCGTCGCCTCGGTCTCGTCGCCGAAGTCGAGCACCTCCGGGCACCGACGTCTGCATGCGGAAGGCCAGTTCGTAGGACTTGATCCGCGCGCGCGAGCGCCGGATCGTCGGGATACTCGACCGCCTTCAGCCGATTCAGCCGGCCGACGAGATCGAAGCCGATCTGCTGCTCGTGCGGCGTCAGATCCGCTGGCCGGGTTTGCCGAAGTCGAGCGGGTTGTCGGGATCGACGCGGATCGGCACGGCGTCGTGGGCCGGGCCGAGGTAATGGCCGTCCTTCGCGTTCCAGTACTCGCGGTTCCCCATCGAGATGAACTGCGGCAGGTTGTCGTTGAGCGATGCCGAGCCCGTAATGGACCCAGGCGCCGAGCGTCGGGATACTCGCCGTCGAGCATGTGCCGGCCGGAGTGGAACTGCGTCTGCGCACCGTGGTTGTCGTCGGTCGTGTACATCGAGCGGATCGACGGCGATGTCGTCGACGCAGCCGCCGATGTGCGGCACACCAGTCGCTCACTCGATGCCGCTCTCGCCGTGTTTTCGAAGCCGACCTGCAGCGGATAGAGCTTGTTGCGCTGCTGGCCGTTGGCGTCGTTGACCACGGCGACGCGGGCCAGCTTCAGCTTCTCCGGGTCCTGCGCGTCCTTGAACGGCGTCTCGGCGATCGTCTTGCCGGCGTACTTGGTGAGCACCGGCTTGGGGTCGAAGCTCCACATGTGAGGACGCCGCCGTTCATGAACAGCCAGATGACGCTCTTGGCCTTCGGCGCGAAGTGCGGCTGGCCGTCGGGCGGCTGCCAGTTCGGCCGCAGGGCACTCGGCGCGGACGACGCCGTCGCGGGCCAGCATGGCGCCCGAGCGCCAGCCCGGTGAAACCCATGCCCATGTCGGCCAGAAATGCGCGACGATGAACGCCCACCGCCAGCACCGGCAGGCGGAGTTGTTGTGAATGCTCATCGCTGTTCCGTTTCGAGGGATCATGTGTGTAAGGCTGGTGCACACTTTGCCGACACCCTTACGAAGATTCGCGCCGCTATCGTATCGTGACGAAGTCGTTGTGATTCAACAAGCGCGTGAATCACCGCGGTATACGCCGCGCAGACTCCGGGTTCGGGCGGATTCCGCTTTTTCGCCGCGTCTCGTCAGTCAGGCCGAGGAAGCTTCCAGCGACGACGGCCAGCTCGTCGTCGGTCGGTTCGACCGACAGCACCGTCATGAACGCGGCCCGGATCGAAGTCTCGGCATCGGACAGCATCGTGCGGGTATTTGAGAATCCGCTGCGTGATCTTTTCGGCCATCCTGCTGGCCGTCGGCGCGAGCGGGCTGTTCTCCAGCGCCAGGGCCTGCTGCGGGACGATGCTCTCGGCGCGGCGATAACACTCCAGCACGCTGGCATCGTCGAACATCGACAGGAACTTCTGGTGTTCGTTGTGCGAATGCACGAAGTACAGGCTGCGCCGCCGCGAGGACTCGTCGTTGACCGGAATCGACGGACCGCCCGCGTCAGATCAAGTTCGCCGGCCAGGTGCAGCAGGCTGTCCCGCACGACCTGCGCTTCCATGCGGATCGGATTCGTGTCGCCAGTAGTACCGGTTGTCGGGATCGGCGCGAGGGTTTCCGCGGCGGCTCCCGCGCTTGACGATGACAGTCGATACGCCTGCGACGTCACGATCAGCCGGTGAATGTGCTTCATGCTCCAGCCGTGTTCGACGAATTCGACCGCGAGCCAGTCGAGCAGTTCGGGATGCGTCGGCGGCGTCCCCTTGCGACCGAAGTCGAAGACCGTGGGCACCAGCGGCTTGCCCAAGTGCCGCGACCAGATGTGATTGACGGCGACGCGGGCCGGCAGCGGGTGCTGCGCATCGGTCATCCAGCGGGCGAACGCCGACGCGCCCCGTGCTGGTCTGCGGAAACGGCTTGCGGCGGGATTCTTCGGTTTCCAGGTTCGATTCCAGTGTCTTCAGCGCACCGGGGAGCGACGCGTAGGACTCGCCCGGCAGGTCCAGTGCTTTCCGGCGTTTTCCAGCGCCGTTTTCGCCGTGGCTAATTTCTTGCTGGATTCCTCCTTCCTGGCGGGAACTGCCTGCAAGACCTCTAACTCTGCGCGGCTCGCTTCTTCATCGGTCTTGGCGACTGCCGCCAGCCGCTCGGCACGTACCGCCTCCGCGACCAGTTTCGCCACCGCGGGGGACGCCGGTTCCAGCAATCTGCGCAGTGATCGGCGGCAGCACGTGCTCGAATGGACACCGGTTGCGATTCGGCGGTGGCCAAAGCCTTCTCGGCAAGCGTCGCCCCCAATTGAGCCTGATCCAGCGGCAGCGGCCCTTCGACTGGCTTCCCCGTGGCAGACGCCGGCTCTTCAAGGACCAGCGCGGACGACAGTTCCTTTAATTCGAATGACAGGAACTCGGCCCGCGCCATCAAACGTGATGATCTCCAGCGGTCCGCTTTGGCGGACGACGGGCAGCCGGTAGGCGATGGAGTGCTGCCCATCCACGCTGACATTGATCAGCGTTCCACGGACTCGCAGCAAGAGTTCATGCGGCTGATTCAATTCCACGGAACGGGCCTGAGCGGCCTCGGGCGGATAGGCATAGTCGCCCCCCTGTTTGTAGGCGATCTGCGGCCTTTGGATCCCCCCGCGACTGAGCTGACGTAGGCCAAGGCTTCGTGATTCTGCGGCGTGACATCAAACGTGATCCCGACCGATTTCCACCTCTCTCCGCCGGTCGGCAGGTACTTCAGACGAGCCTCGAAGTCTCCCGGAGGCAATTGCTTCAGCCGCAGCACCGTCCGGGTGGCCCCCACTTTCGACTGTTTCAGCCTGCCATCCGCGTATGTCCACATCCCGTCACGCATTTCCCAGGCATCGGGCCTGGCGGGGTGCTGCGCGGCCTGCAGAGCCGCGACCTCAGCGTGCTGATCGACGGGCAGCGCGTGTACGGGGCCTGCCCGAACCACATGGACCCCGCCGCGTTCCACGTGGACTTCGCGGAGGTGGACCGCGTCGAGGTAGGCAAGGGCCCGTTCGACCTCAAGAACCAGGGCGGCCTCGGCGGCACCGTCAACGTGGTGACGCGCAAGCCGGAGCCCGGCTGGCACGCGACGCCCGGCCTCGCCGCGGGCTCGTTCGGCTTCGTCAACCCGTCGCTCACCGTGGGCCGTGGCGGGAAGCTGCTGTCCGCCCTCGCCGGCTACTCGTATCGCCGGGGAGGCCCGCTGGTCGACGGCAGCGGGCGTCGCTTCACCGAGCTCGCCAACTACCTGCCGGACGCGCGGGACGACGACGCCTTCTCGATCGGCACGGCCTGGGGGCGCCACCTGGGCGCCCGCGCCGGGCCACCAGCTCGACGCCTCGTTCACCCGCCAGGACGCCGGCGCCGTGCTCTACCCGTACCTGCAGATGGACGCGATCCGGGACGACACGAGCCGCGTGAACCTGCGCTACGAGGCGACCGGCCTCGGCACGCGGCAGGCGAGCGTCCGCGTCCAGGGCTACTACACGCAGGTCGACCACTGGATGACCGACGAGCGGCGCAGCTCGTCGCTCGACAAGCCGAGGCCGTACTCGATGGGCACGCAGGCCGGGACGCGCACGGCGGGAGGCAAGGCCGAGGCCGTGCTTCGGGGGCCTGACCCTCGGGGCCGAGGGCTACGAGCGCCGCTGGGACGCCACGAACGAGCTGGCGGCCGCCGGCTACCAGCCCCAGGCCATGGTGCCCGGTGTCGTCGTGCGCGTCGGCGGCGTGTTCGCCGAGTACCTGCGCGCTCTCGGCCACGGCCTCGGCGCTCGTCGGCCGGCGCGCGGATCGATGGAGCGCACAGCGAAGCCGACGCCGGCCGCGCCAACCTGGCGCTCTACGAGGCGTACCAGGCCACCCGCTCGCTGTCCGCGACGGACGTCCTGCCGGCCGGCATGCTGCGCCTGGCGTGGCGGCGCGGGCCGTGGGAGCTGCGCTCGGGCGTGGGCCACGCCGCGCGGGTGCCGGAGGCCAGCGAGCGCTACCTCGCCCTGAAGCGCATGGGGACGGACTGGGTCGGCAATCCCGGCCTGCGGCCGAGCCGCAACACCGCGCTCGATGCCGGGGCGACCTTCACACGGGCCGGCTTCCGCGTGGACCTCGCCCTGCTTCCGCAGCCAGGTCGCGGACTACGTGACGGTGTACGACCAGGCGCGCCGCGCGGCCTTGCCCGGGGTGACGAACGCGACGGCGCGCTCGTTCGCGAACGTGGACGCGCTCCTGCAGGGCGGCGAGCTCGACGCGAGCCTGCCCATCCTCTTCGGTCGCGTCTTCGTCTCGGGGGACCTGTCGTACGTGCGCGGCCGCCAGCGCGGGGACGCGACGCGCGGGATCGCGAGCGGGCCGCTCGCCGAGATGCCGCCGCTGCGCGCACGGCTCGGCGCGCGCTACGACGACGGGCGCTTCTTCGGCTCGCTCGAGGGCGTCTTCGCGGCGGACCAGGAGCGCGTGGACGCTTCGCTCAACGAGGCCCGCACGCCCGGCTGGGGCGTGCTGAACGCGTCCTGCGGCATGCGCCGGGGACGCTGGCGCGCCACCGTCGGCGTCGCCAACGCGTTCGACCGCCTGTACACGGACCACCTCTCGTACCAGCGCGATCCGTTCCGCTCAGGTGTGCGCGTACCGGAGCCGGGGCGCAGCGTCTTCGCGAACGTTTCCGTCCGCTTCTGAGCCTCAGCGGGCCGTGCTCGCGATCCTCGCGCAGCGGGCCAGCACGGCGGCGCCGACGAACAGCGCCTGCTCCGCGGGCAAGAAGCGCGACGAGTGCGCCGGGATCGGCTCGCCGCCCGGCTCGCGCGCGCCGATCCGCAGGAAGCAGCCGGGCATGCGCTCGAGGTAGAACGCGAAGTCCTCGCCGCCCATGTTCGTCGTGCCGAGCGGGACGAGCGCCCGCTCGCCGAGCAGCTCGCGCACCGCCTGCGCGGCCTGGGCGGCGGCGCGCTCGCAGTTCACCACCGGCGGCGTACCGTCGAGGAACAGCACCTCGGCACGCAGCCGATGGGCCGACGCCACCGCGTGGGAAAGCCGCTCGACCTCCTCGACGAGCAGCCTCCGAGAGTCGGCCGTGGTCGCGCGGATGGTTCCCGCCAGCTCCGCCGTCTCGGGGATGACGTTCGGCGCACGGCCCGCCTGCAGAACGCCCACGGTCACGACGCCCGGCAGGGCGGGATCGAGCCGGCGCGAGACGATCGTCTGCATGGCCGTGATCAGGAGCGCCGCGAGGCCGACCACGGGATCGGCCGACTCCTGCGGCCGCGCCCCGTGCGCGCCCGAGCCGTGCAGCACGATCGGAAGCCGTCGGTCGAGGCCGCGAGCGGCCCCGCCTGCGCCACCACCTGCCCGACTGCGAAGCGCCGGTCGACGTGCGCGCCGAAGATGACACCGACGCCGTCGAGCGCACCGCTCTCCAGCACCACCGTCGCGCCCTGCCCCACCTCCTCGGCGGGCTGGAACACCAGCCGCACCTCGCCCTGCGCCGGCTCGCGCGCGAGCAGCAGGGCGGCGCCCGACCGTCCAGGCGGCATGCGACGTCGTGGCCGCAGGCGTGCATCACGCCCGGCCGGCAGGACGCGTACTCCAGGCCCGTGGCCTCCTCGATCGGCAGCGCGTCGATGTCGCCGCGCAGCGCGACCACCGGCGCGCCTGGCTACGCGCCCGGCGAATCCGCGCCACGAGCCCGGTCGTCGCGACGCGGCCGACGTCGGTGATGCCGTGACGCGCGCAGCGCACGCTCGAGAGCTTCCTGCGTCCGCGTCTCCTGCCACGACAGCTCGGGATGCGCGGTGCAGGTCGCGCCGCAGCGCGACGAGCGGCTCGCTCATCGGCCGTGACGGTGCAAGCAGCTCGCTCGCGGTCGCTCACGGCGGACGGCAGCACCGCGCGAGCGCACCGTGAGGGCCGTCGACGCGAGCGCTCGTCGACGTCGACGCCGATGCCCGGGCGGTCGAGGGGCACGCCGGACGATCCCGTCGTCCATCGTCCACTCCGGCGTGACGACGTCCTGCGTCCCAGTAGCGGCGCGCTCGGGCTCACGTCGCCCGGCAGGCGTGAAGTTCGGCAGCGAGGCGAGCGCCACGTTGTACGCGCGCCCGACGCCGCTCTCGAGCATGCCGCCGCACCAGACCGGGATGCCCGTGCTCCTCGGCAGTAGTCGTGGATCGCGAGCGATCGACGCGAACCCGCCGACGCGGCCCGGCTTGATGTTGATGATGCGGCCGCTGCCGAGGGCGACCATGTCCTGCGCGCGCTCGAGCGCCGGTGATGGACTCGTCGAGGCAGATCGGCGTGCGCAGGCGGCTGCTGCAGCTCGGCGTGGCGCAGCGAGGTCGTCCCAGGCCAGCGGCTGCTCGATCATCATCAGGCCGAGCGCGTCGAGCTCGAGCAGGCGTGTCGGCGTCCGTCGAGCGTGTAGGCGTTGTTGGCGTCGGCCATCAGCGGGGCGTCCGGGCCGAGCGCGTCGCGGACGGCGCGCGACGAACGCGACGTCGCGGCCCGGCTCGATCTTGATCTTCACCTTCCGGTAGCCCTCGGCCGAGCGCAGCGCGCGCCTTCCCGACGAGCGCCTGCGGGTCCGGCTGGATGCCGAGCGAGATGCCGGTGGCGATCGTGGCCCGGGTGCCGCCGATGAAGCGCGCGAGCGGCTCGCCGGCGAGCGTGGCGGCGAGCGCCCCAGATGCCCATCTCGACGGCGGCCTTCGCCATGTTGTGGCCGCGGAAGTGGCGCTCGAGGAGCGCGTGCACGCTCGCCGGGGTGGCCGAGCTCGCGGCCGAGCACGCGCGGCGCGACCTACTTCTCGATCATCAGCCAGGCCGTGTCGACGGTCTCGGGCGAGTAGTTCGGCCGCTCGCTCGGCCACGCACTCGCTCCAGGCGCTGGCGCCGCTCGCGTCGCGCAGCTCGAGCAGCAGGATGCGCCGCTCCTGGACGACCCCGGAGGAGATGCGGAACGGCTCGCGCAGGGAGAGGCGGATTTCGCGCAGGGTGATCGGTCGAGGCGCATCGTCAGAGTCCGTGCGCCGCCCGAGGGTCGCGCGTCAGCAGGTAGGCCGGGTCGCCGCCGGGTGGCGTCACGAACGCCGAGACCCGGAAGCCGCGGCCGAGGTAGCGCGTGAACGCCCGGCGGGACGAGGCGCGCCAGGCCCGTGCGCGGGCCAGGTCCTGCTCCTGCAGCGCGCCGGGGTCGCGCGGCACACGCACGGCCACGACGTCGGCGTCGGGGAGCGGCTCGCCCTCCGCGGGCGCGCTGCCCGGCGGCCCGCCCGCGCACGCCACGCCCTCGAGGAGCGCCGCGTCGCCCGGAAGCGGCGCGGGCTCGCCGCTCACCGGCCAGGAGACGACGAGACGGTCCGTACCGAGGTCGTGGAGCGGCGAGCCGGTGCTCGTGCCGTACATGTCGGGCACGAACTCGTCGACGCGCGCGCCGAGCCGGTTGAGGTTCAGGTGCGCGTTGCGCGCGACGAGCGGGTCGAAGGTCCAGTGCATCGTCTCGACGCCGAGCGAGCGGCAGCGGTCGCGCTGGTAGCGCTTGAGCGCCTCGCCGAGGCCCCGGCCGCGCAGCTCCGGCCGGACGGCGAGCATGTCGGACCAGTGGACGAGACGTCCGTGGCGCACGCCCGTGAGCCCGAAGACGAACCCGCCGAGCGTGCCCGACGGCGCGAACGCGCCGGCGGCGATGCCGCCGACCTTCTGGGCGACGAGCAGGATCGCCGGTGGGACCCGCTCGCGGAAGCCCTCGCCCCAGGTCTCCTCCTGCAGGCTCACGGCCGCCTCGAGCTCGTGCTGCCCCTGCAGATCCCGCAGGATGGTGCCGTCAGGAAGGGTTCGTGCCTCTGGGTCGGGCATGCGGGTTCCCGTCCCGGCCTCGCGCCGGGACACGGCGCGTATCTTGTATCACGTGATCGACGCCGTCCTGCTGCCTTCGCAGGGGCACGGCCCGCGGCGTTCGCGCAGGGCGCGCGACCCGCGCCCGGCAACGTCCGGCCGGCGACGTACTAGAATCGGCGCTTCATCGTCGCCGGGAGGTCCCACCGTGAGCGATCCCGTCAAGTTCGTCCTTCCCGAGTCCGACCTGCCGAAGAGCTGGTACAACATCCAGGCCGACCTGCCGTTCGACCTGCCGGCAGTGCTGCACCCGGGCACGAAGAAGCCGGTCGGGCCGTCCGACCTCGCGCCGCTGTTCCCGATGGCCCTCATCCAGCAGGAGGTCACGAAAGAGCGCTGGATCGAGATCCCGGAGCCCGTGCGCGAGGTGTACCGGCTGTGGCGGCCGACGCCGCTCTACCGGGCCCGGCGCCTCGAGAAGGCGCTCCAGACGCCGGCCAGGATCTACTACAAGTACGAGGGCGTGAGCCCGGCGGGCAGCCACAAGCCGAACACGGCCGTGGCGCAGGCCTTCTTCAACAAGGAGGCGGGCGTCCAGCGCATCGCCACCGAGACCGGCGCGGGCCAGTGGGGCAGCGCGCTCGCCTTCGCGGGCCAGCTGTTCGGGATCGACGTCAAGGTCTACATGGTGCGGGTGAGCTACGACCAGAAGCCGTATCGCCGCAACATGATGGAGACCTGGGGGGCGAAGGTGGTCGCCTCGCCCAGCCCAGACACGAACACGGGCCGCAAGGTGCTGGCGGAGGACCCGGGCTGCAGCGGGTCGCTGGGGCTCGCGATCTCGGAGGCCGTCGAGGACGCCGTCACGAACAAGACCCCGACCAAGTACGCGCTGGGTTCCGTGCTCAACCACGTGCTGATGCACCAGACCGTGATCGGGCTCGAGTCGAAGCGCCAGCTCGACATGGCCGGCGTCTACCCCGACGTGCTGGTCGGCTGCATCGGCGGCGGCAGCAACTTCGCCGGCTTCGCCTACCCGTTCGTCGCGGACAAGCTGTCGGGCAAGGCGGGCAAGCTGCGCGTGGTCGCGATCGAGCCGGCGGCGGCGCCGAGCCTCACGCGCGGCGTCTACGCCTACGACTTCGGCGACACCAGCATGCTGACGCCGCTCGTCAGGATGTACACGCTCGGCCACGGCTTCATGCCGGCGCCGATCCACGCCGGCGGCCTGCGCTACCACGGGATGGCGAGCAGCATCTGCGAGCTCTACCGCCACCAGCTGATCGAGGCGCGGGCCGTGCAGCAGCTCGCGACCTTCGAGGCGGGCGTGCTGTTCGCCCGCAGCGAGGGCATCGTGCCGGCGCCGGAGGCCGCGCACGCGGTGCGCGGGGTGATCGACGAAGCCTTGCGCTGCCGCGAGCAGGGTAGCCCCGAGGTGATCGCGTTCAACCTGTGCGGCCACGGCCACTTCGACATGTCGTCGTACGAGAAGTACTTCGCCGGCAAGCTCGAGGACTACCAGCTGCCGCAGGCCGAGATCGACCGGGCGGTCGCGGCGCTGCCGCAGGTGTAGGCGGCCCAGGGCACCGCCCGGGCGGAGCCGGACCTGGCCTATGATCGTGGCGCTCGCACGAGCGCCCGCCACGCGCCTCGGCGCAGTGCCGCACACACCGGGAGGCCCAGCATGAAGTCTCGAAACCGCACACGGCTCCTCGCCCTCTGCCTCTTGTTCTCCTCCGGCGTCTGGACGAACGCGTTCGCAGAAGCTGACGAGGGCATCCGCTACGTCGCACCGAAGCCGGGCGAGTTCTTCCGCTCGTGGCTGGTGCTCTCCCCGCTGCCGATCGCCCCGGACGCCAAGGAGGCACCGGACAACGCCGTCCAGAGGCAGGCGTTCGCCCGCGACTTCCTGACGGACGCCGGCGGCGAGACGGGCGTCGCGCCCTCGCCCGGGCAGAAGGTCACCATCGGCGGCAAGGAGCTCGCGTGGCAGCGCGTGAAGGCCGACGCGGACGTGGTGAGCTTCGCGACGGGCCCGAGCACGCCGACCTTCGCCGTCGCGTACGCCTGGGCCGAGATCGAGATGCCCGAGGCGCGAAGCGGCCTCCTCGGCCTGGGCAGCGACGACGCCGTCAAGGTCTGGTTGAACGGCCGGCTGGTCCACGAGAACTGGGCTGCGCGGGCGGTCGAGCCCGACGCAGACCTCGTGCCGGTGCGCTTCGAGCGGGGCGTGAACCGCATCCTGCTCAAGGTCCAGAACGTCACCGGAGAATGGGGATTCAGCTGCCGCCTGGTCGGAGGCGCGCTGCTGCAGGCGCGTTTCGTCAAGGCGGCCGGCCTCGGCGAGACGGACAAGCTCGAGCCGATGCTCGCCGCCGGCGCCACGCTCGACGGGCGGGACGAGCGAGGCCTGACCGCGCTCCAGTCCGCGAGGATTCACGGGCGCAAGCAGGCGGCGGAGCTCCTGCTCGCCAGGGGCGCCAACGGCTCGCTCCCGGCCCCGTCTCCCGAAGAGGTCGTGGACAAGACGCTCGAGCAGATCGTGAAGGACGGCTATCCCGGCCTCAGCGTGCTCGTCGCCAAGGACGGCCGGGTGCTGCTCCGCCGCGCGTACGGGCTGGCGTGCGTGGAAAACGGCGTCGCCGCCACGCCCGAGACGAGGTACCGGATCGGTTCGATCACGAAGCAGTTCACGGCGGCATCCATCCTGAAGCTGCAGGAGCAGGGGAAGCTCAGCGTTCACGACACGCTGTCGAAGTTCATCCCCGACTTTCCCCGCGGCGACGAGGTCACGCTGCACCACCTCCTGACCCACACCTCGGGCATCCACAGCTACACGGACAAGCCCGACTTCCTGACGACCGTCACCGTGCCCACGACGCCCGAAGAGCTGATCCGCTCGTTCAAGAACGATCCCTACGATTTCGAGCCGGGCCGGAACTGGCGCTACGACAACTCCGGCTACTTCCTCCTCGGCGCCATCGTCGAGAAGGCGAGCGGTCAGTCGTACGCCGACTTTCTCGCGAAGACGTTCTTCGAGCCGCTGGGCATGAAGGGCACGCGGCGTGCACAACTCGCACGACATCATCCGCGCGGAGGCCTGCGGCTATTCCTGGGAGAACGGCAAGCTGGGCAAGGCCACCAACTGGGACATGTCCCGTGCCGGCGGCGCCGGCTCGCTCTACTCGACCGTCGACGACCTCTTCCTCTGGAACGAGGCCCTCTTCGGCGGCAAGGTGCTGAGCCCCGCCAGCCTCGACGCAGCCCTGGTTCCGGTCGTCACCACGGAGGACCCGGACAAGTCCAAGGACGAGGGCTACGGCTACGGTCTCGCGATCGGCCGGACGCGCGGGCTGCGCACGGTCTCCCACGGCGGGGGCCTGCAGGGCTTCCGCAGCCACCTGCTGCGCCTGCCCGACGAGCACTTCACCGTCGTGGTGCTCTCGAACTCGGCTCCCAGCATCCCAGGGCTCGAGGTCGACGCCCTCGCCAACGAGATCTCGGAGCTCTACCTCGGCAGCCGCATGCAGGACCGCGTGACCCCCACCGTCGACGCTTCCGTGACGTCGGCCGCCTACGACGACTACCTCGGGCAGTACGACTACGGAATGGCGATCCTGACCGTCACCCGCCAGGGCGACCACCTCTTCGCCCAGCTGACGGGACAGCCCAGCTTCGAGATCTTCCCCAAGGCGAAGGACGAGTTCTTCTGGAAGGTGGTCGAGGCCGAGGTCCGCTTCGTGCGCGACGACAAGGGAAAGGTCGTCAAGGCCCTCCACCGCCAGGGGGGCCAGACGCTCACGGCGCCCCGCTTCGAGCTGCCGGCCGAGGCGACGGTCGACCCCAAGCTCTACGACGACTACGTCGGCAAGTACGACTACGGCCAGGGCAAGGCCATCCTGGCGGTCACTCGCGAGGGCGATCGCCTGTTCGCCCAGCTCACCGGCCAGCCGAAGCTGGAGATCTTCCCGAAGTCGCCGTCCGAGTTCTTCTGGAAGGACGTTCGTGCCGAGGTCACGTTCGTGAGGGACGCCTCCGGCAAGGTCACGAAGGCGATCCATACCCAGGCCGGGAACCGGCTCGAGGCGCCGAAGATCGAGTAGAAGGACCGGCCTTCAGGGCGCCTTACGCCAGGTCGAACACCAGGACCTCGGCCTCTCGTTCACCGAGGAAGCTCAGCTTCGCTTCCCCGCTGACGGCTGCGCCGTCGCCCTCCTGCAGGGCGGTCCCGTTCATCGACACGCGATCCGCGGGCGACGTGGACCCACGCGTGCCGGTCGCTGCGGAGCGGAAGCTCCCGACGCTCGCCAGCGCCGACGAGCCCCAGCCAGAGGTCCACGTCCTGGTGGACCTGGAGGCTCTCGTCCCGCCCGTCTCTCGACGCGAGCAGCAGGAAAGCCCGTCGTGCGGCCTCACGACTCACGGCCATCTGGCCATAGGTCGGCTTCAGGCCCCGCGCATCGGGCACGATCCAGATCTGCAGGAAGTGCACGGGCTCGGTCTGCGAGCCGTTGTGCTCGCTGTGGGTGACGCCCGTTCCCGCCCGCATGAACTGGATCTCGCCGGGCCGGATCACGCCGCCACCGCCCGAGCTGTCCTGGTGCCGGAGCGCGCCCTCGAGCACGTAGGAGAAGATCTCCATGTCCCGGTGGCCGTGGGTGCCGAACCCGGCGCCGGGCTTCACGCGGTCGTCGTTGATCACGCGCAGGGCCCGGAAGCCCATGTGCGCCGGGTCGTGGTAGTCGCCGAACGAGAAAGTGTGACGGCTGTCCAGCCAGCCCCAGTCGGTGCGTCCCCGGTCTGCCGCCGATCGAACCTGGATCATCAGGTCTTCTCCTGTCGACGCGTGAGGGCCGTGGCCACTGCTCGGTCGTTGCCAGGGTGATAGACCATCATCTCATCGCGACGCTCGTCCTCTGCCTCGATCGCGATCAAGGGTCACCTGCGGTCGTGCGCTGAAGGAGGGGCTACCGCCCTGCTGACCGCCAGCGCAGCCGCGCGTAGGTCGCCCAGAGCGCCGCCGCGACGACGAGCACCACGATTCGTTCGGCCCAGTTGTCGATCAGCAGCCCCTGGAATCCCGAGCGGTTGAACGTCACGGAGAGGGCGATCCGGTCCCGCGTGGTCCACGCCCGCACGAATGCTTCGGAAACCAGGTCGTCGGCCAGCGCGGTGTTTCCCGACAGGTAGACGGCGAAGCGGCGCAGGTCGTGTGCGTGGGTGGGTGTCATCCGATCCGCCCTCCTGTGTGATCTATCCCGCAACGCCGCGAAAGTTACACCACCCCATCCCTCGCCCTCGATCGTCGGAGTGCTGTCGCGCAAGGGCCAGACCGCCAACTGGTCGGACCCGGTCGGCGCCCGCGGGTCCGACGTGCTCACGCAGTTCCTCGTGGAGAGCACCGTGATGAGCGTCTTCGGCGGGCTCCTCGAGGTCGGCCTGGGCCCGGGCGCGGCGAAGCTCCGTAGCAGCTCATAGGCTGGCACGCAGTCCAGTCGCCCGCCTCGTCCTGGCCCTCGGCTTCTCGACGACGGGCGAGATCTTCTTCGGCTTCCACCCCGCTCGCCAGGCGGCGTCGATGAACCCGATCGAGGCGCTGCGGTACAAATAGAGGCCCGGTGCACCGCTTCGCCCGCAGGATGCCTCGAGAGGCACACGGCCCTGCTTAGGTTGCCTGGGCCACCTGGATAAGCTGCTGCACGCGCACCCGAATCTCGTCGTAGATGGCGACTCCGATCTGCTCAGCGACCTCAAGCGTCGCTACCAGCGCATACGGGACCGGCTCGTCAAGCGCCCCTGCGTCGGCCCGGCAGCTTGTCTGGATTTCCAGGTTCGTCCCATCGATGAACACTGCCGCCTCGTCGCCCTCCAGGATCTCGTGCTGCAAGGTCCCACGCTGGACGGCCCGCCAATCGGCCTGTTGCCGACTGACCCGCAGCGGATCCTGCGGAGGTGCGAACCAGAGATCGGCTCGCCGCCAACCTTGGTGCCGTGGGTTCACGGGCGTCAACCACGCTAGCGTGATCGCAACCCGTCGATAGCCGCGGAGACCGCTCAACGAAGGCGGCAGCGGAAGCCGGTGGATGTGCGACTGGTCCGTGGCGAGAACTCCACCACTGATCGCAGTCGCTCGATAGGGCGTGCATTCGCGCACTCGACCGACATCGATCGCGCCATACCCGAGGAGGCGGGTCAGGTACTCCTTGAACTGGCGGCTGTTGCGCTCAGTCCGGAGGATCGAATCGAGTACCGCGCCGGCCGTACTCCAATCTGTGGCGTGCCCGATCAGCGCCTTCAGCCAGACAGCCCGCGGTACTGCATCGATCATCCAGCCGCCGGGCTCAACCCTGAGTTCTTCGAGCGTCTCGTAGAGCAGCGCGGCCGCCCGGCTTGCCAGTGCCGTCGCGTTGCTAGTCCCTCGCGAGTGCCATGCGGCGCTCAGATCGCCACCACCACGCCCTGGCGCGGCCGCACTTTGGCCAGGGGGTAGGGTTCCATCATAGATCTCAAGCGTCGCCCGATCGACCGAACCGAGGTATTCCTGTACCAGGACACGGCCGCCTGGTGCCAGAATCTCCGGCTTGATCGCCCTGCGGTACACCATGCCTTGGGCATTGATCGGGCTTGGAAGGCGCGGACTCACGTACGGTTGAATCCACAAAGGGGGTAGAGCGCCGGCTGAGGCGTCATCCTGAACTGCACCCACGGTCACCACGTTGGCTGCTTCCGCAGGTGACAGGAGGCGCCGGTGACGAGCATCCGCTGCCACTGCGCGGACCACCTGGCCTTGGATGTCCTCAGGAGCCAGGGTGGCGACGTCACCCGGCCCTGCCGTAAGCTCGATCCGTTGGGAGTAGTTGCCCGCGCTGACGAAGAACAATACGTGGTACCGCCACGCCAGCCAATCCAGCAGGCGGGCCAGCGGGCTCATTGAGCCGTCGAAGGGGCGGTCGCGAATCCCAATCGATAAGTTGATGACAGCGACTCCCGGCGCAACCGGCGGTTCCTCTCCATCGCCTTCAAACAGCCGACGGACCGCTCGGTGAAGAACATCCACAACGAGAGCGTCCTCTGGGACCGTCTCCTGACGGGGGCGTCGCCAGTCACGAGAATCCGGCCTTAGGATCGGCCGAACGTAGAGAAGTCTGGGCAGCGGAGGTTCGCCCGCGCCCAGGTCTCCGTGAACGATGAGCGAAGCCATCGTAGTCCCGTGGCGCCGCTCATTCGCTGGGTAGTCTGCCTCAAACTCGTCGGGGTCATCGACAAGGAGACGCCCGCAAGCCTCCGGTGTCCCTGCAGAGGCAGACCATCGAACAGCGCGGCCACCGGCGGCCCCACCGGAGGCCCTTGGGGTATCGGCGCCTCGTCCCGCTGTCGCTCGTCGTCTGGAAGGATGCCTGCCATCTGCCCGCTGGCGCGGAAGAACTGGATCTGCTCGCATTGGACCAAGGCGGTGTCTTCGCCTGCTTGTTCCAGCACAACTCGGATCGCGTCTATTGGCAGATGTACAAGAAGCGCATGATAGGCAACCTCCTCGATGACTGCTTCGGCAACGACGCGGCCCTGCCGGCCAGCGACGAGCGCGGCTACTCGGTCACGAGCAGCCTGCTGCAGCCGCGGCGTCTGTCGACACCAGAGCTCGATCTCACACGGGACCTGTACTTGACCATGCTCGACCCGCTCGTGCCAGTCCTCAAGCACACCCGTCTCGAGCAGCCGATCCCGGACGCCCCACGGGCGCGCGTCACGTAGTTGCTCGAACAGCGTCTTCCAGCGCCCGAGCCCATGAGGAAGGTGTCTCTCCTCTCGCCACATGGCCCAGAGCGAGAGCATTTGGCTCAACGATTCCTGATTGGTGAAGATCATGAAGAGACGACCCTGGAGTCTCTTGTCGGATCGTCGCTGTCCGTCGTCGCCCAGAGCGAAGAAGTCGTCATCCGGGGGGATGTCTACTTCCTCGATCTCGCCGAGCCACTCCATTCCAGGGATCTTCTCCACGGCTCGGATGAAGCCTTCGACTGTGCCGACGGTCTCGAGCACTACGACCTCTTCGGCGACGAGCCCCTGGGCCTCGGTCTGCAGCCGCGCCCGACGAGCGTCAAGGGCCCGCTGGAGTTGTTCGAATAGGGGGGTGAGCCGTGCTGCCTGCCGTTCGCGGCTGGGTCACTGGAATCGGCCGAACCCGGCTGGCTTCTTGCGTCGCTCCGCTGGCTCCCCCGGCGCGGGGAGGATGAGCAGAGGCCGTTCAGGCATCACGCTTCTGGTCGCGAGGAGTCCTGGTCCTGTCGATGGAGAAGCGGTGCTGCCAATGGCTTAGCTGCTCGCTGACAATCCTCCGAACATCACTGTCCGGGAGGCGCAGTACGTATTGCCGGTGAATGTCGAGAGCGAACTGCTCTAGCGGGCCGTGTCAATCTCCGTGAGACAGCCGGGTTCTGCATTTAGTGAGCGGGCTGCACGATGCTGACGGAGTCGAGCTGGCCCGCCTGCGGTCGACGGTACGGCACGTAAGTGCGGCAAACGGGGACGACCTCAGGGTCGTCCGGATTTCGCTGCGTTGATCCTGGGGCATCCTGGTGCGTCGTTTCCTCGGGTGGGTTGATCCAAACAGCGTTCGGTAGGTTCTGGCGCCGCGGCGGCCCGTTGACGAAGCGCTCGGGGTGGGCGGCGTAGGCGGCGAGGCGGACGCGGTGACGAGCATCGAGGGCCTCGTCGGCGCGGCCGTGGTGCACGGTGGCCGGCGTGAGGAAGGCCAGAGCGCTGTGGTGATGCTCGGCGTTGTACCAGGCGAACAGCGGGCGGCATGCCTGACGCGCGTGCTCGACCGAGCCGAAACGATCAGGGAAGTCGGGCCGGTACTTGAGGGTCCTGAAGTGGGACTCCGAGAAGGGATTGTCGTCGCTGACGTAGGGCCTCGAGTGGCTACGCAGGATGTCGAGGTCCGAGAAGAGCAGCGCGACGGTCTTGCTGGTCATGGCCGGTCCGCGATCGGCGTGGATGGTGAGCTGGCCCGGCGAGATGTTCTGCTTGGTGCAGGTCTCCTCGATCAGCCGTTCGGCCAGCCGGGCGCCCTCGCCGTGGGCGACCATCCAGCCGACCACGTAGCGGCTGAAGATGTCGAGGATGACGAACAGGTAGAAGTACGTCCACTTGACCGGGCCCTTGAGCTTGGTGATGTCCCAGGACCAGACCTGGTTCGGCTGGGTGGCCAGGAGCTCGGGCTGGCGTAGGGCGGATGCCGCAGCTGGTCGCGCCGTTCGCGGACCTCGTGTGCCTCGGCCAGCACTCGGTACATCGTCCTCGGCGAGCCGAGGTAGGTCTCTTCCTCGAGCAGGGTGGCGTGGACCTCGGCTGGGGAGGCATCGCAGAAGCGCTCGGAGTTCAGCGTATCGAGGATCGCTTGGCGCTCGTCCGGTCCAAGCGAGCGGGGATGCCTCGCCCGCGCCGGCTTGGGTTCGATGTCGAGCTTCGGCTGACGCCAGCGGTAGAGTGCGGCCCGTGAGACGCCCAGGCTCTCGCACAGCGGGGCGGTTGGGACTTCGGCACCGACCTCGGCGATCGCCGACATCAGTCGTCCTCTTCGTCGGCGAGGGTTCTCAGGGGGATCCCCAGGATCTCGTGCACCTTTTTTTGGACTTCGATGATCATCTCGGCCTGCTTCAGCTTCCGCTGCAGGCGCGCGATCTGCTTCTCCTGCTCCTTCACTCGCGGATCTACGGCCTTGGGCTTCGGGCCGCGCTTGCGCCCTCGCAGCGCGGCCAGGGCCCCTTGCTCCCGCTGGCGGCGCCAGGTCGACAGCAGCGACGAGTACAGACCCTCACGCCGCAGCAGAGCGCCCAGCTCGCCGGCGCCTTGCAGGCGTCCGCCTGCTTCAAGATCCTCAGCCGGTACTCGGCGGTAAAGCGGCGACGCTTCGGCTTCGCCACCACCTCGGGGTCGGGGGCCCCGCCGGCGTCGGCGGAAACTCCGGTCGCCCTACGGGCTCCCTCCGTTTCCGCCGCATGCTTCATCTCAGAACCAGATCCAGCAGCCTCTCGATCCATCCATCTCAGCCTCCCCGCCCCCTACACTAATCTCGGACGGCTCGGTGTCTCACGGATTATTGGCACGGGGGGTAGCTCGGAGAAGCTCAAGCCCTTCAGGTGTTCCGCCAACGTCGAGGGCGCGTAGCCAAGCTCGGAGCCCAAACGTTGCTGGAACCGCTCGAACCACTCCCGCGCAAGAGACGGGCTTGGAGCGGGTAGGTCGAGCCGAAGCTGAAACCGTCTCCATACCGCGCGGTCGAGCAGCTCTGGGTGGTTCGTAGCCGTGACGACAACGACGTACGCCGGGAGATCGTCAATCTGAAGAAGCAGAGAGCTGACCACCCGCTTGATCTCTCCGGTCTCGTGGATGTCGCCGCGCTCCTTCCCGACTACATCAAATTCGTCAAAGAACAATAGACACCGACGCGTCCGAACCTGCTCGAACAGCCGCGAGAGCCGTACGGCTGTCTCCCCAAGGTAGCTCGCAATCACGGCGTCGTAACGCACTACGAGAAGGGGCGTCGCCAATTCGCTGGCGAGTGCCTCGGCCAAAGACGTCTTCCCGTTTCCCGGAGGCCCGGCAAGCAGGACGCGGTGTCTCGGCTCCAAGTTGTGAGCACGCAGAAGGTCGGCGCGACGATGCTCCTCAACCAGTTCGCGGATTGGCTTCTGGACGCCTTCCGGTAGCAGCAGCTCCTCGAGACGCCGCTTCGGACTTACCTCGTGGAAGAGCTCGCTGCTAGCTCCATTTCGCCGGAGGACAGGCGGCACCGGAGTGGCCCCGGCTCCCCCGTTCGCCTGCAGGTGGCCGGCTAACCGATCGGCTAGAACATGATGCTGCTTCGCGCGCTCTTCCGTAATGAGCGCTTCGAGGGTCTTTCGGAAGAGAATCTGGTCACCGCGAGCGCCCGCGCGTACGATGTCGAGAAGAAGATCGGCGCGCGCCATCAGCCCACTTGCCAGTCGCGGCGACACCCTCTCAGGCGCCGAGCGATGTCAGCCACCTCTCTCACGGGCAGCCGACCAGACCGGTCCACGTCCTAAGGACGGGGCCGCCCTTGTCAGCAGTGATCACGGTGCGATCGTACACTCGACGGCGCACTCTCCGCTATCGCTGACCAGGTCACCAGGTCACCGCAGGACTGCTGGATTCCGTTCGCAGAGAGAGCGCCCGAATGCACCGCCAAGCTACGGCCTTCCCGGCCCATTCGCTGACCCAGCCACTCAACTCCCTTGACGGCTGCCCGTTCCCTGGATCGACCCTTCATTCCCATCGAAGACGGGCTTGTGGTAGGTAGGATGAGCGATGACCCTCGCGCACGCCAAAGCACTGCTTCACATGGCCGGACGGCTTCGCCGCGTCGTAGATGCGGACGATATCTACTACCTCGAGGCGCAAGGAGACGAGACGGACGTGCGCCTGCGAGGCCGGCGCCCCCTGCGCGACGTACGCTCCCTTGGCGAGGTGCTCCAGGAGCTGGGCGCGGGATTCGTGAGGATCCACCGGAACCACGCAGTTCACCCGGGACGCGTCCGCGAGATCCGGCCAGCCTCCTCGGGATCGGGCTGGGAGGTCCGTCTCGAACCGCCGGTGAACAAGGTGTTGCCGGTCAGCCATCGCTCGCTGACGGTTCTCCTGGCGGCCTACCGCCCGGCCAAGAGTTGACCGCTCGGACCTTTAGGCGGCCCGGGCCAGATATCGAATGGCCCAAGCCTTCATGGTTGCGGGCCGCGACCGCGCCCGGTAGAGTCCGGCCCGTCGGACCGACGGCTCCGCCCGCCTTGACCGATCGATAGGACCGCGATGCCCATCAAGAAATCCGAACTCTACTCCTCCCTCTGGAAAAGCTGCGACGAGCTGCGCGGCGGCATGGACGCCTCGCAGTACAAGGACTACGTCCTCGTCCTGCTGTTCGTGAAGTACGTCTCCGACAAGGCCGCCAGCCAGAAGGGCTACCTGCTCGACGTGCCCAAGGGCGGCAGCTTCGCCGACATGGTCGCGCTCAAGGGCGACAAGGAGATCGGCGACAAGATGAACAAGATCATCGCCAAGCTCGCCGAGGCCAACGATCTCAAGGGCGTGATCGACGTCGCCGACTTCAACGACGCGGACAAGCTCGGCAAGGGCAAGGAGATGGTGGACCGCCTCTCCAACCTCGTCGCCATCTTCGACAACCCGGCGCTCGACTTCCGCAGCAACCGCGCCGAGGGCGACGACCTGCTCGGCGACGCCTACGAATACCTGATGCGCCACTTCGCCACCGAGTCGGGCAAGAGCAAGGGGCAGTTCTACACGCCGGCGGAAGTCTCGCGCATCATGGCCAAGGTCATCGGCGTCGGCAGCGCCAGGAGCGCCAGCCAGACCATCCACGACCCCACCTGCGGCTCGGCTCGCTGCTGCTCAAGGCCCACGACGAGGCCAAGGGCCGCACCGGCCTCGACCTCGCGCTCTACGGGCAGGAGATGGACAACGCCACGGCCGCGCTGGCGCGGATGAACATGATCCTCCACGACTGCCCGACGGCGGAGATCTGGAAGGACAACACCCTCTCCAGCCCGCACTTCAAGGCCACCGACGGCCGCCTCAAGACCTTCGACTTCGTCGTCGCCAATCCGCCCTTCTCCACCAAGGCCTGGAGCAACGGCTTCGACCCGGACAGAGGACGAGTTCAAGCGCTTCGCGTTCGGCATCCCGCCCAGGAAGAACGGCGACTACGCCTTCCTGCTGCACATCCTCACCTGCCTCAAGAGCACCGGCAAAGGCGCCGTCATTCTCCCGCACGGCGTGCTGTTCCGCGGCGGCGCCGAGGCCGCCATCCGCCGCGAGATCGTCACGCGCGGCTACATCAAGGGCATCATCGGCCTGCCCGCCAACCTCTTCTACGGCACCGGCATCCCCGCCTGCATCCTCGTGCTCGACAAGGAGAACGCCAACGCCCGCAAGGGCATCTTCATGATCGACGCCTCCAAGGGCTTCATCAAGGACGGCAACAAGAACCGCCTGCGCGCCCAGGACATCCACAAGATCGTGGACACCTTCACCCGCCAGGTCGAGATCCCGCGCTACTCGCGCATGGTGCCGCTCGCGGAGATCAGCGACCCGAAGAACGACTTCAACCTCAACCTCCCGCGCTACATCGACAGCACCGAGCCCGAGGACCTGCAGGACATCGACGCCCACCTGCGCGGCGGCATCCCCGACCGCGACATTGATGCGCTCGACCGCTACTGGCAGGTCTTCCCACTGTGCGGCCGCTCCTGTTCGAGTCGGCGGGTCGCCCCGGCTACAGCCGCCTGAAGCTGCCCGCGGCCGAGATCAAGGCCGCCATCTTCGGCCACGCGGAGTTCACCGCCTTCAACAACTCCGTCACCGCGCTCTTCGCGAAGTGGAAGAAGGCCAACGCACCGCGCCTCACGCGGCATCAAGCCGGGCGACCACCCCAAGGCGCTGATCGAGACGCTCTCCGAGGACCTGCTGCCGACCTTCGGCAAGGCCCGCCTGCATCGACGCCTACGACGTCTACCAGCACCTCATGGACTACTGGGCGGCGACGATGCAGGACGATGTCTACCTGATCGCCGACGCCGGCTGGCTGGAGGCCGCCAAGCCGCGGCGCATCGTCGAGACGAAGGACCAGAAGAGCAAGGAACAGCCCGACTTCACGGTCGGCAAGCAGAAGTTCAAGTCGGAGCTGATCCCGGCCGCGCTGCTCGATCGCCCGCTACTTCGCGGCCGAGCAGGCGGCCATCGAGACGCTCGAGGCCGACTTGGCCGCCGTCGAGCAGCAGCTCGACGAGCTCCGGGAGGAACACGGCGGCGAGGGCGGCCTGCTGGAAGAGGTCGTCGACGAGAAGGGCAAGATCACGAAGAAGGCCGTCGCGGCCCGCCTGAAGGAGATCGCCGACGACGCCGAGGCTGCCGACGAGCGCAAGGCGCTGGAAGAATACTGCCGCCCTGCTCGACAAGCAGGCCGACGCCAAGAGCGCGCCTGAAGGCCGCGCAGGACGCGCTGGAGCCGAAGGTCGCCGCGAAGTACGGCAAGCTCACCGAGGCCGAGATCAAGACCCTCGTCGTGGACGACAAATGGCTGGCCCACCTCGCCGCCGACGTGCAGAGCGAACTGGACCGCGTCTCCCAGGCGCTCACCGGCCGCATCCGCCAGCTGGCCGAGCGCTACGCCGCACCCGCTGCCGCAGCTCACCGCGGAGGTCGACAGCCTCGCCGCCCGCGTGGACGAGCACCTCAAGAAGATGGGGGCGGTATGGAACTGAAGGATTCCACGGAGGCAAGGCCGTTTGGCTGGCAAGACGTGCTCGTGGAAGACTTGGCCAGCACTTCAGAGAACGCGCTTGCGACCGGACCGTTTGGGTCGAGCATAAGCTCCCAGTTCTTCCAAGAGCTGGGCGTTCCCGTGATTCGTGGAGGTAATCTCCGTCACGACGCGCGCACGCATCTCGTCGAGGATGAATACGTCTTCGTATCGGAAATGAAGGCAGCGGAGTTTCGACGCTCGATCGTGACGGCGGGCGACCTCATCTTCACTTGCTGGGGCACGATCAATCAAGTCGGCCTAGTTGGGCCTCGCGCTGCACACCCGCGGTACATCATCTCCAACAAGCAGATGAAGCTGACGCCTGATCCGAGCAAGGCTGACAGCCTGTTCCTTTTCTACTTGTTCTCTGGGCCGGACCTCCAAAGAACGATCATCGAGCAGGGCATCGGCAGTTCGGTGCCGGGATTCAATCTCGGTCAGCTGCGATCGATGAGGGTACGCGTCCCCGGTGTTGCCGAGCAACGCGCCATCGCGGGTGCCCTGAGCGACGTGGATGCGCTGCTGCGGATGCTGGAGAGGGTGATCGCCAAGAAGCGCGACCTCAAGCAGGCCGCCATGCAGCAGCTCCTCACGGGCAAGACGCGCTTGCCGGGTTTCGCCGGTGACTGGCAGACCGTGCCACTCGGAGGGCTGATCAGTCACTGCTTCAGCGGGGCCACGCCGAGCAGGAGCCGACCCGACCACTTTAGGGGCAACATCCGATGGGTCACGAGCGGAGAACTAAACTACAACGTCATCACGAACACCGCGGAAAGGCTCACTAGCGAAGCGGTGGCCCGAACAAACCTCAAGACGGTGCCGAGAGGCACATTCCTGATGGCAATCACAGGCCTTGAGGCTGAAGGCACACGGGGCAGCTGCGGCATCGTCGGCGAACCGTCGACGACCAACCAATCGTGCATGGCGGTCTTCCCGACAAGCGAGCTCATGACGGAGTACTTGTTCCACTACTATGTCCACCGCGGCAAGGCACTCGCGCTTCAATACTGCCAGGGCACCAAGCAGCAGAGCTACACGGCGAAACTCGTCAGACTGTTGCCAATTGCCCTCCCACCCACAATCGCGGAACAAGCCGCCATCGCCACTGCCCTGTCCGATATGAGCTCCGAGATCGCCGCCCTCGAAGCCAGGTTGGCCAAGGCCCGTGCCGTCAAGTGGGGAATGATGCAGGAGCTCCTAACGGGAAGGATTCGCCTGGTGTGAAGAGCGCGACGGCTCCGCGGTCGGTGTTCCTCGGCTGGGATGTCGGTGGGTGGAACTGCGACAGGAACGCCCTGAGCCGTGACGCGATCATCATCCTGGATGCCGGGCTGCGGATCCTGGGAGAACCCTGGCGGGGAAACCTCCGCCAGACCATCGCCGAGGCCAAGACGACGAGAGATTGGATACGGGCGCTGTTCGGCCTTTGCGGCGCGGACGCACCCGCTGAGCCGTTTCGGGCGACGTTGGCCATCGATACTCCCCTCGGGTTCTCCCGTGAGTTTGTGGCACTCGTCTCCGAACGCCGGTGTGCAGACAGCCCGGATGGCTCCGACGACAACCGCTACCTGTTTCGCGAGACGGAGCGCCACGTCCTGAGGCGGGGCAAGAGGCCCTTGTCGGCTGTCAAGGACATGATCGGGAGCCAGGCGACGAAGGGGATGCACGCGCTCGCCAAGTTCGCACCCATCATCGAGAGCTGCGGCGTCTGGACGGATGGCAGATCCCTCACGGCCATAGAAACCTACCCGTCGGTATGCCGACGGACGCCAAGAGTGGTAGGGTTCCTGGACGGCCGGCCGACCCTCAAGCACGCCGACTGTCAGGACGCTCGGGTCTGCGCCTTGGTCGCGTATCTCTTCGCCACCGATCGCAAGGCTCTGGAGCCTCCCGGCGAGGACGTTTCGGAGGGCGAGGGATGGATCTGGGTGCCCCGGTTGTTGCCTGCCGCTCGCACCTTGCGCTAAGATGGGCACTCAGGTGACCACATGCGTATAAGCACGGTTCGGGAGTTCAGGGACAAGGCGACTGGGTTGCTGCGGTCGCGAGACCCGATCCTGGTCACGCGCCGAGGGCGCCTCGCCGGAGTCTTCTTCCCGCAGCCCGAGGCATCGCTCCCCATCGAGCTGAAGCGTGAGCTGTTCGCGACGCTCTCGGCTGAGGTCGCCAGGCAGCTCAAGCGTCGCAAGCTCACGGAGAAGGACGTGCTCGAGGATTTCGGGCAGTGGCGGAAGGACCGCCGCCGTGAGACTCGCCGCCGACGCTAACGTGCTGCTCTCGGCCGTCGTGGGCGGCCGGGCGAAGGCGGTGTTGCAGCACCCGGGGGTCGAGGCCGTCTTCACCACCGCCTCCACGCTCGGTGAGGTCCAGGAATACCTCTCGCACCTCGCGCGCAAGAGGCGCCTGTCCGCCGACGCCGTCCTGCTGGCGGCCGCCAGTCTTCCCGTGACGGTCGTCGAGCCCTCGGCGTACGCATCCAAGGTCGCGGAAGCGACGAGACGCATCAGCCGGCGCGATCCCGATGATGTCGAGCTGCTCGCCCTCGCACTTCAAGCCCGCATCCCGGTGTGGTCGAACGACAACGACTTCGAAGATGCCGGCGTCGAGTGGTACACGACGGCCGAGCTGCTGCGGCGCCTCGGCTGACGACCAGTCGGGGCGAATCCGCTGCTTTACAGATAGACGTCCAAATGTAAAGTACGGTTGCACGATGGGCACCGTCGGCCAGAAGGAGAGGAAGACGCAGCAGCGCGTGGTGGCGCTCTTCCGCGATCGGCTGGGCTATGCCTACCTCGGCGACTGGAGCGATCGCGAGGACAACAGCAACGTCGACGAAGGCCTGCTGCGACGATTCCTGCGCGAGAAGCAGGGTTACGACGAAGACCTGATCAGGCGCGCGCATTACCTGCTCGAAAAGGCCGCGGGCGACACCAGCAAGAGCCTCTACGACCGCAACCGCGCCGTCTACGAACTGCTGCGGTATGCCGTGAAGGTGAAGCTCGGTCCGGGCGAGAGCACCAAGGACGTCTGGCTCGTCGACTGGAAGCACCCGGAGAGGAACCACTTCGCGATCGCGGAAGAGGTGACCGTCGCGGCGACCGACCCCAGAGCCCACGGCAAGCGCCCGGACATCGTGCCTCTATGTCAACGGCATTGCGCTCGGCGTCCTGGAGCTGAAGCGCTCGACGGTCTCGGTCGCCGAGGGCATCCGCCAGAACCTCGACAACCAGAAGAAGGTCTTCATCGAGCACTTCTTCTCGACGGTCCAGTGGGTGATGGCCGGCAACGACACCGAGGGCCTGCGCTACGGGGCCATCGAGACGCCCGAGAAGTACTACCTCACCTGGAAGGAGCCGAGCGATATCGCGAACCCACTCGACCGGGCGCTCCTCCAGCTCTGTGGCAAAGGAGCGCTTCCTCGAGCTGGTCCACGACTTCGTCGTCTTCGACGCCGGGGTGAAGAAGATCTGCCGGCCCAACCAGTACTTCGGCGTGCGCGCGGCCCAGGACTTCGTCAAGCGGCGCGAGGGCGGGATCGTCTGGCACACGCAGGGCTCGGGCAAGAGCCTGACGATGGTCTGGCTCGCCAAGTGGATCCGAGAGCACGTGGACGGACGCCCGCGTCCTCGTCGTGACCGACCGCACGGAGCTGGACGAGCAGATCGAGAAGGTCTTCAACGGCGTCAGCGAGGACATCTACCGCACCGCGCAGTGGTGCGGACCTGATCGCCAGGCTCAATGACACGGCTCCGTGGCTCCTCTGCTCGCTCATCCACAAGTTCGGCGGCAAGGAGGATGCCGAGGCCGATCGCCGACATCCCCGCCTACATCGAGGAGCTGACGCAGGCGCTGCCACCCGGCTTCTCGGCCAAGGGCAATCTCGTCGTCTTCGTGGACGAGTGCCACCGCACGCAGTCGGGCGATCTGCACCAGGCCATGAAGAAGATCCTGCCGAACGCCCTCTTCATCGGCTTCACCGGCACGCCGCTGCTGAAGGCCGACAAGCAGAAGAGCATCGAGGTCTTCGGGCGCTACATCCACACCTACAAGTTCGACGAGGCGGTGAAGGACGGCGTCGTGCTGGACCTGCGCTACGAGGCGCGGGACATCGACCAGCACCTCACGTCGCAGGCCAAGATCGACCAGTGGTTCGAGGCCAAGACGAGGGGGCTCACCGACCTGGCCCGGGCTCAGCTCAAGCAGCGCTGGGGGACGCTGCGGAGGGTGCTCAGCTCGCAAGACCGGCTGGAGCGCATCGTCGACGACGTCCTCATGGACTTCGCGACGCGGGACCGGCTGGCCAGCGGGCGCGGGAACGCCCTGCTCGTGTCGGGCAGCATCTACCAGGCCTGCAAGCTCTACGAGCTGTTCGCCCGGACCGACTTCAAGGGCAAGTGCGCGATCGTCACGTCGTACCGCCCGCTGCCCGCCGACATCAAGGGCGAGGAGAGCGGCGAAGGGCTGACCGAGCGGCTGCGGCAGTACGACATCTACAAGCAGATGCTGGCCGACTGGTTCAACGAGGCTCCGGAGACCGCGGTCAACAAGGTCGAGGAGTTCGAGAAGGCGGTCAAGAAGAAGTTCATCGACGAGCCGGGGCAGATGAAGCTCCTGATCGTGGTCGACAAGCTGCTCACCGGCTTCGACGCGCCCTCCGCCACCTACCTCTACATCGACAAGCAGATGCGCGACCACGGCCTCTTCCAGGCCATCTGCCGCGTGAATCGGCTCGACGGCGAGGACAAGGAGTACGGCTACATCGTCGACTACAAGGACCTCTTCCGGAGCCTGGAGGGCGCGGTCCGCGACTACACCAGCGGCGCCCTCGATGGCTACGACAAGGAGGACGTCGCCGGCCTGCTCGAGGACCGGCTGGCAAAGGCGCGCGAGCGGCTCGAGGAGACCCGCGAGGCGGTGAAGGCGCTGTGCGAGCCGGTGGCTCCTCCGCGGGACTCGGCCGCCTACCTGCGAGTACTTCTGCGCCCAGGACTCAGGCGACGCGCGAGCAGCTCGAGGCCAACGAGCCGAACCGGCTGGCGCTCTACAAGCACGTGGCGGCCTTCGTGCGCGCTTTCGCCAACCTCGCCAACGAGCTGCCGGAGGCCGGCTACTCGGAGCCGGAGATCGCGGACCTAAGGGCCGAGGTGGACCACTACGAGAAGGTCCGCAGCCGAGGTGAAGCTGGCGAGCGGTGACTACGTCGACCTCAAGATGTACGAGCCGGCCATGCGGCACCTGATCGACACGTACATCCGGGCCGAGGAGAGCCGGAAGGTGTCGGCCTTCGACGACCTGTCGCTGGTCCAGCTCATCGTCGAGCGCGGCGCCGATGCCGTCGGGGCCCTGCCAGAGGGCATCCGGAAGAACGAGCAGGCGGTGGCCGAGGTCATCGAGAACAACGTCCGCCGGCTGATCATCGACGAGCAGCCGATCAACCCGAAGTACTACGAGAAGATGTCGCAGCTGCTGGACGCCCTGATCCGGCAGCGGCGGCAGGAAGCCCTCGACTACCAGAAGTACCTCGAGAGGATCGTCGAGCTGACGCGACAGATCAAGGATCCGACGGCGGGCGGTGCCTATCCCAAGGCCCTCGAACACGCCGGGCAGGCGGGCACTCTACGACAACCTCGAACGTGACGAGGCGCTGGCGCTGGCGGTCGACGATGCGGTCCGTGCGAGCCGGCAGGACGACTGGCGCTCCAACGCCTTCAAGGTCAAGAGGGTGAAGAACGCCATCCGGGCGGCTCTCGAACCGCAGGACGCCGCGCGGTCCTGACGAGCGCATCTTCGGCCGATGACAGCGCGGGAGACGCCGCGTGGCTGGGGTCGGCGACGCCGGAGAGGCTCCGAGGAGCGGGTGGAGCGGATCCTCGAGCTGGTCAAGAACCAGGATGAGTACTAGGGGCCACGAGATCCGCGTGGCCGGCCTGCCGGTGCAGATCGTCCGCAAGCCGATCAAGAACCTGCACCTCGGCGTCTACCCGCCGAACGGCCGCGTGCGCGTCGCCGTGCCCACGCGTGTCAGCGATCAGGCCGTGCGGCTCGCCGTGATCGGCAAGCTGGGCTGGATCAAGCGGCAGCGGGCGAGGTTCGCGGAGCAGCCGCGCCAGACGCGCCGCGAGATGGTGAGTGGCGAGAGCCACTACTACCTCGGGCGGCGGTACCGCCTGCGGGTGGTGTTCCGTCCGGGCCCCGGCCGCGTGGTGCTGCGCGGGCGGACGATCCTCGAGCTCCAGGTCCGCGCGGGCGCCGACGTCGATCGGCGGGAGCGTGTGCTGCTGCGGCTGGTACCGAAGCCGTCTGCGAGAGCTGATTCCGCCGCTGCTCGAGAAATGGGAACGCACGCTGCGACGTGAGCTGTCGCCGACTGGCGCATCAAGCGCATGAAGACCAAGTGGGGCGCCTGCAACGTCGACGCCCGCCGCATCTGGGTGAACCTCGAGCTCGCCAAGAAGCCGGTTCGGTGCCTCGAGTACATCCTCGTCCACGAGCTGTGTCACCTGCTCGAGCGGCATCACACGGGGCGGTTCGCTGCTCTCATGGACCAGGCACCTGCCGCAATGGCGCTCGCGTCGCCAGGAGTTGAACTCCGCGCCGCTGGCCCACGAGTCGTGGGTCTACTGATGGCGAACCTGAGATTCCACTGTCATCGCCGATTGACGCGGCGCCTGACGCGGCCTTAGAGTCGCCGCCCATGAACAAGCTTCTCCTCTGGGTGAGCGTCGTGCTCGTGGTCTTCTTCGGCGGCAAGGCGCTCGTGAACTACATGAGCCGCACCGCGAACGAGAAAGCGGCCGTCACCCGGGTCCAGGGGTTCCTGGACGGGATGAAGTCCGGGGGCGACTTCCAGAACGCCTTCAACATGTGGGAGACGGGCGCCGCCGGGGCCATTCAGAACATGACCCAGGACCAGTACAACATGGAGGTCGCCACGCTCCATGCCTGGCTGGACAGCCACAAGGTGGGCCGGCCGGTCGGGCGCTACGAGGTCCTGGCTGCCGCCATGGTGGCGCCGCCGCAAGGCGTCACGGGCGCCACCGTGGTGGTGTCCTGCTCGATCGACGGCCAGCGCCTGGACATCCTGGCCATCAAGAACCAGCGCCTCGAGTGGTCCGACTGACGCGCAGCGCGCGATCGATCCTCTCCAGCCACGGCTCCGAACAGGCCGGGTGGCTGCGCGCCCGGTCGAAGGCCTGTCGCGCCGCCCTCTCGTCGCCCGCCCGCATCATCAGCTCGCCCTCGCTGACGAGGGCCCGCAGCACGGCCACGTCGCCGGGAGGGGCTTCCGCGGCGATCCGCCGGTAGACCTCGATCGCTTCCCGCGCGTCACCCGCCCGGGCGAGCAGGTCCGCGACCACCGCCAGGAACCGGCTCGTCATGCGCAGCTCCCGCCAGCGCGTGTCGTTGACGACGCTCCAGACCATGTCCTTGTCGCTGCCCCGTCCGTGCAGCTCGATCAGCCGAAGCCCGGCCTGGCTCGCCCGCCCGCCGTCCGACCCGTGCAGCCCGATCTCCCAGCTCTCCGTCCAGGCGTCGACGTTGCCGGGTTCGGCCTTCAGAACGCTGTCGATCAGTCGCTGCGCGCCGGCGAGGTTGCCCTCGGCCCGCGCGTCGGTCGCGCGGATGACACCCGGGTTCTGTTCGAGCGAGATCTCGCGCTCGATCGCGGGGTTCACGAAGCGCTCCTCGACGCGGAGCAGGGCCATGCCGAACGCGAAGACGAGGCCGACGACGAAGCCCCCGACGTGCGCGGAGAACGCCACGGCCGAGTCGGCGCCGGCCACCTTCGCGTAATAGAGCTGCTCGGCCGCCCACAGCGGGATCACCACGAACGCGGGGAACCTCAGCGTGAAGCGGAAGGCCGGAATGATCGGGATGGGCAGGACCAGGAGCTCGATCCGCCGCGTGGCGAGCCGGAACAGGAATGCGCCCATCACCCCGGCGATGGCGCCGGAGGCGCCGACCAGGGGTATCGAGGAACCCGGGTTCCCCGCCGCGAACGCTCCCGCTCCGGCGATCCCCGACAGGAGATAGAGCAGGGCGAAGAGCGGCCTCCCGAAGAGGTCCTCGATGAACGGACCGGTGAGGTACAGGAAGAGCATGTTTCCCAGGAGGTGCAGCCAGCCTCCGTGGACGAAGGTGTGGGTCACGAGCGTCACCGGGTTCGGACGGCTGGGCACGAATCCCAGCCGGTGCGAGGGCAGTCGGCGGAGCGCGTCGACCGCCTCGCCGTTCAATCGGTTCAGCTGCTCCTGCTCCGCCGCCGCCACCGCGGGCGGCACCGGCGGGGCCTTCGCCGCCCACTCGGCGGCCGCCTGCTCCAGCTCGCCCCGGCCTTCCTTGCCGAGCAGCTCCAGCTGCTCCGGCGAGGGAGACAGGTACGGGTGCCGGCCGAGGTAGCTCATCGACTCCCCGATCCGCCGCGAGGCCTCGCGCTCCGCCCCGCCGCCGAACAGGGCCAGCAGCAGCTGCACCACGAGGCAGGTCCCCATCACCGCCCAGGTCACCCAGGGCGTGCGGCGGACCTCGTTCTTGTCCAACCCCACGGGCAGGATCAGCATGGCGCGCTAAGTTAGTCGCGCGCAGGCGCCCGTTCAAGCCGCTCCCGTTCGGCTAGAATCCCTCGCACCGCGCCGGCACGGTGCGGACAGGGGGCATCATGGCGAATCCTCGACGGCCCTTGGCGCGTCCCCCGATGGCTGGTTCCCCGATGGCACGTCCATCGACCCGCGGGCCGGTGCGCCCGGTCCGGGCCGCCGCCTCCGGCGAGGGTGTGAACACGATGAAGGTGGCCGGCGTCCTGCTGTGCCTCTCGGCCGCCGCCGCCCTGGTCGTCCCCCTCGTCGCGAAGGGCCCCAGCGGCATGGCCGCGGGCGAGGCGGGCTCGCTCGGGGGCGCCTTCCTGGTCCTGCTGTTCGGCGCTGCGCTCTTCCAGGGAGCGAACGCGGTTCGCGTCTTCGTGCTGATCTGCGCCGGCCTCGGCGCTCTGGCTGCGGTGGTGGCCATCGCCCTGCTCAATTCGGTGCGCGAGCTTCAGCTCGTGCTCGGCGCCGCCCTCCTTTCCTGTGCCGGCTATCTGGTCCTGCTGCTGGAGAAGCAGGCCTCGCGGGTGCGCGCCGTCGCCGGCGTGGTCCTCGTCGTCGTCGGCGCCCTGGGCAGCCTCGGAGCGCAGCTGTGGCTCTCCGGCTTCGAGAGGCGGGCCTTCGCGCGCGAGCTGCGGCCGCTTCTCACGAGCGAGGCCGACTACGCCGACAGTGCCAGCGGGTTGTCCGTGAAGCCGCCCGCGGGCTGGAGCTTCATGAGCCGGGAGGGCGAGCTGTTCAAGGGCGTGCCCGCCAAGCTGAAGCTCGCGGACCCGGAGGCGGGGACGGTCGCGTTCATCGACGACGAGCCGAAGCCACTGGGCCTGCTGAGCCTCGACCACTACCTCGACCGCGTCCTCCTGGCCCAGAAGGCGGCGGGCCTCGAGCCGAGGCAGAAGGACCGCCGGGACACGGCCGTGGGCAAGGCCCCCGCGCGGCGCATGTCGCTCGCCTGGACCTCCGGCGGCCGGCCCTACAGCGGGTTCGTCTCGGTCTGGGAGGACGGACCCCGGGTGTTCACGCTCTTCGGCGCCGCGGTGGGCGGCTGGAGCGAAAGGACGGAGGAGCGCTTCCGCGCCCTCGAGGACGCCCTGCGCTTCTCGGCGCCGGTGGAGACGGCGCTCTCCGAGGCGCAGGGCCGACTCACCCGCGAGTGCCCCGTGTTCACCGCCGACGCCGTCCGCATGATCGGCCGGCGCATTCCCCCCGCGTCCCCGCCCGAGGTCTACTTCCGCACGGGGTGGTCGTGGGCGCTGCGGGGCCAAGGCCAGCTCGACGCCGGCGCGGCGGCGGAGCTGCGGGACCTGATGAGCACCGTGTTCTCGCGGATGTCCGGCGCCGAGCGCAGCCGCTTCGCCGACTACAGCGAGCGGCTGCGCGGCGGGCGAGCCACGAGCGCGGCCGAGGACACGGCGGCGATGGGCATTCTCGGCCGGGCCGCGGCGGCCCTGCCGAACGACTCGCTCGATCGCCTGCGCACCCGCGTGGACGCGTCGCTCACGGTCGGCGGGCTGATGTAGCCGGACGCCCCTGCCCGCCGGGCCGTCTGCTATCCTGACGGAAACCCATGAAGCTGCTGTTGTCCTACCTGCGCCCGCACTGGCGCCTCGTGGCACTCGCGCTCGTGCTGGCCACGGTCAACCAGTGCTTCTCGCTGCTCGACCCGCTGATCTTCCGCCACGTGATCGACCAGTACGCGACGCGCTTCGACCGCTACACGACCCGCGAGTTCTTCAGCGGCGTCAGCCTGCTGCTGCTGGCGGCGGTCGGCGTCGCCTTCGTCTCGCGGGTGGCCAAGAACTTCCAGGACTACTTCGTCAACGTCGTGACCCAGCGGCTGGGGGCGGAGCTCTACTCGGACGGCATCCGCCACTCGCTCGAGCTGCCGTACCAGCTGTTCGAGGACCAGCGCAGCGGCGAGACGCTCGGCAAGCTGCAGAAGGTGCGCGCCGACGTCGAGAAGCTGATCGCCGCCGCCGTGAACGTGCTGTTCCAGACGCTCGTGGGCGTGCTGTTCGTGGTGATCTACGCCTTCAGCGTCCACTGGCTGATCGCGCCCGTCTACTTCGCCACGGTCCCGCTGCTGGGCTGGCTCAGCTCGGTGCTCTCGCGGCGCATCAAGCAGGTGCAGAAGGTGATCGTGGCCGAGACGACCGCGCTGGCGGGCTCGACCACGGAGTCGCTGCGCAACATCGAGCTGGTCAAGAGCATGGGCCTCGGGGCGCAGGAGGTGGCGCGGCTCAACGGCACCACCGGCCGCATCCTCGCGCTCGAGCTGCGCAAGGTGCGCTACCTGCGCAGCCTCAGCTTCGTGCAGGGCACGGCCGTCAACGCCCTGCGCACGAGCATCCTGTTCCTCATGCTCTACCTGATCTTCGCGCGCCAGATCACGGTCGGGCAGTTCTTCGCCCTCTGGATCTACTCGTTCTTCATCTTCGGCCCGCTGCAGGAGCTGGGCAGCGTGATCAACGTCTACCGCGAGACGGAGGTCTCGCTCGCGAACTTCCAGCAGATCCTCGACACGCCCGGCGAGCCCCGGCCGGACCGCCCGCTGGCCCTCGGTGGGCTCGAGCGGCTCGCGTTCGAGGCGGTCAGCTTCCGCCACCAGTCTGCCACCGCGCACGCCGTACAGGACGTGAGCTTCGACGTCCGTCGAGGGGAGACGATCGCGTTCGTCGGGCCGTCCGGCGCGGGCAAGACGACGCTGGTCAAGCTGCTGGTCGGGCTCTACCGGCCGCAGCAGGGTCGCATCTGCTACAACGACCAGCCACACGACCGCGTCGACCTCGACGCCCTGCGCGAGCGGATCGGCTTCGTCACCCAGGACACGCAGCTGTTCTCCGGCTCCATCCGCGAGAACCTGCTGTTCGCCCGCCCGGACGCCACGGATGCCGAGTGCCTGGAGGTGCTGAAGCGCGCGGCGTCGGACGGCCTGCTCGCTCGCGCCGAGCGCGGGCTCGACACGCTGATCGGCGAGGGCGGCGTCAAGGTCTCGGGCGGCGAGAAGCAGCGGCTGTCGATCGCCCGGGCCCTGCTGCGCCAGCCGCAGCTGCTGGTCTTCGACGAGGCCACCTCCTCGCTCGACTCGCTCACCGAGGAGGAGATCGCCCGCACCATCCGCGACGTGGCCCGCGGCCACAGCGGGATCACGGTGCTGATCGCCCACCGCCTTTCCACGGTCCGTCACGCCGACCGGATCTTCGTGCTCGAGCGCGGGCGGATCGTGGAGCAGGGCCGGCACGACGACCTGCTCGACGGCAAGGGCCTCTACTACGCGATGTGGCGCCAGCAGGTCGGCGAGCGACGGCCCGGCGAGCGCCTGCCGGAGGCCGTGCCGGCCTGATCGGCGTCACTTCCGCGGGTTGCCGATCAACGCGAGGTGGGCGCCGGCGGGATCGCGGATGACGGCGAACACCTGCTCGCCCATGCCGCGCGGGCCGTCGACGATCCGGCCCCCGCGCTCGACGCAGGCGCGCAGGCTGGCATCGAGGCTCTCGACCAGCACGTAGATCAGCCACTGGGCCGGCAGGCTGGCGTTCGGCCCGCGGGCGTGGCAGACGCCCGCGACGGGCTCTCCGGTGGCCGGGGCGAGCATGTTGTAGTCAGCGTAGCCGTGCATATCGACGGGCTCGGCGCGCCAGCCGACGACGGCGGCGTAGAACTCCCCCAGCTTCCCCGCGTCGGACACCGTCAGGTCGTGCCACGCGATCGTGCCCGCTTTCGGTCCCGTGCCTTCTGCCATCCGCTCCTCCCCCGTCCGCGACTCCGACCAGAGCATCTTGCCACGGCCGGAAGGCGCTGCGGCCCCGCGTTGACGCCAGTCGCCCGCCGAAACTACGATGCCCGGCGGGTCCCCGTGGGAGAAGACCGGGTGGCCCAGGGGTGCGCTCAGGAGGACTCGATGCGCTGCGCGCGGTTGATGCTGATGGCGGTCGGGCTGGGCACGCTGCCGTTCTGGGCGGCGCCGGCACGGGCCCAGCAGCCCGACGAGCCCGACCCGTGCGCGGACGCCGCCGGGCGGCTGGAGACCAGCAAGTGCTGGACGCGCGAGGCGGAGCGCGCGGACCAGGAGATGCGGGAGGCCTACGACACCCTGCTGCTCAAGCTGCCTCGCCGCGCGGCCGACGCGCTCAAGAAGGCGCAGAAGCTCTGGCTGGACGATCGCGAGGCGCACCTCCTGCTGCTCTACGCGATCGCCAACCCCGCCAACGTCCACGACTGGGACGACGCGACCTGCGCCGCCATCGCGCGGCGCGAGCTGGCGCTCCAGCGCACGAGGGTGCTCAAGCGCCTGGGTGAGAAGCGCCCGGACGAGGCCTGCCCGCTCTGACTAGTCCGTGGCGGCGTCGATCTCCTCGACCTCCTCGCGGGCGTCGACCTCGTGCCGGATGCGCTCCAGGCGGGACGACAGCTCGGGCACGTCGAGGCCGATCGCGGCGTCGCGCGACAGGTCGAGGCGGAGCTGCTTGAGCTGGTGCTCCGCCAGCGTCCGACGGACGCGCAGGCGCTCGAGCACGTGCACGGCCTTGGCGATCGCCTCCTCGCGCCGCTGCAGGACCTCGAGCTGACGCTCGAACAGCCGGCGATCCTGCGCCAGCGTGACGCTCTCCAGCCGGGAGCGGGCCTCGGAGACCGCGCTTGCGAGCGCTTTCCGCTCGGCGTCGGTGGTCTGCTCCTCGAGATCCGCCTGCCGCGACGCGAGCTCGACCGTCCGCTTCACGATCCCGTCCACCTCGGTGAGCAGGCGTGAGGCATCGCTGCCGCCGCGGCGCGCGATCAGCTCCCGAACCCGGGCGGCCTCCTGTGCGACGGCCGAGGACACCCCGGCCACGCCGCCGGGCGGCGGAAGCTGGGGTGGAGCGCCGGCTGCGATCGGGCGCGCCGCCCCGGGACCGCGCTCGAGAGGGCGGCGTCCCAGGAGCGACCGCACCGCAGGCACCGCGCGCAGCGCTTGTACGGCCAGCACCGCGCCCCAGATCCCCATCCAGAAGGGCAGATGGCCCTGGGTCGAGTACATGACGACGCCGACGATGAAGAAACCGGTGAAGTGGCCGCCCAGGGCCCGCAGCACCCGCCAGCGCGCCGCGTCCCGGGGGTCGCCCACGCTCGGCACCTCGCGGCGAAAGACGCTGCTCTCGAACAGCGGCCGCCACGCTTCCTCGTCGTCCCGGCGCACCAGCTCGGCTCCCGTCAGCTTGCCCCGCCGGATCAGCCTCGCGAGCTCTTCCTCGTCGCACTCCTGAACGCCGCCGTCCCCGCGCCCGTGTCTGCTGGGCCTGCGCCCGGGCAGGCCGAAGCCCGCCTGCACGTGGTAGAGCGACGCCCGCGCAGGCACGCGCGCCGGTGCCGGCAGCAGCTCCGCCGAGACCGGGACCGCGGCGGGGGCCGCCGCGGACGAGGCCGAGGCGGCGAGGGAGCCCGAGCGCGAGCGGCCGGCCAGCGCCGCCAGGCCGGACGCGAGCTCGTCGGTCGAGGCATAGCGCTGTGCAGGGTCCTTCTGCAGGCAGCGCGTGACGATAGCCTCGAGGGCCGGCGGGACGTCCGGGCGCAGCTGCCGCAGCGGCACGGGGTCGCGCTCGATCACGGCAGCGAGCACCTGGGCCGGCGTGTCGCGGCGAAAGACGGGACGCGCGGTCGCCATCTCGGAGAGGATGAGGCCCACCGCGAACTGGTCCGTGCGGAAGTCCACTGGGCGGCCACTGGCCTGCTCGGGCGACATGTACTCGAGCGTGCCGAGCAGCGTGCCCGCCCGCGTGCCCTGGCGCGTCAGGGTCTCCTGGGCCTCCAGGTCCCCGAGCGGGCGCACGACCTTCGCCAGGCCGAAGTCGAGGATCTTCACGAGCCCGTCGGGCGTGACCATCACGTTCTCGGGCTTGAGGTCGCGGTGGACGATGCCGGCCCGGTGCGCCTTCGCCAAGCCGTCCGCGAGCTGAGCGCCGAGGTCGAGCAGCTCCGGAACGCCCAGCGGGCCGGGTGCCAGGCGGCGCCTGAGCGTCGCGCCGTCGACGTACTCCATGGCGACGTAGTGCGCGCCCGCCTCGCGGGCGGCGACTCCCACGTCGTAGATGTGGACGATGTTCGGATGGTTGAGGGCGGAGGCGGCGCGGGCCTCGGTTTCGAGGCGGCGCAGCAGCTCGGGGTCCTCGTCGCGCAGGACCTTGAGCGCCACCGTGCGGCCCAGCCGCGTGTCGCGCGCCCGGTAGACGACGCCCATGCCGCCGGTGCCCAGGCGGTCCACGATCTCGTAGACGCCGACGCGCGCTCCGGCTTCGAGGACTTCCGCCACGTTCGTGCTCTGCTCGTTGGCCTGCGCGGGCTGCGAACCCTGGCGAGGGGCAGCGTACCACGGCCCGCCTGGACGGCCGCGGCGCCAGTGGCCGCGCACCCGCCAGCGATCAGGGCAGGTCGCTGTTGCTGACGAACGCGAGCCTGCGGCCGTCTGGAGACCAGGACGGCACGTTGATCGTGCCCTGGCCGCCGTAGACGTAGGCGATCACCCGGGGCGCGCCGCCCTCGGCCGGCATCAGCCGCAGGTAGACGCGCTTGTAGTACGGGTGGTCCGCCGGCGAGACCTCCTTCGGAAACGTGATGAAGGCGATCCACTTGCCGTCGGGCGACAGGTGCGGGAACCAGTTGTTGTACTCGTCGCCCGTGACCTGCTCCTGGTCCGAGCCGTCGGGCTTCATGCGCCAGATCTGCATCGTGCCGCTGCGGACCGAGTTGAAGTAGACGTACTTCCCGTCCGGCGAGAACTCCGGCCCGTCGTCGAGGCCCGGGTGGCGCGTGAGGTTCGTCTCCTCGCCCTGGCCGTCGGCCGACATGCGGTAGATGTCGAACTCGCCGTTCCTGCCACCGGTGTAGACCAGGAAGCGCCCGTCGGGGGACCAGCCGTGCATGTACGACGGCGCGAGCGGCGTGACGCGCTGCGGCACGCCGCCCGAGGCGGGCAGCGTGTAGACGCTGCGACTGGCCGTCGCCCTGCGACTGGTCGCTGATCCCGAGCCGGGTGCCGTCGAAGGACAGCACGTGGTCGTTGTTGTTGCGGACGGCGAAACCGGTGTCGATGACGCGTCCCCTGGCGCGTGGCGAGGTCGAAGCGCACCAGCCGGCCGCGTGCCCTCGGAGCGGCCGCTCGTGTTGTAGATGAGCGCCCTGCCGTCGCGTCGTCCAGTTCGGCGCCTCGAACGGCTCCTGCGAGGCGTAGACCAGCTGCCGGCCGCCGGATTCGACGTCGAGGATCTCGAGCCGGCTGCCGATGTAGTCGCGGTAAGGCACGAACGAGTCCGGGGCGGGGCGCACCAGGCGCACGTTGCGGAAGGTCGCGCGCTCGATCACGTCGGGGTTGTGCGAGCAGAGGAAGAGACCCACGTACACCTCGTCGCCGAGCGGCCAGCTCGCGCCACCTGCGTCGTCCGAAACGGCTCGCCGAAGCGGGCGACCGACATCGTGAAGCGTGCTGCCCTTCCGCTCGAGCTGCACCACGTCGGCGCCCGTCACGTCCGAGCGCACCTGCTGCGGTCCGGCCCCCTTCGTGCGGCGGAACTGCAGCGAGGTGAGGCCGTCGCCGTGGACGGCGGCGTCGGCGTAGGGCGAGTCGGCGTCCAGGCTCGCGCGGATGATCACGCCCGCCTTGCGGTGCGGGTCGGTGCCCTTGCCCAGGAACGAGAGCCGCGCCTGGAGGATGAAGTCGCCCTTCAGCTTCTTCCAGGCGAAGTGGAACTCGTCGCGTGGACCCCACATGTTCACGCCGGCTGCGGCGAAGGCGTATTCCTGCGAGGCCGCGTTGTAGCTGGCCGCGCCGGCGAGCTTCGGCGCACCGACGTCGCCGTGCTCCTCGAAGTCGCCGAGCGCGCCGCCCCGCGAGCTGCCCTGTGCGCGGACGGCGCCCGCCCCCGCGAGGAGTGCGAGCGCGAGCGCGGCCCGCGTCAGCCCGCCTGCTGCGGAGCGTGAAGCGGCGATCGAGTGCATGGTGCCTCCTGTTCCGGCCGCACGGACGGCCGGCGAAGCCGCCATTCTAAACGGCTGGCGCAACCCAGGGGTCGAGGCGGGCCGGCTCGAGGCCGCAGGCCCGCGCTAGAATCACCGATCCTTGTTCATCCAGCCACGACGAGGTGCGCCGATGACCGACGAGACGACGACGGGCTGGGCGGCACGCCGGCGCGCCTTCCGCGAGCTGCACGCGTCGGGCTGCTTCGTCATCCCGAACCCGTGGGACGTGGGCAGCGCACGCCTGCTGGCCGGGCTCGGCTTCCGCGCGCTCGCGACGACCAGCTCCGGCTTCGCCTGGTCCGTGGGCCGTGCAGGACAACCACGTGTCGCTCGAGGAGGCGCTGGCGTACATGCGTGCCGTGGCCCACGGCGTCGAGCTCCCCGTCAGCGCCGACTTCGAGAAGGGCTTCGCCGTGGAGCCGGCCGGCGTGGCGGCCAACGTCTCGGCCGCGACCGAGACCGGCGTCGCCGGGCTGTCGATTGAGGATTCCACCGGAGACCCCGCGCGCCCGCTGTTCGACTTCACGCTCGCCGTCGAGCGCGTCCGGGCGGCGCGACGAGCGATCGACGAGACCGGGACCGGCGTGCTGCTGACCGCCCGCTCGGAGGGCTTCATCGCCGGGCGTCCCGACCTGCGCGAGACCCTGCGCCGTCTCACGGCCTACGCCGAAGCCGGCGCGGACTGCCTGTTCGCGCCCGGCTTGCGCGAGCGCGAGGACATCGCCGCGGTCGTCCGCGCGGTCGCTCCCAGGCCGGTGAACGTGCTCGTCGGCAGCGACTTCACCACGCTGGCGCAGCTCGCGGAGCTCGGCGTGAGGCGGATCAGCGTCGGAGGCGCGCTCGCGCGCGCGGCCTGGACCGGGTTCCTGGAAGCGGCGCGCGAGATCGCCGAGCGGGGCACCTTCGCCGCTCTCGGCCGCGCGCTCCCGGGCGCAGAGGTCAACGGCCTGTTCCGGCCGGAGTAGTCTCCCCTGGCGCGGGGGGCGCTGCGGGACGCGCGCGACGGGGGCGACGAGCGCACGGCCGTGGTAACGTGCGCCCGTTGCCCACGGACCGCTTCCCCGTCCGTACCTGGCTGATCGCCTTCGCTGGCTGGGCGTTCGACTTCTACGACCTCGTCCTGTTCTCCTTCCTGCTCGTCCCGATCGGGCACGAGCTGCACCTCAGCGCGACGCAGGAGGCCTGGCTGCTCGGCGCGGCGCTCGGCGCCTCCGGCGTCGGGGGCATCCTGTTCGGCTACCTGTCGGACGTGCTCGGCCGCAAGACGGTCATGACCTGGACGATCTGCCTCTACTCGCTCGGCACCGCGCTCACCGCCTTCTCGACGGGGCCGCTCACGCTGCTGCTGTTCCGCCTCGTCACCGGCCTGGGCGTGGGCGGCGAGTGGGCGGTCGGCCATGCGCTGCTGGCCGAGTCCTCGCCGGCCCGCATGCGCGGCCGGGCCTCGGCCCTGCTCCAGGCCGGCGAGCCGGTCGGCGTCGCCCTGGCCGCCACCTTCGGCCTGCTCGGCGCCCCGCTCGTCGGCTGGCGCGGTGTGTTCCTGATCTCCTCCGCGTCGGCGGGCGTCGCGATCCTCGTGCGACGCCACCTGCCCGAGTCCCCGCTCTGGAACCGCCAGCACGAGGCCCACCTCTCGCCCGCCGCGGCCCTGCGGCGCCTCGCCCACGCCGGGCTCCTGGGGACGCTCGGCAAGGGGTTTCTGCTCGGCGTCTTCAAGCTCGGGACCTACTGGACCTGCTACATCTGGCTGCCGAAGTTCCTGCTCACCGAGATGGGCCAGCCGGTCGGCCGCTCGGCGTTGTGGATCGTGACCGCGCAGCTCGGCCAGTTCCTGGGCATGATGGCCTTCGGCGTGATCGCCGACCGCCACGGGCGGCGTGTGGCATTCACGGGCTACTCGCTGCTCACGTCCGCCGCGATCTACGGAATCGCCTTCCACTGGGCCTGGCTGCTCGGCCGGCCGCTGTACTTCTGGGGCGTGCTCTTCGCTCTCGGCCTCGGCTCGGGCTGCACCGCGGGCTTCGGCGCGCTGCTGGCGGAGCTGTTCCCGACCGACGTGCGCAACTTCGCGATGGGAGCCGCGTACAACTGCGCCCGCGGCGTGCAGCTGTTCGCGCCCGTGGTGGTCGGCTTCTTCGTGGCGCGCCACGGGATGGCCGGCGGGCTGAGCGTGCCGATGGTGCTGGCGCTGCTGACGGCGAGCTGGGTCTGGACGCTGCCCGAGACCCGCAGCCGCGACCTGGCAGCGATCGCCGCACTGCCTCCGGCCGACCGCTGAAGAGGCCGGCCTGCCGCTCGTCGACGACCCCGGCCTGAAGAAACGTCGCGGGACTGCCGCCCGCCGCGCGTCAGCGGGCCGCGAAGTCGTCCGTGGCCTGTACCAGCGCGCTGAGGATGCCGGGTTCCTTGATGCTGTGGCCGGCGTCGGGCACGAGCACGAGCTTGGAGGCCGGCCAGCGCTTGTGCAGCGCCCACGCGCTCGCCGCCGGGCACACCACGTCGTAGCGGCCCTGCACGATCACGCCCGGCAGCTGCGCGATCCTGTGGGCGTCGTCGAGGAGCTGCGTCTCCGTCTTCAGCCACGCGCCGTGGACGAAGTAGTGCGCCTCGATGCGCGCGAAGGCGTCGGCGAATTCGTCGCCCCCGTAGTGCGCGACGTAGTCCGGGTCGACGAACAGCCTGCTGGTCGTGCCCTCCCAGATCGACCAGGCCTTCGCCGCCGCGCGGCGCACCTCGGGATCCGGGGACGTCAGTCGCCGGTAGTACGCGCTCATCAGGTCGCCGCGCTCGACTTCCGGGATCGGCGTCAGGTACTCGTCCCAGGCGTCCGGGAACAGCCAGCTCGCCCCCTCCTGGTAGAACCAGAGCAGCTCCTTGCGCCGCAGCAGGAAGATGCCACGCAGGACGAGGCCCGTGCAGCGGTCGGGGTGGCTCTCGGCGTAGGCGAGGGCGAGCGTGCTGCCCCAGCTGCCGCCGAAGACCAGCCACTTGTCGATGCCGAGGTGCGCGCGCAGCTGCTCGGCGTCGGCCACGAGGTCCCAGGTCGTGTTCTCGCGCAGCTCGGCGGGCGGCGTGCTCTTGCCGCTGCCGCGCTGGTCGAAGAGCACGAGGTGCCACCTCGCCGGGTCGAAGTAGCGGCGATAGTCGGGATCCAGCCCGCCGCCCGGGCCACCGTGGAGGAAGAGGGCCTTCTTGCCCTTCGGGTTGCCGACCTGCTCGTAGTGCATCGTGTGCAGGTCGGACAGCTTCAGGAAGCCCTCGTCGAAGGGCTCGATCGGCGGGTAGAGCTCGCGCACGCTGGACCTCCTCGGGTCGTCTCTACGGCACCCCCATTGTGCCAGCGAAGCGGGCCGCGCAGCGGTGGCCGCCCGCCGATCGGGCAGAGAGCGAGTCCTTGCTCGCTGGACTACGATCAGCCGGCCGGAGGGAGGTGCTTCGTGCGCAGCGCCGTTTCGGCCGGGGCTTCGACGTCGACCACGTCGTACGAGTGGCTCGCGCGGCACTACGATGAGTTCTTCCTGCCCGTCCGGGTGCCGCTGGACGCCGCGCGCCGCCACGTGCTCGCCCGCATCCTGCCGGGAGTGACGTCCGCCTGCGACCTGGCGTGCGGCACCGGGACCACGGCTCTCGGCCTGGCCCGCGAAGGAATCAGGACGTACGCGGTGGACGCGAGCCCCGCCATGTGCCGGATCGCGCGGACCAAGGCGGACGCCTCCCGGTTGCGCGTGCGGGTGATTCGCGGCGACATGCGCAGCTTCCGATTGCCCGAGCGAGTGGACCTGGTCACGTGTGAAGGGGACGCGCTCAATCACGTCTCTCGCAAGTCCGACCTGACGAGAGTGGCGAGAGCGGTTGCGCGGGCGCTGCGTCCCGGCGGCCGCTTCTTCTTCGACGTGAACAACTCGGCGGGGTTCGAGCGCTACTGGTCCGGCACCCTCTGGCTCGAAAGGCCCGGTGCCGTGCTGGTCATGCGGAACTGCCACGACCGGCAGGCCCGCAGGGCATGGAGCGATATCGACCTGCTCGTTCGCGCGGGGCGCCTGTGGGCGCGCCACAGCGAGCGCGTGGACGAGGTCTGCTGGGACTCGCGCGAGATCGACCGTGCTTTACGCGCGAGCGGCTTCGATCGGGTCCGCGTCTGGGACGCCGCTCCCTTCTTCGGCAGGAACGCGGTCGTCAAGCCGGGCTGCCGGACGGTGTACCTGGCCCGCAAGGCGTGCGCGTGAACCGGGTGAGACCGGATCGCGTCCCTCGAATGGGATAATGCCGAGCTGAAGGCCCTCCACCAGGCGTTGAGCGACGAGATGAAACGAGAGGTCGCGGCGCTCGTGCGCCTCCACCACGAGGCTGCCGTGCGCGTGCGCCGGACGGCGTGAGGCGGGCGGCCGAGGCGGCCCGGGCTTCCACGGAGGGAGAGGGAGCGAGATGACGAGTGCGTCGGCGTGGGGCCGTGAGATCCCGCGGGTGGGACAGAGGGCGGAGCGCTCCCGAACGGTCCGGAGCGAGGACATCCATCTCTTCACGGAGATGAGCGGCGACCGCAACCCGCTCCACTACGACGAGGCCGCGGCGCGGGCGTCGCGCTTCGGCGAGATCGTGGTGCAGGGAGGCGTCACGAGCGCGATCCTCAACGCGGTCGTGGCTGAGGACCTGCCGGGGCCGGGGACGGTGTTCCTGCACGTGGACTGGAAGTTCACGGCGCCCGTCCGGCCCGGTGACACGATCACGGGAGCCGTCGAGGTACTCGAGGTCCGCGAGGACAAGCCGATCACGAAGCTCGCGACGAGCGTGCGCCGCCAGGACGGGGTCGTCGTCCTGGAGGGGAGCGCGGTCTGCTACACGATGAGCCTCGGCCCGCGCTGAGGACCCGGGGGACCGTCTAGCAGACGAGGGCGAAGCCACACTCGGCCGCGGCTTCCTCGACGTCCGCCTCGATCCGGCGGGCGGGCAGCGGGGCGCGGAACGGCGCCCGCACCAGCAGCGAGGCCGCCATGACGAGGGCCTCGTCGTGATCCCGCTCGATCGCCCACCGGCAGACGGGGCAACGCGTCCGCTTCCCCCGATCCTGGGCGTGGGAGATGAAGACCGCGCGACGCGAATGGGTCACGGATGCTCGCCCTGCTCCACGGCGTAGGCGAGTGCGAATGCCGTGCCAGACTCGCACGGAGGATTGGGCGCAGCTTCGGTCGGTTTGTATCGCTCGTCGGCCGGCCGGGGGCCGGTCGCGCCGGCGGCGGGGCCTCCAGGCGTGCGGCGTACCGGAATCCGGACACCGACTGCCGCCGGAGGAGGGACGCCGGCGGCGCCACGAAGATCCGGCAGTCGTGGTGCCACTGCAAGCGCCCGGGGCCAGCCTGCCGCGGAACCCCGGTAGAATCGACCCCATTGCACAAGCCCAACGACAGGACGCCGCGCGCGCGGCTGCGTGCGGTTCTCCGACCTGGCTCATGGGGGGCGCGGCAGGTGATCGGCGAGGGCCTCGACGCGCGCCGATTCTCGACGCGTCGCGCCCGACGGCCCCGCCGAGGGCCACCGCCTTTCGGCCGCCCTCGGCGGGTGCGTGCGCTTCAGCTCTGCGTCGTCTTCGCGGGCTCCTTCGGCTGCTCGCTCTCGACCTCGACCAGGTTGTCTACCCGGAACGCCAGCGTGCCGCGGGCGATCATGCCGAGCTTCACCTGCTCGACCGTGTCGTTCACGACGCCGGTGAGGGTCACCTTGCCGTTCTCCACGACGATCCGGATCGGCGGGTTCGCCCAGCTCGAGTAGCGGACGAACAGGTCGTCGCCGTAGATCCGCCGGTACAGCTCGGCCCGCAGCCGGTCGTCGAAGGTCGAGCTGGGTGCGACGCGCAGCTCGTTGCGGATGTCGCGAACACCCTCGACCAGCGCGATCCGGCGGTCGAGAGCGTCCTTGAGCCACGGCTGGCGCACCGAGCCTTGAAGCAGGACCACGCCGTCCTTCAGCGAGACGCTCACGCTGTCGAAGACGCCGTAGCGCGGCTCGCCGAGGATCGCGTCGATCACCGCCGCCTTGACCTCGCGCTCGGGGCGCGGCTCGGGGCGCACCACCAGGTGGCTGTCGACCTTCTTCGTCTCCTTGCCCGCGGCCCTTTCCGCGTCACGCCGCGCGTCCACGGTCAGGGTGAAGCCGTCGAGCGTCACGACGCCGTCCTTCACCGAGACCTGGACGCTCCCCCGCTGCTCGAGCCCGGCCCTCGCCAGGCGCTCCTGCACTCGCTTCTGCAGGGCCGCGTCGGACGCCAGGACGGGCGCCGCCAGCAGCAGCAGCGCCCCCGCCAGCCCGGCCAGGCCCGCCTGCCTCTTCCGTCCACCCCGCCCCAGGCTCGTCATCTTCGTCCTCCTCCCCGGCCATCCCCCGCCAGGCTTCACTCGTGTTAACGCCAGCGGAGCGTGGAGAATCGTCCACGGAGCGTGAAACGTCGTGAGCGCGTGTCCCCCGTCAGCTCTCGCGGTCAGGCCTCCGCCGGCCGGGGGCCCGCGTCGTCCTCGGCCGAGGCGGAGGGTCCAGCGAGGCGGAGCAGACGCGCGATCAGCGCATCGAGGCTGAGCGGCCCGGGACCGCTGATGACGAGCCAGATCAGGAACAGCAGGTACACGAACGGAACGACGTCCGTCAGGCCCTGGTCCCCCGTCATCCTGAAGGCATCCAGAAAGGTCTGTCTGTCTGCCGTGGCGAGAGCCACCAGCATCGTCGAGACGAGTCCGGCGGCCACCAGCCGGGTGGCGAGGCCCAGCACGAGGGCGATGCCGCCGTAGAACTCGAGCCGCGAGACGACGGCCGCGTTCAGCTCGGGCAGCGGGATGCCGAGGCTGCCGAAGAACTCCACGGTGTTGGCGAAGTTGGCGAGCTTCCCGCGTCCGGTCAGGAAGAAGGCCTGCCCCATCACCAGCCTCGTCAGGAGGGGCGGCAGGAAGGCGAGGACCCCGGTCACGGCGAGACCCAGACGGGCCCCGCGCTGCACGATCGAGAGAACGGACATCTTGACCTCCGTGGCGTCCGGCCCGCGGGCCGGGCGCCGTCCAGCGATTGGATGCCGACCCGAGCTACGGAGGCCAGATCGCGCCAGACTGCGCACCTATTCCCTCTGGATCGACGTGGCCGCGCGGGGCGCCCTCAGTCCTGCGCGACCTCGACCAGGCGATCGAGGATCAGCCAGTGGAAGACGGCATCCGCCGAGCGGAAGATCCAGCCCAGGTGCTCGCTGCACCCCGCGCACAGCTCGATCTGCCAGGCGAAGCCCGGAAACCAGCTCCACTACGTGCTCGCCTCGCCGAACGCGACGCCGGTGGCGTCGGCGAAGCAGCCCACGTGGAACTCGATCCCGTGCGGGTTGACGAAGCGGTAGTCGTAGCCGCTTGTGACAGCCCCCTCGGCGGCGGAGCCTCAGTCGCCGCGGGCCGGCGGCTCCGGACCGAGCCGGTACTCCTCGATCTTGCGGTACAGGCTGCGCTCGCTGATGCCGAGCAGCTTCGCCGCGCGGCCGCGGTGCCCGCCGGTGACGCCGAGCACCCGCTCGATGTGCGCCCGCTCCAGCTCCTGCAGCGAGGGCAGCCGCTCCGGCGTGGCCGCGGCGCCTTTCCCGCTCGTGCCCGCAAGGGACGAATGCAGGGCCGAAGGCAGGTGCTCCGGCAGGATCTCGCCGTCGCACAGCACCGCAGCCGACTCGACGACGTGCAGCAGCTCGCGCACGTTGCCCGGCCACGGGTAGCGCCGCAGCAGCTCCAGCGCCGGCTCGCCGACCCGGCGGTCGAAGCCGTAGCGCTCGTTCAGGCGCGCGAGCGCGTGCGCGACCAGCAGCTCCACGTCCCCCGCGCGCTCGCGCAGCGGCGGCAGCTCGATCGTGATGGTGCTCAGGCGGTAGAAGAGGTCCTCGCGGAACAGCCCCTGGCGCACCAGCAGGCCGAGGTCGCGGTTGGTGGCGACGATCACGCGCACGTCGACGTGCATCTCGGCCGTGCCTCCGACGTGGCGGAAGCTGGACGTGTCGAGCACGCGCAGCAGCTTCACCTGCGTGGCCTGGCTGACCTCGCCGATCTCGTCGAGGAAGATCGTGCCCCCGTTCGCCACCTCGAACAGGCCGGGCTTCGCGCGCTCTGCGCCGGTGAACGCTCCGCGCTCGTGCCCGAACAGCTCGCTCTGCAGCAGCTCCTCCTGCAGCGCCGCGCAGTCGACGACCACGAACGGGCGCTGGCGCCGGGCGCTGCGGGCGTGGAGCAGCTTCGCGACCAGCTCCTTGCCCGAGCCCGTCTCTCCGCGGACCAGCACGGTCGAGTCGGTCGGGGCGACGCGCTCGATCAGGCGCACGCGTCTTGCGGAACGCCGGGCTGTCTCCGACGAACGAGCGGCCGGGGTCCGGCGGCAGCAGGCCGCGCTCCAGCAGGCTCGCCCGCTGCTGCAGCGCCCGCCGCTCGAGCGCCCGGTGCAGGCGGACCTCCAGCTCGTCGAGCGGGCAGGGCTTCGCGACGTAGTCGAAGGCGCCCATGCGGATCGACTGGATGGCCGTGTCGATGGAGCCGTGGCCCGTCAGCAGGATCACCTCGCTCGTCGCGCTCTTCTCGCGGATCGCCTGCAGCACCTGCAGGCCGTCGAGGTCCGGCAGCTGCAGGTCGAGCAGCACCACCTGGGGCTCCAGGCGAGCCGCCGCCCGGATCGCCTCTTCCCCGGAGGCGGCGACGGCGGTCTCGAAGCCGAGCCGCTCCAGCTCGGCGGCGAGCACCCGCCGGAACGCCTCGTCGTCGTCGACCAGCAGGACGGTGGGGCCCGTCTTCACTGAATCACCCGCAGGCCGTGTCGGGCCGGGTCCGCCGGAACCACGACCTCGAACGTGGAGCCCGAGCCGGGAGCGCTGCGGACCTGGATCTCGCCACCCCAGTGACGCACGAAGTCGAGCGACAGGAACAGCCCGAGCCCGGTGCCGCCGCGGCGCGCGCTGAAGAAGGGCTCGAAGATCCGCCGCTGCACCTCCGGCGCGATGCCGCAGCCGTCGTCGCTGACGCGGATGCGGACGGGGTCGCCGCCGTTCGCGCCGACCGTCACCCGGCCGCCGCTCGAGCACGCCTCGACCGCGTTCAGCAGCAGGTTCAGCAGCACCTGCTGCAGCTCGGCCTCGTTCACGCGCACGCTGAGCCCCGCGGCCACCGCATCCAGCTCGACGCTCACCGAGCGTGCGCGCGCCGTCGGCTCGATCAGCTGCACCACCGCGGCGAGCGTCGGGCCGAGCTCGACCAGGCTGGCCTGCGAGGCCTGGCCGCGCGAGAGGCGCAGGAAGTGCTGGGTGATGCCGCGGCAGCGGAGCAGCTGCTCGCGCGCGGTCGTGGCGCTCTGCTCGACCCGCGGCCACTCCGGCTGGGTCCCGTGCTCGCGGGCCGTGCGCAGGATGCCCTCCACGCAGGCGAGGACGGTCGCCAGCGGCGTGTTCAGCTCGTGCGAGAAGCCCGAGGCCAGCAGCCCCAGCGAGGCGAGCCGGTGCGACTCGGCGAGCCGCGCCTCGGCCGCGCGGCGCTCGCTGATGTCGCGCCAGACCTCGACCACCTGGACGATGCCGCCCGACGACCTGCGGATCGGCGACGCGTGCACCTCCTCCCAGACGACCTCGCCGGCGGGCCCGCGGCGCTCGCAGATCCGCACCTGGCGCTCGCCCGCTTCGAGGCAGGCGAGGGTCGGGCAGACCCCGGCGCCGCAGGTGCCCCTGGCGGGGTCCTGGCACGAGCTGCCGAGCACCTCCGAGCGCGGGCGCCCGACCCGTCGCAGGAACGCGTCGTTCGCCGCGACCACGCTGCGATCGACGTCGAGCACCACGATGCCGTCGTCGATGCTGTTGATCACGGTCTCGAGCTGCTCGCGCTGCGCGCGCACGTCGCCCAGCAGGCCGGTCATCGAGTCGGCCATGGCGTTGAACTCGCGCCCCAGCCAGGCGATCGTGTCCGCGCCGCTCTCGGGCACCCGCCGCTCCAGGTCGCCCGACGCGATCAGCCGGGCGGTGGTCTCGAAGCGCTGCAGCCGGCGCATCACTGCGAGACGGACGACGCCGGCGATCGCCACCACCAGCAGCAGGGACAGCCCGGCGCTGCCGCCGGCCATCCAGCGCAGGTCCCGGTTGAGCGTCGAGCGGATCTCGCCCGCGTCGACGTCGACGATCAGGATGCCGTTGATGCGGTGGCCCGGGTCGTGGCAGGCGTAGCACGCCTGCCGGTTGTGCACCGGGATCACCGTGCGCAGCAGCGTCGCCCGCGCCGTCTCGATCACGCGGCTGGCCGTGCGCTGCTCGGGCGGGTAGCGGTGGCAGGCCTGGCAGGTCGGCGAGCGCAGCGTCAGGTCGCTGCCGGGCTCGAGCGGCGCGCTGGAGTAGCGCAGCTGCCCCTGGCGGTCGAGCAGCATCACCCGCTCCACTTGTCCCTGGCGGCCGAAGCTGTGGATCATGCGCTCGATCAGGCTGCGGTCGTTCTCGAGCATCTGGTGCTCGAGCGCGGCGCGGATCAGCTCGCCCTGGGTGAGCGCGGTCGCGCGAGCCGTGGCCAGCAGGCTGTCGAGATGGTGCCTCGCGTAGAGGTACGCACCCAGCGCGGAGGCGCTCACCACGGCGGCCGTGACGCCGACGGCCAGCCCTGCGGTCGTGCTCGACAGCCGGAGTCTCAAATCCGTCCCCCGGGCTTCTCGCGCGGATACTGACGGCCGCCCGCATGCGTCGTCAAGGCCTGCCGAAATGGCAGGCCTCGGTCTGCCAACGTGGCAGGAGCAGGCTGGCGGGCGGTCTCCGAAACCGGCCCGTTCGGGCCGATTCCGACACAGACCGGGACGGCACGAGCCGTGCAATGGCACGGAGACCGTAGCCAGGGAGGTGTTGAGATGCTCATGTTCCTGACCCTCTTGTTCATGAGCCTGCTCGCGGTCGCGGTCTGTGCAGCGGCGTTCGGCCTCGCCACCAGGGGAGTCGACGCGCCCCCGCCGGCCGTGCAGCCCGGGCGTGCGGCCGCGGCCGAGCCGGCGCGCTTCTTCGCGCAGCCCCCGGCCGCACCGCCGGCCGCGGCCCAGGTGCCGATCGAGCTGCTGCTGAGCGACATCGAGCGCCACGTCCGCCTGGAGCAGGCGGCGGCCGAGTCGTTCCTCGAGGTGCCCACGCGCGACGCGCTGCACGCACGCACCTCTTCCCCGCTGGCGAACTAGCGGAGCGCCGACATGACCTCCCAGCCGCTGGACCTCACGCTCGGCCTGTCCGAAGAGGAAACCGCGACGCTGCTGGCGCTCGGGGTCCCGACCGCCGTCGCTCGCGGCGAGACGCTGTTCCGGCTCGGCGCTGCCGCCGACACCCTCTACGTCGTCGAGCGGGGCCGCGTCGTGCTGACGCTGCCGATGCAGATTCGCGACGGCGAGGAGGAGGTCGTGGTCGAGGAAAAGCAGGCCGGCGACACCGTGGGCTGGTCCGGCCTCGTCGCCCCGCACCGCTTCACCCTGAACGCGACCGCGGCGGTCGCCAGCGAGGTGCGCGCCTTCCCGCGCACGGTCCTGCTCGATCACTTCCAGGCGCACCCGTCGGTCGGCTACCGGGTCATGCAGAACGTGGCGGCCGTGATCGGCCACCGGCTCCAGGTGTTCCAGACGATGTGGCTGCGCGAGATGCAGCGCGTGGTGGAGCTTCGTTACGCCTGAGCGGCGGCGGCGCTCATGAAGCCACTCGGCCTCGCGGCGTCCCTGGCGGCCGGGACCGTGTTGCTGGCCGTCGCGGCCCCCGCGGCCCGCCCGGCGCCGCCGGAGCCCGCGCCCACGGCGGCCGTAGACGACGAGCGGCTCGAGGTCCCTCCGCCGCCGTTCTCCGACGGGATCTTCCCCTGCTCGGGCTGCCACGCCGACCTGAAGCCGAACCGGACCCGCCGCGCCCTCGACGGAGATGCACGACGACATCGAGCTCCGGCACGACGAGCAGCACCGCTGGTGCCTCGACTGCCACGACGCCGCCGACCGCGACTCGCTGCACCTGGCGAGCGGCGAGCGGATCCCCTTCGAGCGAGTCGTACCTGCTGTGCGGCCAGTGCCACGGCGAGAAGCTCCGCGACTGGCGGGCCGGCGTGCACGGCCGGCGGACCGGGCCAGTGGAACGGCCACAAGCAGCTACCTGCTGTGCGCCCACTGCCACAACCCGCACCAGCCGCGCTTCCGCCCGCTGGCGCCGAAGCCGGCCCCGCCGGCGGCCCGAGCGGCCGCGACGCCGGCGGAACCGGAGGGACGCGCCGATGGACACGGTCGGACGAGACGGCGACGCTTCCCTCGCGGCGGCAGTTCGTGACGTGTGGCCGCGGCCGCGGCGGCGGCCTTGCGTCGTCGACGTCCTGCGGGCCGCGCCGCCTGCGCGAGCTCCCGCGCGAGCGGCTGCGCGAGATCGCTGCACGAGCTGGAGCAGCAGTACACGCGGCCGCGATACGGCCGCGGTGACGGTCGCGCGACACGCCGGCCCTGCCGGGCGTCCTCTTCGGCTACGCGCTCGACATCTCCCGCTGCATCGGCTGCCGGCGCTGCGTCTACGCCTGCGTCGAGGAGAACAACCAGTCGCGCGACCCGCAGATCCACTGGATCCGCGTGCTCTCGATGGAGAAGGAGAAGGGCGTCGACTTCACCCACGCCGACCCCTACTACGACCCGGAGCAGGTCCCGCGAGGAGGGCCACTTCTACGTCCCGGTCGCCTGCCAGCAGTGCCGCAACCCGCCCTGCACGAAGGTCTGCCCGATCGGCGCGACCTGGACGGAGCCCGACGGCATCGTCGTCATCGACTACGACTGGTGCATCGGCTGCCGCTACTGCATGGCCGCCTGCCCCTACGGCGCGCGCCACTTCAACTGGGCAGAGCCGTCGGTCCCGCCGGCCGAGATCAACCCGAACATCCACTACCTCGGCAACCGCCCGCGCCCCAAGGGCGTCGTCGAGAAGTGCACCTTCTGCATCCAGCGCACCCGCGCGGGGCGCTATCCGGCCTGCGTCGAGGTCTGCCCGGTCGGCGCCCGGAAGTTCGGCAACCTCCTCGATCCCGACGAGCGAGATCCGCTACATCATCGAGCACAAGCGCGTCCTCGTCCTCAAGGAGGAGCTGAACACGGTGCCGAAGTTCTTCTACTTCTACGGGACGTGAGGCGCCTGTGACCACGGTCCGGCTGTTCACCCGGTTCGTCGGCCGGCAGCGTCCGCCGTGGTCCTGCGGGGCAACGCCGGCGTACTGGACCTGGCTGGCCGTCCTCGGCGTGCTGATCGTCTCCGGGGCCGCCGCCTACGCGCGCCAGGTCCGCGAGCGGGCTCGTGTGTCACCGCCATGCGCGACCAGGTGAGCTGGGGCTTCTACATCGGCAACTTCACCTTCCTGGTCGGCGTGGCCGCCGCGGCGGTCGTGCTCGTGATCCCGGCCTACGTCTACGACTGGAAGCCGATCCGGGAGATCGTCGTCTACGGCGAGCTGCTGGCGCGTCAGCGCCATCATCATGTGCCTGCTCTTCGTGCTGGTGGACATCGGCCGGCCGGACCGCTTCTGGCACCTGATCCCGCCGTTCGGGCACCTGAACTTCCCCTCCTCGCTCCTGGCCTGGGACGTGCTGGTGCTGAACCTCTACTTCCTCCTGAACTTCACCGTGGTGACGCACATCCTCTACCGCGCCTTCACCGGCCGGCCCTACGTGAAGTCGCTGGTCGTGCCGCTGGTCCTGCTCTCGATCCCGATGGCGGTCGGCATCCACACCGTCACGGCGTTCCTCTACAACGGGCTGGCGGCGCGGCCGTACTGGAACTCGTCGATCCTGGCGCCGCAGTTCCTGGCCTCCGCCTTCTGCTCCGGGCCGGCCATCCTGCTGATCGTGCTGCAGCTGCTGCGGCGCTTCACGCGCTTCGAGATCCAGGACGAGGCGATCTGGAAGATCGCCGAGCTGATGGCCTACGCCATGTTCCTGAACCTCTTCCTGCACGGCGCCGAGGCGTTCAAGGAGTACTACTCCGGCACCGAGCACCTGCTCTACACGCGCTACTGGTACCAGGGCCTGGGCGAGCACCGCACGCTGGTGCCGTACGCCTGGACCGCCGTGGGGCTGAACCTGGCCGCCTTCGTCCTCTTCATCGTGCCCGCCGCGCGCCGCAACCGGTGACCCTCAACATCGGCTGCCTCGCCACCTACGCCGGCGTCTACATCGAGAAGGGCATGGGCGCTCATCATCCCGGGCCTCACGCCGGACACGCTGGGCGAGATCTACGAGTACTACCCGACGCTCGACGGAGCTGCGGGTCGCGGCCGGGCATCTTCGCGCTCGGCTTCCTGGTCTTCACGCTGATGCTCAAGGTGGCGGTGCCGATCTCGCTGGGCGAGTTCCGCCTGGAGCGCGAGGCGGGCGGCACGGAGCTCGACCGCCTGCCGCTCCAGCCACAGCCGCACGCGGCCGTCTAGGAGCCGGCCAGCTCCGCCTGGATCCGCCTCAGGTCCTCGTCGCCGAGATCGCGGGCGAAGCGCCGCACGCGCGGCAGCACCTCGGCCGTCTCGAAATAGGCGGGGGCGCAGCGCACGTGCACGTAGCCCGCAGGGTTGAAGCGGCCTTCCTCCCAGAAGACGAGGGCGATCCGCCAGTCGTCCTTCGGGATCGTCTCGCGACACTGCCGGCACTGCGCGCGTCCGGTCGCCGCGCGCTCGGCCCCGTCGATTCGGGGCAGGCGCCGGTGCAGGACGCCGCGCTGCGCGGCCGCTCTCAGGCGCTCGTGGTCCGGCGGCGGCTCCGCGCTCGCCTCGAGCGCCGCCAGGAACGGCTCGGGCCGCTTGAACGCGCCGCAGTCGGGGTGGTACCAGTGCGTCGTCTCGCCCTCGGCGAAGGGATTGGGCAGGCTCTCGCCGAAGCGCAGCTCGCCCGCGGCGATCTTCTCGCCGCAGCCACGGCACTTCGCTCGGCCGGTCGGGGCCTTTTCGAACACGTGGGGCATGGGCTACAGCTTCCAGCCCTCCCTGTACTCCGGCCGGGCCATCAGCGCGTCGGCCTCCGGCGCGTTCACGAAGCTCGCCTTCGCCGTGTCCCAGCGCAGCTTCCGGTCGACGCGCAGCGCGATCGTGCCGATCAGGATCGTCTCCGTGATCGCGGCCACGTTCTGGAAGCTCGCGTCGGATGGCTGCCGTGCCGCGGCAGGCACGGATCCACTGCTCCAGCTCGTCGATCGGCCGCGGCAGGGTCGCGGGCGGCGGCTGGAAGGCCTGCATGCGCGCCTTCGGGACGAGGCGCGGCTGCTGGGCGCTGAAGCCGGCCAGGATCTTCCCCCTGTCCCCCACAAGCAGCATCCCCTCCTCGGGCATCGGCTCGCCGTCCTCGCTCCAGCTCGCGCGGCTTGGGCGGGCGCAGGCCGCCGTCGTACCAGTGCAGGGCCACCGGCGGCAGCCCTTCGCGCTCGGCGAACTCCCAGCGCACGAGCGAGGCCTGCGGGGTACGACGACGGTGTTGACCTGTTTCTTCCAGAGCAGGTCCTCGATCTTCCAGAGCTGGCTGCGCGTGGCCTCGACCGTCAGCGGTGAGCCGAGCTTCAGCAGCTTGAAGATCTGGAAGAAGCTGTAGTGCCCCATGTCGCCGAGGGCGCCGGTGCCGAAGTCGTACCAGCCGCGGAAGACGGCGTTCGTGTAGTGCGGGGTGAGTACGGCCGGTGCGGGACGGGCCCCAGCCAGAGGTCCCAGTCGAGGCCCTCCGGCACCGGCGGCCTCGGACGGGCGAGTCGGTCATGCCCTGCGGCCAGAACGGGCGCGTCGACCAGTTGTGCACCTCGCGCACCGCCCCGATCGCGCCGGCCTGCAGATCCACTCCGCGATCGTGGCCGTCTCCTGCTGGCCCGCCGCGCAGAACATGTGCGTCGCGACGCCGGTGTCGCGCGCCGTCTGGATCACCAGCCGCGCCTCGTGCAGCACGTTGCCGAGCGGCTTGTGCACGATCACGTGCTTGCCGGCCTTGAGCGCGGCGAGCGCGATCGTCGCGTGCAGGTGGTCGGGCGTCATGACGTAGACGGCGTCGAGGTCCTTCTCCTTCGCCAGCAGCTCGCGGAAGTCGGCGTACGCACGGACGCCGCCGCCGGCCGAGGCGCCGTAGTGCCGGTCGACCAGCTCGCGGCCGACCTCGCGGCCGCAGGGGCAGGCCCGCGCGCCCGAGGCCCACGACGGGTCGTTCAGGAAGGTCCGGATCTTGTCGCGCAGCTCGAAGCGGCCCCACTCCACGTAGTCCTCGCTGCGGCGGTTCGGGTCGCAGACCGCCGTGACGTGCAGGTCCTTGCTCTGCAGCGCCGGCATCAGCTGCCGCAGCCCCTGCGTGCCGCAGCCGACGTAGGCGACGTTGATGCGGTCGCTGGGCGGCACGTGCCGGGGTCTGCCCAGGACGTGCGGCGCGACCAGCGTGACGGCAGCGGTGCCGGCGCTGCGCTCGAGGAACGCGCGGCGGGTCACGCGGCGGCCCTTCTCGGTCATCTCGGCCTCCTTCGCTGAGGCCGATCATAGGCGAGCGGGCCGCCGTTGGCGCAAGAGCCGCGTGTTCCAGCTCAGCTCGGCCCTACCCGGCCGGCTGGCTGTCCCTCCTCATTCCAGGCCGCGCCTGTGGGCGGAGCCGGAGACGGGCAGGTCGAACGAGAACCCGGCGGTGAGGTAGTTCGGGCTGTTGTTGTTCAGGCCGAGACCGAGCTGCGAGACGAAGTCGACCTGGTGGGAGATCCTGTAGTTGACCCCGGGGACGACGTAGACGCGGCTGAACCTCGAGTTGCGCACGTGGTCGATGGACTCGAGCGAGAGGCTCATCCCCCCCTCGAAGCGCACGCGTCGTGACAGGCGCGTGCTCATCTGCCACGACGCGTCCACCGCTGTCGAGTCGGGGGCGGACTGCATCAGGGCCTTGTGGGCGCCCAGGCTGAGGCCGAGGTTCGTGTCGCCCCTGAGGATCCAGTACGAGGTGTCAAGACCGACCAGGCCGAAGCCGTTGAAGACGGCTGCCTTGCCCTGGACGTCGAAGTTGTCGGTGATGCCGTAGCCCAGGCGGCCCGCACCGCCCCAGCGGTCCGGCCCGTTGTTCTTGCCGAACAGAGCCGTCGGGTACGCGGTGAACCTGAGATCACCGGCAGGAATCGTGCGGGCCGTGCTCGGGAGGAAATCCTGTGCGCTGGCCGACGCGCAGAGCGCTCCCAGGGCCAGCAGCGCCAACGAGGTCGCGACACAATGCTTGGACATGGTCACCTCCATACGCCGTGTAGAGGGCGATGAGCAGCCGACGAAGGAGAGCGTCCGGCACTCTTCCCCGTCCCCGCGTCGCGTCGAGAAGGTGAGAAAGGGGCCAGCCGAAGCCCCTGCTATCTATCGAAGCTAGGCGCGCCACCGCGCGCGGACCGTGATCGAAATCACCGGATTACACGCTTTGACTCGAGCCGGCGGGCCGGGGCACCGCCCGTTGAACCGGGCCTCTCGATCCTTGTCCCCGCGCACGACTCGCCCGTAGCATGGGCACGACCATGCCAGGGCGCGCCGACCGCTTTCGTCTCGCGAGCTTCGAGCCAGCTTACGTCGCCCTGCAGCGCGAGGGCAGGCTCGCGGTGCGGGCAGAGCAGGCACGCTTCGCCCTCGAGAGCTGCCGGTTGTGCCCCCGCGCCTGCGGCGCCCGCCGCCTCGACGACGAGCCGGGCACGTGCGGCATCGGCCGGCGCGCGGTGGTTTCGTCCGCGTTCGCCCATCTCGGCGAGGAGGACTGCCTGCGCGGCCGGCGCGGATCGGGGACGATCTTCTTCAGCGGCTGCAGCCTGCGCTGCGCCTTCTGCCAGAACGCCGACATCTCCTGGCAGGTCTCCGGCCGCGAGCTGGGCGCCACGGACCTCGCGGCGACCATGCTGGCGCTGCAGGAGCGCGGCTGCCACAACATCAACCTCGTCACCCCCACGCACGTCGTCCCGCAGCTGATCGAGGCCTTCGCGATCGCCGCGGCGGGCGGCCTGCGGCTGCCGATCGTCTACAACTCCGGCGGCTACGAGCGGGCCGAGACGCTCGCTCTGCTCGACGGCGTGGTGGACGTCTACATGCCCGACTTCAAGTTCTGGCGCGCCGAGACGGCCGCCCGCTACGCGGACGCCCCCGACTACCCCGACGTCGCACGGCGCGCGCTCGTCGAGATGCAGCGCCAGGTCGGGCCGCTGCGCTTCGGCAGCGACGGGCTCGCGCGCCGCGGCCTGCTGGTGCGGCACCTGGTCATGCCCGGGCTCAGCGACGAGTCGGGCGCGATCCTCGAGTGGCTGGCGTGCGAGCTGTCGCCCGACACGTACGTCAACGTGATGGCGCAGTACCGCCCGGCCTGGCACGTGGGCGGGCCGGAGGGCGCGGCCCGGCGCTTCGCGGAGATCGACCGCACGCCCCATGCCGCCGAGATCGAGGCGGCCTACGAGGCCGGTCGCGAGGCCGGCCTGTGGCGCTTCGACCAGCACCGCGCGACGACCGACCTCTAGTCGGGGCGATGCCGCGACGGCGTCAGCCTGCGGTCGGATTCAGGCTCGGCGTGCCGGCCCGGGCGGGCGTACGGCCGCAGGCGCGCCGCTCGCCAGCGTGGTGCCGCTCCCCGAGCCTGGCTGCTCGTCGAGCCGCAGCTCGGGCCGCAGCTCGGTCTCGCTCGGGTACGAGGTCGGCTTCAGCAGCAGGCAGGGAGGCGGCAACTCGCCGCCGCGCAGCGTGCGGGCGATCGCCTCGACGGCGGGACCGGTCGAGCGGGGCAGCACGACGGTAGCGCGCAGCTCGCCTCGCCTGACCATCGGCTGACCGAACCCCGGCGAGCCGTCGCACCCCGTGACGGGGATCCTCCGGACGTCGGGACGGGCGAACTCGGTCGCGATCGCGTTCAGCGCCTCGAGCACGCCCTCGGCGATCATGTCGTTCTGGCAGCCGATCAGGTCGAGGTGGCGGTTGGCACGCAGCGCCATGCGCAGCCAGGTCCCGACCGCCTCCCGGCCGTCCTCGGCCGTCCACCCGGCCTCGAGCGCCATCAGCTCGATCGGCGACCCTTCCAGCACCTCGAACACACCGGCCGTTCGGTCGCGCGCGGCCTTCGAGCGGATCCGGCCCTGGACGTAGAGCACCTTGCCCCGCGGCGGCACGAGCTGGCGGAACTGGCGGCCCTGGATGCGGCCCGTCTCGTGCTCGTCGGGGCAGACGATACCGACGGCCACTTCGGGGTTCTCGGCCCGCACGGCGCCGAGGTCGTCTTCCGATGCGTTCAGGAAGAGCACGTGCACTCCGGCGTGCGCGGCGCGCTGGGCGACCTTCTGCAGCCCGCGGTCGCTGACGCACATCACGAGCATGGCGCTCGGGCGTTCGCTGCCGTCGAGGCACGCCTGGATGCTCGAGAGCTGCGCCGCGAAGTCCATGCCGGAGAAGCGGGTCTCGACGGTGAGCCGGTGGCCGGCGGCGGCCTCCTCGGCGTCGGTGCGGAGCAGGCGCTGGAACTCGTTCTTCTCGTCGACCAGGAACAGCGCGATTCGGTGAGCCAAGGTCACCCTCCTCCGGTTCGCGGCCGAGGCAGCAACTCGGCAGAGGGTACCACATCCGTATATAGAACGTTTTGATCAGCTCATTGGAATGCTGTTAGTTGGCGCTCTTTACCGTTTGCTGGTGACTTCACCGGGCCGCGGCCAGCAGCCCTGCCGCTCGGTGCTGCGCCCACCACGCGACCCACACGAGAGGTGCGTTGCCGTCGATCGCCACCTCGCGCGCGCCCCAGCCGCGGCCCTTCACCGGCATCATCTTCATCCCGGGCAGCGAGCCGAACGCCGGCATGTCGGGGTCGCCCGCGTTCGTCCAGTCGTTGGGGCCGAGGGCCATCTTGCCCGGCTCGGTGTCGGGCACCAGCGGGTCGTGCAAGCGCTCGACCGCGTTCTCGCCGAAGCCGGTGACCATCGAAAGCGCCATCGCGTTCGTGCCCAGGATGCAGTCGAGCACCCGGACCGCTGCCGCCGCGTACGCCGCCGCCTCCGCCTTCCGGCCGGACCGCTGCTCCTCCTCGGCCGCGACCGCGAGCAGGATCGCGTCGTCGAGCAGCATGCGGTTCGAGCCCCAGCGCCAGTTGTCGTCGACCTCGTCGCGGTCACCGGTGTTCCAGCGCTTCGAGCGCGCGTCCTTCGTCACGCCCGGGTAGCCCACCTTTTCGAAGGCGACGAGCCCGTCCGCATAGCGGAACAGGTTCGTCCGGATCTTCTCAAGGTCGATCCCGTCCGGGCGCAGCGCGAGCAACGAGAGGTTGCCGGTCGCGGCTACGGCGCCCCACCAGAACTCGGAGATCTCGCCGAAGCGCGGGTGTGCCGTGACCTCCTTCGCGAGCGCCGCGGCACTCGTGTCGCCGAGTGCACGTGCCGTCAGGAACACCTCGACCAGCGCCGCGTAGTCGTCGTCCTCGATGTTGTCGCGGCCCGGATGGCACGGCTCGCGGTGCTTGCCCGACTCGCGCCACAACGCCCAGGGATCGTTGTCCGGGTAGATCCCGCCCTCGCCGCCGAAGTCCCCGAAGTCGCGGCAGACGGGCGGCTCGCGGCGCGCGTTCGCGAACGCGGTCTGCGCCAGCTCGAAGGCGCGCTTCGCCTCCGCGGGCTGCCTCTCCCGCTGGTGCAGCCGCGCGAGCTGCGCCAGCGTGCGCGCCATCGCGAAGGTGGCCTTGGTCTCCGTCTTCGAGACGCAGGGGCCCGTGGCGTGCGGCGCGCACGGGCCCCACGGCGGCACGTTCGTGTGCAGCTTGGCGACCGCGAGCTTTTGCCCGGGCAGGATCAGCTGGTGCGTCAGCGCGGCGCCGACCTTCAGCTCCTCGTACAGGGTCGCCTTGTCGCCGAGCGTCGTGTTCGACTCGGGCCAGCGCTCGTAGAGGTCCATCAGGACCCACGCCGCCATGGCCGTGTTGGTCGGGTACGAGCCCTTGTCCCCCGCGTCGTTCCAGAACGGGCCGACGATCCGTCCGCTCGTCCAGTTGTCGAGGAACTTCTCGAACACGGTGTCACCCGTGCGGTGGTCACGGAAGTAGTCGAAGCTCTCCTCGGCGAGCCGTCCGTACGGGTTCCTCGCGTCGACGTCGAACGGCTCGGAGTCCCTGCCGGCGACGCTCAGGCGATAGCCCTTGCCTGCGCCCTCGAAGCTCGAGAAGTCGATGCGGAAGAAGCTGTCGCCCGAGGCGAAGTCCTTCGCGACGTAGTCGGTGGAGGTGCCGGTCCTCACCACGGCTCCCGAGGTGTCCTTGAGCGCCCAGGTGGCGGATCCGCCCTGTGGCGCGAGATAGACGGCGACCTTCGGCCCCTTCTGCAGGTAACCCTGGTAGTCGATCCGGAACGGCGACGCGAGCTGGCTGCCGTCGTCGGCCGCACGTGCGACGGGCGGGGCGGCGACGGTCAGGCACGCCGCCACCAGGCCGGCGCTGACGACGATCGTGGTGTCCTTCCTCATCTCGAACCTCCTCAGGCGACGCTTCGGGCGCTGGCGAAGCCGGGCGGGAGCGGCGGCCGGTCCGACGGCGAGCCGCCCAGCTCGGCGAGCCCCGTCTCGCGCCAGTAGAGCACGCAGGCGCCCTGGCAGAAGGCCGCCTCGCCGCAGCCCCGGCAGGAAGCCGGCATCATCTGCTTGGTCCGGAAGAAGCGCGCCGCGTGCGACTGCCAGATCTCCTCGAACGGCTGGCGCAGCAGGTTGCCGAGGCTCTCGCGGTGGCCGAAGCTGGAGCAGGGCAGCACGTCGCCGGCGGGGTCGACGTGCAGCAGGCCGTCGGCCGCGGCGCAGCCGCGGTTGCCGAGGCCGTGGGCCACGGTGTTGAAGAGGCACAGCGGCAGCGGCGAGTACCAGACGAGCTGCACGCCTCGGGCTTGCGCGCGTCCGACCAGGCGGAGCACGACGGGCCCGGCCTCGGAGTAGCGGACGCTCAGAGAGGGAGCGCCGGCGGCGCTGCCGCAGGGGATCACGAGGTTCATCGTGAGCCGGTCCAGGCCGCGCTCGGCCACCAGGTCGACGATCGCCTCGAGCCTTTCGAGGTTGGCCCGCGTGACGGTCGTGTTCGTGTGGACGCGCACGCCGAGCTGTCTCAGCCGCTCGACCCCGCGCCAGAGGCGGTCGAACGCCCCGGGACGGCCGACGAGCGCATCGTGCAGCGCGGCGTCCGGCCCCTCGAGCGACACCTGCGCCGAGTCGAGGCCGGCGTCGGCCAGCTCGGCCGCACGGCGCTCGTCGAGGCACTGACCGTTCGAGATCAGGTTGACCTTCAGGCCGAGCCCCTTGGCGTGGCGCACGAAGCGCCCGAGCGCCGGGCGCAGCGTGGGCTCGCCGCCCGTGAAGCTGACGCTCGGGCAGCGCGCGTCCGTGCGGACGACGTCGAGCACCCGGCAGACCTCGTCGTCCGTCATCACGCGGTCCTCGCTCCAGCCCTCGGGGACCCCGGCCGTGCCGCAGCCGGCGTAGCAGAAGCCGCAGCTCAGGTTGCAGCGGTACGTGAGCGCGACCTCGGACAGCACCGGGTAGCGGCAGAAGTCGGCGCTGAACGGCTCACGCACGACCGCGCGCCGGCCCTCGCCCTCGCCCAGGCGGCCCTCGAGCCACGCCTTCAGGTCCGTGAAGAAGGCGTGGATCTCGACACGCCGCCCCGGCGAGTCGCCCTCTCGCGCGAGCACGTCGGCGATGCCGGCGCGCTCGCGCACCATCGGCTCCAGAATGCGCAGGGCCGTGCGATTCACCTTGATCGGCGTGTTCGGGACCAGGATCAGCAGCTCGTCCTCGGGTCGCACCATCAGGTGCGGCCGCGCGCTCGCCATCAGCTCGTCGACCCAGCGCAGGTCGATCGGGTGCGGCTGGTCCGGCGAGACACGGACGAGCAGCGGACCGGACGGCGGCGTCACGGCGTCCGCCGCGCGCTGTCCCGCCAGGCCGAGCGCGCCAGCTCGAGCGCGGTCGCCACCAGCCCCCGGATCTGGGGGTCCTCGGTGTGCCAGCCGCCGGAGCGGTCCGCGTGCTGGCGCACCACGAGGTAGCGCACGCCCTCGCCCTGGCCCTTCTCGAACACGGTGTCGACGTCGTTCACCGTTCGCCGGCTGGGCACGGACGGCAGCACGAACTCGCCCTTGCCCAGGACGACCGCGTACAGGTAGGGGTAGTCCGTGCCCTGCACGTTGTTCAGCGCGACCTGGATCTGCACGCCCAGGAAGCCCGAGACGTCCTCGCGCGCGGGACGCAGCATCAGCCGCGCGTCGACCGGGTACTTGCCCGTGCGGCCCTCGCGCAGCGCGAGCGTCGGCACGACGTCGAAGTCGGCGCCGATCGCCTTCGCCGCCGCCGCCCGCGCGAGCGCGAGCGCCTCGCCCTTCTTGCGCAGCTCGCTCGGGTTCCAGGTCGTGCGCATGCCGTTCATCCAGAGCGGCAGGAAGAGAAAGACGGCGGCGATCCCGACGCGGGCCGCGGCCCCGGGGCCCAGCGCGCCCGCCGCCACGAAGACCGCCGCGGCCGTGGCGCCGAGCAGCGCGAGCAGGGCCAGGCAGCCGATGCGGTTGGAAACGTCCCACGGCGTCGTGTCCCAGCGCTCGCCGCGCTGCTCCAGCTCGAGCACGTGCTTCAGCCAGTCGTCCTCGACGGGGGCCCAGACGTCCTCGTGCTTCGGCGTCGCCCCGCCGGGGGCGATCGTCTGCGAGCGCACCCACAGCACCAGGTGGCCGGCGAGGACGAGGGCGAGGCCGACCGCGGCCGCCGGCAGCGGGGCGAGGCCCCAGAAGCCGAGCCCGACGGCGAACAGGCAGGCCGCCGCGAGGACGCGCGGCCACAGGCCGCCGACGGGCAGCAGGAAGCGGAGTGACGAGGCCTCGGCGGAGTTGGGCCAGGGCGGGTTCAATGCGAGCCTCCCGAGACGCAGGCCGAGTGGCACGCGCTGTGACAGGCCGAGTGGCAGGCGCTGTGGCAGGCCGAGTGGCAGGCGCTGTGGCAGGCCGAGTGGCACGCCGAGTGACACGCGCTGTGACAGGCCGAGTGCTCGTACGCGGCGACCAGGTCGCCGGCGCCGTAGGCCGCCATGGACGCGCGAGCGGGCTCTGGCCCGAGCGCGGCGAGCGGCACGGCGCCGCCGGCGAACGAGGCCGTGGCGCCTCCTCCGCCGAACCGGCCGCCTCCCCCTTCGAAGGGCGCAGTCCCTTCGCTGTGCCACACGCTCGGGCCGGACGAGTGGTGCTGGCTGACCCACCACGGGTAGTAGGAGGAGTAGTCGTCCCGGGGCGAGTCGAAGCGGCGCCCCGCGACCGCGGCCACGTCCGGGAAGAGCTGGGCGAACAGGGCGCGGTAGTGCTCTTTCGTCGCATCGAGGTCGGCATCCCAGGCCTTGCGCTGCACGGTGCCGACGAGCAGCTCGCCGAGCTTCCCGGCGAGTCCGGCCGGGGCGGGCGCCGGCGCCTCGCCGAGCGCCTTCCACACGAACGCCTGGTAGGGGTCGTCCTCGGGGACCTCGGCCGAGCGGGCGAGCTGCAGCGCGCCGTCCCTCGTCTCACGCTTGAGGCGCCCGCGCGTGAAGAGCGCGTCGAGGACCATCGCCAGCACGACCTGGAAGGGCAGGCCGAGCAGCGTCAGCGCCTCGAGCGGCAGAAGCTCCGCGACCTTGCCGGCCTTGCGGAAGCTCGACACGCGCAGGCGCGGCGGCTCCCAGTCGTCGCGCTCCCAGAGCACGTCCGGCGCCGTGGCCGTCGCACGGGCGAGTCCCCTGAGCTTCGTGCCGGCGATGACGAGCGCCACGGCGCTGAGCAGGAGCAGCAGCGGCACGAGCGTCACGAGGCGGAGCCGCGCCGCCTCGCGCGCCTCCTGCCGCGCCCGCTCCGCGGCCACCGCGGCCTCCGCCTGGCGCCGCTCCTGCGCCACAGCCACGCCCGGGAAGCGCTCAGCCGGGAGGTAGAGCTGTACGCGGTGATCGCCGCGCGCCGGCACGGCGTCCTGGTGGAAGCGGACCCACAGGCTCGGCGGATCGGAGACGCCGCGATAGCTGATGAGGTAGCGATCGTTCACCCACTTCTCGGTGCGCAGCCCCGCGGCGCTCGCCTCGTCGAGAGTCAGGTCGCCCGGGTGCGGAGCGGGCACGGAACGGAACGTCACCGAGAGCGAGTGGTGCTCGAGCGCCTCGTCCCACTGGACCGGGGACCAGTTGAAGACGACGAGCGGCTGGCCGTCCGGGTCACGCGTCAGGCCGACGAGGCCGGCCGCCGCGAGGTCGGCCGTGTAGGAGAAGGTGTAGGTCGCTTCGCCCGGCCCCCAGGCCTTCCCGCCGGCGAGCACCACGTCCCAGCGTCTCGCACCGGCGGGCGTGATCGAGAGCGGCGACTGCGCCCCTCCGGGCAACTCCGCCTTGCCGCCCTCGAAGCGCGGCTGCGCGGCCTCGCCCTCGAAGTAGAAGCCGTGCATGGTGCCGGCGGCTCGCCAGCGCGCCTGGTAGGTGACGGTGGCGCGCCCGGCCCCGTCGAGGACGACGCCGACCTCGACCCAGCGCAGCTGGCCCTGGGCTGAGGCTGTCGAGGCCGACGCGAGCAGCAGGACGAGCAGGAGCCGGTGGATGCGGGGCGTCGCGAAGTTCATCTCGGCCCTCTTCGGGCGGCTACGGGACCGCCCTGCATGACGGATTGTACGCACGGAAGGGGTCGACTAGCGCGTGCGGTCGTTCTCCGGACCCTCGTAGTAGTCGAAGCTCGGCCCCAGGCGCTCCTTGAGGGGCCCGGTGATCTCGTCCAGCCGCGCGAGGACGTCGGCGGCCAGCGGCAGCTCGATGGCGCGCAGATTGGCCTCGAGCTGGGCAACCGAGCGCGAGCCGATCAGGCTGCAGGCCAGGCTCCGGTTGGCGACCGTCCACGCCAGGGCCAGCTCCGAGAGCGAGCGACCCTGCTCGCGGCACAAGGCACGGAGGAGGTCCAGGGCGTCTCGCGTCGCCTGCTCCTCGCCGCGCAGGCCGTGCCGTGCGCCCGGCGCTCCCGCCGCGTCGAAGTGGCGCGTGCGGCGCTGCCACGGCCGGACGTGCGCCAGAGTCGGGTGGGCGTCGCTCAGCACTCCCTGGAGCAGGGCCATGTAGCCGACGACGCCCACGCCGCGAGCCACGCTCCCGGACAGCGCCTCCCACTCGATCGCGCGGGAGAGCAGATTGTAGGGCAGCTCGTTGGCGACGATCGAGGGGCAGTAGCGCAGGGCTTCGTCCAGGCGGGCGAGAGAATGGTTGCTGACGCCGACGTGACGCGCCTTGCCCTGCTCCTGCAGGCGCAGCAGCGCCGCAAACGCGTCCTCCACCGCCGGGCACACGGTGGCGTCCGGGGCGAAGTGCCGGACCGACGGCAGCGTCACGGGCCAGTGCACCAGGTAGAGGTCGATGTGGTCCGTGCCGAGGCGCCGAAGGCTGGCCTCGCAGCGCCGGGGCAGCGTGTCCGGCTGCACGTGGGCCGGGCTGACCTTCGTGCCGATCACGACGCGGTCGCGGGGCAGCCCGCGGAGCGCCTGGCCGAGAGACGACTCGCTGCGCCCGTCGTTGTAGACCTCGGCCGTGTCGAAGTAGTTGACACCGCCCTCGAAGGCGCGCCGCACCACGGCGTCGACGTCGGCCTGGTCCTGCCGCCCCCAGTACTCACCGCCGCCGAAAGCCCAGCAGCCCAGGCCGAGCACCGACAACTTCAGCCCCGAACGGCCGCACTCGCGCAGCTCCATCGCCTGCTCCTCCGGCCGGCGCTCGGCGCGGGATCGTAGCCCACTTGCGGCGCCTCCCGCGCGGCAGGAGACTCTGGGCCGGCGCCGTCAGGGCCAGCCGCCGGAAAGGCAGGACACGCATGAGGATCGCAACACGGCTACTCCTGGCCGTCACCGCTGCAGCCGCGGCCACCGCGTTCGCGCAGCAGGATCCCGCGGCCCCGGCGGCAGAGCTCCGCAGCGAGCCCGGAGTCGGCAGGCCGGTCCGCATCGTGAGCCTTTCCTTCAAGAGCGCAAGCCTCGAGAAGATCGCGGGCCTCGTCGACGCGGAGGGTCGCAAGGGAGTCGACCTCGTCGTCCTGCCCGAGGCGTGGCGAGGGCCGGATGTCGTCGAGACGCTCTCGGGCGAGACGATCACGACGCTGGCGCGGCTCGCGCGGGAGCACCACTGTTACGTCGTGTGCCCGATCTACCGCGCGCTCGACGGCAGGCGCCTCAACACCGCCGTCCTCATCGATCGCACGGGCGCCGTGGTCAGTGTGTACGACAAGGTCTTCCCATACTGGAACGAGTTCGAGATGCGGCCGCCGGCGCTGCCCGGCCAGAACGACGTCGCGGTGTACGACGCGGACTTCGGCCGAATCGGCCTCGCGACCTGCTACGACGCGAAGTTCCCCGAGGTGTTCCAGCGTCTGCGGGACAGGGGCGCCGAGCTGGTCGCCTGGACGAGCGCCTACTCGGGGTTCACTGAGTTGCAGGCCTTCGCCCTGCTGCACCACTACCCGATCGTCACCAGCACGCTGACGGGCGACTCGCTCGTCTACGACATCACCGGCGCGCTGCTGCTCGACAGGAAGGACGCGGCCGACGTCACGGTATCGCGCTTCACGCTCGACCTCGACCGCACGATCTACCACTACAACTTCAACCTCGAGAAGCGCGAGCGGCTGCTGCGCGAGCACGGTGCGGACGTGCGCCTCGACGTGGACATGCCGCGCGAGGAGTGGTTCGTGCTCGCGGCGAAGCGGCCGGGCGTCTCGGCGCGCCAGCTGGGGCGCCAGTACGGCCTCGAGGAGCTGCGGGACTACAAAGACCGCAGCCGCGTCGGGATCGACGCGCTGCGCGGGTTCTCCTTCAGTCGCAGATTCGGCGGCTACCCGGGACAGGCAATGCCCGAGCGCCGGCCCGAGAGCGAGGCCGAGGCGATCCGCCTGCCGTCGACCGACGCGCACTACGGGCCGGTCAGGGACTACGTGGAGCCCGTGCCGGAGCCGGACTACCGGCACGCTCCGCCCGCGGCGGTCGAGGCGTTCAAGGACATCAAGTACGGCGTCCGCATCCACTGGGGCCTCTACTCCGCCGCGTTCGAGGGCGGCGAGTCGTGGCCGTTCCTGGCCTTGCCGTACCAGAAGAAGCAGCAGTACCAGGAGGCCTACCGGACCTGGAATCCGAGCGGCTTCGACGCCGAGGAGTGGATGCGGCTGTTCGAGGAGAACGGCCTGCGGATGTTCGCGTTCACGTCGAAGCACCACGACGGCTTCTCGATGTTCGACACAGGCACGCGCGTGAAACGGCGCGTGAATTGGACGGCTCCGGGAGGCCCGAGGCTCGAGGACTGCGACCAGGCCTACAGCGTGGCCGAGACCCCGTTCGGGCGGGACGTCGTGCGCGAGCTGACCGACGGCGCGCACCGCCACGGGATCAAGGTCGACCTCTACTTCTCCCACCCCGACTGGTACGACGCCGACTTCCGGCCGTACGGCTTCTCGCCGATCACGACTGCGGGAGCCACGGAGCACCCGGAGCTCTACGGCCACGCCTCCGTCACCCAGAGGGCTCGCGAATTCTTCTTCACCGCGCCTGAGCCCACGGCCGAGGAGCAGAACCGGATGATGGCCCGCCACCGGGCCCAGCTCGCTGAGCTCCTGACCCGCTACGGGAAGATCGACATGCTCTGCCTCGACATGTGGCTCGGCGCGCGGGTCTGGCCCCAGCTGCGCGACACGGTGAAGCTCATCCGCACCCTCCAGCCCGACGTGATGCTGCGCGCCAGAGGCATCGGGAACTACGGCGACTACTACACGCCCGAGGGCTTCGTGCCCGGCAGCCCGGAGAACACGGGCATGCCGTGGTTCGTGATCTACCCGCTCGGGCGGTCGTTCTCGTACGAGCCCCTGGCCGCGCGGCACAAGGGCGGCGCCTGGATCGTCCACAACCTCGTGGACGCGGTAGCCAAGGGCGGGGGCTTCATGGTGGGCATCGGCCCGGACGCCAACGGTCGCTTCCATCCGACGGCGATCGAGAACCTGAAGCAGGCCGGCGCCTGGCTGCGGGTGAACGGAGAGGCCATCTACGGGACGCGCGCGCGCGAAGGGGACCTCTGGCGCGAGGGCGAGGGCGTCCGCTACACGCGCAGCAAGGACGGCCGCTTCGTGTACGCGATCGCCCTCAGCTGGCCCGGCCGAGCACTGAAGCTCGGGAGAGTCCAGCCGGTCGCGGGCTCCACCGTCACGATGCTGGGGCTCTCGCAGCCGCTCACGTGGACGCGGCTCGGCGAGGCGGTGTCGATTCGGCTGCCCGACGCGCTCGCGGACCCGGCTCGCCGGCCCTGCGCCACGGCCTGGGTGTTCCGGATCCAGACGGCACGATGACGGCGCCTTCGCCCTCGCGGCTGCGCTGGGCGATGGTCGGCTTCGCTTTCGCCGCGACCACCCTGAACTACGTGCAGCGCCTGTCGTTCACCTACCTCGCCGCGCACCCCGACCTGCGGCCCCTGTTCAGCGATACCGCCTTCGGAGCGCTCGGCACCGCGTTCTTCGTCGCCTATACGCTGTCGAACGGTGTCTCCGGCTTCGCCATCGACCGCCTGGGGACGCGCGTCGGCTACGCCGCCTGCATGGCCTTCTGGACGACCGTGGCCCTCCTGCACGCGCTGGCGCGGTCGCCGCTGCACTTCGGCGTGCTGCGCTTCCTGCTCGGCGTCGGCGAGGCCGGCAACTGGCCCGCCGCCGTGAAGCTCACGGCCGAGTGGTTCCCGCCGCACGAGCGCTCGACGGCGTCCGGCATCTTCAACAGCGGGTCGGCCCTCGGCTCGATCATCGCCCCGCCACTGATCGCGTGGCTCGGGGTGCGCTTCGGCTGGCGTGCTGCGTTCCTGGCGGTGGGTGCCCTGGGGTACCTGTGGCTGACCGCCTTCTGGTTCCTCTACTACACGCCGGCGCAGGCCGAGCGCCTGAACGACGCCCCGCCGGTTCCCGCGCGACGCCTGCTCACTCACCGCTTCGTCGCGTGGTTCGCAGCCTCGAAGTTCTTCATGGACTCCATCTGGTACTTCATCACCTTCTGGATCGGCCGCTACCTCGCGGACGTCTACTCCTGGGACCTCGCCCGCATCGGCCTCTACGCGATGTTCCCTTTCGTCGTCGCCGACCTCGGCAACGTGCTCGGCGGCCTGTTCACGCAACTCGTCATCCGCCTCGGCGTGCCCGTCCCGCGCGCGCGCAAGCTGGCCGTGTCGCTCTTCGCGCTGACGATGGCAGCCGCCCTCCTCTCCGGCCCGCTCGTGATCCGAGGACCGCGCTCCGCGCTCGCCGTCCTCGCGATCGCCGGCTTCGGCTGGGCCGCGTACACCGCGAACACCCTCGCCTTCCCCGCCGACGTCGTCCCGCAGCGCGCGACTGCCACGGTTTGGGGACTCGCGAGCGTGGGGGCCGGCCTCGGCGGCGCCTTCTTCCAGCAGGCGTCCGGGGTCGCCATCGCGCACCTGCGGACGACGCTCGGTGTCGCCGCCGCCTATCACAGCGTGTTCGTGGCGTACGGCCTCGTGGCCCTCGCGGGTCTCGCGATCGTGCTCTTCCCGATGGGACCGCTCACTCGCGACGAGGCCCTGCAATAGAACGGAGGGGTGGTAGGCTCGGGCGTCTTCTGCGAGGAGCTCCAATGCGAACGCGCGCACTGCTCGTCCCCGCTCTCGTTCTCTTCCCCCTCGCCACGACCGCGACCGCCGACCCGGCCGGGCCCGCGGCGCCTCCGGCGAAGGGCGACACCGCCGCCGTGCCCGGCCAGCGCACGCTGCGCACGCCGGAGTATCGCGAGCTCCAGAAGCGCGTCGCGCGCGGCTGGAACACGTGGAACACGATGAGCGTTCTCAGCCACGTGCACCTGCCCGACGGCTTCGCGATCAGCCTCGGCCTCAAGAACTCGGGGACGGGCCGGCCCTACACGCGCGACTTCTTCCAGACCAACGAGACGCTGAGGCGGCCGGAGAGGATCCGGCTGGGGCCGCACGCCGACGACGGCAGCTACACCGAGCTGACCCTCACCTGGGACAGCGACGCCGGGCGGCGGGACTCCCGCAACGTGTGCCTGGTCCAGTCGGCGGTCGAGGGCGACGACGTCGTGATCCTGATCAGCGTCGAGCAGCGCGACGCGCTGCGCCCCGTGCACCTCTACGCCGAGGCCGGCTTCCTGTGGAATCGTCCAGGCGCGGTCACGCGCACCGGCGACGTGCTGCGCGCCGAGGGCGCCGGCCGCGTGTTCGAGGTGCGGCAGACGGCGAAGGACGTCGGCGACCCGTTCGGCACGGTCAACACGCCCTACCTCTCCGCCGCGCTCGACGGCACGCTCGCCGTGTACACGGGGGCTCCACGCACGCTCGACGCGCTGAAAGCCGTCGTCGCACGGCGGCGCGCCGAGCAGGTGGCGCGACGGCAGGCCTGGGGAAGCCAGGCGGAGCTGTTCACGGCGATGCAGACGATCCTCGCCTGGAACCTGATCTACGACCCGGAGGACGAGCGCGCGATCTCGCCCGTCAGCCGCCTGTGGAACGCCAACTGGGGCGGCTACGTGCTCTTCGACTGGGACACCTACTTCGCCGCCTTCATGTACTCGCTCTACGACGAGGACCTCGCGTACGCGAACGCCGTCGAGGTGACCAAGGGCTGGACGCGCGGCGGCTTCGTGCCGAACTTCGCCTCCGCGTACCGCCTGAAGAGCGAGGACCGCTCGCAGCCGCCGGTCGGCAGCCTGATGGCGCTGGCGATCTACGAGCGCCACCGCAAGACGTGGTTCCTGCGGGAGGTCTACGACGAGCTGCTGGCCTGGAACCGCTGGTGGCCGGGGGCGCGCGAATGCGCGGGCGGCGCCTTGTGCTGGGGCTCGAACGCGGCCACGCAGACGCTCGATGGCACGGCGCACTCGTGGCAGGCCGCGCTCTACGAGTCGGGGCTCGACAACTCGCCGATGTACGACGACGTTCCCTTCGACGCCGCCACGAGCCGCCTCCAGCTGGCCGATGTCGGGCTGACGGCGCTCTACGTGGCCGACTGCAACGCGCTCGCCGAGATCGCGACGACCCTCGGGCACACCACGGACGCCGCCGAGCTGCGCGCCCGCGGCGAGAAGTACGCGGCCGCACTGCGCAGGATGTGGGACGAGAAGGCCGGGATCTACCTGAACCGCCGCAGCGACACCGGCGAGGCGAGCCCCAAGCTCTCGCCCACGAATTTCTACCCGCTGATCGCCCGCGTGGCGAGCCCGGCCCAGGCACGGCGCATGGTGAGCGAGCACTACTTCAACCCCGCCGAGTTCCACGGCGAGTGGGTGATCCCGTCCATTGCCAGGAACGTGAAGGGCTTCGACGACCAGAGCTACTGGCGCGGGCGGATCTGGGGCCCGATGAACTTCCTGGTCTACCTCGGCCTGCGCAACTACGACCTGCCGGAGGCCCGCGCGGACCTCGCCCGGCGCTCGAACGACCTGCTGCTGAGGTCGTGGCGCTCGCAGAACGCCATCTACGAGAACTACAACGCGAAAACCGGCAGCGGGAACGACGTGATGAGCAGCGACGGCTTCTACCACTGGGGGGCGCTGCTCGGCGTGATCTCCCTCGTCGAGCAGGGGAAGTGACCGTGCCGGCGAACGCCGTCCTGCTCTACGAGGACGACGACGTCGTCGCCGTCGACAAGCCGTCGGGCGAGCCCGTGATCGCGGCGCGCGACGAGCCGAGGGACGCCTGCCTGCAGAAGCGGCTGGAGCGGCAGCTCGGCCAACGCCTGTTCGTGGTCCATCGCATCGACCGTGACGCTTCCGGCGTCGTGCTGTTCGCCCGGCACGCGCAGGCCCACCGCACGCTGAGCCTCGCCTTCGAGCACCGCCAGGTGCACAAGGTCTACTGGGCGTTCGTGTCGGGTGTCCTCGCCCCGCCCCGCGGGAGCCTGGACCTGCCGCTGCACGCGGCGCGCAAGGGCAAGACGCGCCCCGCCCGGCCGGGCGAGCGCGGGCAGCAGACCGCGGCGACCGATTACGAGACCCGACGCGTGTGGCGACTGGAGGGCGAGACGGTCTCCCTGGTCGAGGTGAGCCCGCTCAGCGGGCGGCACCACCAGATCCGCGTCCACCTGCGCTCGGCGGAGGCGCCGATCCTGTTCGATCCGCTCTACGGCCGCGGCCGCACGCCCGACGCGCTCGCGGAAGCGCCCTGCGCACGGCTGGCGCTGCACGCGCGGCGGGTCGAGGTGCCCGCCCTGCACGGGCCGGGGCGGCTCCTCGTGGAGTGCCCGCTGTCCGTCGACCTCGCCGCGCTCCACGAGTGGCTCGACACCCACGGGCAGGCGCAGGAATGACTGCGCCTCTCGCGTATCCTGCTCCGGGAGGTGACGATGCGACGAACGGTCGCGCGAGCCGCAGGCGTGCTGGCGATGGCGTTGTGCCTGGGCCCGGCCCGTGCGGGCCAGACTCCTGACGCCGCGGGCCCGGACACGCAGCTGCCCCCGCACATCCGGCGACTCACCTGGTTCGGCGAGCGCGCCGACTGGTCTCACGACGGCCGGCGCATCCTCTTCCTCGCGCGAACGTACGGCGACGTCCACGAGCTGGACCTCGAAACCGGGGCCATCCGGCTGCTGACGAGCGGCTACCCGCACGCCGGCTACACGCGCGCCCTCTACCTGTCGAACGGCCAGGTGCTGCTCTCGGGCGCCCCGCGCTTCGACCCGAGGAAGCCGGGCTGGAGCCGCTCGCACGCCGAGCTGTCGGTGCTCGATCCGTCGAGCGGCGCGCCGCCCGTCGCGCTCGGGACGCTGTGCTTCGAAGGGCCCGCCGTCTCGCGCAGGCGCCTGCACATCGCGTGGACCATCGGCCACGAGCAGTATCCCAACCGCCTGCCGGAGGGCGTCTCGCAGATTCGCGAGGCCGACGTCGTCTACGACGGCGCCACGCCGCGGCTCGACCACGAGCGCCTGGTGCTCGACAGCCGCGCGCTGACCTTCCGCTGCCAGCTCGAGACACAGAACTTCCGCCCGCCGGACGAGCGCGAGCTGACGTTCTCGACGTACGACTACAACGTGTGCGAGGTGTTCGGCGTGGAGCTCGCCAGCGGCCGCGTGACGAACTACACGCGCACGCCGGACGTCTACGAGGAGCCGGAGGGCATCTTCCCCGACGGAAAGGCGACCTGCATCGAGGCCGACCGCGACAACGGCATGAAGGGCGCGGGCCACCAGTACATCGACGTCTGGAAGCTGGCGCTCGACGGCAGCGGGCGGGTTGAGCGGCTGACGGAGTTCACGCGCTTCGCGGGCTACAAGGCCTCGAACCCCGTGGTCAGCGACGACGGACGCCGGATGGCCTTCCAGATCGCGAGGGTGGGCGACCCCGCGGGCGTGGGGCGCGGGCTGTTCCTCTACGATTTCGAGCGGGCGAAGGCCTCGTCGCCGGCGCGCTGAAGGAGCTTCGTTCCCGTGAGCTATCGCGGCGTCGTGCTGCCGCCGGCGGCCGTCGCCTTCGTCCGCAAGGGTGGCCGCGACCTGCCGCTCGGGCTCGCCGGCGTCGGCGAGCCGCTCGAGGCGGGCCGACCGCTCCGCCTCGTCGGGCCTTCGGGCCAGCCGCTCGGCCTGGCGCTGGCCGACCCCGAGAACGACCGGCTGCGGCTGCTGGTCCGCGCCGAGGAAGTGTTCGACGCGATCGGCCCGGCGCTGTTCGCCTCGCGCGTGGCGCGGGCGCTGGCGTCGCGCGCCTCGCTCGGCCTCCTCGGCGAGCGCGCGGCCTTCCGCGCGATCCATGGGGCCGGGGACGGGCTGCCCGGCTTCGCTGCCGACGTGCTCGCGCCCTGGGCGGTCGTCTACGTCTACGGACGCGCCTTCGTCGCCCACGGCTGCGAGCTCGCGCGGGCGCTTGTCGAGCAGGCCGGCCTGCGCGGCTGCGTGGTCAAGGTGCGCAGCCGCGGCGCGGCGAGCCAGGGCCGGGTGCGGCAGGAGGTCGTCGGCGAGCTGCCGCCGCAGGCGCTCGTGGTGGAGGAGCGCGGCGCGGCGTTCGAGGTCCACCTGGAGCGCGGCCTCAACACCGGCCTCTTCACCGACATGCGCGAGCACCGCCACGGCCTCGCGCGACTGGCCCGCGGCAAGGCCGTTCTGAACGGCTTCTCGTACACGGGAACCCTCTCCGTCGCGGTCGCGCGCGCCGGCGCCGAGCGCGTCACGAGCGTCGACCTCTCTGCCGGCGTGCAGGGCTGGGCGCGCGACAACTTCAGGCACAACGGCCTCGACCCGGAGTCGCCGGCCTTCCGCTTCGAGGTCGCCGACGTGGGCCGCTCCCTCGACGAGGCCGCCGGCTCCGGCCAGCGCTTCGACCTCGTGCTGCTCGATCCGCCCGCGTTCTCAGCCGCTCGTGGCGCCGGCTTCGCGATCGACCGCGACTACCCCGACCTGATCGCGAAGGCCTGCCGGCTGGTGCCCGAGGGCGGCCTGCTGTGGCTGGCGTGCAACGCGCGCTCGAGCTCCCTGCTCGATCTCGCGGCGCAGGGCACCTCCGCCGCGCGCCGTCCCGCCGCGCTCCTCGAGCAGGGCGGCCTGCCGCCCGATCACCCGACGCTGCCGGCACAGCCGGAGGACCGCTACCTGCAGGTCGCGCTGCTGCGTCTCGACTGAAGCGACGGGCGGTCCGGGCACGGGCGCAAATGCTCGGGATGTCAGACCGGATGGTAGAATTCTGCCATGAGATCTGCCATCGACGGCGCCGGTCGTATCGTGATCCCGAAGCCGCTGCGGGTTCGCCTCGGCCTCGAGCGCGGCAAGATCGTCGAGATTCGAGAGCGGGACGGGCGGATCGAGATCGAGCCTGCGTCGACGCCCATGTCGCTGGTGCGGCGCGGTGGGCGCCTGGTCGCGGTACCGGCGGAGGAGCTGCCACCACTCACCGACGAGCTCGTGAGGGCGACGATCGAGCGGACACGCCGGTGATCGCCGTGGACACGAGCGTGGTCGTGGCGGGCTTCGCCAGCTGGCACGAAGGTCACCAGCCGGCGGCCGCGGCCCTCGCTCGCAAGCCCCGCGTGCCGGCACACGTCCTGGTCGAGGCCTACTCCGTCCTGACACGGCTGCCGCCGCCCCACCGCGCACCGGCGGAGCTCGTGGCGACGTTCCTCGCCGAGCGCTTCCCGGAGGCTCCGCTGGCCCTTCCGGCCCGTGCCTACCCCGAGCTCGTCGAGGCGTCGGCCCGCGCCGGCCTCGCGGGTGGCGCGATCTACGACGCCCTCGTCGCGGCGACGGCACGACACGCGGGCGCGACTCTCCTCACGCGGGACCTGCGTGCCCGTTTCGTCTACGAGCGCATGAAGGTGCGTTACGAGCTCGTCGGCTGACGCTCGCGGGCTGGGCGGCAGAGGGCACGTCCGCCGGCGGTAGACTCGTGGAATGAGCCAGCCGCCGGTCGTGAGCCGGACCGCCGGCCACGGGGAGACCGACGCCCTGCAGCGCTTCGTCTTCGAGCGCGCGCGCGTGCGCGGCGAGCTGGTGCGGCTCGACGAGACGTGGCGCGAGGTGCGCCGACGGCGCGAGTACCCCGAGGCGGTGCGCTCGGCGCTCGGCGAGCTGACCGCAGCCAGCGTGCTGCTCGCGGCCACGGTCAAGTTCGAGGGCGGCGCGCTGGTGCTGCAGATCCAGGGCGGCCACCCGGTCAACCTGCTGGTCGTCGAGTGCCAGCCGGACCTCAGCCTGCGCGCCATGGCCCGCTGGGACGGCGGCCTGCCCGAGCTCGGGCCGCAGCCGACGCTGCACGAGCTCGCCGCGGGCGGCCGCTGTGTGCTCACGATCGACCCCGGGCCGGGGCTGGTCGCCTACCAGAGCGTCGTCCCGCTCGAGGGTCGCACGACCGCCCAGGTGCTCGAACGCTACATGGCGCGCTCGGAGCAGATCGGCACGCTGCTGGCGCTGGCGTCCAGCGACGGCCGCGCGGCCGGGCTCCTGCTGCAGAAGCTGCCCGACCTCGGCGGCAAGGCGCAGCCGGACGCCGACGCGGACCTGTGGAACCGCGTCGGCCACCTCGTCGCGACGCTGAACCGGCAGGAGCTGCTCGACCTTCCGGGGCGGGAGATCCTGCGCCGGCTGTTCCACGAGGAGGAGCTGCGCCTGTTCGAGAGCATGCCCGTTCGCTTCGCCTGCCGCTGCTCGCGCGAGCGGGTCGCGGGCGTGATCCGCATGATCGGCCACGAGGAGGTCCAGCACGCGCTCGCGGAGAAGGGCGAGATGACCGTCACCTGCGAGTTCTGCGGACGGGCCTACACGTTCACGCGCGAGCAGGCGGAACGCGCGCTGGCCGACGCCTCTGGCAAGACGCCCGAGCGCGCAGGCTGAGCCCCGCTGTAGACTCCCGAGGACCCCGAGGAGGATTTCGCGATGCACACGCTCTCTCCCGACGCGCCGGCTCGGCAAGGGCGGCCCGCGAGATCACGACGGTCGGCTTCGGCGCCTGGGCGATCGGCGGCGGCGGCTGGGCGTTCGGCTGGGGCCCGCAGGACGACGCCGCGTCGGTCGGCGCGATCCGCCACGCGGTCGTCCCGCGGCGTCAACTGGATCGACACCGCGGCCGTCTACGGGTACGGCCACTCCGAGGAAGTGGTCGCCCGCGCGCTCGCGGAGATCCCGCCCTCCGAGCGGCCGCTCGTGTTCACGAAGTGCGGACTGCGCTGGGACGACGCCGACCGCATGGCGTCCCCGGTGCGCGACTCGTCGGCCGCTCCGCATCCGCCAGGAGTGCGAGGACTCGCTGCGCCGGCTGCGCACGGACGTGATCGACCTCTACCAGTTCCACTGGCCGGACGAGACCGGAACGCCGCTCGAGGACTCGTGGGGCGAGATGCTGAAGCTGGTGCGACGAGGGCAAGGTGCGCTGGGTCGGGCGTGTCGAACTTCGACAGCGCCCTGCTCGACCGCTGCGAGTCGCTGCGGCCACGTGCAGTCGCTGCAGCCGCCGTTCTCGATGATCCGGCGCGACGTGGGCGCGAGCCGAGCTCCCCTGGTGCGCGTCGCACGAGCACGGGCGTGATCGTCTACAGCCCGATGCAGTCGGGGCTGCTCACGGACACGTTCACGGCCGAGCGCGTCGGCCTCGCTGCCCCGGACGACTGGCGGCGCCAGCTCGCCCGCAGTACCAGCCGCCGAACCTGCAGAGCGAACCTCGCGCTGCGCGACGCGCTGCGGCCGATCGCGGCGAAGCACGGCGTGTCCGTGGCGGCGATCGCGGTGGCCTGGACGCTGTGCTGGCCGATCACGGCGGCCATCGTCGGCGCGCGCTCGCCGCAGCAGGTGGACGGCTGGCTGCCGGCCGCCGGGCTGTCGGCTCGACGCGAGCGATCTGGCCGCGATCGCGACGGCCATCGAGCTCGACGGTCGCCGGCTCCGGCCCGACGAAGCCGCCCTCGGCCTGATCCGCTGCAGACGCTCGACCGCAGACGACGGCGCAGAAGAGAAGACCCGGAGGCCGAAGCCATCCGGGTCGGTTTGGGCCTGAGGCCCGACGCGCCTTCAGGGCGCGTCTTGATCGCGTCAGGAAAGGGACCCGAAGGTCCCTTCGAGGGCCGGTGGCGTGCCGCCGATCTCCATCGGCACCCTCCGCGGCGTTCGCCGCATGCCGACTGTCCCGATCAACGGGGTGTTCCCGGCCCCTTCCCTGCGGTGACGTCCCGCGGAGCCGCACCCGGTACAGGCAAGATGCGATCATCGGCGTCGTCTGTCAAGGGTGAAGTTGGCGCCGGATTCTGCATACCGAGCGGTCGACGCCATGGGATACTCCGGCGGTCCCGCCGCTGGTGAACAGCGTGAGCCGCAGCGACCCTTTTCCGGCCCTCTTCACGTCCCTCGAGGCGCGGCACCGCGCCGAGCTGAGCTTCGCCGAGATTCGCCGTGCGCTCCAGGCGCTCTCGTCGCTCTACGTCGAGCGGCGCGAGCGCATGGCCGGCGGCAACGCTCTCGACGGCGCGGGCAAGCGGGCGGCGTTCGCGCTCTACTACGGTCCGCTCCACTTCCTGCTGGTGCGCGAGATCGTGCGGGCGCTCGGCCCGGCCCTCGGCGCGCCGCCGCGCCTCCTCGACCTCGGCTGCGGCACGGGCACGTCGGGCGCGGCCTGGGCGCTCGAGGCCGACCGGCCGGCCGCCGTGGACGGCGTCGACGCGAGCGGCTGGGCGGTGAACGAGGCGCGCTGGACGCTGCAGAAGCTCGGGCTGCGCGGCGAGGTGACCCGCGGCGACGCGGCGAACGCTCGGCTACCGAAGCCGCCGGCCGGGATCATCGCCGCGTTCACGGTCAACGAGCTGACGGACGGCGACCGCGTGCGGCTGCGCGGCCGCCTGCTCGAAGCGGCCGCGGCGGGCTCGCCCGTGCTCGTCGTGGAGCCGATCGCGCGCCGCACGAGCCCGTGGTGGCCGGACTGGGCCCGCGCCTTCCGTCAGGCCGGCGGCCGCGACGACGAGTGGCGCTTCCGCGTCTCGCTGCCGAAGACGCTGGCGCTGCTGGGCAAGGCCGCCGGCCTCGACACGCGGGAGCTGACGGCGAGGTCGCTCTCACTGCCGGGAACGTTGAACGTTCACGGCACCTTGAAGCGATAGTCCCAGCCGAAGCCGGCGTCGTACTCGACCATTATTCTCCCCACGATCACACCATTGGAGTTGTACGCCCAGATGTGGGCTTCGTAGTGATCGTTCGCACCGCTGGAAGCTAGAGTGACCGACCTCTGTGGAAGCGCAATCCCGTCCTCGGCGAGGACGATCATCCCAGAGCCGTACGGATCGTCCTGCACCCTGTACAACTGAATGCCGTAGCTCGCCGCCATCGGGATGCTCTCCCAGGCAAACGTGACCGGGGACGCGTGCGCCGGATAGGGAGGAGGGAAAGCCCCGATCTCCTGGCTGTTGTCTGCTGGCGAGGTCAGGTGGATCAACACCGCGCAACTCGGGTTCGCAGTGACGGTGTCGGTTGTTCCGTCGACCACCACGGACGACAAGTAACAGTAGTAGTCACCGGGGAAGTGCTTCTCGTCGAAAGGCGCAGCGGCATCGATGTCGGCCACGACGGCGTAGGTACCCTCGGGTACGGGGATGGCGTACGTCCCGTTCCTGGTGTCGTACCGATACGAGTAGAAGGACTGGTTGCCTTGGCCTACCCAAACCCTGGCGGGTTGGCGTGTCACGGCCGTGATCGGCGCCTCATTCCAGCTCAGCGCTCCGGTGATGGCATAGGCATAGACGGTCAGGGTCAGGTCCCTTGTGGCGGCCTGCTGCGGGCTCGCGGAATCGAAGACGCTGATCGTGAAGCTGTAGACGCCCGGCGAGGTGGGCGTACCGAAGAGGTGTCCCGTGCCGCGAGTGAGGCCCAGGCCCGGCGGCAGGCTGCCGCTGGTCACGCTCCAGGTGAAGGGTGGCTGTCCGCCGGTGGCCTTGAGCGTCGCGTCGTAGTCGAGGACCAGGGAGCCATCCGGAACCGCATAGGTCGTGATCACGAGCGGAACTGGAACCAGGGGTGTGCTCTGGCCATAGCCGTTGTCTCCCCAGCAGACCACACTGTCGTCGCGCTTCAGAGCGCAGGTGTGGAGGCCGCCCGCGCTCACCTGGGTGAATGTGCCGGCAGGTGGTGAGCTCTGGCCGTAGTCGTTCCACCCCCAGCAGGCCACCGTGCCGTCGCTCTTCACACCGCAGTTGTGGCCGGCGCCTGTGCTGATCTGCATGAAGGTGCCTGATGGTGCTGGCGAGGTCTGGCCGTAGGCGTTCGATCCCCAGCAGGCGACGGTGCCATCGCTCTTCAGGCCGCAGGTGTGAGCGCCACCCACTCCGACCTGGGTGAAGGTGCCGGCAGGTGGCGTGCTCTGGCCGTGGCCGTTGTCTCCCCAGCAGGCCACGGTGCCGTCGTTCTTCAGGCCGCAGGTGTGCAGAAAGCCCGCACTCACCTGGCTGAAGGTGTCAGCGGGTGGTGTGCCCTGACCGTAGTCGTTCCTTCCCCAGCAGGCTACACGGCCGTCGCTCCTGATGCCGCAGGTGTAGACGTAGCTGAGGCTGGCGCTCACCTGGGTGAAGGTGCCCGGGGGGGGCGTACTCTGGCCAGAGGAGTTGTCACCCCAGCAGGCCACGCTGCCGCCGCTCTTCACACTGCAGGTGTGCAGGAGGCCCGCGCTCACCTGGGTGAAGGTGCCCGGGGGGTGCGTGCTCTGGCCTGCGGAGTTGTCTCCCCAGCAGGCCACACCGCCGTTGCTCTTCAGACGACAGGAGTGGTAGTAGCCGGCACTCACTCTGCCGAGAGTCGGTGCTGTGGTCTGCCCAAGGCTGCTGTCTCCCCAGCAGACGACGGTGCCGTCGCGCTTCAGGGCGCAGGTGTGGAAGGCGCCCGCGCTGACCTGGTTGAAGGTGCCCGAGGGTGGCGTGCTCTGGCCGAGATCGTTCCTCCCCCAGCAGGCCAGGGTTCCGTCGTTCCTCAGTGCGCAGGTATGCCAGGAGCCTGCGCTCACTTGAACGAAGATGCCCGAAGGCGGCGGTGTGCTCTGGCCGTGATTGTCCCAGCCCCAGCAGGCCACGGTGCCATTGGCCTTCACGACACCACAGGTGTGATAGCCGCCCGCACTCACCTGGGTGAAGGAGGTTTCATTCGGCGGAGTGCTCTGGCCGTACTGGTCGTCTCCCCAGCAGACCACGCTGCCGTCACCCTTGAGCCCACAGGTGTGGATGCCTCCCGCATCCACACGGACGAAGACGACCGAGGGCGGGGAGCTCTGGCCGTCGTCGTCCCATCCCCAGCAGGCCACGCTGCCGTCGTTGCGCACACCACAGTTGTGTTCCCAACCCCCGCTGACCTGAGCGAAGCCACCTGCAGGCGGTGTGCTCTGGCCATAGCTGTCGGATCCCCAGCAGACTGCGCTGCCGTCACGGCTCACGGCGCAGGTGTGTGCGCCCCCGGCGCTCATCTGCGTGAAAGTCCCCGCCGGTGGTGAGCTCTGGCCGGAGTCGTTGTTGCCCCAGCAGGTCAGCGTCCCGTCGCGCAGCAGGCAATTGTGGTTGGCGCCGGCGCTGAGCTCGGTGGCCAAGGCTGCAGGTGGCGTGCTCTGGCCATCGACGTCGTATCCCCAGCAGGCCACCGTGCCGTCACTCCTCACTCCGCAGCTGTGGAAGGCGCCCGTGCTCACCTGGGTGAAGGCTCCCGAGGGTGGTGTGCTCTGGCCATAGTCGTTGTTGCCCCAGCAGGCGAGCGAACCGTCGACGCTCCTGACGCCGCAGGCGTGACCGCTTCCCGTGTCCATTTGAGTGAAAGTGCCAGAAGGCGGACTGGCCTGGGGGACGTCGGCGCCCCAGCAGGCGATGGTGCGGTCGGTCCTGACACCGCAGGAATGCCCGGATCCGGCGCTCACCTCGATGAAGGTTCCGGCGGGCGCCGTGCTCTGACCGTTGCCGTTGAATCCCCAGCAGGCGACCGTGCCGTCGCTCCTCACACCACAGGTGTGATAGTAGCCCGCACCGACCTGGGTGAAGGTTCCCGGAGGCGGTGTGCTCTCGCCATATTCGTTCCATCCCCAGCAGGCCAGAGTGCCATCACTCCTCACCCCGCAGGTGTGCTCCGCTCCGGCGTCCACCTGGGTGAACGTGCCGGAGGGCGTAGTGAGCTGGCCGTAGCGGTTGTCTCCCCAGCAGACCACGGTGCCGTCTGTCTTCACTCCGCAGGTGTGCCAGCCACCTGAACTCGCACTCACCTGGGTGAAGAGGCTGGGAGGCGGCGTGCTCTGGCCGAGCATGTTGTCTCCCCAGCAGGCTACTGTGCCGTCATTCTTCAAAGCGCAGGTGTGCATTGAGCCAGCGCTCACTTGCGTGAACTCGAGCGTCAGCGCGACGACGTCGAAGGCCGCCGAGTTCACGAAGACGCCTGCCGCGCCCGCCTGGAGCCGGTAGGTCCCGTTCTTGTCCAACGACAGCGCCTCGAAGGTCGCGCGGCCATCGACGTCGGTCACGGCCGTGGCTCCGTCGAGGGTGGCTCCGGTCGGACCCGAGAGGATCGAGAGCGCGATCGTGACGCCCGCCATGCCCGCGCTGCCGTGATCGCGCAGCCAGACGACGACCGGTGGCGTGATGACCTTGCCAACCGGCGTGTTCGACGGCCCCTGCTCGAACGAGATCAGGGGCGCGGACGGCAGCACCGGCACCGGCTGCGTCACGCCCGACGCCGCGCTCACCGTGTCGACGGCCTGCGGCACGGCCGCGGGCGTGACCGCCGTGGCCGCGTCGAAACGGACGTCGTCGTACTTGTTCGGGTCGTACACGCGCAGCGTCACCTTCGCCGACTCGCCCGGAGCCAGCCAGAGCGTGGCGTGCTTCAGCGAGCCGTCGGCCGGGTCCGAAACGAGCGGGTCGCCCGGTGCGTCGAAGCGCGGGCTCGGGACGTTGGCGAGCAAGACGTTCTGCGTCTCCAGGGTCAGCTTGCAGGCGCGCGCCACCGGCGTCAGGTACGTCTTGTACAGAAGGAGTTGCGTGCTGAACCCCTGGGGAACAGCGGAGCGCAGCAGCAGCCGCACGTCGTAGCCCGCCGTCGTGTTGCCGTTGTTGGTCAGCGTCCAGACCGTGTCGCTGAAGGCTCCATTCATCAGGTCCGGATTCATCAGATCCGGATTCATGAGGTCCGGATTGAGGAGCGACACGTTGACGTCGCCCGGGTTCATGAGATCGGGATTCATCAGGTCCGGGTTCATCAGGTCCGGGTTCATGAGATCGGGGTTCATCAGGTCCGGGTTCATCAGGTCCGGGTTCATGAGGTCCGGATTCATGAGGTCAGGGTTCATCAGATCGGGCGCGTAGACCTCGGCGTTCATCACGTCAGCGCTCGCCATGTCCGGGTTCATCAGGTCGGGGTTCATGAGGTCCGGGTTTATCAGGTCCGGGTTCAGGATCGCCGAGCCCTGGAGTCCCCCTAGCAACGCCGGGACGATCACGCCGTTCGTGGTCTCGCGCACGTCCACCTTCACGGAGGCACGGCTGTCGGTCGAGCGCATATAGACCGTGCGCGAGGCCGACGAGCGCGGGCCGATCGTCAAGTCGAGCTGGGTGAGCGCCGCGAACTGCCGGAACGAAGCGGAGCCACCGGACGGCTGCGAGGCGATCGACATGCGGAACGTCTTCGCCACGAACGTGTCGTTCGCGGCGACGACGACGAAGGCGCGCTGGATGCGCCCGAGCGGCTTGGCGTTGCCGGGCGCGGAGACGTGGAGGCCCTGCGTGACACGGGCCGCGTAGACGTTCTGGTTGCGCATCCCGGCTCGCTCCGGGTGGGCCGGGTCGCAGTTGCACGTCGTCTGCGTCGGGTCGAAGGTGCTGACTGGCTTCAGCGCCAGCGACATCGGGGGGGTGTAGAGCGCCCAGTTCCCGTCCAGGGGCGCCCTCACGTCGCGGTTGTCCGTGAACACGACGTGGGCCGCCGGCGGCTGCAGCGTGTGGCGCCAGCGCCTCGGCTGCTTCTGCTCGAGCGGCTGCCCTCCGAGGTCGATGTAGTCGCCCCAGAACGCGGCGCCGCCCTGCTTGAAGAGCGGCAGGTTCGGGGGGTTGAACTGGAGCTGCTGGATGACGCCAGGCGCGTCCACGCGGGTGCCAGCGCGGTAGTCGGAGGCACGGCCCACACTGAACGTGAGCCGGTCTCCTGGGTCGGCCTGCGCCACCCAGACGTCGGCGCTGTGACGCCGCGTCTGCGGGTCGACGTCGCTGATCCGGGGCGTGAAGACCTGGGCGGGCGTCGCTTGACGCTCGTTCGATGCCACCCGCTCTTCCAGCCACCGACCCGTCGCCTCCTCGCGCGTGTACACGCCCCACGTGTGGTCCTCCTGCAGGTCCACCCACGCGATCTGCACGCGTAGGCCGGTGACCAGCATCGACGGCATGATCTGGTGTCCGCGCCGGGTGACGTCGCGGTCCACCACCGCGGGTGTCGTCCAGCCCGGCCGCCGTTCGCCCGCCCTCATCGTCTCGGTCCCGTCGTCCTCGTCGAGCGTGAACAGGGCCCGCAGGCGCGAGGGGTAGCGAGCCCAGGTGAGCAGGATCCGCGCGTCGCCGTCGGGTTGCTGGACGCCGCGGCTGGAATAGGCGACGAGCACGCGTCCGAAACGGTCCACTCCCGCTGTCGGGTAGCTGTTCGTCCTGAACTGGGAGTAGCCCGTGCTCTGGTCGAAGGGATTCAGCTCGGCGACGGTCTCGGGCGCGCTGAACGTCTGCCCACGATCGAGCGAGCGCGCGATCAGGATGGCGTCGCTCTCGCTCGGGGCCGCCGACCCCTGGGGCCACCCGAAACGACGCCACACCACGAACACGACGCCCGTGCGCGGGTCGAGCGCGATCGTGGCCCCCTGGTTGATGTGGTGCGTGCCACTGACCAGGAGGGGCGTGCTCCACGTGACTCCGCAGTCCGTCGAGCGGGTGAACATGAGCTTCCCCAGCGACGTGCCCGCCTGCTGGGAGCCGGTGAACTGGCTGTAGGCGAGATACACGTTGCCGACCGGCAGCGTTTGCGTGACCGTCTGACCGTCTTGCGACTGCGTGACCGTGCAGGTGCCGGCTCCTCTGCGAGGCATGTCGACCGCGAGCCACGGCTTGTCGAGGAACACGTTCGGATCGTCGTTCCGCGCGGCGAGTGTCGCGCCCAGATAGGCGATCGGGTCGCCGTTCTCCTTGTTGTTGTTGTCGATGTAGCGGGCGACGAAGACCGCGCTCGTCGGGCCCTCGGCGCCGGCCCGGGCCGGCAGGCCCTGGGCCCGGCGCCGTGCCTCGAGCACGGGGTTCGTCCGGTCGAAGACGATGCCGGAGTAGTAGAAGAGGCCGTGCGGGCCGGCCCGCACCACGGGGTCGGCCCCGGCGTCGAAGCCGTGGAGTGGCGAGCCGGAGCCCGCTTCCTGCGGATAGCCGGGAAGCAGGGTGCTCTTCCACGTCGCGCCGCCGTCGGTGGAAGTGAAGGTGCCGAGCCATGCGTCGCCGGTCATCTTGTCGTCCGGCGTGCCGGGCAGGTCGACGGTGCGGTAGTCGTTGGCACCGGCCAGCAGGTGCATCGGGTTGCGCGTGGACACCGCGACGGTCGGCTCGTTCTGCCGCTGCAGGAACGGATCGCCGCCGGGCCAGTCCGTGCCCGCGACCATGTTGACGCTGCGGCTGGCGACCTGTGCAGCGGCGAGCCCCGCACCCAGGAGGCTGAGCGTGACGAGCGAGCCGAGGGAAGAGCACGTGATCGGGCCACGCATGATCGCCTCCCGGTGCCGGAGCCCGTCTCGCGTCCGATCCCCCGAACGAACGTCAGGGGCGGGACGACACACAGCCGGAATGCGCGAGGCTCGCCGTCTTGCAGCCCGCCGCTGGTACTGCCGCGACCTTAGACCCGTGTCCCTGCGCACGCAACGAAAACCGTCGCTGCAGGCAGGCCGCGAGCCTTGCTTTTTGCTTAGTGCGTCAGGGCGGCCAGGCGGCGCCGCGCGTCGACGACGAGCGGCTCGGCGGGCTCGCCAGGCTTCTTGACCGAGAGGAATGCACGGTAGGTATCCGGCGCCGCGCTGCTGCCCAGTCCCTCCTGCACGCGTGCGAGGTAGTAGGTGGCGGCGGGCAGGTACCACGAGCTCGGCACCTCGTCGAGGAACACCGCCATCGCCTCCCCGCGCCGTTTGAGGCACAGGTCGAGCTCGGAATGGGCTTCCGGCAGCGCGCCGATCGCCAGGTCCGCCCGCGCGAGCGCCAGCCGGCCGAGCCACGTGTCGGCAATCGCCTTCGCCTCCAGGAAGTGGTCGAGGGCTTTCTGGCCGTCGCGGCGCTTCAGGTCGATCTCGCCGTCGACGAGATGGCCGTACGCCCTCGCGTCGGCATCGAGGCTGCGGGTCAGCTCCGCGGCGAGCGCCGCGGCGTCGCGCTCCCGGCCCAACTCGATCAGGACGCGTGCTGCAGGAACGACGACGTTCGGCTGACGACTGTGACCGAGGGCCTCTTGAGCGGCGGCAACTGCAGGGCCCGGTCGCCCCAGCGCGAGCTGGATTCCGGCGAGGGTCACCTCCTTGACGGCGGCTCCGGGGAGGAACTTGTTCGTCAGGTCGGCCTGCAGGCCTTTCTCCAGGATGGTGACCGCGTCGGCCAGGCGACCCTCGCGCAGCGCAAGGTCCGCCTCGCCCATCCGGGCGAACGACGCCCCTCGCGCGCTCACGCTCTCCAGGCGGCGGTACGCCTCGAGCGACTCCTCCAGGCGGCCCTGACCGACCCGGGCCAGCGCGAGCGCCACGTAGGCCTTCAGGTACGCCGGGTTGAGCCCAAGGACAATCGTGGCTTCCTTCTCGGCCGCGACGAAGTCGCCGGCATACAAGGCGTAGAGCGCGAGGTTGCTGCGTGCAGGCACGAACTTCGGATAGATCTCGACACCCCGCCGGCCCTCGGCCAGTGCCCGCTCCATGTCGCGCCCGAAAAAGTGCGCCAGGGCGAGGCCGTTGTGGCCCGCGGTGTCCGCCGGGTAGCGTTCGAGCAGCTGCCGGAACTCCTCGATCGCCTTCACGTGGTTGTGCACGGTCAGGTAGTAGTTGCCGCGCGTTCGGTAGCGCTCGCGCTCGGTCATCCTGTCGACCAGCGCCAGCGCCTTCTGGAACTGCTCGGCGGCCTTCTCGATCTCGCCCTGGTTGTACAGGATCACGGCGAGGCCGCTGTAGGCCCGCCCGAACTCGGGATCGAAGGCGATCGCCTGACGGTACTGCTCGGCCGCCTCTTCGCTGCTGCCCTGCTGGTGCAGTTCCTGGCCGCGCGCGTAGCTGCTGAGCGCCTGCAGCGAAGCGGTGGTGAACGTCTCGCGGCCGAGCCCCAGCGGGGACTGCGGCTCGACCTCGCCGAGGCCGGCGCGCAGCTCGACGGCGACGGCGTCGGCCGCCTTCAGCACGTCGGCCTTGGAGGCGGCAGTGGCATTCGCGGCGGCCAACGTCTGGCTGGTCAGCGGATCCTCCACCCTGGTATCGAGCACGTAGCGTCCCTGACGCTGCTCGATCGAGCCTGTCACCGTGAGCTTGATGCCGAGCCGCGTCGCAACCAGCCGCGCCCGCGCTTCGTCGAGCCGCGGGCTCTTGTCGCCGGAGAGGGCGGCCGCCTGCCGATGCGCCTGGGCACGGTCGAAGGCCGTGACGAACGGCGCCCCCTCGAGGCCGATCTGCAGCGCCTGCTCGAGCGCGCCGTCGAAGACCGGGTCGCCGGTGCGGTTGTCGAGATCGGCCACGAGCAGGGAGAGGGTCGGCCGCTCGCGCGGGGGCACGGGTGCGGAACGCCGCGCGAGCCATACGACGGGCACGGCGACGGCCAGGAGCAGCAGGAGCGACGCCGCGACGCGGGCCGGGGTCAGCAGGCGGCGGTCCAGCTTCCGGGCGACCCGCTCGAGGTCCGCCACGAGCTGCGGCGTCGCCGTGTAGCGCTGCGCCGGCTCCTTCGCGAGCGCGCGCTGGAGGACCTTCTGCAGGTCGGCGGGCGCGTGGCGTCCGCGCGCCTGCGCGGGCGGCGGCATCTCGCGCAGGATGGCGCCGAGCGTGTCGGCGGCGGTGTCGCGCCGGAACGGGTCCGTCCCGGTCAGCAGCTCGTAGAGCACGATGCCGAAGGAGAAGACGTCGCTCCGGAAGTCCACGTGCGCGCCGCCGGCCTGCTCCGGCGACATGTACGCGGGCGTGCCGACCAGCGCGCCCCAGCGCGTCGAGGCGATGCGGGCCTGCGTCTCGGCCTCGTTGAGGCCGGCGAGCGTCTCGGGGCTGATCGGCCCCGACGGCCAGACCGGCTCGAGCAGCTTGGCGACACCGAAGTCGAGGATCTTGACGGCGCCCGCGACCGTCAGGAAGACGTTGTCCGGCTTGAGGTCGCGGTGGACGATGCCCTTGCCGTGCGCGGCAGCGAGCCCGCGCGCGATCTGCAGCGCGACGTCGACGGCCTCGCGCAGAGGCAGCGGCCCGCGCTCCAGGCGCTTGCGCAGGCTCTCGCCCTCGAGCAGCTCGGTGACGAGATAGGACGTCCCGTCGTGCGTGCCGACGTCGTGGACGATGACGACGTTCGGGTGGTTCAGCAGGCCTTCGGCGCGTGCCTCCTGCTCGAAGCGGCGCAGCCGCTCGGGCTCGTTGGCGACGCTCGCCGGCAGGACCTTGACGGCGACGGCGCGGCCGAGTCGGGTGTCGTGGGCGCGGTAGACCTCACCCATCCCGCCCGCGCCCAGCAGGCTTTCGATCTCGTAGGGTCCGAGACGGGTCCCTTCCGCGATCGCCATCGGTGAAAGCTCCGCGCGATTATAGGCCCCGGCCGCGAGGCAACTGGCCCACAATTCCCGCCGGCGGAGGCATTCGATGCCCGAAACGCTCGGCACGCGGGATGGCCTGCGAACCTACGACGGGGCCGTAGCGATCGTCACCGGCGGCGGCTCCGGCATCGGCGCCGCGCTCGGCCGCGGGCTCGCGGCCCGTGGTGCCCACGTGGTTCTCGCCGACCGCCACGAGCCGGGCGCGCGCGACGAGGCGGCCCGGCTGCCCGCCGGTCGTGGCGAGGCGATCGGCCTGGACGTGCGCGACGCCCACGCCGTCGAGCAGGCCGCGGCCGGGGTGTTCGACCGCCACGGCCGGCTGGACTACCTCTTCAACAACGCGGGCATCGCCGTGGGCGGCGAGATGCACTCCCTGTCGCTCGAGGACTGGCGCGACGCCGTCGACGTCAACCTGCTCGGACCCATCCACGGGATCGCCGCGGCCTACCCGGAGATGATCCGGCAGGGCTTCGGCCACATCGTCAACACGGCGTCGATGGCGGCGTTCATGGTGACGCCGCTGGCGGCGCCCTACGGGGCCACCAAGAGCGCCCTGGTGAGCGCCTCGCGCGCGCTGCGTCTCGAGGCCGCGCAGCACGGCGTCCGCGTCAGCGTGCTCTGCCCGGGCGTCATCCGCACGCCGATCCTCGACGCCGGCGGCCGTTTCGCGCGGATGGCGCCCGCCCTCCGGCCGCTGCTCGACGAGAGCAGGCTGTGGGAGAGACTCCACCCCATGGACGCCGACGCCTTCGCGCGGCGCGCCCTCGACGCCGTCGCCCGCAACCGCCTCGTGATCGTGATCCCCTCCTGGTGGCGCGTCCTCCGGGCGCTCAACGCGATGCTGCCCTCGCTCGCCGACCGCCTCGCGAGCCGCCAGCTGCGCCAGGCACGCGAGCTGCTCGCGGCGAACCGCGGCGGGCCGGCGGCCGGAGCATCCTAGGGCGGGCGGCCCGCCGAGCGCCGGACGATCGGTGCTAGTGTTCGCGCCATGACGAGATGCATCCCAGCCACGCTGGTCTTGCTGGCCGCGACGGCGGTGACCGTGGCGGCCGGGGACTCCGCGTCGTCACCCCCGAACTACGTCGCCAGCTTCGTCGGAACGACACTCGGCTACCGGCCGCACGGCGGCGACTGGGACGGCTGGCAGCACGACGTCACGCTCCAGCTCGGCTACGGCCGCCAGCTGCGGCCGACCCTCGCGCTCGAGCTCGACGCGGGGCCGACGCTGGTGCGGGGCTCCTACTCGGGTTTCTCGCTGACGCCGGGCCTCGTCTGGTCGGCTCTCCCCAACCTGTACCTGGCGGCCCGCTTCGCCGTCCCTGTGGATCCGCAGACGAACCTCGTGCTGCTCCCGGGAGTCGGCGTGTGCCGGCCGTTCGGCCGTGTGATGCCCACGCTCGAGCTGAACGTCTCGAGCGCCGTGGGCCGCGGCCATCCCGACCTCGGCCTGTCGCTCACCGCGGGCCTGCTCGTCTTCTTCTAGCCGACGCCGTTCCAGCCGGCACGCGCTGCGGCGCGCGTCGGCGTCGCCTGCGGCCTCGCGCGGCGTGCCGTCACTGCTTGACGAGGGTGCCGTCGCGGCGGCGGATCTCGCCCCAGCCGCCGTTCAGCCGCTGGCGCTCGCCGGTCTCGCCGTGGCCGAACGGGTACTTCGCCGCGGCGCGCTCGTCGACCTCGATGCCCCAGCCGGGCGCCTCGTTCGCGTAGAAGTAGCCGTCGCGCAGCTCGGGGCAGCCGGAGAACACCTCGCGCGTCGCCGCGTCGAACGAGCTCGACTCCTGGATGCCGAAGTTGGCGCAGGCGAGGTCCAGCGCGACGTTGCAGGCGTGCCCCACCGGCGAGACGTCGCCGGGCCCGTGCCACGCCGTCTGCACGCCGAACAGCTCGCCGAGCGCCGCGATCTTGCGGCACGGCGTGAGGCCGCCCGCCTGCGAGACGTGGATGCGGATGAAGTCGATCAGCCGCTCGGAGATCAGCGGGACCCACTCGTGCGGGCTGTTGAACAGCTCGCCCATCGCCAGTGGCGTCGTGCACTGCTGGCGCAGCAGCCGGAACCAGGCGATGTCCTCGGGCGACAGCGGGTCCTCGAGGAAGAAGAGCCGGAAGCGCTCGACGTCCTTGCAGAAGCCGAGGGCCTGGGTGGGCGAGAGCCGCTCGTGCACGTCGTGCAGCAGCTCGACCTCGTCGCCCAGCTCCTTGCGGGCTGCCTCGAGCAGCTGGAGCGCGCGCCGGGCGTAGGCGGCGGGCTCGAACACCGGGGCCGCGTGGAGAGCCGTCACGGCGCCCTCCCCGCGCCGCGAGCCGTAGCCGGCCATGCCCGGCACGCCCACCTGCACGCGGACGTGGCGGAAGCCCCGCGCCAGCAGCGCGCGGGCGTTGTCGAGCACCTCGGGGATCTCGGCGCCGCTCGCGTGCGCGTAGCAGTCGGCCGCCTCGCGGCGTCTTGCCCCCGAGCAGCTGGTAGACGGGCATCCCGGCCTGGCGTCCCTTGATGTCCCAGAGCGCCATGTCGACGCCGCTGATCGCGTTGTTGAGCACGGGGCCGTTGCGCCAGTAGGAGCTCGCGTAGAGCGCCTGCCAGGTGTCGTCGATGCGGTCGGCCGGCTTGCCGACGAGGAACGGCTTCAGGTAGCGCTCGACCGCCGGAGGGACGAGGTCGGCTCGCTGCGTGAAGGTGGCGCAGCCGTAACCGTAGAGCCCGTCCTGGTCGGTGGTGAGCTTGACGACCACCAGCCGCAGCCCCGCCGGAGCCGTGGCGATCGCCCGCACGTCGGCGATCTTCGGCGAGGGCAGCCCGCGTAGCGCCCGCTCGACGCGGGCGTCCGCTCTGGCAGCTCGCGCTCCGAGAAGGCCCACCGCGGACCCGCCCGCGGCGAGCCGGAACGCCTCGCGCCTCCTCATGCGTCCCTCCCCCGGCTGCTGCCGGATTGACGGTGCATCCTGGCATCTTTTGTCACCGACGGTAACTCCGCGTCAGCCGAACCGGGAGCTCGGCAGAAAGGCCGCCAGGGCATCGCACTCGGCCCCCGGCACTTGCGGCTTTCGCCCCCGCTGGCACGCCCGATGCATTTCGATCGTGCGGGTGCAGACTGGAGGTGCCCCGTGGTGGCGAGTGCCGGAAGCGTCTTCGAGTTCCCGGCGCAGTCGATGCCGGCGTGGATCGAGGACGGTGACGGGACGATCTTCCGCGGAGTGGCCGAATCGGTCACGGCCGAGGGCGCACGCATCCGCCTCCCCGTCGATCCCGGCTTCGGCGAGGGAACCGCGGTCGCGCTGCGCCTGTCGCTCGATCCCGACCGGCCGACGATCGCCGCAATCGCCGGCGTCGTGTGGGTGCGCAGCGAGGGCGGCGAGACGGAGTGCGGCCTCGAGTGGAAGGAGACGCCCGCCCTTCTCGACGCATGGCTCGCGTCGCGACGCTAGCGTTCCCTACCAGACCTCGCAGCGCTTGCCCGCCGGCCGCACCATCGGCGCGTCGGCGGCGCAGCCGAACGCCTTCCGGAACTCGGGCAGGTTCGAGAGTGGACCGATCACACGGAAGCTGGCGATCGGGTGTGGGTCTCCCTGCACCATCAGCCGCTGCGTCTCGGGCCGGATCTCGTCTCCGCGGAACTGGCCCCAGGCGATGAAGAACTGCTGCTCGGGCGTGAAGCCGTCGAGCGTCGGCGCCGGCCGGGCCTTCTGCGCGAGCTGGAAGGCACGGAAGGCGATCTTCGCGCCGGCGAGGTCGCCGATCGCCTCGCCCAGCACGAGCCTGCCGTTGTGGTGGAGGCCGGGCTCGACGAAGTAGCCCTCGAACTGGTCGACCACGCACTGCCCGCGCGCCTGGAACTTCTTCAGGTCCTCGGGCGTCCACCAGTTCGCGAGCCGGCCCCGAGCGTCGTACTGCGCGCCCTGGTCGTCGAAGCCGTGGCTGATCTCGTGGCCGATCACGACGCCGATCGCGCCGTAGTTGACCGCGTCGGCGGCGTGGACGTCGAAGGCGGGCGGCTGCAGGATCCCCGCCGGGAAGACGATCTCGTTCAGCAGCGGGTTGTAGTAGGCGTCCGAGGTGGGCGGCGTCATCCCCCAGCGGCCGCGGTCGACGGGCTTGCCGATCTGTGCGCGGTCGTCGGCCACGTTGAAGCGGCGGCCCGCGAGGACGTCGTTCCAGTACGCGTCGCGCGTGATCGCGACGGCCGAGTAGTCCTTCCACTTGTCGGGGTAGCCAATCTTCGGGTTGAAGGTCGAGAGCTTCTCGAGCGCCTTCGCCTTCGTGGCCGGGCCCATCCAGTCGAGGCCGCGGATCGTGTTCCCCATGGCGACGAGCAGGTTCCCGACCAGCTCCTGCATGCGCGCCTTCGCCTCCGGCGGGAAGTACCTCTCGACGTACTTCCTGCCGAGCGCCTCGCCGAGCTGCTGGTCGGCCGACTCCGCGCAGCGCTTCCAGCGCGGCTTCATCTCGCTGGCCCCGCCGAGGTACTTCGCGTAGAAGCCGAAGTCCTCCTCCACGAACGGAGCGGACAGGGAGGGCGCCGCGGCGTGCACGAGCTGCCAGCGCAGGTAGCTCTTCCAGTCGGCGAGCGGCATCTCGCCCAGCAGGCGGTCGAGCGCCTTCATGAACGCCGGCTGCTGGACGTTGAGGGCGGCCCGGGGCAGCTTCGCCGCGGCGAAGTAGGCCGGCCAGTCGAACATCGGCGTCAGGTCCGTGAGCGCGACGAAGCTCGTCTTGTGGTCGGTCGCCTTCGGGTCGCGCAGCTGCACGTTGTCGAGCGAGGCCTCGGCGAGCCGCTTCTCGAGCGCGAACACGGCCTGTGCTCCCTTGCGCGAGTCCTCGCGGCTCTTTCCCCCGAGCTCGAGCATGTGCGCAACGTGCAGCTGGTACTTCTCGCGCGCCTCCTGGAAGCGCGGCTCGGTCTTCAGGTAGTAGTCGCGGTCGGGCAGCCCCAGGCCCGAGGCGTAGACGTCGGCGATCACCCGCGCGGGGTCGTGGCTGTCGGGCGTCGAGGTGAGCCCGAACGGCACGGGGATGCCGACGTCGTGGAAGCGCCCGATCATCCTCTGCACGCCGTCCATGCCGGCGATCGCGTCGATCTCGGCGAGCGTCGGCTTGAGCGGCTCCAGGCCGAGCTCGTTCACGCGCTTCTCGTCCATGCAGGCGCCGTAGTAGTCGCCGATCAGCTGCTCGACGCTGCCCTTCGGCCAGTCCGTCTTCGCCGACACCTCCTCGAGGATCACCTTGAGCTGGTCCTTCGCGCTCTCGCCTGCGGCCCAACGGCGGCTCCAGCGCACCATCGACGGCGGGATCGGGTTCTGCGCGCGCCAGGTCCCGTTGGCGTAGCCGTAGAAGTCGGCGCACGGGTCGACCGAGCGGTCGAGGTCGCCGGTCTCGATGCCCTTCACGGCGGGCGGATCGGCGGCCTGCGCGAAATCGGCGGTCCAGACGACGCACAGGGCTACGCTGGCGGCGGCGAGCAGGCGCATGGTGTCCTCCCGTGGCGCTGTACCGACTGATAGCGCGCTGCCTCGCCGCTGTCAAAGGTCCAACGCGGTGGTCCAACGCGGCGGGCTGCCGGCGCCGACGTCAGCGTTCCGGCGTCAGGTAGAGGTCGGCGATCTGCAGGGCGAGCGCGCGAACGTCGAGGTCGTCCCGGTTCGACAGGATCACGACGGTGACCCGGTCGTCGCTGAAGCGCTCGATGACGTCGCGGAAGCCGGCCGTCACGCCGTGGTGCCACTGCCGTGGCCGGCTGCGCCAGGGGTCGAGGAACCAGCCGAAGCCGTATGAGACGGGCCGGCCGGGCTCGAGGTCGTCGCCGCCGGCAGCTCCTTCCGGCCAGTGAGGCTCCGACCCGTCGGCCAGCCGCGCCGGCGTGAGGGCCGGCTTCATCGCCGACGGCGAGACGAGCGTGTGGGCCGCCAGCGCCTCGTCCCACAACGCGAGGTCCTCGAGGCTCGAGTAGACGCCGCCGTCCCCGAGCGTCGCCGAGGTGGGGCTCTGGTCCGCCTCGCGGAAGCCGCCCTCCACGCGCGTGTGGCCGAACGCGCGGCTCGACAGCTCGCTCCGGCCCTTCTCGTAGACGACCGTGTGCTTCATGCGCAGCGGGTCGAAGATGCGCTCGCGCAGCAGCTCGGCGAACGGCTTCCCGGACACGCGTGCGGCCACCAGCCCGAGCACCACGTAGCCGGAGTTGCTGTAGGCCCAGCTCGTCCCAGGCGCGAAGCGGCCCTTCTTCTCGGCGCGCAGCAGCCCCAGCACCTCGTCGTCGCCGATCTGGCGCTCGGCCGTCCAGATCGCCGCGCGGCCCTTCTCGGCCGCCTCCATCAGCTCCTCGTAGTCGGGCAGGCCGGACGTGTGGTTCAGCAGCTCGCGGATCGTGATGGCGCGGCCGTAGGCGGGAAAGGCGGGGAGCACGCTGGTGAGCGCGTCGTCGTAACGGAGCCTGCCGTCACGCACCAGCAGCTCGATCGCCGTGGCCGTGAACGCCTTCGTCAGGGAGGCCAGCCGGAAGGCGGTGTGCTCGTCGATCCGCTCGCGCGAGCGCAGGTCGCGCACGCCGTACCCGCGCTCGAATACCGTCTTCCCCTGCTTGCGGACGAGCACCGCGAGCCCCGGCTCGTCCGGCCGCACGAGGCCGTCGAGCACGGCCTCGGCGCGCCGGTCCTCGCCGGCGAGGGCCGCCGGCAGGGCCAGCATCAGCGAAGCGCAGAACGCAGCGAACCTCATCGAGGGTCGCCACGCATGTTACACGCGGCGGTGGCTACGGCGTGCTCGGCGGCGGGGCGTCGCCCGCCCTGTCGTAGACACGCTTGATGGTGACCGGCTTCCCGTAGCCGGACTCCAGCTTGACCAGCGCCGTCAGCCGCGTGCCCGTGGTGTTCAGCTCCCAGGTCTCGGTCGTCTTGCGGCCTCGAAAGCCGCGGGTCTCGACGACCAGGCGGCCTTCCTTCCACGCGGTCTTGACCTCGGAGGTGCCGTTGTCCGCCTTGTACTTCCGCCCGTCGGCGTGCAGCGTCCGGCGACGGCTGAACTTCTCGGCGATCACGATCTCTGGCTGCCCCTGGAAGATCGTGACCTCCTCGGCGGGTTCGAGGATGGCATGCATCGAAGACTCCCCGGGATCGTCGTCCCCGCCCGTCGGCGGCGGTAGTCCGAGGCGCCCTCCGCCGCCGGGCCCTGGACCCATCGTCGTGGGTCCCGGCCCGTAGCCACCTCGCGGCCGTTCCATGGACTGGCGCATCTTCTCGTGCGCGTCGTCGCTCAGCTGCTTGTTGAGCAGCCAGCGGCCCGACAGGTCGGGAGCCACGGCGGAGGCCTTCGGCTTCTCGTCGGCCGACGCGGCGCTGGCGGGAGCGAAGCCGGCGACGGCGAAGCAACCGAGGGCGCCCGAGATGGCGATCGCAACGGCTCGCATCCGCACCTCCCCGGGACCGCCCCTCGACAGGAGGTCCGCCGCCGGCTTCGGTCCCATCTACTTCATACGCCCATTCGGCCCCCTGTGGCGTCACGGCGCTGCAAACCCGGTGCAAAACGAAGTCGCGGCGCACGGTGACGTGGCTCACGCGGCCTGAATGGCGTTCCCCCGCTGTCGCGATCCGACGGCTAGCATGGAGAGAAGGTTCCCAGCGTCTCGCCGGCCGGCGACGGAACCGCCGAGAGGAGGAATGGCATGTCATCTCCCCGCGTCGCCCTGGGCCTTCTGGTCGTGGCCGTCGTGCTGGCCGCGGCCGACGCACGTGCAGGGGACGTCTCGCTGCGAGCGGGCGCCTACACGGACGTCGACAGCGCGTTCCTCGGAATCGAGTACCGCACGCCGGTCCAGGGCCGGCTCTATGTGGCCCCGAACTTCGAGCTCGTCCTGCCCAGCGAGGGCTCCTACTTCAGCGTCAATGCGGACCTGCACTACGTCTTCTCGCCTCAGGGCAAGCTCAGCCCCTGGCTGGGCGGCGGCCTGGGAATCTACGCGCGGAGCCACCAGGGAGCCGGCCGCGACACGACCGTCGGCGCCAACTTCATCGGCGGCCTCGGCGTCAGGACGCAGCTCCAGCCCTACGTGCAGCTGAAGGTCGTGGTCAAGGGCGACACCGACGTCGTGCTCGGCTTCGGCATCCGCTTCTGAACGCCTGCCGGACGATCGCCTCGCCGGCTGAAGACGGAATGCGACCGGCCTCGGACGACCCGGGCTGCCCGCAGACAGCCCGGGTCGCCCGGATCGCTACGGCTTCGGGCTCGCCGAGGCGGTCTTCTCGCGCGCCGTCGACCGGCGGGCGTGCGCGGCGCCGCCGGGAAGCAGCGTGACGCGGTCCACCGCCTGACCGGTCGAGCCGGTCGGGTGGTAGACGACGCTGACGCGGGCGCCGGCCGCAAGGCCGGCCGGCAGGGCCGTCGCGCTGTCGACAGCGAACGGGATCTTGTGGCCGTGGTCGTCGATCTTGACGACGAGCTTGCTGGAGGATGTCGAGACGATCGTCCCCGTGGTCGTGATCTCGGAAGCAGCGGCCGGCAGCACCAGAGCGCCGACGGCGATCACGGCGAGCACGAACTGCAAAGCGGCACGGATCCTCATGCTTCCTCCTTCGGCGCCCGAGCGTCCTCGTGGGGCGCCCGGTGGGAGAAGCTCCTGGCGGCTCGGCCAGCCCCGCGTGCCGGGGTCCCGTGGCTCTGCGTCCCCGGGTCGCCCCGGGTTTGCTCTGAGGCAGGAGCGTGTGCCTACCCCGAACATGGAGCCTGCGCCGGCCGCCGGCCGTGACCTCCGTCACGTTTTTGCGTCTGTTGACACGCCGGTGGCTGCACGGAGGGTGAAGCGCCGCCCGCCTACTTGATCCCCATCTCCTCGATCAGGTACGAAGCGCCGTCCACCTGCGACATCACCCACAGCATGTAGCGCGCGTCCGCGTGGATCGAGCGGGTGTTGGCCGTGTCGTACAGGAAGTCCGACGCGATCGTGTCGTAGGTGCCGTCGAACAGCAGGCCGACCAGCTCGCCCTTGGCGTCGAGAGTCGGCGAGCCGGAGTTGCCGCCGGTGGTGTCGACGGTCGACAGGAAGTCGACCGGCACGTCTCCGAGCTCGGGCGCCAGGTACGGCGTCTGCTGCTGCCCGGCGCGCAGGGCCTTGATCGCGGCGAGCTCGCGCTCGGGTGCGTCGAACTCGCCCTGGCCGGTGTTCTTCTGCTCGATGCCCTTGAGCGTGGTGAACGCGTTCCAGCACAGGCCGTCCGGGCCCGGCTTGCCCGCGACCTTGCCGAACGTCACGCGCAGCGTGCTGTTCGCGTCCGGCGCCACGAGGCCCCCGGCCTTGGCCAGCAGCGCCTGCATGTAGCGCGGGCGCAGCCGGGAGGCGGCGCCCAGCCGCCGCTTCTCCGCCTCGCGGTTCGCCTGGTACAGCGGGTCGAGCGCCAGGGCGAGGGTCACCATCGGGTCGTGGGTGGCCGCGATCTCGGCGGTCGTCTTGTCGAGCAGGGAGAGCCGGAACTCCTCGTCGGCCATCTTCGTTCCCGCGTAGAGCGTGTCGAGGTACGCGTCGATCGCCTGCTCGGAGTCCGCCTTCGACATGCCGGGTGTGAGCCCGACCAGCTTGTCGAGGCCCGCGATGCGCTGGTCGGCCGGCAGCGCCGCCGCGTAGCCCATCGCCCAGCGGACGAGAGCCCGGTCGATGCGCGGGTCGAGCGTGCGTTGCGCGCGCTCCTGGCCCTCGCGGATCCGCGGCCAGTTGCGCTGCTGGAACTCTGCCTCGCGCTGCAGGTCGTCCTTTTTCGCCTTCTCCAGGGACAGAAGCTGCGCCGTGTGGGCCGCGCTCAGCAGCGTGGATGACCTGAACAGCCCCGCGAGCGCCGCGTCGCGCTCGCGGGTCGTCTCGCTCTCGGCCTGCAGCTTCGCGAGCGCCGGCAGCACGTCGCCGTACTGCTTCTCCCGCGCGGGGTCGGCGGCGATCCACGCCGCGAGGTCCTTCTCGCTCTGCTCCTTCTTCGCCAGGATCCCGCCCTTGACCAGGCCCTCCAGCATGCCCTTGCGGTTCGTGAGGTAGTTGTGGAGCCCGCGCAGGCGGCCGGCGGCCTTGATCTGGAGGGCCTTGTCCTGCCTGCCGAGCGCCTCGAGGATCTCGATCTGCTCCTGCGCGGTGCTGATGAAGCGCGGGAAGCTCCACTCGGTCGTCTCCTTCACCTCGGCATAGGTCTGGTGTCGCTCCGTGCGCCCGGGGTAGCCGACCACGAACACGAGGTCCCCCTCCTTCACGCCGTTCGGCTGGACCTTCAGCCAGCGCGTCGGCCTGTAGGGCACGTTGTCCCTGGCGAAAGGAGCGGGCTTGCCGTCCTTTCCCACGTAGGCGCGGAAGAACGACCAGTCGCCAGTGTGCCTCGGCCAGCGCCAGTTGTCGGTCTCGCCGCCGAAGTTGCCGATGCCCGCGGCCGGCGCGTACACCGTGCGCAGGTCCCGGATCTCGAGCTGCGCGATCTCGAAGTACCGAAGGCCGCCGAAGAACGAGTCGACGCGGCAGCGCAGGCCGGAGGCCTCGCACTTCGCCGTACGCTCTTTGATCCGCCGGTCGATCTGGTCGAAGCGCTTCCGGTCGTCGAGCTTCGGGTCGATGCTGCCGGTGATGGCGTCCGTGACGTCCTTTACGGAGACCGTGACGAGGACCCTGGCGCCGGGGCCGTTCGAGATCTCCTCCTCGCGGGTCTTCGCGAGGAAGCCGTCGACCAGCAGGTTCTTCTGCGGCGTCGAGTTGTACTGGAGAGCCCCCGCGGCGCAGTGGTGGTTGGTCGCGATCAGGCCCTCGGGCGAGACGAACGACGCCGTGCAGCCCCCGAGCCAGACGATGGCGCCCATCGGCTGGCCAGTCAGGTCGGCGAACGCGGCCGGGTCGCCCTGGAAGCCCAGGTCTTTCAGCCGAGCAGCGAGGTCGGGAACCTGCTGCGGCATCCACATCCCCTCGTCGGCGACGATGGGGGCGGCGACGGCGAGCACCGCCGCGAGGACCAGAACGGCGCGGAAGGGAGTCTTCATCGAGTCTCCTTGAGACGCCCGAGGGGCGGACAACTAGGATAGCCGAGCCGGTTGCGGATCCCGGCGGATAGACCAGGCGCACTAGTCCCGATGGACGGTCCGCCGGCCCGGCTCCGCTCCTAGAATGCCCTCCAGGCCCCGGGGTCCCCGCACACCTGCCTCGCCTCGGGGCCGGGAGGCACTCGACAATGACACCACGAACGAAGAAGACGGTGCAGATCGTCGTCGGCCTGCTCGTGCTGGGCCTCGCGCTGCCCGTTTCCAACCTGCTCGTCGGGACACCGACCGGAACGCCGCTCACCGCCACGCTGGCGAAGGACCCCGGCACGGCCAAGGCCGCACACGTGCTCGAGAGAAGCTGCGCGAGTTGCCACGTGGCCGGCGTGAAGGCCCCGTTCTACGCGAGCTGGCCGCTCGCCAGCACGATCATCAAGCGGGACGTCGAGCACGGCCTGCGCGACTTCGACCTCGCCGCCGGCTTCGCGCCCGCCGCCGCGGGTCCCGTGCCGGAGCCCGTGCTCGCGAAGATCGAGCGCGAGGTGCGGGACGGGGAGATGCCGCCGCTGCCGTACGTCGCGCTGCACTGGAACGCGGGCCTCGGCAGCGAGCGCGCCGCCGTGCTGTCCTGGATCGGCGAGACGCGTGCCGCGCAGGCGGCCCCGGGGGTGCCCGAGGTCATGAAGGCGGACCTGATCCGCCCGATCCCGGTGTCGATCGCGCACGACCCGGCCAAGGCCGCGCTCGGCGAGAAGCTGTACCACGACAAGCGCCTCTCCGGCGACGACACGCTCTCGTGCGCGTCGTGCCACGACCTCGCCAAGGGCGGGACGGACAACCAGGTCGTCTCGGACGGCATCCGCAAGCAGAAGGGCGGCATCAACGCGCCGACCACCTTCAACGCTGCCCTGCAGTTCGTGCAATTCTGGGACGGCCGGGCCCCGACGCTCGAGGCACAGGCCGGCGGCCCGCCGATGAACCCGGTCGAGATGGGCTCCGGCGGCTGGGACGAGGTCGTGGCCAAGCTGAACAAGGACAAGGCGCTGCGCAAGGAGTTCGAGGCCGTCTACCCGGAGGGCTTCGGCGCGAAGTCGATCACCGAGGCGATCGCCGAGTTCGAGCGCACGCTCGTGACGCCGAACTCCCGCTTCGACCGCTTCCTGGTGGGAGACACGGCCGCGCTCAGCGCGGAAGAGAAGCACGGCTACGAGGTCTTCAAGGGGGCCGGCTGCGCCACCTGCCACGTCGGCGAGCTGCTCGGCGGCAAGTCGTTCGAGCGGATGGGCCGGCGGGCCGACTACTTCAAGGCGCGAGGCGACAGGCTCACCGACGCCGACAACGGCCGCCACAACGCGACGAAGCAGGAGCAGGACCGCCACTCCTTCAAGGTCCCGACGCTCCGGAACGTGGCGCGCACCTTCCCGTACTTCCACGACGGCTCGAAGAAGACGCTGCGCGGCGCGGTCGACGCCATGGTCACCTACCAGCTCGGGGCACCGATGCCCGAGAAGGACGTCGAGGACGTCGTCAAGTTCCTCGAGACGCTCACGGGCGAGTACAAGGGCAAGGCGCTCTAGAGCTCTGGCCCGCCGCCGGTCCGGGCCTCCTCCAGACGGCCCGGGCTGGCGCCGCGCCGCGGAATCCGACAAGATCTCCTCGCGCCGGCGGCCGGCGCGAGGAGGACACCATGGCCCGTGTCTTCGTGCCCCCGGCGACCTCCGTGCTGACGCTGGCCCTGGCGGTGGCGCTCGCGGCCCCAGCGGCGTGCTTCGCGGCGCAGGCGGCGCAGGGAGGGGGCTGGACCTCGCTCTTCGACGGCCGCTCGCTCGCCGGCTGGAAGGCCGCAGCCGAGGGACCGTCGTCCTTCCGCGTCCAGGACGGCACGATCGCCTGCGACGGGCCACGGTCGCACCTCTTCTACGTCGGCCCGGACGGCAAGGCCTCGTTCGAGGACTTCGAGCTCTCGGTCGAGGTGATGACGAAGCCGGGAGCGAACTCGGGCGTCTTCTTCCACACGGCCTACCAGGAGAAAGACTGGCCGGCGCAGGGATTCGAGGTCCAGGTCGACAACTCGCAGGAGCGCCACGGCGACTACCTCGAGTACAAGATGACCGGCAGCCTGTACGGGATCCGCAACGTCTACAAGCCGATCGTGCAGGACGACCAGTGGTTCACGATGGACGTCGTCGTGCGCCGGCCGCAGGTGCAGGTACGGCTGAACGGCACGCTAGTCGTCGACTACCGCGAGCCGGGCGCCCTGCCGGCCGGCGCGCCCAAGCTCAACCGGCTGGGCCGGGGCACGTTCGCGCTGCAGTGCCACGACCCCGGCAGCAAGGCCTTCTACCGCAACCTGCGGGTGCGCCCGCTGACGCCGCTGCCGCGCGCCGAGGCGGCGCCGCTGCCCGTCGTCGACGACGCCTACCTGCAGGTGCTGGAGCTGGGCAAGGCCAACTTCCCCACGCTCGACCTGCACACGCACCTGAAGGGCGGCCTCACGCTCGAGCAGGCGCTCGCGCTGTCGCGGCGCACCGGCATGGGACTGGGCGTGGCGGTGAACTGCGGCAAGGGCTTCCCGGTCCAGACCGACGCCGACGCGGTCGCCTTCGTCGACTCGATGAAGGGCCAGCCGGTGTTCGTGGCCATGCAGGCCGAGGGCCGCGAGTGGGTGACGATGTTCTCCCGGGAGACGCGCGCGCGGTTCGACTACGTGTTCACCGACGCGATGACCTGGACCAACCCCGCCGGCAAGAGGATGCGGCTGTGGATCCCGGAGGAGGTCGAGATCGGGCCCGACGTGCAGGCGTTCATGGACCTGCTGGTGTCGAAGACCGTCGGCATCCTGGAGACGGAGCCGATCGACGTCTACGTGAACCCGACCTTCCTGCCGGCTGCGATCGCCCCGCGCTACGACGCGCTGTGGACCGAGGCGCGCATGAAGCGGGTGATCGACGCGGCCGTGAAGAACGGGGTCGCGATCGAGATTGGCGCCCGCTACAAGCTGCCCTCCGAGGCGTTCCTGCGCCTCGCCAAGGCGGCCGGCGCGAAGTTCACGATCGGCACCAACAACGGCGGCGCGAGCGACCTGGGCGACTGGTCCTACCCGCTCGCGATGCAGAGAAAGCTCGGCCTGACCTGGAAGGACATGTTCGTCCCCGGTCACCAGCCGAGCCGGGCACAGCGACAGTAGCGCGCGAGCGCGCCCTAGCGGGCCCTCGCCTTCGCACGCTCCACGTAGCGCCCCGTCGCGACGTCCACGCGGATCGCCTCACCCACGTCGATGAAGGGCGGGACCATCACGCTGACGCTGTTGTCGAGCCGGGCGGCCTTCCACACGTTGTCGGTGCCGGGCGTGTGGTACGGCGCCGCGGTCTCGGCCACGCGGGCCTCTGCGATCTCGGGAAAGACGATGCCGAGCGGCTCGCCGTCCACGAACTCCACAGGCACCACCGTCTCCTCGGTGAGCCAGGCCGCGGCCCTCCCGAGCCGCGCACGGGGAATCGACACCTGCTCGAAGCTGCGCGGGTTCATGAAGTAGCCGTTCTCGTCGTCGGCGTAGAGGAACTGCAGGCTGTCTCTGTCGGGCTGGACGTCCTCGACCGCCTCCTCGGCCCGGAAGCGCCGCTCGCGTTCCTTCCCGCTCTGCAGGTCGTGGAGCTTGGCGTGCATCACGCCGCCCATCTTGCCCTGGCCGCCGTGGTAGTCGGCCGAGACGACGCGGCAGAGCAGGCCTTCCACCCGGAGGATCATCCGCGGGCGCAACTCGGATCCCGTGCGCATGGACACGCTCCCTGGGGACGGGGCGATCGTCCGCCCCGGCGCGCCCTGGTGTCAACCAGTCGTTGCGCGCACAATCGGCATCGCGTCCACGCCCGACTGGAGGTCGCCGATGCCCCTGCGCGCACTCGCTCTCACGCTCGCCCTTCTCTTCTCCGCGGCAGCCCCTCCCGCGAGCGCCTCCGAAGCCGGAACGACCCTCCCGCTCTTCAACGGCCGGGACCTCTCGGGCTGGAGCTCCTTCCTGGCCGATCCCGTTGCGAAGACCGCCGACGTCTGGAGCGTGCGTGACGGCATGATCGTGTGCAGGGGCGAGCCGGTCGGTTTCCTCTTCACGAAGCAGAAGTTCACCTCCTTCCGGCTGGTGGTCGAGTGGCGCTGGGCGCCCGGGACCGTCGTCACGCGCGACAGGGTCCCGAACAGCGGCGTGCTGATGCGGATCAGCGGAGACCTGCGCGCCATCCCGCGCGCCATCGAGGCCCAGCTGCGCAGCGGCGACGCCGGCGACGTCTACGGCTTCTGGGGCATGAAGGTCACCGGCGACCCCGCCCGCGCGCGGAGCCGCAGCGGCGACCCGGCGCTCGGCGACATGTCGGGCGTCGCGAAGAGCGAGGGCGCCGAGAACCCCGTCGGCCAGTGGAACCGCTACGAGATCCTGCTCGACGGGACGAGGCTCGAGGTCTCCGTGAACGGCCGCAAGGTGAACGAGGCAACCGTCGCCGACGTCGTGCCCGGAGCGATCGGGCTGCAGTCCGAAGGCGGCGAGGTCCACTTCCGCAAGGTCGAGCTGACTTCCCTGGATGCGACGGCCGCGGGGCGCCCGGTCGCGCTCTCGCCCGAGGTCCGGCGCTTCGTGGCGGTCGACGCCCGGCGGGTCGTGCTCACGCACGTGCGCGTGATCGACGGCACCGGCTCGGCGGCCGTCGCCGACCGCAACCTGGTGATCGAGGACGGCCGCATCGCCTCGATCACGCCGGCGGCGTCCGTCGCCGAGGCGAGCGGGCAGCTGGTGCTCGACCGGCCCGGGTACAGCGTGCTGCCGGGCCTCGTCGGCATGCACGACCACCTCTTCCACATCGCCCGCCCCAACCTGCGCGCCGACGGCACGGCCGACGCGCCGCTGCTCGTGCCGCAGATGACCTTCTCCGCGCCTCGGCTGTACCTCGCGGCCGGCGTCACCACGATCCGGACGACCGGCAGCGTCGAGCCGTACGCCGACCTCAACCTCGCGCGGGCGATCGAGGAGGGCCGCCTGCCCGGCCCGCACGTGGACGTGACCGCGCCCTACCTGGAGGGCTCGGGCAGCCCGTTCCTGCAGATGCACGGCCTGCGCGACGCCGCGGACGCGCACCGCATGGTCGAGTACTGGGCCGACCAGGGCGCGACCTCGTTCAAGGCGTACATGTACATCACGCGCGACGAGCTCGCGGCGGCGATCGCCGCCGCGCACGCGCACGGGCTGAAGGTGACCGGCCACCTCTGCTCGGTCAGCTATCCCGAGGCCGCCGCCCTCGGCATCGACGACCTCGAGCACGGCTTCTTCGTGAACACCCAGCTCGACCCCGGCAAGAAGCCGGACGAGTGCCCGGCGACGATGGGCGGGCCGACGCTTTCGGCCATGGACCCGGCGGGCGACGCGGCGAAGCAGCTGTTCGCCACCCTGGTCGAGCACCACGTCGCGGTCACGTCCACGCTGCCGGTGTTCGAGCACCGCGTGCCGAACCGCCCGCCCCTGCAGCCGCGCCTGCTGGAGGCGGCGAGCCCGCAGGCCCGCGAGGCCTTCCTGCTCGCGCGCAGCCGGCGGGCGGCCGTGCCCGCGGACGGGCCGCTCGCCGAGTTTCGGCGCGGGATGGCGCTCGAACGGGCGTTCGTGGCGGCGGGAGGGTTGCTGATCGCGGGGCCCGACCCCACCGGCAACGGCGGCACCGTGCCCGGCTTCTCCGACCAGCGCGAGCTCGAGCTGCTGGTCGAGGCGGGCTTCACGCCGCTCGAGGCCATTCGCATCGCCAGCTACAACGGCGCCCTCTACCTCGGCCGTCAGGACCGCATCGGCTCGCTCGCCGTCGGCAGGAACGCGGACCTGGTACTCGTCAAGGGCGATCCTTCGACGAAGATCGAGGACGTCGAGAACGTCGAGCTGGTCTTCAAGGACGGGATCGGCTACGACCCGGCCAAGCTGCTCGACTCGGTTCGCGGACACTACGGCCAGTACTGAAGACCCCGCCTATCGCCGGATCGCACGCAGCGTCGCGAGCAGCTTCTCGCGCGCCGCTGCCTGTGCAGGGCCCGCTGCGGCGGGTGGGGCGCCGGGCGGCGCCGGCGCGGGCAGGTGGAGCTCGACGAACAGGCCCCGCAGCAGGTTGCGCGCATTCTGGGCGGCGTCGAGCGCCTGCGGCCGGGGCGGCGCCTGCGACCAGAGCTGTTTCTCCTGAGCCACGAAGCGGGCCAGCCAGGGGTCGAGCAGCGACGGGTCGAAGTCGGCACGGCGCACGACGGAGGCGAGCGCCGCCGCCAGCCGCTCGTCCTCCGCGTGCGTGAAGACGGGCGTGCCGTCCATCGTCATCTTCGACCAGGCGGCGTCGAACAACCTCTGCTGATCGGTCTTCGCGAAACGCGCGTCGCGCGCCAGGGCCTTCAGCAGATCCGCCGTGTGGGCCGTGGCGTGGATCCAGCCGACGCGGGGATCGAAGCCGCGCAGGTCGCGCTCGTCGCGCAGGTACGCGAGCACGGCATCGAGCAGCTCGCGGTAGCCACGCTCGTCCAGCACCGGATCGAGGTCCTCGAGCGCGGCGAAGACCGAGAGGTCCAGGGCGGAGAAGGACCGCAGCAGCACTGAGTCGCTGCCGGTCTCGCCGATGGCGCGCCGCAGGTTGGCCGACAGCTCGGCCACGAGCGCGCGACGTTCCTCCGGCTTCAGGGCCCGCTTCTGGTACACGCAGCTCGCGACGACGCTGTATCCGATGTCGTCGCGCCAGTCGCTGTCCGGAGAGCCGAGGAACGAGGCGGCCTCCTTCACGAGACCGAAGGCCGTCTCGCCGGGCGGCACGGAGCAGTCCTTCGCGAGCGCCGACCAGAAGGCCTTGCCTCGCGCTGTACCTGTCGGCGAAGGGGCGGTGTTGGTCGGCGCGGAGAGGATGACGAGGGCGGCAACCGGGAATAGGCCCAGACACGGCATCACGGGAGGCTCTCACCGTCCGCCGAAGCCTGCAAGGGACCGGGAGCGCCCCCGTTCGACCAAGCCCAGAGAAAGTCGAGCCTGTGCAGCTATGGCCGCGCGAGAACGGCGAGACGGTCGACGAGGTCGTCAAGATAGCGCCGCAGCTCGGATGCGGGAACCCCACCGGGGATGCGCGCATCGCTGCCGATCGAGATCTGACGGAGCACCCAGGCCAGCTGTCCCGGCGTCAGGCCACCGTCCTTCCGCCGCGCCGCTGCGAGACCTCGCTCCAGAGAGAGCCCCGACTGCTCGAGCGCGCGCACGTCGACGAGGTCCCGGACCTCGGCCCGGCCGAGAAGCGCACAGAGCTTGTTCGCCAGGATCTCCTCGGGAGGATCGAGACGAACCGAGCCTGCCCAGGGCTTCTCCGCGACGAGCTGTGGAGCTCGTTCCACCACCAGGTCCACCCCCAGATCCTTCCAGCGGCCGAGCAGGAACTCCCAGAACTCGCGGCGGCGGCCCAGGTGTAGGCTCAGGCGCGGCCACAGCGCGACGACTTCGGCCGGCGAAGTGAAGTGCCAGGCCTCGGTATCCCGCGCCTCGCGCAGGATCCGGGCGAGCAGCAGGATCCGCTCGGATTCAGGAGCCTCGCGGAGGCGGCGGCGCAGCTCCGACAGCGTCATCGGATCGTCCCACAGGAAGTACGGAACCGCGTCCGGGTCGTCGAGATCGGTGGTCAACCGCACGCTCCGCCCCGTCGACATGGCGCAAGACTAGCACGGGCCGCGGGCTCCCCCGTCCGCTCGCGTTCCTGCACCCGCAGGCCGCCTCAGCGCCGCGTTCGCTTCAGCCCCGGCAACCCGATCGCACCCAGCTCGTCGAAGAGATGAACCGCCGAGCGCATGGACTTCTTCCAGTCGCCCAGGTGCAGGCTCTCGTTCTCGGAGTGCGCGCCGCAGCCGGGGTCCTCGACGCCGGTTAGCAGGCAGGGCACGCCGGGCAGCGCATCCGAGAATGGCCGCACGAAACCGATCGAGCCGCCCGCGCCAATCAGCACCGGCTTTCTTCCGTAGCCCTTCTCGAGCGAGCGCAGGGCGGCGTCGAAGGCGGGGCCCTCGGGCTCGGTCGTCCACCAGGGGGTCGTGCGCACGATGCGCGCGCTCACCTGCGCGCCGGCCGGCGGCTTCGTGGTGAGCTTGCGGACCAGCAGCTCGCCGGCCTCGCGCGCGTCCATCTTTGGCACCGTGCGCAGCGAGATCCGCGCGCGCGCGGAGTCGAGGATCTGGTTGGCCGAGCCTTCGATCGGATGGGCCTCGACCGCGATCACCGTGAGCGACGGCCGGGTCCAGAGCTGCTCGTAGACGGAGACGCCGCGCTCGCGCTCGAGCCGCGTGCCGGGCAACATGCCGGCGCCGCGACGGAAGGCCGATTCCGAGAACGGCAGGCGGCGCAGTCGGCGGCGCCCCGCGGCGGACGGCCGCACCACGCGACGGTACAGGCCGGGCACGGCGATCGAGCCGTCCGCGGCGCGCAGGTCGTCCAGCATCCGGCAGAGGATACGGACCGCGTCCGGGACCGCGCCTCCGAAGTCGCCGCTGTGGACGGGCCGGTCGAGGCACGACACCTCCACGTCCACCTGCACGAGCCCGCGCAGCTGCCAGGTCAGGGCGGGCACGCCGGTCGCGAAGTTGGCCGTGTCCGAGAGGACGACGACGTCGGCAGCGAGCCGCGCCCGATCGCGGGCCAGGAGCACGGGCAGGTGCCGTGAGCCGACCTCTTCCTCGCCCTCGATCAGGACCCTGAGGTTGACGGGGAGCCGCCCGTTCGCACCCAGCCAGGCCGCAGCCGCCGCGACCCAGGCCAGGAAGCCGCCCTTGTCGTCGGCGGTCCCGCGCCCGTAGAGCCGGCCGCGGCGCTCGACGGGCTCGAAGGGCGGGTGCGTCCACCTCTCGAGCGGGCCCGGCGGCACGACGTCGTGGTGGCCGTAGACGAGGACGGTCGGCGCGCCCGGCGCGTGCAGCCAGTCGGCGTAGACGTAGGGCGGCACACCGGGAAGCTCGACGAGCGCGGCGTTCTCCATCCCGCAGCGGCGCAGGACGTCGAGCGTCGCCGCGGCCGAGCGGCGCAGGTCCTCGGCCGGGAAGCCCTCCGCCGAGACGCCGGGCACGCACACGAGCGCGCACAGCGCCTGCACGAACTCGCGGAAACGACGGTCGACCGCGCGCTGGGCGGCGTCGCGGGGTGAGGTCACATCACGGCCGTCGGCGGCGCCGGCTCGTCCGCCGCGCCCGCCTTGCCGAGGGGCCGGACGACCATGTAGACGAGCAGCGCGATCATCACCGGAATCGCGATCCAGGGGGCGGCCCCGGAGAAGAAGGGCAGGATCTCGGTGACCTGGGGGAAGGCAACGGCCGCTCCCGGGGCGGCAGTGGCGGCGATGTAGGCGACGACGCCGGCGACGATCAGGCCCATGAGCGCCTCGCCGGCGATGAGGCCGGAAGCGGTCAGCACGCCCGCGTTCTCGACACGGGCCTTCTGCGCCGCGTTGTAGCCGCGCTTGCCGGTCTGGCGATCGACCAGGCCCCGCAACAATCCGCCGACGAAGATGGCGAAGGTCGTCTCCACCGGCAGGTACATGCCGACCGCGAAGAGCATCGGGCTCTTCACGCGGATGAGGACCAGCGAGAGCCCCATGGCGATGCCGACCACCACCAGCGGCCAGGGCATCTCGCCCCCCACGATGCCCTGGGAGAGCGCCGCCATCAGTCCCGCCTGCGGCGCCGACAGGTTCGGCCCTCCGAAGCCACCGATCCCGGGGTTCGCCGCGGCGTCGGCCTTGTTCAGGAAGTAGAGCGGGAAGAAGAGCGTGAGGCCGGCGACCACCACGCCGATCAGGTCGCCCACCTGCATCTTCCACGGCGTGCCGCCGAGGATGTGGCCGACCTTCAGGTCCTGCAGCATCTCCCCGGCTACGGCGGAGGAGACGCAGACCACCGCCGCCACTCCGAGCACGGCGGCGACACCGGCGACACCCTTGACCTGCAGCAGCACCATGGTCAGGGCCGCGATGATGGTCGTGGCCAGCGTCAGGCCCGAGATCGGGTTGTTCGAGGAGCCGATCAGGCCGACCAGGTTGCCGGAGACGGCGGCGAAGAAGAACCCGGTGACCAGCATGACGATGGCAGCGAAGATCGCCCCGGGTAGCGCGTCGGTGAAGTAGAAGTAGAGCGCGATCATCAACACGAACACGGCGGCGATCCCGAGCAGGACGCTCTTGAAGGAGAGGTCGCGCTCGGTGCGGATCGTCGCCGCCTGCGCGCTGGCCGACTTGCGCACGTCGGCGACGCCGCGCTTGAGCCCGGTGGCCAGGTTCTTGCGCATCTTGAACAGCGTGTAGCTCGCGCCCACCAGCATGCCGCCCACTGCGATCGGACGCACGATGAAGAGCCAGACGTGCCTGGACATCGCCGCCCAGTCGGTGGTGCCGTCCGCGCCCGCGTACGAGGGCGCCAGCTGCGGGCCGAGGAAGAAGACCAGCAGAGGCACGAAGAGTCCCCAGGCCAGCAACCCGCCCGCGAAGTTCAGCGCCCCCAGCTCGGGGCCGATGATGTAGCCGACGCCGAGGTAGGCGGGGCTCACGCCGGGCGCCTGGAAGGTCGTGGCGGCGCCCGCCGGCACCGTCGCCGCGTCCTTCGTCAGCCCGAAGCGGACGAAGCTCTCCTTGATCCGGCCCACCGCGATGGGCAGCGCGTTGGAGGCGCGGAAGACGCCGGCGTCGCCGAGCAGCTTCACCAGCGCGCCCACGCCCATGGCGCTGAACAGCTGGATCGCCGCGTCCGCGCCGCGCTGGCCGGCCTTGTGGATCTCGCTGGCGGCCACCGACTCCGGGAACGGCAGCGTCTGGTCCTCCACCATCACGCGGCGCAGGACCGTGACGAAGAGCACGCCGAGGATCCCGCCCACGATCATGAGCGCGCTCGCGGTCAGGTACTCCGTCCAGTTGAAGCTGCGGAAGCTCCAGAGCTGCAGGATCACGAAGGCGGGGATGGTGAAGATCGCCCCGGCCGCGACCGACTCGCCGATCGAGCCGACCGTCCGGGCGAAGTTCTCCTCCAGCAGCGAGCCCTTGAACGCGCGCAGCACCGCCATGCCGATCACCGCGGCCGGGTAGGTCGCCGCGATCGTCATGCCGGCGCGCAGGCCGAGGTAGGCGTTGGCGGCGCCCAGCACCACGCACATCACTAGGCCCAGCGCCAGCGCGCGCCAGGTGAACTCGGTCATCGAGGAGCTGGCGGGAACGTACGGCTTGAAGTCCTTGTCGCTCACGAGGCCTCCCTTCGCGGCCCGTGGAGGGGGCCGGAGGAGCGATGGTTGCCGGGCGTCGCGGCATTCTAACCCCGGCTCGCTGGAGGCGCTCGCAGCCGCAGGGAGTCGCGCCCTCGCTGCCCGCGTTGCGGCAGCGGCGGGGCGGCAGCCGCGGTTCTGGTCTAGACTCGGCTCGAGCCCGTTTCCCCGGGTCTCAGGAGGAGACATGCCCCAGTCCGCTGTCCAGGCGGCGCTCGCCCGGCTCGAATCGCGGCTGCCATGGACGAGGGCGTGGCTCATCGAGCTGGTGCGCATCCCGAGCGTCTCGGCGGACGGCTACCCTGCGGGCGAGGTGCGACGCTCGGCCGAGAGGACGGCCGCGCTGCTGCGGGAGGCGGGGCTCGAGAACGTGAGGCTGCTCGAGATGCCCGGCCAGCATCCTTGCGTGTACGGCGACTGGCTGCACGCCGAGGGCGCGCCGACGCTGCTCGTGTACGGCCACCACGACGTGCAGCCGGCGGGCCGGGTCGAGAGGTGGCAGAGCCCGCCGTTCGAGCCCGTGGAGCGCGACGGCCGGCTGTTCGGCCGGGGCGCCGTCGACGACAAGGGCACGTTCGTCTGCCACGTGGCAGCGGTCGAGGCGTGGCTGCACAGCGCCGGTCGCCTGCCGCTCAACCTGCGCTTCGTGATCGAGGGCGAAGAGGAGATCGGCTCGCCGGGGCTCGACTCGTTCCTCGCACGCTACGGCGGCACCCTGGCCGCGGACGTGGCCGTGCTCGCCGACACCGGCAACTTCGACGTCGGCCACCCGGCCCTGACCTACCAGCTGCGCGGCATCGCGCAGGTGGACGTCGAGGTGCGCTGCCTCGAGCGGCCGGTCCACAGCGGCTTCTGGGGCGGGCCGCTGCCGGACGCGGTGCGCGTCCTCGCGCGCCTGATCGCCTCGCTCGAGGCGAGAGACGGCAGCCTCGCGATCCCCGGCCTGTATCGGCGCGTCGCGCGCACCGGCGGGAAGCAGCTCCGGCGCATCCGAGCCCTGCCGTTCGACGAGCAGAAGTTCCGCCGCTCGGCCGCGATGAGGCCGGGGACGCGTCTCGTCGGCGAGCAGAGCTACTCCGTCTGGGAGCGGCTGTGGACACGGCCGGCCCTGACCGTGATCGCGCTCGAGGCACAGGCGATCCAGGGCTCGTCCAACCAGGTGCTCGACGCGGCGCGGGCACGGCTGTCGATGCGCACGGTGCCGGACATGGACGCGGCCGAGGCGGGCCGCCTGCTCGTGAAAAAGCTGACGGCCCGGCCGCCGGCGGGCGCCGTGGTGAAGGCGAAGCTGACCGGCACGTCGCAGTGGTGGACCACGGATCCCGAGGGGCCGGCGTTCGAGGCGGCGCGGCGCGCGCTGCGGGCCGCGTACGGGCGCGAGGCCGCGATGATCGGCGCCGGCGGTTCGATCGGGTTCGTCCAGCCCTTCTCGGACGCCCTCGGCGGGGTGCCGTGCCTGCTGATGGGCGTCGAGGACCCGGCCTCCGCGATCCACTCCGAGAACGAGAGCGTCCACCTCGGCGACCAGGTCAAGGCCATGCGCGCGGCGGTCCACCTGTACGACGAGCTGGCCCGGGCGCTGCGGCCGCGGACGGAGCCGAGGCCGGCGGCGGGGAGCGCGAGGCGACGAGCCGCCGGCCGGCACGCGCGGCGATGAAGCCCCGGGCGTTCGCGTCCGTGCAGGCGTTCCGCGCGTGGCTCGAGCGACACCACGCGTCCCGGCGTGAGCTGGTCGTGCGCTGCTTCAAGGTGCACGCGGCGGACAGGGGCCTGACCTACCGCCAGGCGCTCGACGAGGCCCTGTGCTTCGGCTGGATCGACGGCGTCCGCCGCGCCCTCGACCGGGACAGCTTCAGCACGCGCTTCACGCCGCGCAAGCCGAAGAGCTACTGGAGCGCGGTGAACCGACGGCGGGCGAGAGAGCTCGCGGCCGAGGGCCGCCTGCACGCTGCCGGGCTGGCGGCGCTGCCCGCGCGCGCCGCCGCGAAGCCGGATCGCTACTCGTTCGAGGCGCGCTCGGCCGCGCTCACGCCCGCCTTCGAGCGCCGGCTGCGCGGACGGCCGCGGGCGCGGGCGTTCTTCGACGCCCAGCCCCCGTGGTACCGGCGCACCAGCGTGTTCTGGGTGATGAGCGCCAAGAAGGAGGAGACGCGAGAGAGGCGCTTCCGCACGCTGCTGGACTCCTCCGAGCAGCAGCGGACGATCCCGCCGCTCACCCGCGCGCAGCGCGGCCCGGGCGGCGGGCGGTAGCGGACCCGCCGGCATGTTCCAGGTCGAGCCCATCCTGTGGCTTCAGTCCTTCGACTGGCCGCCGCTTAGGTGGCTGCTGTCCGGCGTGACGCTGCTCGGCTACGCGCCGGTGTACGCGGCGCTGCTGCTGGTGCTGGCCTTCGCCGTGCGGCTGCGGCCGACCCTGGCCGTGCTGGGCGGCCTGCTGCTGAGCGGGCTCGTCACGGAGGGCTTCAAGGACGGCGTCGCCTACCCGAGGCCCGACGAGATCGACAGCCGGGTCAGGAAGTCGTTCGGCAGCGGCCCCGTCCAGCTGCACGAGCGCGGGGGGGCGCCCGATTTCTGGTCGCCGCCCCGGCCCGAGGCGCTCTTCGCCGTTCGCCGGCGCGCGGCGGGCAACTACGGCTTCCCCTCCGGCCACGTGAGCGCGGCCACGGCGTTCGTGCTGTGCGCGGCGTACTTCTTCCGCTCGCGGCGCCTGCTCGCGTTCGGCGCCGGCTGGGTCCCGGCGATGGCCCTCTCGCGGATGTACCTCGGCCGTCACTTCCTCGGCGACGTGCTCGGCGGGCTGGCGATCGGCCTCGTCTCGGCCGCCCTCGCGCTACCGCTCTTGCGCGGCCTGGGCGAAGCGGCTGCCGGCGGCCGTCGGGAGCGGCGCGTCGTCGTTCTCATGGGGCTGCTCGGTGCCGCCCTGCTGACGGCGATGCCCGTCACACCGCTGGTGCAGCCCTCGTACGCGGGCGCCGTCGCCGGACTCGCAGTCTCCTGCGGCGTGCTGCTCGCCACCGGCTTTCCACCCGACGGGGGGACGAGGCGGCAGAGAACGCGGCGGGTGGCCATCGCCGGCCTGGTGTTCCTCGCCGGCATCGCCGCCAGGCAGGCCCTGCTGGCGGTCGTTGGACACGGCGTCGTGCGCGTGGCCGCGCTCGGCGCGGCGCTGGTCGTGACCGTGCTGACGTTCGCCGGCTCCGCTCTCCTGTGCCGGCGGCTCGGGCTCTACGGGCCCGCCGACCCCGATGGTCTTTCTCTGGGAGGCAGAGCGTGAAAGATACAGGCTCGTTGGGCGCACTCTACCTAGCCGACGCGGCCAAGCGTTTCCAGGAGGCGAAGAAGCAGGCCGACGGGGCGCTCGCACAGGTGCCGTTCGAGCGCTGGCACGAGAGGCTCGACCCGGGCTCGAACAGCCTGGTCACGCTGCTGCTCCACGTCTCCGGCAACCAGCTCTCGCGCTGGAGGGACTTCCTGACGAGCGACGGCGAGAAACCCGACCGCGACCGCGACACGGAGTTCGAGGACGCGGCCCTGACCCGGCAGGAGCTGCTTGCCCGCTGGGAGCGCGGCTGGGCGACGCTGTTCGTCGCCCTCGCCGGCCTCGGGGAGGCCGATCTCGTGCGCACCGTCACGATCCGCTCCGAGCCGCACACGGTCGTCGCCGCGATCAACAGGCAGATCGCGCACTACGCGCTGCACGTCGGCCAGATGCTCTTCCTGGCGAAGCACCTGGCCGGACCGGCCTGGCGCTCGCAGAGCATCCCGCCGCCGGCGGCTAGCCCTTCTTCGCCGCGGCCGCCCAGGCCGCGAGCACCTGCTGCTCGCGCTCGGGCTTGATGCCGGCCCGCAGCTCCTGCTGCCGGTCGGCGCGGCAGCGTCCGGAACCACGCGAGCGTGTCGCGGGCGGTCGTGGCAAGCGGCCGGAAGGTCAGCCCGGCGTGGAGCGCCTTCGTGTTCGAGCGCAGGCTCGCCCCGGCCGTGTCGCCCTGCGCCGGGACCCAGACCGGCATGTCCGACCAGGCGCTCACCTTCTGAGTGTCGAGGAACGACGTCGGGACCCAGACCAGCCGCGCGGTCGAGCCGGTCGCGCCGCGCGACGCCTTCCACCATGCCCCGCATCGTCAGCCGCTCGGCCGGGCCCATGGCGTTGAACGTCCCCGAGGCTGCGCGCCTCGACCACCCGGATCGTCCACTCGGCAAGGTCGCGCGCGTCGACGAACTGCACCGGGTCGCTGCCGTCGCCCGGCGCGAGCACGTCGCCGCCGCGGTCGAGACGCACCGGCCAGTAGCTGAAGCGGTCGCTCTCGTCGCCGGGCCCGACGATCAGCCCCGGCCGGATCAAGGTGGTCCTGCCCGGCGAACCACTTCTCCGCCTCGCGCTCGGAGAGCGCCTTCAAGCGGGCCGTACAGCCCCTCGATGTTCGCCCGCAGCGTCTGCTGCGTTTCCTTCATCGCGTCGCTGCCCTTGTACTGCGGCGAGCGGCGCCGTCTCGTCCTGGCCCGGGCTCCTTGTCCGAGGCGTAGACCGACAGCGTCGAGATGAAGACGTACTGGCCGACCTTGCCCTGCCAGCGACCTGCCCCGCGTCGCGCACCCAGAACGGCAGCGAGGTCGGGTTGTCGATGCAGACGTCCCACTCGCGCCCGGCGAGCGCCTTGAGGTCGCCCGTGTTGCGGTCGCCGACCAGCTCCTCGACCGGCGCGGGCCACTGCTGCGGCCGGCGACCGCGGTTGAACAGCGTCAGCTTGTGGCCGCGCGCGAGCGCGTAGCGCACCTGGTGCGGGCCGGTGAAGCCGGTGCCGCCCAGGATCAGGATGCGCAGCGGCCGTGGTCGGCTTTGCGGCCGGCTCGTCGAGCGCGGCCGGCCGGGGCCACCGCGCCGGCCGTGCGCCGCGCAGCGAGGCCGAGCGCACCGACGCCGGCCAGCCTCAGCAGGTCCCTGCGGGTCTTCATCGCCGCCCTCCGTGGCCCGCAGAAGCTGAAGCGGCACGCGGCCGCGGATCGAGGCGCTGCGGCTACCAGCGCCGCGGCGCGTTGCGCACGCAGCGCACGGTGTCGCGCGCGATCAGCAGCTCCTCGTTGGTCGGGATCACGAACACGCGCACGCGCGACGCGTCGGCGCGCCACGTCGCCCTCCTTGCCGCCGACGGCCGCCTGGTTCTTCGCCTCGTCGAGGCAGATGCCGAGGAAGTCCAGGTCCTGGCAGACCCGGGCGCGCACCTCGGGCGAGTTCTCGCCGATGCCGCCGGTGAACACGATCGCGTCGGCGCCGTTCATCTGCGCGAGGTAGGAGCCGATGTAGTGCTTCACGCGCAGGCAGAAGATGTCGATCGCCAGCCGCGCGCGCCGGTCCTGGTGGACGCGCTCCTCCTCGAGCAGCTCGCGCATGTCGTTGGTCAGGCCGGAGACGCCGAGCAGGCCGGACTGCTTGTTGAGCAGCGCGTCGATCTCGTTGAACGACAGCCCCTCCTTGTGGTGGAGGAACTCGAGCACCGACGGGTCGATGTTGCCGCCGCGCGTGCCCATCACCAGGCCCTCGAGCGGCGTCAGGCCCATCGAGGTGTTGATCGACTCGCCCTTCTGGATCGCGCAGGCCGAGCAGCCGTTGCCGAGGTGGACGGTGATGATGTTCGTCTCCTCGAGCGACTTCCCGGTGAGCTGGCGGTAGCGGTAGGCCACGTAGCGGTGCGACGTGCCGTGGAAGCCGTAGCGGCGGATCCGGTGCCGCACGTAGAGCGGGTACGGGATCGCGTAGAGGTACGAGACCTCGGGCATCGTCGAGTGGAACGAGGTGTCGAACACGGCCACCTGCGGCACGCCCTGGCCGAGCAGCTCGCGCGCCGCGTAGATGCCCTTGAGGTTCGCCGGGTTGTGCAGCGGCGCGAGGTCGATGCAGTCCTCGATCTGGTCCACCACCTCGTCGTCGATCGTGACCGAGCGCGCGAACTTCTCGCCCCCGTGCACGCAGCGGTGGCCGACCGCGTGGATGTCGCCGACCGAGGAGATGCCCGGGACCGCGGCCTCGGGCGAGACCAGCCAGCGCAGCAGGTAGTCGAGCGCCGCGCGGTGGTCGCGCAGCGCCGCCGTGCGCCGCACGGCGGGCTTGCCCTCGACCCGGAAGGTGACCAGCGACTCGCTGCCGATGCGCTCGATCACGCCCGCGCGCCAGCTGGCGGTCGGCGTTCTTCTCGATCGTGTCGAGGTCGGTGTCGATGACCTGGAACTTGAGGGAGGAGCTGCCGCTGTTGAGGACGAGTACGTTCATGGTGTCTCGATCCTAAGGGCCCCCGTGCCCGGGGGTCGAGAGCCAAACGGCTCAGGGCGTGGCGGCGGGACCGTCCGCGATCGCGCCCATTCCGCCGGCGCATGCGTCCCGCGAGCCCCTGCCCGCAGGGCAAGCCGGCCGCCCGTCTCGGAAGCTCCGGTCGAAATCAGCGCTTCGCCGGCTTCGCCACGGCCCGAAGCGCGCCAACGACGACCGGGAGCCTCGGGAAGGATCGCCTCCTGGGCGAATCCTGCGACCGCCGCTCCCCCGATCCGTACGAAGCGCTGTCCCGGCACGGGGCTTTGTGCCAGACTCCGGGCGGTCGCACGACCGAGGAACGGAGGACACATGCTGAAGGGCTTCCGCGATTTCCTGATGCGCGGCAACATCGTCGAGCTCGCCGTCGCCGTGATCATCGGCGTCGCGTTCAACGACGTCGTGAACGGGCTGATCAAGGGGATCATCGACCCGCTGATCGCGGCTGCTCGCTCGCCGGGCGACGTCAAGGACGCTCGAGACCGCGCTGCTGCTGGGCCCGTTCAAGATCGGCCTGGTGCTGTCGGCGGTGGTCAACTTCGTCGTGAAGGCCGGGCGTCGTCTACTTCCTGGTCGTGCAGCCGTTCAGCCGCCTCGCCGCCCGGTTCGCGCCGGCCGCGGCGACACCGGCCGACGTGGTGCTGCTGGCCGAGATTCGCGACATCCTGAAGCGGCAGCAGCGCGAACGTAGCGCCGGGGCGGTCCAGCATGGCCCGCACCGCGGAGGTGCATCGTGACCGCTCCACGCGGCGCAACGCCGTCTCGCCTGCTCGCTCGCTTGCTCGCTCCGTCCTGCGGCGGCAACGGCTCGCGCCGCCTCGCCGGCAGCCCCGTCGCCGCGGCCCGCCGGCGACGCCTGGCCCCGCGCCGGCAGGCGGACCCTGGACGCTCGTGTTCGCGCGACGAGTTCGACACGCCGGGCGCGCTCGACCCGGCGAGGTGGGGCTACGAGATCGGCTACCTGCGCAACAACGAGCTGCAGTACTACACCTCCCGCTCCGAGAACGTGCGGGTCGAGGAGCGGGATGCTGGTGATCGAGGCGCGCAAGGAGCCCTACCAGGGCTACGGCTACACCTCCGCGCAGCGTCAACACGAGGCAGCGCTTCGAGTTCCTCTACGGCCGCGTCGAGGTGCGCGCGAAGCTGCCGACCGGCAACGGCACCTGGCCGGCGATCTGGATGCTCGGCACGAACATCGACCAGGTCGGCTGGCCCGCCTGCGGCGAGATCGACATCATGGAGAACGTCGGCTTCGAGCCGCGACGCATCTACGGCACGATCCACACGGCCGCCTACAGCCACGTGGCCGGGACCGCGAGGGGCTCGAGCGTCAGCGTCTCGAACCCCTGGCAGGACTTCCACGTCTACGCGATGGAGTGGTACCCCGACCGGATCGACATCTTCGTCGACGAGCAGAAGTACTTCACGTTCCGCAACGAGGGCAGCGGCTCGCGCGCCTGGCCGTTCGACAAGCCGCAGTACCTGCTGGTCAACCTCGCGCATCGGCGGCGCCTGGGGCGGCCAGAAGGGGGTCGACGACTCGCGCTTCCCGCACCGCTACTACGTCGACTACGTGCGGATCTACAAGCAGGGCTGAGCGCGCGCGGCCGTACCCGCCGGCCTCCCTGAGGCGCGGTGGTCGACCGCCTCCCTCGAGGCCCGATGGTTCGAGACGTGGCAGGGCGAGGCGGCGACGGCGGCCGATCCCGCCCGGATCGCCAATCCCCGCTAGAATGAGGGCTGACTTCCCCGGAGCCTCGAATATGCCGATCTACCACCAGCTGGGGCGCGTCCCCCGCAAGCGCCACGTCGCGCTGCGCGCCGAGGACGACGGCGGGCTGCACTACGAGGAGCTCGTCGGCAACCAGGGCTTCACCGGGCCCTCGTCGCTGCTCTACCACCTGCGGCTGCCGACCGCCGTCAAGGCGGTGCGCTCGATCCGCGGGCTCGGCTGGGTGGCCGAGCCGGAGCGCGTCGTGCGCCACCGCCACTTCCGCACCTCGGCGCTCAACACGGGCCCGAGCGCCGGTGCTCGACCGCGTGCCGCTGCTGTTCAACCCGACGTCGCGATCTCGCTCGCGCGGCCGCGCGAAGGAGGACGCGTTCTTCTACCGCAACGGGCAGGGCGACGAGGTCGTGTTCGTGGTCGAGGGCGAGGGCCTGCTCGAGTCCTCGTTCGGCGAGCTGGACTACCGGCCCGGCGACTACGTGGTCGATCCCGCGCGGCATCGTGCACCGCTGGCGCCTGGCGCAGGGGCCGTTCCGGCTGCTCGTGATCGAGAGCGGCGGCTACGTCCGCACGCCGAAGCGCTACCGCAACGAGCACGGCCAGCTCACCGAGATGGCGCCCTTCTCGGAGCGCGACATCCGGCGGCCCGAGCGGCTCGCGACGCACGACGAGACGGGCGACTTCGCGGTCGTGGTCAAGAGCGGCAACCGGCTGGTCGAGACGACGCTCGACCACCACCCGCTCGACGTGGTGGGCTGGGACGGCTACTACTACCCGTGGGCGATCAGCATCCACGACTTCGAGCCGCGCGTCGGCCGCGTGCACCTGCCGCCGCCCGTGCACCAGACGTTCGAGGGCGAGGGCTTCGTGATCTGCTCCTTCGTGCCGCGGCCCTTCGACTTCGAGCCCGACGCCATCCCCGCGCCGTACAGCCACACGAACGTGATGTCGGACGAGGTGCTCTTCTACGCGAACTCGCGAGTTCATGAGCCGCAAGGGCATCGAGCTCGGCTCGATCACGCTGCACCCGGACGGCCTGCCGCACGGGCCGCAGCCGGGGAAGACCGAGGAGTCGATCGGCAAGAAGGGCACGAGCGAGCTGGCGGTGATGGTCGACAGCTTCCGGCCGCTGCTGGTGAGCCGGGAGGCGACTGGGCATCGAGGACCCCGGGTACTACCTGTCGTGGCTCGCGAGCGTCGAGGTGACGGCGCCGGCGCGGGCGCTGCTCACGGCGCTGATCGACTACGCGGGCCTCTTCCCGCCGGCGGGGCTTTCGATGGCGGACGCGGCCGCCGAGTACGCGCGCTGGCGCCGCTCGCCCGAGGCCTGGCTGCTCGGCCGCTTCGTGCGTCCCGCCGCGCGGCTCGACGAGCTGGCGGGCGTCCTCGCCGACGTCGTCCGGGCCACGGGGAGCCGGCGCGCCCTGGCCGCTCAGCGCGCTCCTCGGTCCGGACGTCGCCGGCGACCGCCGGCGCGAGTCACCGCGTTCGACGCGGCGGCGGCCGGGCGCGCGCGGATCGACATGGTCGAGCTCAAGGCGGGCGGCGGCCGGCGAGATCGGCGCGGCCCTCGCGGCCGTGCCGGCCGGCGGCCGTCGCGTACGTCGAGCTGCCGCTCGCCGGCGATCCCGCCCCGCTGCTCGCCGTGCTGCGGGCGCACGGCGCGCGGGCCAAGCTCCGCACCGGCGGGCGTGACGCCGAGGCGATCCCCGACGCCGGCCGAGGTCGCACGCTTCATCACGGCCTGCGCGGCCGCCGGCGTGCCGTTCAAGGCCACCGCCGGCCTGCACCACGCGCTGCGCGCCGCGCACGCGCTCGGCTACGCGCCGGACGCGCCGCGGGCGGTCATGCACGGCTTCCTGAACGTCTTCGCGGCCGCGGCCCTGCTGCGCCGGCGGCGCCGGCGGCCGAGCTCGAGGCCGTGCTGCGCGAGGAAGACCCGTCGGCCTTCCGGCTCGACGCGGACGGCCTCTCTGGCGGCGGCATGCGCGACCTCGACCGCGGAGCTGGCGCGCTGCCGGGCGCTCGCTTCGCCTGCTCGTTCGGGTCGTGCTCCTTCGCCGAGCCGGTCGCCGACCTGCGCGCGCTGGGGGTGATCGCGTGACCCCGAGGCTGGACGGCACGCACGACGCCTCGCTGCGCAGCTGGGTCGAGTCGGCCAACGACGCCGGCGGCGACTTCCCCGTCCAGAACCTGCCGCTCGGCGTCTTCCGCCGCGGCGGCAGCGGACCGGCGCGCATCGGCTGCGCGATCGGCGACCAGGTGCTCGACCTCGCGGCGTGCGGGGAGCGCGGCCTGCTGCGCGGGCCTGCCGTCGCGACGTCGAGGAGGCCTGCCGCGGGACGATCCTCAACGCGCTGATGGCGCTCGAGGCGCGCGTGCGCGGCACGCTGCGCCACCGCCTGAGCCACCTGCTGCGCGCCGAGGGCGGCTTCGTCACGGCGCGCGACGACGCGGCGGACGTGCTCCTGCCCCAGGCCGAGGCCGAGATGCAGCTGCCGGCGGCGGTCGGCGACTACACCGACTTCTACGCGTCGATCTACCACGCGACGAACGTCGGCAAGCATGCTGCGGCCCGACAACCCGCTGCTGCCGAACTACAAGTGGGTGCCGATCGGCTACCACGGCCGCGCGTCGTCGCTGGTGGCGAGCGGCACGCCCGTGCGGCGGCCGTGCGGCAGACCGAGCCGGCCGCCGGCGCGAGCGCGCCCGCGTTCGGCCCGAGCCGCAGCCTCGACTACGAGCTCGAGGTCGGCGCGTTCCTCGGCCCGGGCAACGCGCTCGGCGAGCCGATCCCGCTCGCCGAGGCCGAGGAGCGGATCTTCGGCCTCGTGCTGCGTCAACGACTGGTCGGCGCGCGACCTGCAGAAGTGGGAGTACCAGCCGCTCGGGCCGTTCCTGGCCAAGAGCTTCGCGACCTCGATCAGCCCGTGGGTCGTGACGCTGGAGGCTCTCGCACCCGTTCCGCGTCGCCGGCCTTCGCGCGGCCGGCCGGCGACCCCGCAGCCGCTGCGCCTACCTGCTCCGACGACGAGGACCGCGCGCACGGCGGCTTCGACCTGCGGCTCGAGGTGCTGCTCTGCTCGCGCGCGATGCGCGAGCGGGGCCTGGCGCCGGCTGCGCGTCAGCCGCAGCAACCTGCGCGACCTGTACTGGACGCTCGCGCAGATGGTCGCGCACCACGCCTCGAACGGCTGCAACCTGCGGCCCGGCGACCTGATCGCGAGCGGCACGGTCTCGGGCGCGGCCGAGGAGTCGCGCGGCTGCCTGCTCGAGCGGACCTGGCGCGGCGCGCAGCCGATCGCGCTGCCCGACGGGCGAAGAGCGGCGCTTCCTCGAGGACGGCGACGAGGTGATCCTGCGCGGCCGCTGCGAGCGCGAGGGCTTCGCGCGCGATCGGCTTCGGCGAGTGCCGGGGGGTGGTGGCGCCGGCGCAGAACGGACGGCTGGTCGCGACCGAGGCGGGGCGCGCGCGGGGCTGGGGGTGAGGCGCAGCACCCCCGGGAGGAGCGGACGCTGGAGTCTCTGGGCATCAAGCGGCTGGAGTCGGTGCACTACTACGTGCACGACCTCGAGCGCAGCCGGCGCTTCTACACCGAGGTGATGGACTTCGCCGAGATCGGCGGCAGCTCCGAGGAGCTGACGCGGGCCGGGCGCCAGAAGTCGACTCGCCTTCATGGCGGGCAACTGCGTGGTCGTGTGCATCGAGCCGCGCGGCGAGGGCGGCCGGGCCTGGCGCTGGCTGCGCAAGTACCCCGACGGCGTCGGCACGCTCAACTTCGAGGTCGAGGACGCGGAGAAGGCGTTCCGCCTGCTCGAGGGCCGCGGCGGCACGCCGATCGACGACGTGCGCCGCTTCGAGGACGCGGGCGGCGGCGAGCTCGCCTGCTTCTCGATCGCGACGCCGTTCGGCGACACGACGTTCCGCTTCATCGAGCGGCGCGGCTACCGCGCGCTCTACCCCGGCTTCGAGGAGCACGACGACGCCGCGCGGCGGGCAGAACCGGCTCGGCTTCGTCGGCTTCGACCACACCACGTCGAACTTCTCGACGCTCGGCCACGTCAGCCTGTGGCTCGAGCACGTGATGGGCTTCGAGCGCTTCTGGGAGATCCAGTTCCACACGAACGACGTCGACCCGCAGCCACCAGCACGGGTCGGGCCTGCGCTCGCTCGTCTACTGGGACCCGCGCTCGGGCGTGAAGTTCGCGAACAACGAGCCGTGGCGGCCCGAACTACCGCGCCTCGCAGATCAACGTGTTCTGCGAGGAGCTGCGCGGCCCCGGCGTCCAGCACCTCGCGATCTCGGTCAGGGACATCGTCGCCTGCGTGAGGCAGCTGCGCGCGCGCGGCCTGCAGTTCATGCCGACGCCGGGCACCTACTACGACGCGCTGCCCGAGCGCATCCGCAGGCTGGGCATCGGCGCGATCGACGAGGACGATCGCGGTGCTGCGCGAGCTCGAGATCCTGGTCGACGGCGACGGGCCCGGGCAAGTACCTGCTGCAGATCTTCCTGAAGGAGTCCTCGGGCCTCTACCACGAGGAGGCAGGCGGGGCCGTTCTTCTACGAGATCATCCAGAGGAAGGGCGACCAGGGCTTCGGCGCCGGCAACTTCCGGGCGCTGTTCGAGTCGATCGAGCGCGCGCAGCAGCTGCAGCTCTCCGGGGCGCGCGGCTGACGGTGCCGATCGACCCCCTCGTCCTGCGGCAGACCGCCGCGTTCCAGCTGCTCGACGACGACGAGCTGGCCGAGCTGACGGCGCACGTCGACGAGCGGACCTTCGCGGCCGGCCAGGTGATCTTCCAGGCCGGCGAGCCGGGCGGCGCGATGCACGTCGTGCTCTCCGGGCGGGTCGAGGTGTTCCTCGTCGACGAGGACCGCAAGCGCGTGGTGCTGAACGAGCTCGGGCCGGGCGAGATCTTCGGCGAGCTGTCGCTGTTCGACGGCGACCCGCGCTCGGCCAGCGTGCGCGCGCTCGAGCCGACGCGCACCTTCCTGATCGACCGCGCCGACCTCGAGCGGCTGTTCGCGCGCCGGCCGCACGCGGCGCTCGACGTGCTCACGGTGATGAGCCGGCGCCTGCGCCGGACCGACCTGCTGCTCTCGCAGCGCGTGGCGCGCAACCCCAACGAGGTGCTCGAGGAGAAGGACGACCTTCGGCGAGCACGTGGCCGACGGCGTCGCGCGCTTCGGCGGCTCGTGGTCGTTCATCTTCGCCTTCGCCACGATCCTGCTGACGTGGGTCGGCGCGAACACGGTGCTGCTGTTCGGCCGCAAGCGAGCCCTTCGACCCCTACCCGTTCATCCTGCTGAACCTGTTCCTGTCGATGCTGGCCGCGATCCAGGCGCCGGTGATCATGATGAGCCAGAACCGGCAGGACACGAAGGACCGCGTGCGCTCCGAGCTCGACTACCAGGTCAACCTGAAGGCCGAGCTCGAGATCATGGAGCTGCACGAGAAGTTCGACCGGCTCGAGCAGCGGATCGACGAGGCGCAGCGCACGCCGGCCGCGTTGACGCCCGGTCCCTCCGCCGCGTCCTTGCCATGGAAGCCGTCCGCGGTCTGCGGCCGGCGACACCACGGCGGCGAAGCAGCTGTCCGTGGCCCGGGTGAATCCGCCTACACTCGGGCCATGGACGGCTCCGACGCGAGCGCCGGGCTTCGACTACCCCGCGCTGATGCGGGCGGCCCTGCTCGACGTGGTGCGCGCGGGTGCTCACGCACGCGGCCGAGCAGGGCCTGCCCGGGCGAGCACCACTTCTACCTGACGTTCGGCACGGGCGACGACGGCGTCGAGCTGGCGCCGCGCGCTGCGCCGGCAGTACCCCGACGAGATGACGATCGTGCTGCAGCACCAGTACTGGAACCTGGCCGTCGACGACGCCGGCTTCGCGCGTGACGCCTGCGCTTCGCGGGCCGGCTGGAGCGGCTCGTCGTGCCCTGGGCGGCGCTGCGCGCGTTCGCCGACCCGTCCGTCGGCTTCGGCTTCCGGCTGCAGCCGCCGGACGCAGGCGGCCGGAGCCGGACGCGCGCGCCGCGGGACCGGCGCGACCGGAGGCGGCCGGGCGACGGCCAGGAGCCGGTCCCCTCGCGAGGACCCGGACAGCCGGCCGACGCACGCACCGAGCGCAGGACGGACAACGTGGTCGATTTCGGCGCGTTCCGCCGCCGCTCCGACAGCGGTCCGGACGACTGACGGCGTCTACCAGCTCGCGTGGACGATCGGCCGGAGCTTCTCGTCGTAGAGCGCGCTGCACCGCGGCCATCGTCTCGGGCGACAGCGCGGGCAGGTCGGCCGCGGCGGCGTTCGCGCGCGCCTGCTCCGCCGTCTTCGCCCCCGGGATCGCGCAGCTGACCGCGTCGAACATCAGGATCCAGCGCAGCGCCAGCTGCGCGAGCGTCGCGCCCGGCGGCACGAGCGGCCGCAGCCGCTCGACCACGTCGAGCCCGAGCTCGTAGGGCACGCCCGAGAACGTCTCGCCCTTGTCGAAGGCCTCGCCGTTGCGGTTGAAGCTGCGGTGGTCGTCCGCGGCGAAGCGGCGACTGGCGCGTCAGCTTGCCGCGTCAGCAGGCCGCTGGCGAGCGGCACGCGCGCCAGGATGCCGACCTGGCGCGCCTCGGCGCCGCCGGGAAGAACTCCTCCGCCGGCTTGAGCCGGAGCATGTTGAAGATGATCTGCACCGTCTGCACGTTCGGGTGCGCGGATGCCGCGCAGCGCCTCGTCGACCGTCTCGACGCTGACGCCGTAGTAGCGGATCTTGCCGGCCGCGACCAGGTCGTCGAGGATGCCGAACACCTCCGGGCGGTCGTAGACCTGCGGGTGCGGGCAGTGCAGCTGGAGCAGGTCGATCGTGCTCCGTCTCGAGGTTGCGCAGGCTGCGGTCGACCCAGGCGTCGAGGTTGTCGCGGCTGTAGCCCTCGGGGGTCTGCTCGGCAGCCGGCGGCCGGCCTTCGTGGCGACGAAGATGCGCTCGCCCCTGCGCTCGCGGCGCAGCCGCGCGACCAGCCGCTCGCTGCGCCCGTCGCCGTAGACGTCGGCGGTGTCGACGAAGTTGACGCCCGCGTCGATCGCCGCGTGCAGCGCCCGCAGCGACTGCTCGTCGTCGACGGGGCCCCAGGTGCCACCGATCGCCCAGGCGCCGAAGCTGATCGCGGACACCTTCATGTCGGTGCGCCCGAGCTGTCGGTACTGCATGGCATCCTCCCTTCCGGCCGAAGGCGGCGGCGGCGCCGCGATGTTACCGCGCCCGCTCACGCCCCGCTCACGACCGGCGCAGCTCGCGCTCGATGCGCGGGTCCGGCAGCAGGTCGGCAGCAGCGCGCGCAGGGTCTCGGCGGAGGCCCCGTGCGGCGGCTTCAGCTCCAGCACCATAATGGTGATGACGATCGCGAACACGCCGTCGCTGAAACGCCTCCATGCGCCCCTTGCTCATCGCACGCCCCCCGATCGACGGCCGCCTGGCTGGTGAGACTGCGATTCTACTGCGCCCGGCGCAGGCGCCCGACGTGACGGCGGTCCGCGGCCGCGAGCCATGCGCGTCCTGATCGTCGAGGACGACGAGACGATCGCGGGCTTCGTGGCGAAGGGCTTGCGCGAGGCCGGCTTCGCCGTGGACACGGCCGCCGACGGGCAGACGGGCCTCGAGCGCGCGCGGTCCGGCCCCTACGACGCGGCCATCGTCGACGTGATGCTGCCCGGCCTCGACGGCCTGGCGCTGGTCGAGGCGCTGCGCCGCGAGGGCGTGCGCACGCCGGTGCTGTTCCTGAGCGCGCGCCACACGGTGGACGACCGGGTGCGGGGCCTGCAGGCGGGCGGCGACGACTACCTGGTGAAGCCGTTCGCCTTCGCGGAGCTGCTGGCGCGCGTGCAGGCGCTCGTGCGCCGCGCGTCGGGCACTGCCGAGCCCCTGCGCCTCGCGGTCGCCGACCTCGAGCTCGACCTGCTGTCCCGCGAGGTGAGGCGTGCCGGGCGCAAAGTCGAGCTGCGCCCGAAGGAGTGGGCGCTGCTCGAGTACCTCATGCGGCAGGCGGGGCGCGTGGTGTCGAAGACCATGATCCTCGGCCACGTCTACGACTACTCCTTCGACCCCGGCACCAACGTGGTGGACGTGCTGGTGCACCGCCTGCGCGAGAAGATCGACCAAGGCTTCGAGACGAAGCTGCTCCACACCGTTCGCGGCGCGGGGTACGTGCTGCGTGGCTGAAGCGCGGCCCGGCGCCGGCTTCGCCCCGTTCGGCGGCGCCTTCTCGCTGCGCCTCGGCCTGTGGTACGCGCTCGTCTTCCTGGCGGCCGGGGCGGCGCTCCTGGCCCTCGCCTACGCCCTGCTCGGCGCCGCGCTGCACGAGCGCGACCGCGAGCTGGTCGGCTCGGCGCTCGAGCAGTACGCGGGCGAGTACCAGCGCGGCGGCCTGGCCGCCCTCAGCCGAGCGGTGGCCGACGACCGGCTGGCCGGCCGCAACGAGGGGCTGCTGGTGCGCGTCACGGGCACGGCGGGACAGGCGGTGTTCGCGAGCGTCCCCGGCTCGTGGCAGGCGGCCGGCTTCGAGGCCGCCTCGGCCCGCCTGCCCGACGGCACGCTGTTCGAGGTCGGCAAGAGCTCGGAAAGCCGCGTCGACATCCTCGAGCGCTTCCGCGCTCGCGCGGCGCTGGCGCTGGGGGCCGTGGTGCTGCTCGGCCTCGCGGGCGGCGTGCTCGTCACGCGCCCGGCCCTGGCCCCGCTAAGGCGGCTCGCCGCGGTGCTGCGCGGCATCGTCCGCACCGGCCAGGTCTCGGCGCGCGTCCCCGTGCGCGGGGACGGCGATCCGCTCGACGACCTCGGCCGCCTGGCCAACGAGATGCTGGACCGCATCGAGTCGCTGCTCGGCGGCCATGCGCAGCTCGCTCGACAACGTGGCCCACGACCTGCGCACGCCCACTGCAGCGCCTGCGGGCCACCGCCGAGGCGGGGCTCGACGAGGGCGAGCTCGAGGCGGCGCGCGGCGGCGCTCGCGGCGTGCATCGAGGAGTGCGACCGCGTCGCCGCGACGCTCACGGCCCTGATGGACATCTCCGAGGCCGAGACCGGCACGATGGCGCTCCACCTCGAGGCGCTCGATGCGGCGAAGCTGCTCCACGAGACCGCCGACCTGTACGAGGCCGCGGCCGAGGAGAAGGGCGTGGCGCTGGTCGTCGAGGCCCCGGAGGGCCTCGTGGTGACGGGCGACCGGACCCGGCTCCGGCAGGCCCTGGCCAACCTCGGGGACAACGCCGTGAAGTACACCCCGGAGGGAGGACACGTCTGGCTGCGTGCCCGCCGCGAGGGGGACCAGGCCGTGCTCGAATGCCGGGACGACGGCCCCGGCATCGCTCCCGGGGAGCTGCCGCACATCTGGGACCGCCTCTATCGCGGCGACCGCAGCCGCGGCCAGAAGGGCCTCGGGCTCGGACTCAGCCTGGTGCGCGCGATCGCGCTCGCGCACGGCGGCGAGGCGAGCGTCGCGCCGGCGCCCGGCGGCGGCGCCTGCTTCCGGATCACGCTGCGCCTGACACATCTGTAATCCGCGGGTCAGAGCGCGGCAAGGCGCTTCTCCGTCTCATAGGAGTGAGAGCCTCCGAGAGCACCGCCCTTGCGGGGGGTGCCGTGAGGCCAGGGAGGAAAAGACATGTGGCGAATTGCGAAGTGGGGTGGAATGAGCCACTCCAGGATCGTGACGGGGTCCGCCGGCCTGGCGCTGCTCCTGGCCGCCGGCCTGGTGGGCGCGAGCCTGGCGGGGCCGACGGCCCACGCCGGCACCTTCGAGGCCGTGCACCAGACGCAGGCCGTCGCTCCCGTCGCCGCGGCGACCGGCTACGCCGACCTCGTCGCCCGGGTGGCGCCGTCGATCGTGACCGTCCGCTCGGAGCGGATGGTCAAGCCCGCGGCGATGCCCTTCGGCGGCGACCAGCTGGCTCCGTTCCTTCGGAACCTCGGCTTCGGCCTCGACCCGCGTGAGCTGCAGCCGCACCGCGAGGGCGGCCTCGGCTCGGGCGTGATCGTGAGCGCCGACGGCTACCATCCTCACGAACAACCACGTGGTGCGACGGCGCCGACGAAGGTCAGGGTCGAGCTCGCCGACCGGCGCAGCTTCGACGCGAAGGTGGTGGGCACCGACGCGCCGAGCGACCTCGCCGTGCTGAAGGTCGACGCGCAGCGGCCTGCCGGCCCTGCCCTTCGGCGACTCGGATGCGATCCGGGTGGGCGACGTCGTGCTCGCGTTCGGCAACCCGCTGGGCGTGGGCCAGACCGTGACGATGGGCATCGTCAGCGCCAAGGGCCGCGCGACCAGCGTGGGCGACGGCAGCTTCGAGGACTTCCTGCAGACCGACGCCGCCGATCAACCAGGGCAACTCGGGCGGCGCGCTGGTGAACACCGCGGGCCAGCTCGTGGGCATCAACTCGCAGATCCTGTCGCCCTCGGGCGGCAACATCGGCATCGGCTTCGCGATCCCCGCGCGCATGGCGGAGAGCGTCATGACGCAGCTGGTGAACGGCGGCCAGGTGCGCCGCGGCCTGCTCGGCGTGACCGTGCAGGGCGTGACGTCGGACCTCGCGGCGAGCCTGGGCCTGCCCGAGGTGAGCGGAGCGCTCGTCAGCAGCGTCACGAAGGGCAGCCCGGCGGACAGGGCCGGCGTCGAGCGCGGCGACGTGATCGTCAGCCTGGACGGCCAGCGCGTGAGCGACGGCAACGAGCTGCGCAACCGGGTCGCCTCCACGCAGCCGGGCTCGAGCGTCAGCCTGGGTCTCGTCCGCGACGGGCGCCGGAAGGCCGTCAGCGTACAGCTCGGCGAGCTGCGCTCGGCGCAGGCGAAGAGCGAGGGCGGCGGCCCCGCGGAGGGAGGACGCCTCGGCCTCGCCGTGCGACCCCTCGGCCCCGACGAGGCCGCACAGCTGCACCTCGACTCGAAGGAGGGCCTCGTCGTGTCCGACGTCGACCCGGCCGGCCCGGCGGCAGACGCCGGGATCCGTCCGGGCGACGTGATCCAGCAGGTGAACCACCGAGCGGTGGGCGACGTGACCGCGCTCAAGGCGGCGGTGCGTGCCTCGGGCGGCAAGCCGGCGCTGTTCCTGCTGGCCCGCAACGGGCAGAGCCTCTACCTGGCGGTCGAGCCGCCGAAGGCCTGAGGCTTCAGCTGCCCGTCCAGCACCGTGATTTCGACGGGGCGTGGCCCGCAAGGCACGCCCCGTCGCTGCGGGCGAGGCCTGGTGGTAGCATCGGCCTCGCGAAGCACCCTCGATGACGAACAGGCTCGGCGCGGGTCGCGGCTCGTCGCGACGCGGTACGTTCGCCGCGGCGATCGCGCTGTGCCTGGCGGGGCTCGCGGCCGCGCAGGAGGTCCGGCGGCCACCCGACCCGCACCGCGGACGGCCGCCCCGGCTCTCCGCTCCGCTCAGGCCGACGCCGCTGGTGCTGAACGACGACGGCGGCTGGTGCTGGTTCCAGGACGAGCGCGCGCTCGTGGTCGGTGACGAGCTCGTTCTCGGCACCGTCGCCGCGGGCCGTCACGACCCCGGCCGCCGCGGCGCGGTCGAAGCGACCGGCGTCGACCTGCGGACGCACGCGACCACCCGCTTCCGGCTGAGCGCCACGCCGGTCGCGAAGAAGGACGGATACGACGATCACGCTGCGCCGGCGTTCGTCGCCCGCGGGGACGGCCGGCTGCTCGCCGTCTGGGCCGGCCACGGCTTCGACGACCGAATCCTCTCGCGTGTCTCCACCCGCCCTGGCGATCCGTCCTCGTGGTCCGACGAGCGGGCATTCGTGCCGAGCCCGTCCTCCCGGGTCACCTACTCGAACCTGCAGCGCCTGGCGGGCGAGCACGGCCGAGTCTACGATCTGTTCCGCGGGCTGGACGACCGCAACAAGCCATCGGTCGCCTGGTCCGACGACGACGGCGGGACCTGGACGGCCGGCGGCGTCGTGATCGACGTGCCGGCCGCCTTCCGCCACCGGCCGTACGTGAAGTACGCGTCGAACGGCCGCGACACGATCCACTTCGTCTACACGGAGGGCCACCCGCGCGACTACGACAACAGCCTGTACCACGTCTTCTACCGCGCCGGCCGCCTGTTCCGGTCTGACGGCACGGCCATCCGCGCGCTCGGCGCGGGCCTGCGCGAGCCGGCGGAGGGAACGCGGATCTTCCGCGGCGACCCGGCGAACGTCGCCTGGGCCGCCGACGTGGCGCTCGACGGCGAGGGCCGGCCGTTCGTCGCCTACTCCGTGCAGAAGGACTCGGCGGGCCTGCCCCCGGGCCAGGGCGGCCAGGATCTCCGCTACCGGCTCGCGCGCTGGAACGGCCGCAGCTGGGACGACGGCGAGGTCGCCTTCGCCGGATCGCGGCTCTACGCCGGCGAGGACGACTACAGCGGCGGCATCGCGCTGGTGCCGGGCGACCCGACTACCGTCTTCCTTTCGACGAACGCGGATCCCGCGACCGGCCGGCCGCTCGTCAGCGCCGCCGACGGCCGGCGGCACTGGGAGCTGTTCCGCGCGACGCGACGCGACCGCGCGGTCCGCTGGAGCTTCACGGCCGTGACGAGGGACTCGACGCTCGACAACCTGCGCCCGGTCGTCCCGCAGGCCCCCGGCCGCGAGCCGATCCTGCTCTGGCTGCGCGGCAGCTACCGCGCCTACACGGACTACGAGCTCGAGGTGGTCGGCCTGCTGCCGCCCGCCGCTCAGTAGCGGTAGCTGTCGGTCTTGTACGGCCCCTGCTTGTCGACGCCGATGTAGGCGGCCTGGTCGTCGCGAAGCTCCGTCAGCTGCGCGTTGAGCCGCCTGAGCTGCAGGCGGGCCACCTTCTCGTCGAGCTGCTTCGGCAGCGTGTAGACGCCGAGCGGGTACTTGCCGCTGTCGCGCTCGGTCCACAGCTCGATCTGGGCGAGCGTCTGGTTGGCGAACGAGGAGGACATCACGTACGACGGGTGGCCGGTCGCACAGCCGAGGTTCACCAGGCGGCCCTTGGCGAGCAGGATGATGCGCTTGCCGTCCGGGAAGATCACGTGGTCGACCTGCGGCTTGATCTCCTGCCAGCGGTACTTCTCGAGCGAGGCGACGTCGATCTCGCTGTCGAAGTGGCCGATGTTGCAGACGATCGCCTGGTCCTTCATGCGCGCCATGTGCTCGTGGGTGATGACGTGGTAGTTGCCGGTCGCGGTCACGAAGATGTCGGCCTCGCCGCAGGCCTCGTCCATCGTCACCACGCGGTAGCCCTCCATCGCGGCCTGCAGCGCGCAGATCGGGTCGATCTCGGTCACCCAGACCTGCGCCGAGAGCGCGCGCAGCGCCTGCGCCGAGCCCTTGCCCACGTCGCCGTAGCCGCAGACGAGCGCGACCTTGCCGGCGACCATCACGTCCGTCGCGCGCTTGATGCCGTCGACCAGCGACTCGCGGCAGCCGTAGAGGTTGTCGAACTTGGACTTGGTGACGGAGTCGTTGACGTTGATCGCGGGCACCTTGAGCTCGCCCTTCGCGTGCATCTGGTAGAGCCGGTGCACGCCGGTCGTCGTCTCCTCGGTGATCCCGCGGACCGCGGCGAGCTGCTTCGAGTACCAGCCGGGCTTCGCGGCCAGCCGCTTCCGGATGGCGGCGAACAGCGCGCGCTCCTCCTCGCTCTTCGGGTCGCCGACCACGGTGGCGTCCTGTTCGGCCCTGGCGCCGAGGTGCAGGAGCAGCGTCGCGTCGCCGCCGTCGTCGAGGATCATCTTCGTGCTGCCGCCGTCCGGCCACTCGAAGATGCGGTGCGTGAACTCCCAGTAGTCCTCGAGCGACTCGCCCTTGTAGGCGAAGACGGCCGTGCCGCCCTGAGCGATCGCGGCCGCGGCGTGGTCCTGGGTCGAGAAGATGTTGCAGGAGGCCCAGCGCACGTCGGCACCAAGGGCCTTCAGCGTCTCGATCAGCACCGCGGTCTGGATCGTCATGTGCAGCGAGCCCGAGATGCGGGCGCCCGCGCAGGGGCTGGCCCTTCGCGTTCTCCTCGCGGATGGCCATCAGGCCGGGCATCTCGGTCTCGGCGATCGCGATCTCCTTGCGGCCCCACTCGGCCAGCGAGAGGTCGGCCACGCGGAAGTCGGTGGGTACGGCCTTGGTCTGGACTGCCGGCATTGCTGCCTCCTCAATTCCTGTCGGGGAGCGCCGGAAATGCGAACGGCGCTCCAAACCGGTCCATTGGTTTGCGAGCGCCGTTTTTCCCCGCTGAGCCTGGCCCCGCCACGTCCGGGGTCGCAGCGCCCCTCAGCAGCTCTATTCTTGGCCGATCGGAGGGCTCGCGCAAGGGCAGCTCGCCCGGCCGTCCTCCTCGAGGCACGTCTTGTAGCTGACGGCCTTCGGGTCCATGCAGCCCACGAGGCTCAGCCGCAACCACCTCGCGGAACTCGACGGAGTGGCTCTCGGAAGGGAGATCGATCCTGCGGCGAGCGGCTTGCCGTCCTGCTGGCGGGGTCCGCGCACGCAGCGGTCGCGATATCCTCTCGCCAATGCCCCAGCGACTCCAGCCGAAAACCGTCGTGTCTCTTCTCGCCGTTGCCGTGGCCGCTGTCGTCTCCGCGCTCGCGGCCGACGGGCGCCGGGCGGACGCCGCCCACGCGGCCGCGCCGCCCGCGCCCGAGCGCGAGTGGCGCACGCACGGCGGCGACCCGGGCCACACGCAGCACTCGCCGCTCGCGACAGATCGACACCACGAACGTCGCGACGGCTGAGGCTCGCCTGGACGTACCACACCAGCGACGCACGGGCGGACGATCGCTCGCAGATCCAGTGCAACCCGATCGTGGTCGACGGCGTGCTGTACGCGACCAGCGCCGGCCTGAAGGCGTTCGCGCTCGACGCCGCGACGCGGCCGCGAGCTGTGGCGCTTCGACCCGTTCGCCGCCGGGGCCGAGGCCAATGCGCTCGGGGTCAACCGCGGCGTCGTCGTACTGGCGGCGAGGGCGAGGACCGCCGCGTGCTGTTCAGCGCGGGCCAGTACCTGTTCGCGCTCGACGCAGCGACCGGCAGGCCGAACGGCGGGCTTCGGCGACCACGGCCGCGTCGACCTGCGCGACGGGCTCGGGCGCGAGTCGAAGGCACTCGAGCAAGGGCTGTTCGTGCTGTCGACGACCCCGGGCGCCGTGTACCGCGACCTGCTGATCCTCGGCACGCGCGTGCACGAGGGCCCCGGCCCGTCGGCCCCCGGCTACGTCCGCGCCTACGACGTGCGCACGGGCGCCATCCGCTGGACCTTCCACACGATCCCGAGGCCCGGCGAGCTCGGCTACGACACCTGGCCGAAGGACGCCTGGAAGACCGTGGGCGGAGCCAACGCCTGGAGCGGGATCAGCGTCGACGCCGCGACGCGGCATCGTGTACCTGCCGATCGGCTCGCCCGCGTGGGACTTCTGGGGCGGCGACCGACATCGGCGCCGGGCTGTTCGGCAACTGCGTGCTCGCCCTGCGCGCGCGAGACCGGCGAGCGCGTCTGGCACTTCCAGCTCGTGCACCACGACCTGTGGGACCGCGACCCGCCGCAGGCACCGGTGCTCGTGACGGTGACGAGGGACGGACGGCAGCGTCGCAGCCGTCGTCGCAGGCGACGAAGTCGGGGCACGTGTTCGTGTTCGACCGCACGACCGGCGAGCCGCTGTTCCCGGTCGAGGAGCGGCCGTTCCCGCCGTCGGACCTGATGGCGAAGCAGGCCTGGCCCACGCAGCCGATCCCGCTGAAGCCTTTGGCCTTCGCGCGCCAGCCGCTGAGCGGAGGCGGACCTGACGGACCTCTCGCCCGAGTCGCACGCGGCCGTGCTCGCGCGCTTCCGGCGCGTGCGCAGCGCGCGGGCAGTTCGTGCCGCCGAGCACGCAGGGCACCGTGATCTTCCCGGGCTTCGACGGCGGGGCCGAGTGGGGCGGCTCGGCCTTCGACCCGCAGACCGCACCTGCTCTACGTCAACGCGAACGAGATGGCCTGGATCCTCGAGATGCTGCGAGCTGCCGAAGGCCGGGTGAGGGCCAAGGCTCGCTCGGTGCGCGCGTCTACGCGCAGCACTGCACCGTCTGCCACGGCCTCGACCGCAAGGGCGACCCGCAGCACCAGTTCCCCTCGCTCGCAGGCGTGAAGGAGCGCCTGACGCGCAAGGACCTGCTGCTCCTGCTGACGAGGGGCAAGGGCGTGATGCCGTCCTTCGCGTTCCTCTCGCCGGCGGAGATGGAGGCGGTCGTCTCGCACGTGCGCGGCGAGCCCGAGGCCGGACCACGGGAAGGGCGAGGCTGCGGGTCCGGACGGCCCTACACGCACCTCGGCTACAACCGCTTCCTCGATCCGGAGGGCTATCCGGCGGTGAAGCCGCCCTGGGGCACGCTCAACGCGATCGACCTCGACGCCGGGGAGGTCGCGCTGGTCGGTGCCGCTCGGCGAGCTGCCGGAGCTCGTGAAGCGCGGACGGCCGCACACGGGCACGGAGAACTACGGCGGTCCGATCGTCACGGCGGGCGGGCTGGTGTTCATCGGCGCGACGAAGGACGAGCGCTTCCGCGCGTTCGACAAGAGGACGGGCCGTGTGCTCTGGGAGACGACGCTCCCGGCCGGCGGCTACGCGACACCGGCGACCTACGAGGCGGGCGGAAGGCAGTACGTCGTCATCGCGGCGGGCGGCGGGAAGATGGGCACGAAGTCGGGCGACGCGTACGTGGCGTTCGCGCTTCCCGGACTGAGCGTGCGTGCGTGACGATACGCAATGCGTCGCCGTCGAAAACACACGTACGGTGTTCATTGGGCGATTCGCCGCCTCACCTGCGGAAAGTCCTTGACACAGCGGCGCAGGCATTCAATCATCGCGAGCCAGCTCACGTAGACGAGTAGCGCGACGGCAATGGGGCTCGCTTTCTCGGAAGCGTCCCTCTTCTCCCCTCCCCGCCGCGCACGGTTTCGAACGCGTGCTCCGCACCGGAGGGGACGAGTGATCGAGGCACAAGCTCACGCGCTCGAGGAAACCGCGCCGGAGCGACGCGTCGCCATCCTCGAGGCGGACACGATCAACCGCTTCTCGACGGAAAAGCTCCTGCGCAAGGAAGACTACTGGATCTTCGCGACCGACGATCCGGGGGCCGTCGTGCGGACGGCGTCGGTCTCGGCCGTCGACCTGGTGCTGGTGGACCTCGGGCTGAACCGGCTCGAGGCCGTGCCGCGCTGGCAGCGGCGGCGGGCGGACGCCGTGTTCCGCGGCGTGCCCGCGGGCCTGACGGACGGCTACGCCGTCCTGCGGCCGCTGCTTCTCGATCCGGCCTGCGCACGCTTCCCGGTGGTCACGCTGAAGCTCGACGGTGCGCCTGCGACGTCGGCCCCCGCCTGTCGCTTCGCCGTGGTCGAGTTCCTGCCGCGGCCCTACGGGACCGGCGGCCTGCTCGAGGGGCTCGGCGCGATCTTCCGCGACCTGATCCGACCGGCGGTGCACGGGGACTTCGAGGCGCCGGTCGCCACGCATCACGCCTTCGCCAGCACGCCGACGGCGCTGCGCACGGCGCTCGTGGTGGACCCGGATCCCTCCGAGCGCCGCGCGGCGGCGGAGGTCCTGCTGCGCCACGATTTCACGGTCCACCAGGCGGCGACCAGCGCCGAGGCGTTGCGGGTCGCGGTGGCGCGCCGGCCGTGGCTGGTGATCACGGAGATCAGCCTGCCGGACGAGAGCGGGATCGCCCTCTGCGGGCGGATGCGCTCGAACAGCCTGCTGAGGCGGACGCCGATCGTGTTCCTCTCGTCGCGGGACGACTGCGAGACGCGCTTCCTGGCGCTGAAAGCGGGGGCGGACGAGTTCCTGGCCAAGCCGACCGCGTCGCGCGAGCTGCTGATCCGGCTCGAGCTGCTGCTCAAGCGCTTCGGCGAGCTGGAGCTCGGCGAGGACCAGGCCGCCGTGCTGCGGGGGGCGGTGGAGCTGGTCGGCGCGCCGGCCGTGCTCCAGATCTGCCACCTCAACCAGCTGACGGGAGTGCTGCTCGCCCGTCGCGGCAGCTACTCGATCCGGATCGCCTTCCGCGGCGGGCAGATCGTGGGCGCGATCGGCCCGGACCACGGCGGCGCGCAGGCCGTCTACGACTTCATCGCCTGGCCGCAGGGCCTGTTCGAGTTCGAGCGCGGCGCCGTCGTCGACGGCCCGCCGATCGACGCGGAGTTCAACTCCCTGCTGCTCGAGGGCTGCCGCCGGCTCGACGAGCGCCGCCGCGGGCGGCCCGAGGCCGCCCAGGTTTGACGCCCCCGCCGCGTCTCGCATAGCCTCCCCAGACCGCGCTGCGCGCGCGGCGGGCGGGCAGTCTTCCCACCCGCTGGCTCGACCGGGGAGACGAGAGACCATGAGAATGCGGACGCTGCCGATCTTCCTGTGCTTCTTCGCGATGGGCTTCGTCGACGCGATGGGCCCGCTCGCCAGCACCATCCAGAAGCAGTACTCGCTCTCGGGCTTCATGGCCGCGCTGCTGCCCGCCTTCGCCTTCGTCGCGTTCGCGATCTTCAGCGTGCCCGGCGGCGTGCTGGCCGCCCGCATCGGCAAGAAGAACCTGCTGCTGCTGGCGCTCGGGCTGAGCGCGCTCGGCGTGCTGGTGCCGACCGTGGTGGTGCCCGGCTTCGCGCTGCTGCTGGCCTCCGTGTTCGTGCTCGGCGTCGGCACCACGCTGCTGCAGGTGGCGGGCAACCCGATCATGCGTGACGTCTCCGAGGAGGGCCGCTTCGCCCGCAACCTCAGCTTCGCGCAGTTCGTGAAGGGCGTGGGCAGCGTGGGCAGCACGGCCCTCGTCGCCCGCCTCGCGGTCGGCGAGCTGGGCTGGCGCAAGGTCTTCCCGGTCTTCCTGGTGCTGACGGTGATCGCGCTGGTCGCCGTGCTCGCGCTCAGGGTGAAGGAAGCGCGCGCGGACGTGCCGCCGAGCATCGGCAGCAGCCTCGCCCTGCTGCGGGAGCCGGCCTTCGGCCTGGCCGTGCTCGGCATCTTCCTCTACGTCGGCTCGGAGGTCGGCCTCGGCACCTGGCTGGCGCCGCGCCTCGAGGCGCTCGGCTACGGCGAGCAGGACGCGAAGCTGCTCGGCCCCACGCTGTTCTTCGGGGGCCTCACGCTCGGCCGGCTGCTGGGCAGCGCGGTGCTCAACTTCATCTCGGCACGAACGTTCTTCCGGGTGAGCGCGAGCCTCGGCGCCGTGGGCATCCTGGCCCTGCTCTCGGGCGTCGCGCCGCTCGCGGTCGCGGGCGTCGTCGTCTGCGGGCTCGGCTTCGCGAACATCTGGCCGGTGCTGTTCTCGCTGACCGTGGAGGCGCGGCCGGAGCGCGGCGCCGAGCTGTCGGGCCTGATGTGCATGGCGATCTTCGGCGGCGCGGTGCTGCCGCCGCTGATGGGACGCCTCAACGACACCGTACGGGCTGTTCGCCGCCTTCCTGGTGCCGCTCGCCGGGTTCGCCTACCTGCTCGCCCTCTCGCTGCGGGGCGGCGGCGGCCAGGCGCGGCGAAGGAGGCGTGAGCTGGGCTACGCGAAGGATCCGCGCGTCGTCCTGACGCTCGACGCCGGCGGCACGAACTTCGTCTTCTCCGCCGTGCAGGCCGAGCGCGAGGTCGTGGAGCCCGTCGTGCCTGCCCTCGAACGGCCACGACCTCCGGGCCTGCCTGCAGACCACGGTCGAGGGCTTCGCGAAGGTGAAGGAGCAGGCGCCCGCGGCCGCCGGTGGCGATCAGCTTCGCCTTCCCCGGGCCGGCGGACTACCCGCGCGGGATCATCGGCGACCTCGGCAACCTGCCGGCGTTCAAGGGCGGCGTCGCGCTCGGGCCGATGCTCGAGGAGCGCTTCGGTATCCCGGTCTTCATCAACAACGACGGCGACCTGTTCGCCTTCGGCGAGGCGATCGCGGGCCTGCTGCCGTGGGTGAACGGCCTGCTCGAGCAGGCGGGCAGCCCGAAGCGCTACCGCAACCTGCTTCGGCGCCACCTTCGGCACCGGCTTCGGCGGCGGCATCGTGCGGGACGGCCGGCTGTGGATCGGCGACAACTCGGCGGGCGGCGAGATCTGGCTGCTGCGCGAACAAGATCGACCCGCGCTCGAACGTCGAGGAGTCGGTCAGCATCCGCGCCGTGCGCCGCGTGTACGCCGAGCGGACCGGGCATCGCCGTTCGAGGAGGCACCGGAGCCGAAGGAGATCTTCGCGATCGGCAAGGGCGAGCAGCCCGGCCAGCGCGAGGCGGCCCGTCGAGGCCTTCCGCCGCATGGGCGAGGCCGCCGGCGACGCGCTCGCGAACGCGATCACGCTGATCGACGGCTCGTCGTGATCGGCGGCGGCCTCACCGGCGCGGCCGAGCTGTTCCTGCCGGCGCTCGTCGCGGAGATGAACGCCGCCCTACGACTCGCCCTGGGGCCGCAACCCGCGGCTCGAGATGAGGGCCTTCAACCTCGAGGACCCGGCCGAGCGCGCGGCGTTCGTGAAGGGCGAGGCGCGCGAGGTCGCCGGTCCCCGGCTCGGGCCGCAAGGTCGCCTACGACCCGCTGCAGCGCATCGGCGTCGGCCTGTCGCGCCTCGGCACGAGCCGGGCCACGGCGCTCGGCGCCTACGCCTTCGCGCTGACCGCGCTCGACGACGGCCGCTGAGGACGCCGCGGCTCAGGCCTCGGCGCTCGGGTAGCGGAACAGCGGCGTCGCCGCGAGGCCCTTGGCCTTCATCGCCTCGGCCTCGGCGGGCGCGAGCGGCTCGAACGCCGGCGGCCGCCTCAGCGCCATCGCGGAAGATCGTCTCGTCGCCCGGCGGGATGGCCGCCGTGACGGGGTGCGAGAGCGTGAAGCGCAGCGCCAGGCTCGACCTCCTCCGGCGTGTCGAACGGCTCGTACCAGCACTTGTCGTAGCGCTTCGGTCGCGCCCTCGGGCCAGGGCTGCTTGCACGAGCGCCTTCAGGCACAGGATGCCCATGCCCTTCTCCCTCGCGCCGCGCCAGCACCTGCGGGCCGAAGTTGCCCGCGTTCCAGGTCGCGTAGTTGACCGGGAAGAGGATGGTGTCGAAGGCGTAGCCGTCCATGAGCGCGAGCGCCGCCTCGACCGAGTGCGCCGAGAAGCCGAGGAAGCGGACCTTGCCGGCCTTCTTCGCCGCCTGGAACGCCTCCATCGCGCCGCCGGGCCCGAGGATCGTCTGGACGTCGGCCTTCTTCGTCACCGCGTGGTGCTGGTAGAGGTCGAAGTGGTCGGTCCGCAGCTTGCGCAGCGAGCTGTCGAGCTCCTTCGCCGCCGCCTCGCGCGTGCGCCCCTGCGTCTTGCAGGCGAGGAAGACGCCCTTGCGGTAGCGGCTCGAGCGCGGGGCCCAGCATGTCCTCGGCGTTGCCGTAGCTCGGCGCCACGTCGAAGTAGTTGACGCCGGCGTCGATCGCCTCACGGACGCGCGCGGCGGCCTGCTCGGCGCGTGGCGTTCATCACGACGATGCCGCCGAAGCCGACGATCGACAGCTTCTCGCCGGTCCTGCCCGAGCGCGCGGCGCTCGAGCGCACCCGGGCCGCTCTCGCGCTCGGTCCCCGCGAGCCCGGCCGGAAAGGCCGAGAGGCCGGCGGCCCCGGCCGCGCCCGCGACGAAGTCACGCCTGTTCATGGCAGCCTCCCCCTCGATTCTCGGCCAGCGGCAGCGCGCCTACAATGGGCTTCCTAGCTCGGAGACTGGCATGGCCCGGATCCTGATGGTCGCGCCCGAGGATGACCTGCTGGCGGCCCTGCGCGCCTCGCCGCTGCTCGAGAGCCACGCCGTCGACGCGGCCGCCGGGGCCTTCGACGCGCTGCGCCGGCTGCGCCAGCGCCCGTACGACGTGCTGCTGAGCGCCCCGACCACGCGGATCGAGGAGGACCTCGCCCAGCTCCTGGCGGTGCGGCGCGTCCGCCCGGGGATCCGCGTGATCCTGCTGGCCGCGCACACGACGCCCGACGAGGTCATCGCCGCGCTGCGCTCGCGCGTGTTCGCCCTGTTCTCGGCGCCGTACGACCCCTCGGAGATCGCCGACATGGTGGCGCGCGCTGCCGACGCGGAGCCGTTTGCCGACGGCATCGAGATCGTGTCTGCCAAGCCCGACTGGATCACGGTGCGCGTCCACTGCCGGCTGTTGAGCGCCGAGAGGCTGGTCAACTTCTTCACCGAGCTGCGTTCCGACGTGCCCGAGAGCCCGCGCGACGATCTGATGTCCGCCTTCCGCGAGGTGCTGATGAACGCGATGGAGCACGGCGGCGGCTTCGATCCCGGGCAGGTGGTCGAGGTCTCCGCGATCCGCACGGAGCGCACGCTGGTGTTCTACGTGCGCGACCCGGGGCCGGGCTTCGACGTCGAGGACCTGCCGCACTCGGCCGTCTCGAACGCGGCCGACGACCCGCTGGCGCACGCGGAAGTGCGAGCCGAGCGCCGGGCCTGCGCCCGGGGGGCTTCGGCCTGCTGCTCGCCGGGCGGATCGTCGACGAGATGATCTACAGCGAGCGGGCGAACGAGGTGCTGCTGATCAAGCACCTCGCGTGAGCTCCTCGTGGCCCGCCGGCGCCCAGCGTATGATCCGTGCGGCCTCGCGGGGGCCTGGAATCGCGTCTGTTCGATGGAGCCGACATGCCAACCAGCGTCATGATCGTGGGCCTGGGTCCGATCGGGGCCGCCGTCGCCCGTCAGCTCGCGGCACGGAAGAACTTCAAGATCGTGGCCGCCGTCGACGTGGACGCGGCGAAGCTCGGCAAGGACCTCGGCGAGCTGATCGGGCTCGGCAGGAAGACGGGCCTGCGCGTGGTCGGCGACCTCGACACGGCGATCCGCAGGACGAGGCCGCAGGTCGCGGTCCTGTGCACGAGCTCCTCGCTGCGCAAGGTGTGGCCGCAGATCGAGGCCCTGCTCGAGCGCCGCGTGCCGATCGTGTCGACCACGGAGGAGCTGGTCTACCCCTGGCTCTCGAACCGTCGGCTCGCCCGCAGGATCGACGCCGCGGCGAAGAAGGCGAAGGTCGCGGTGGTCGGGACAGGCGTCAACCCCGGCTTCGCGATGGACACGCTGCCCATCACGCTCACCGGCATCTGCGAGCGGGTCGACTCGGTCCGGGTCGAGCGCCTCCAGGACGCGCGCATCAGGCGCCTGCCGTTCCAGAAGAAGATCGGCTGCGGGCTCGGCGAAGCGGAGTTCGCGGAGCAGGTCAAGGCCGGCGCCGTGCGCCACGTCGGCCTGACCGAGTCGGTGGCCATGATCGCGGACGCGCTCGGCTGGAAGCTCGAGCGCATCACCGACGAGATCCAGCCGAAGCTGGCCGCCGCGCCCGTCGAGAGCCAGTACCTGAAGGTCGAGGCCGGCAGCGTGTGCGGCATCGTCCAGGACGGCCGCGGTTACCGCGACGGGAGGCCGGTCATCAGCCTGCACATGGAGGCCTACCTGGCCGCGCCCGAGACCTACGACGACGTCACCATCGAGGGCTCGCCGCGCCTGCACGTCAGGGCCACGACGGGCTACCACGGCGACGTGGCGACCGCCTCGATCGCCGTCAACACCATCCCCAGGGTGCTCGAGGCGCGGCCGGGGCTGCAGACCATGCGTAGCCTGGCGCTGCCCAGCTTCGCCGGCGGCAGGTAGGCGCGAGGTGGAGGGCCCGACGCTCGTCGTCCTGGCCGCCGGCGTCGGCAGCCGCTACGGCGGGCCGAAGCAGATCGACCGCGTCGGGCCGGGCGGCGCCACGCTGCTCGACTACGCGGCCTACGACGCGCGGCGCGCCGGCTTCCAGCGCGTCGTGCTCGTCGTGCGCGAGGGCATGGAGGCCGACGTGCGCGAGGCGGTCGGCGACCGCATCGCGCGCGGGTTCCCGGTCGACGTACGCGGTGCAGGACCGCGCCCTGCCGCGCGGGTTTCGTGCCGCCGGCGGGGCGCAGCAAGCCGTGGGGAACCGGGCACGCGACGCTGGCCGCGGCGCCGCTCGTCGACGGCCCGTTCGCGGTGATCAACGCCGACGATTTCTACGGCGCCGCCACCTACCGGGTGCTGGCGGAGCACTTCCGGCAGCCGCCCAGCGGGCGGTTGCCCGAGTACGCCTTCGTCGGCTTCCCGCTCGCCACGACGCTCAGCCCGGACGGCCCCGTCACCCGCGGCGTGTGCCAGGTGGACGAGTCCGCGGCCATCTCGTCTCGATCCGCGAGGTGCTGAAGGTCGAGCGCGACGGCGCGGACGCTCGCTTCCTCGACGAGACGGGGACGTGGCGGCCCATCCCCGGCTCGACGCCGGTCTCGCTCAACTTCTGGGGCTTCACGCCCGACTTCGTCGCCGCCGTCAGGGAGGGCTTCGACCGCTTCCTCGCCCGCAACGGCACCAGCGCCACGGCGGAGTACTTCCTGCTGTCGGCCGTGCAGGACCTGCTGGACGCCGGCCGCGCCCGCGTGCGCGTGCTCACGGGCGGCGGGCCGTGGGGCGGCCTCACCTACCCGGGCGACCGTCCGCGGCTGGTCGCGATGCTCGAGCAGCAGGTCGCGCGCGGCGACTACCCGGCCGACCTCTGGGCGTGAGCGCGCCGCCCGCCACACGCGAGCTCGCCGCCTCGGTCCTCCGCCGTTTCGCCGTCTTCGGCCGGCTCGTCTCGCTGGCGCCGTACGGCGGCGGGCACATCAACGACTCCTGGCTCGCCCGCGTCGCTCGGTCGAGGGCGAGCAGCGCTTCCTGCTGCAGCGGATCAACCAGCACGTCTTCCGCAGGCCCGCGGACGTGATGGAGAACATGGTCCGCGTGACGCGGCACGTGGCCGCGCGTCTGGAGCAGGAGGGCGTCGCGGACGCCGCCCGGCGCGTGCTGCGGCTCGTTTCGACTCGTGACGGGGCGACGCACCTCGTCGACGAGCAGGGCGAGACCTGGCGGCTCGTGCCGTGGGTCGAGGGCACGCGCTCGACCGAGCGCGCGGGCACGGAGGCCGAGGCGCACGCGACGGCGCTGGCGTTCGGCCGCTTCCTGCGCCAGCTGCGGGACCTGCCCGGGCCGCGCCTGCACGAGACGATCCCGGCCTTTCACGACACGCCCGCCCGCCTCGCGGCGTTCGAGCGCACCGTCGCGGAGGACCGTGCCGGCCGGGCCGGCGAGTGCCGGCCGGAGCTCGAGGCCGTGCTCGACCGGCGGCGCTCGCCGCCGCGTTGGCCGGGCCGGCACGCGACGGAGGGCTCCCCGAGCGGCCGGTGCACAACGACGCGAAGATCGCCAACGTGCTCTTCGACGAGGTGAGCGGCGAGGCGCTGTGCGTGGTCGACCTCGACACGGTGATGCCGGGCCTCTCCGCGCACGACTTCGGCGACCTGGCACGCTCGACGGTCAGCGACTCGGACGAGGACGAGCGAGACCTCGGCCGGGTCGCGGTCCGCCTGCCCTTCTACTCGGCCCTGGCCCGCGGCTTCGTGGAGGGCGCGGGCGACGCGCTCAGCCCCGTCGAGCGCTCGCTGCTCGCGACGGGCGCGCTCGTCATCGTCTACGAGCAGGCGCTGCGCTTCCTCGCCGACCACCTCGACGGCGACCGCTACTACCGGATCGCGCGGCCGGGCCACAACCTCGAGCGGGCCCGCGCCCAGCTCGCGCTCTTGGCGTCCCTCGAGCGGGAGAGAGGGGCGCTCGAGGCGCTCTGACGCCGGCGGCGCGTCAGCGAGCGGAGTCCGCTGCGTCCGCGCCTGGCTCTTCCGCCGGGCGCGCCAGGAAGGCCGGCACCTCCGCCGGGGGAGCGGCGGGCTGAGCAGGTAGCCCTGCAGGCGCGTGCAGCCCCGCGCCTCGAGGAAGCGCCGCTGCGCCGCCGTCTCGACGCCCTCCGCGACCACCTCGAGCTCCAGCGCCCGCGCCAGCGCGAGGATCGCGTCCACCAGCACCACGTGCTCGGCGCCGTCCGGCAGCTGCGCCACGAGCGAGCGGTCGATCTTCAGGCTGCCGAAGCCGAGCGAGCGCAGCGGGCGATCGAGAACGGAGCCGGTGCCGAAGTCGTCGAGCGCGAGCCGCACGCCCAGCTCCCGCAGCGGGGCGCAGCTGCTCGGCGGCGCGCTCGCCGCCGCCCATCACGGCCGCCCGGTCAGGTCCAGCTCCAGGCGCGAGGGCGCCAGGCCGCTGACTTCGAGCGTCTGGCGGATGGTCTCGAACAGGTGCGGCTCGAGGAACTGCCGGGGCGAGATGTTCACGACCAGCCGCATCGCTGGTTCCCGGCAGCGAGGCGATGAAGCGGGCGGCCGCGCGCAGCACGTGCGCGCCGAGGGGCAGGATCAGGCCGCTCTCCTCCGCCTCGGCGATGAAGGTCGCCGGCGGCACGAGGCCCGAGCTTCGGGTGCCGCCAGCGCAGCAGCGCCTCGAGCGCCATCGCGTGGCCGCGCTCGACGACCGGCAGGTAGACGAGCTCGAACTCCTGACGCTCGAGGGCGAGCGCGCAGGCCGTCGAGCATCGTCATGCGCTCGAGCGCGCGGTCGCTCATCTCGACCGTGAAGAAACGGTACGTGTGGCGGCCCTCCTGCTTGGCCCGATACATCGCGAGGTCCGCGTTGCGCAGCAGCCCCTCGGCGTCGCCGCCGTCCTCCGGGTAGACGGCGATCCCGGCGCTCGCCCCGAGCGTCACGTCGTGGCCCTCGACGACGCAGGGCCGCGCCAGCGCGGTCGAGCAGCGAGCGCGCGACGAGCGCGGCGTCGTCGCCGCGCGCGAGGCTCTGCACCAGCACCACGAACTCGTCGCCGCCGATCCGGGCGACGACGTCGGAGCTGCGGGTGCCCGCGCGCAGCCGCTCGGCGATCAGCTGCAGCACCGCGTCCCCCGCCGCGTGCCCGAGGCCGTCGTTCACCGCCTTGAAGCCGTCGAGGTCGATGAAGATGAGGGCGAGCCGCGAGCGCTCGCGCGCGGCCCGGGCGAGCGTGCGCTGCAGCGTCTCGCGGAAGAAGTTGCGGTTCGGCAGGCCGGTGAGCCCGTCGTAGCGCGCGAAGCGCTGCAGCTCGGCCTCGGCGCGCTGGCGCTCGAGGAACAGCCCCAGCTGGCTGGCGACGTCGGCCAGCATCTCGGGCCAGCTGTCGTCGGGCTGCCGCGAGCCGCGAGCGAGCGGGCCTCGAGCGCACCGAGCGTCTGGCCGCCCACGCGCATCGGCACGGCCATCGCGGCGCCGCGGCCGCCCGCCGCGGGAAGGCTCCCAGACGGGGACCGTGCGGTCGAGGGCCCGCCGCGCCAGCGACTCGTCGGGCCGGCTGCCGGCCCCGCCGGCCGTCGAGGTCGCGGCGAGCACCAGCCGCTCCGGGCTCTCGAGCAGCCACAGCCGCGCCTCGTCGCAGTCGAGGCCGCCCACGACCGCGTCGAGCACCGCGGGCGCGGCCTCCGCCAGCGACAGCGACACGGTCAGCGTGCGCACCGCGCGCTGGCGCGCCGCCGCCAGCCGCTGCTCGCGGCGCTTCTCCGTGAGGTCGCGGATGTACGCCGTCAGCAGCAGCTCGCCCTTGACGTAGGCCGGGAACACGAACACCTGCACGGGCACCAGCGAGCCGTCGGCCCGCATCGCCGGGCGTCGCGCGGCTGGCCGATGTCCTCGGTGTCGCCGGTGAGCGTCAGGCTCGCGCAGCCGTCTGCGGATCGCGTCGCGCTGCGCCGGCGGCACGATCGTGTCCGCGATCTCGCGGCCGAGCACCTCCGACCGGCTGTAGCCGAACAGCCGGCGCGCCGCCGCGTTGAACTCGACGATCCGGCCCTCGTGGTCGACCGTGATGATGCAGTCGAGCGCGGAGTCGAGGATCAGCGCCTTGCGGATCTCGCTCGCCCGCAGCTCCTCCTCCCACTCGAGCGCCTCCTCGAACGGGCGAACGGTGAGCGGGAGCGCGTCGTCCGGGCGCGCCCGGGCGGACCTCCGGTCCCGGCTCGGCCTCGACGAAGGCGGACGATCCGGTCGCGCGCGTCCGCGCGATAGACCAGGAACTCGACGCCCACGCGGAAGCAGCCCGTCCGTCCCCGCGGCCGGCCAGCCGCACGACCTGCCCGACCACCGCCAGGTCGTGCGCGTCGCCGGGCAGGCGGAAGCAGAGCCCGAGCTTGCCGCCGAGCTCGAGCTCGCGCGCGGTCTCGAGCAGCACGCCGCGCGCCCCGATGTTGAGGACGACCGCGTCGGCCTCGTCGGCGCCGTGGCACGAACTGCGACCAGTCCCGCAGCCGCACCGGGATGCGGAAGCGACGCGCCGGGCCGGCACGCTGAGCAGCTCCTCCAGCCGCCGGTCCCACAGCAGCGGGTCGATCGGCAGCGGGATCGCGACGTTGGCGCCGGCCGCGGTGACCAGCTCGGCCTCCGCCTCCGGCGGGTCGCAGCGGTTCACCCAGGCGATCGCGCAGGGCCGGGTCTGCGCCCGGCCGCGCAGCGCCGCACGAGCTCCGCGGCCGCGTCCGCGGCAGGTCGATCACGACCAGGTCGGGCGGGCGCGCTCGGCCCGCGGTCTCGAGCGCGGCCGGCGGCGTCGTCGACGTGGATCCGCTCGATGTCGGGCGGCCGAGCACCGTCGGTCCGATGTCCCCGGAGAGGCTGTCCGCCCGACGACGATCGACGCGGAGCATGTGCCTCGCGAGTCTAGCCGGAAACGCCGGAGCTGGCGAGGATCGGCCCCACCCAGGCCCGATTGCGCCGCGCGCGTGACTGCCGCTCACGCCCCTCACTGCGACCGCAACGTGCATTCGCTTCGAACGCGCCGCGGGGCTGCCCGAGAACGGCTCGTCGTAGGCGGCGTGGCCTCCGTCCCGACGCCGGCGTATCCACGATGCGTTCGAGGCCTGCGCGCGCGTGCGCACACGCGTCAAAACCCGTGACAAACCTCACTCGCTTGGCCAGCGCGGGCTCGTAAGCTTCGCGGCAATCGGGCGCTGGTGCCCGGGATAGACCTCCTGCTCAGAGCAAACCCGGGGCAACTCGGGGACGCAGAGCCACGGAGCCCTGATCCCTCAGGGGCCAGCCGAGCCGCCAGGAGCCCAGAGCACAGGGCCGGCGGCCGGCAGGGTCGCGCGGCCTTCTGGAAGGAGGCCATGTCATGCGTCGTCGTGCAAGAAACGTGTGTCTGCTCACCGCCGGCCTCGCCCTGGCGCTGCTGGCGGCGGCCTGCGGCGGATCGAGGGCCGTCGTCACGGGCACGGAGGCGGTTGCCTCGGGCAACGCCGTCCTGCAGGGAACCGTCGTCGGCGCGAGCGAGGGCCTGCGCGTGACGGCGATCGGGACGGCGGCGTCCGCGCCGGTGGACGAGGACGGCCAGTTCCTGATGTCGTCTCTGCCGGCCGGCACCGCGAGCCTGCGCTTCGAGGGCTCGGGCGTGGCCGCGCAGCTGTCGGTGAGCGGCCTGCAGGACGGGTTGGTCACCACCATCAACGTGACGATCTCCGGGGCCAGCGCGCAGCTGAACGGCCCCGCCAGCTGCCAGCCCAGCGCCGGAACGTTCTTCTCCGGCAACCTCGAGCAGACCGCCGGCACGCGGCTCGTCGTCGCCGGGCGCCCGGTCGACGTGAGCGAGATCAGGAAGGTCTGGCGCGGTGAGCGGCGCATCCAGCTGTCCGACCTGCAGGCGGGCGAGAGGGTCAAGGTCTGGGGCGTGCTGCGCGGCGACGGCGTCGTGCTGGCCGAGGAGATCGCGGCGCTCACGAGCGGGGGCGAGAGCGGCGAGACGTGGGCGAGCTTCAGCGGCAAGGTCGAGGCGGTGTCGTCCAGCTCGCTCGCTGCGCGCGGCGTGCACGCCGACCCGAACGGCGGTTCCTACCCGACGCTGCTCGTCGCGGGCCGCACCGTGTACACGAGCCCGCAGACGACGTTCCGCTGGTCCGACCGCGGCACGCTCGATCCGCGCGACATCAGAGCGGGCCAGTCCGCGTACGTCGAGGGCTGGAAGCGGGCGGACGGCGGAATCCGCTGCACCAGCCTGCGCATCGAGGGCTCGTCGCCGGCCTCGGGAGGCGGCGCCAGCTGGACGACGTTCAGGGGCCGCGTGGACTCCGTGGTCGCGCTGGAGCGCGCGGGCGGCGTGATCCGGCTCGACGGCCGCGTCGCGGCGTCGTGCAACCTCAGGCTCACGGTCGCCGGGCGCCGCGTGGAGACGGACGGCGGCACCACGTTCAAGTGGTCGGACGGCTCGGGGCTCGACCCCTACGCGGTCGTCGTCGGCGACCAGGCGTACGTCGAGGGCTGGAGCAAGCCGGAGGGCTACGTGCTGGCCACGAAGCTGGTCGTCGACAAGCGCTGACGCCGGGCGGCGCTCGCGCCACGCCTCCGCGGGCGCGCCGCGCCGGCCCGCTCCCCTGCTCGGCTCCCGCTGGTTATACTCGGCGCTTCCACGCGGGAGGCGCCGAGCACGATGGGCAGCGTCGTTTCGTTGTTCGCCTGGCTGGCGGTCGCCGTCGCGGGCGGCAGCGCGCTCGCCGCGATCGCGTTCTCGCGCGACGAGCCGGTCAACGGCGTGTTCTTCGTGGTGGCGGCGGGCGGCACGTACCTGGTCGCCTACCGCTTCTACTCGGCGCTTCATCGCGGCCCGAAGGTGCTCGCGCTCGACGCCACGCGCGCCACCCCGGCCGAGCGGCTCGACGACGGCCGCGACTTCGTGCCGACGAACCGCTGGATCGTGCTCGGCCACCACTTCGCGGCGATCGCCGGGCCCGGTCCGCTGGTCGGGCCCACGCTGGCCGCGCAGTTCGGCTACCTGCCCGGCACGCTGTGGCTGGTCGCCGGCGCCGTGCTCGGCGGCTGCGTGCAGGACTTCGTGATCCTGTTCTTCTCGCTGCGTCGCGACGGCCGCTCGCTCGGGCAGATGGCGCGCGAGGAGGTGAGCCGCCGGGGCGGGATCCTGGCCATGGCCTCCGTGCTGGCGATCATGGTGATCCTGCTCGCGGCGGTGGCGCTGGTGGTCGTCAACGCGCTCAAGCAGTCGCCGTGGGGCGCGTTCACGATCGCCACCACGATCCCGATCGCGATGCTGATGGGGATCTACCTGCGCTTCTGGCGGCCCGGGCGCGTGCTCGAGGCCTCGCTGATCGGCCTGACGCTCGTCTTCTGCTCGGTGGTCGGCGGCCAGTGGGTCGCGCACTCGCGTGGGCGCCTCTGTTCACCTTCTCGGCAACGGCGCTGGCGATCGCCGTGATCGCCTACGGGTTCGCAGCCTCGGCGCTGCCGGTCTGGCTGCTGCTCGCCCCGCGCGACTACCTCTCGGCGTTCATCAAGGTCGGCGTGGTGCTGGCGCTTGCCGCCGGGATCCTGATCGTCCGGCCGACGATCCAGATGCCGGCGCTCACCCGCTTCGTGGACGGCAGCGGCCCCGTCTTCGCCGGCGCCGTCTTCCCGTTCTGCTTCATCACGATCGCCTGCGGGGCGGTCTCCGGCTTCCACGCCCTGATCGCCTCGGGCACCACGCCACGGCTGCTGACGCGCGAGACCGACGCGCGGCTGGTGGGCTACGGCTCGATGCTGATGGAGTCGTTCGTGGGCGTGATGGCGATGGTGGCGGCGTGCGCCCTCGACCCCGGCGTCTACTTCGCCGTCAACGCCCACGAGAGCGTCCTGGGCGCGACGGCCGCGCAGGCCTCGGCGACGATCTCCTCGTGGGGCTTCCCCATCGATCCCGCCAGGATGCAGGCGCTGGCGGCCAGCGTGGGCGAGCAGACGCTGTGGAGCCGCAGCGGGGGGGCGCCCTCGCTGGCGCTGGGCATGGCCCACATCTTCTCGGGCACGATCGGGGGCGAGCGCCTGCTCGGCATCTGGTACCACTTCGCGATCATGTTCGAGGCCCTGTTCATCCTGACGGTGCTGGACGCCGGCACGCGGGTCGGCCGCTTCATGGTCCAGGAGATCCTCGGCCACCTGTGGCAGCCGCTGGGCCGCGCCCGATCCTGGCCGGTGACGCTGCTCACGAGCGCGCTCATCGTCTCCGCCTGGGGCTACTTCCTCTACCGCGGTGTGCTCGACCCGCTGGGCGGCATCAACACTCTGTGGCCGCTCTTTGGGATCTCGAACCAGATCCTCGCCTCCGTGGCGCTCGTGCTCGCGAGCACGATCCTGCTCAAGAGCGGGCGCAGGCGCTACCTCTGGGTGACGCTGCTGCCGACCGCCTGGCTGCTGGCGGCCACGCTCACCGCGAGCTGGCAGAAGTCGTTCGACCCCGATCCCCGGATCGGCTTCCTGGCCGCGGCCCGCGCCGTCGACCAGAAGATCGAGTCGGGCACGCTGCCGCCGGACAAGGTGGACGCTCAGCGCCGGGTGGCCTTCAACAACCGCCTGGACGCCGGGGTGACCCTGCTCTTCGCCAGCCTCGTGCTGCTGCTGATGGCCGAGGCCGCTCTCGAGTGGTTCCGCATCCTGACGGGGCGCAAAGAGGCGACCACCCACGAGACACCGTACGTGCGCACGCGCTGGTCGGGAGCCGCGCCGTGAGCCCGCCGCGCCGAGCGCAGCACCGACCGGGCCGCCTGCTTTCGCTGCTGGCGGCAGCGTGGCAGGCCCTGCGCGTGTGGAGCGGCGACGCAGCCTACGAGATCTACGCGGAACGCGCCGGCGGGGCTCCCCCGCTCAGCCGCGAGGACTTCTACCTCGACACGCTGCAGCGCCGGTACCGCAACCCGAGCCGCTGCTGCTGAGGCCGGACCCCGATCGCACCTTGGCGACGCGGCAGCCACCCTGCGGCAGCGGGCTCACTGCAGCCGGCCTCACAGCAGCCGGATCGAGTGGCTCTTGACCGCGAGCCACACGCTGCGGCCCGGCGCCAGCGCGAGCGCCCGCACCGCCGCCGGCGTGACCCGCGCGAGCAGCTCACCAGGGCCCGGCTCCAGCGTGCAGCGCAGCGTGACGTCGACGCCGGTCGCCTCCAGCACGGCGACCCGGGCGGCGAAGGCGTTGCGGGCGGAGAGGCCACTCACCGGGCCGTCCGCGACGATCACGTCCTCGGCGCGCAGCGCGAGCGTCACCGGCGAGCCGACCGGCCGGGCGCTCGCGAGCGTGACCGCCACGAACAGGCCGTCCGCGGTGCGCACCTGCGTGACGCCGCCCGCCTCGTCGTGGCCCTGCACGCGGCCCCGCCAGACGTTCTCGATGCCGGTCCGCTCGGCCTCTCCCAGCAGCGCCGGGGCCGCGAGCAGCGAGCGCGGCTCTCCGCGCGCTTCCACGCCGCCGTCGCGCAGCAGGAGCGCGTAGCCGGCCACCGCGAGGGCCTCGCCCACGTTGTGGGTCACGTAGAGGCAGGGCAGGGACCACGCGTCGCGCACGCGCAGCAGCCACGGCAGCACGCGCTCGCGCAGCGGCTCGTCGAGAGCGGCGAAGGGCTCGTCGAGCAGCAGCAGCCGCGGGCGGGTCGCCAGCGCGCGCGCCAGCGCGACCCGCTGGCGCTCGCCGCCCGACAGCAGCCTGGGCGGGCGGCCCAGCAGCGGCCCCAGCTCGAGCGTGTCGACGGCGGTGTCGACCGCGGCACGGTCGGCCCGCGCGCCGAAGCGGACGTTGTCGCGGACGCTGAGGTGGGGGAAGAGCGCGGCGTCCTGGGGCACGTAGCCGATCCGCCGCCGCTCCGGAGGCACGGCCAGGCCGCGAGCGGTGTCGAGCAGCGGCTCGCCCGCCAGCGCGGCCCGCCCGCGAACGCCGCGGCGCAGGCCGGCGATCGTCTCCAGCAGCGACGTCTTGCCCGCGCCCGAGGGGCCCATCACCGCCGTGACGCCGGGCGGCAGCTCGGCTCTCACGCGCAGCTCGAAGCGCGGCAGCGTAAGCGCGACGTCGATCTCCAGGGCCGGGGCGCTCACCGCGCCACCGCCCGCTCCCGGCGCCGGGCGATCCACTCGGCCGACCACAGCGCCGCGAACGCGAGCGCCACGGTCCAGCCGGCCAGCGTGGCGGCGCGCTCGTCGCGGCCGGCCTGCACCTCCTGGAAGATCGCGAGCGCCAGCGTCTGCGTGCGTCCCGGTATGTTCCCGGCCACCAGGATCGTCGCGCCGAACTCGCCCAGCGCGCGTGAGAAGGCCAGCACGGCGCCCGCCAGCACGCCGCGCCGCGCCAGCGGCAGCGTCACCCGGAAGAACGCCGACAACGGTCCGCAGCCGAGCGTGCGCGCGAGGCCGACCAGGCGCGGGTCGACCTCCTCGAACGCCGTGCGCGCCGAGCGGACCAGCAGCGGGAACGACATGACGGCGGTCGAGAGCACCACGGCCTTCCAGGTGAAGACGATCTCGACGCCGTGCGCGGCCAGCCAGCGACCGAGCGGCCGGCTGCGGCCGAGCAGGTCGAGCAGGGCCAGCCCGACCGCGGTGGGCGGCAGCACGAGGGGCAGCGACAGCAGGGTGTCGAGCGCGCCCCGGCCCGGGCCGCGGTAGCGGGCCAGCAGCAGCGCCGCCGCGACGCCGGGCACCAGCACCACGGCGGTGGCGAGAAGCGCCATCTGCACCGTGAAGGCGACGACCTGCAGGTCCCCGTGCGCCATCGCTCAGCGCGCCGGCGGGGGGGTGAAGCCGAAGCGCCGGAACACGGCGCCTGCCTCGGGCGAGCGCAGATAGGCGAGGAACTGCCGGGCGGCGGGGCCGGCGCCCGACAGCAGCGCAGCCACGTAGACGATGCGCGGGGCCTCGGCCGCCGGCACCTCGAAAGCGACGCGCACGCGCCGCGAGCCGCTCGCGTCGGTGGCGTAGACGACGGCCGCGGGCGTGGCCTCCGCCTCGACCGCGGCCAGCGCCGCGCGCACGTCGAGAACAGGGACGACCCGCTCGCGCAGCTCGGCCCACACGCCGGCGCGCTCGAGCCACTGCCGGGCGTAGGCGCCGGCCGGCACGGTTTGCGGATCGGCGAGCACGATCCGGCGCAGCGAGGCCAGCTCCCTGGCCGCGCGCCGGCGCGTGAGCGCGAGGCTGCGGGTACGACGACCACCAGCCGGTTCGAGACGAAGGTCCACGCGGTCCGCCGGGCGCACCAGCCCCGCCCGCTCCAGCTCGTCCACGCGAGAGCGTCGGCCGAGACGAAGACCTGGGCCGGGAGCGCCGGCGCGGATCTGCCGCGCGAGGTCACCCGAGCCGCCGAAGGCGAACACGACGGCCTGGCCGGTCCGCTCGCGGAAGGCCTCGCCGAGCTCCTGCAGCGCGTCGACCAGGCTCGCGGCGGCGAACACCACGAGCGCGTCGCCCGCGGCGGCCATGCGGGGACGCGCCAGCGCGCTCGCGGCGCCCGAGACCCACGCGGTCAGCAGCGTGCGCCGCCGCACGTCAGCGCTTCCCGCGCGACCTCCAGCAGGTCCGACAGCAGCGCGTAGGCCGTCTGGTCGACGCTCGCGCCGCGCTCGAGGATCCCGATCTCGCCCATGAGGTCGGTCTGCAGCACGAGCGCGGTATCGGGACCGGAGCCGGACAGCGGGTCGCCGAAGGGGACGCGCTCGGGAGAGACCCGCACGCGCGCGCCTCTGCCGTGGCGCTCGCCGCGCACGACCAGGCGCAGGCGGGCGCCGGCGCGCAGCGCGCGCCGCGCGTCGAGCGCGCTCAGCCCCGCGATGCCCCTGCGGCGCACGTGCGAGGGGCGCAGCGAGCCACCCAGCAAGACGTTGGCCAGGGCGCAGCCCTTGACCGCCGCGTCCCAGCCCTCGAGGTCGTTGCGCGGGTCCGCCTCCGCGATGCCGAGCCGCTGCGCCTCCTTGACGGCGGCGCTCGCCGTGAGCCCCTCTTCCATGCGTGACAGCACCAGGTTCGTGGTGCTGTTGAGGGTCCCTCGGAACGACAGCACGCGCACCCCGGGCAGGCAGCGCTCGACCAGGTTGAAGACTGGCGTGCCGTCCATCACGGCGCCCTCGTGCAGGAACAGGCGACGCCGGCGAGCGGCGAGCGCCCGCAGCGGCCTCGCGGCGAAGGCCACCGGCCCCTTGTTCGAGGTGACCACGTGCAGGCCGCGCCTGAGCGCCTGGCGCACGTGGTCGATCGCCGGGCGGCCGCTGCGCGGCTCGAGCGGTCGTGACCTCGAGCAGCACGTCCGCCGGAACACGCGCGATGAAGGCGCGCACGTCGTCGAGGCGGCGGCCCCGGTGCAGAGGGTCGAGCGAGCGGCCGCCCGCGACCAGCCGCAGCGCCCGGCGCGAGCGGCAACCCGAGCCGGTCGACGGCGATCCCGTGGTGCGCGGTGGCGATGCCGGTGACGCGAGCGCGCGCGCCGTGCCCGCGCAGCACCCGCGCGTACGGCCCGCGCAGCTGCTCGGCGAAGCGCCGGCCGACGTTGCCGAAGCCGACCATTGCGATCCGAATCTCCCTCGACATGCGTGGGCGATTCTATGCGGGATGCGGCGCGTGGGACCGAGCCGGCGCCGCGGATCGCGCCGCCTGGCTCAGTTGCCCCGGCGCTGGAACAGCGGCAGCTTGACCGCACGCGGGCGCACGGCCACCGCCACCTCGACCTCGCTGCGCAGCAGGCTGGCGAGGGTCAGCTCGCCGAGCACGAGGTCGACGGCCTCCTGCAGCCCGCGCAGCACCGGCCGGATCGAGCAGTCGCGCGTGTTGAGGCAGTGGCCCGACACGCCCGCGTGGCGGTCGCAGAAGCCGGTGTCGAACAGCCGGCCGCCGAGCGCCGCCAGCACGTCGAGCGCCCGCACCTCGACCGGCGGCCTGGCCAGGCTGTAGCCGCCGGCCTTGCCGCGCGTGCTGCGCACCAGGCCCGCGCGGCGCAGCACCCGCATGATCTTGGCCACGTTCGGCGCCGAGATGCCCTCGCGCTCGCTCATCTCGGCGATCGTGAGGCTGGCGCCGGGGCCCGCGCGCGCGATCTGGAGCAGGCAGCGCAGGCCGTACTCCTCCATCGAGCTCAGCTTCATGGCTACATCAGGCCCAGCTGGAGCCGCGCCACGTCGGACATCATGCTCTGGTCCCAGGGCGGGTCGAGCACCACCTGGACCTCGGCCTCCTTGACGCCCGGGATCGCCAGCAGCTTCTGCTGCACGTCCTGGCGCAGGAAGTCGCCCATGCCGCAGCCGGGCGCCGTGAGCGTGAACTCCACCCGCACCCGCTCGCCGCCCTCGACGGGCTCGGTCTCGCACTTGTAGACGAGCCCGAGGTCCACGATGTTGACCGGGATCTCCGGGATCGAAGCAGGTCTTGAGCTGGTCCCACGCCATCTGCTGGACCGTCCTGCCCGGCGGCGTCCTCGGCGCTCAGCGGCTTCGTCGGCCGCTCGCCGATCGCGTCGGCGTCGCTGCCCTCGATGCGCACCAGGTAGCCGTGGTCCGTCATGGCCGTGTAGGAGCCGCCCAGCGCCTGGGTGATGAAGACGGTCGTGCCCATGGTCAGCGTGATGCGGTCGCCGTACGGGATCGCGGCCACCTCGACGTCGCGGGACAGCGTACGCGCGCCTCGCGCTGCACCATCGCCTCACTCCGTGCTGGCGGTGCCGCCGCCCTCGAGCGCGGACTTCATGGTGTGCCAGGCCAGCGAGGCGCACTTCACGCGCATCGGGAACTCGTGGACGCCCTGGAACACGGCCAGCTTGCCGAGCTCGGGCGCGACCTCGGCCGCCCGGCTCGGGTCGGCGGTGACCAGCTCGTGGAAGCGCTCGAACAGCGCCTTCGCCTCGTCGAGCGTCCTGCCGCGCAGGGCGTCCGTCATCATCGACGCCGAGGCCGTGGAGATCGAGCAGCCGGCGCCCTCGAAGCTCACGTCCTTCACCACCCCGTCCTCGACGCTGCAGGTAGACGGTCGCGCGGTCGCCGCACAGCGGGTTGTGGCCGACGGCGCGGTGGCTCGCCTCCGGCATGGCCGCGGAAGTTCCGCGGCCGCTTGCTGTGGTCGAGGATGACCTCCTGGTACAGCTCGCGCAGGTCGTTCACCGGAACATCTCCTGCACCTTGCGCACGCCGGCGGCGAGCGCGTCCAGCTCCCGCGTCGTGTTGAAGCAGGCGAGCGAGGCGCGGGTGGTGGCCGGGATGCCGAAGCGGTCCATCACCGGCTGCGCGCAGTGGTGGCCGGTGCGCACCGCGATGCCCTCGTGGTCGAGGATCGTGCCCACGTCGTGCGGGTGCACGCCCTCGAGCACGAACGACAAGCACGCCCGCCTTCTCGCGCGCGGTGCCGACCAGGCGCAGGCCGGGGATCTCCGACAGCACGCGCGTGCCGTGGCGCAGCAGCTCGTGCTCGTACGCCGGCCATCGCCTCGATCCCGTGCGCCTCCATCCAGTCGAGCGCCGCGCCGAGCGCGATCGCGCCGGCGATGTTCGGCGTGCCGGCCTCGAACTTGTAGGGCAGCTCGTTCCAGGTGGACTTCTCGAAGCGAGACGGAGGCGATCATGTCGCCGCCGCCCTGCCACGGGCGGCATCGCCTCGAGCAGCGCGGCCCGGCCGTAGAGCGCGCCGATGCCGGAGGGCCCGTAGACCTTGTGGCCGGAGAAGGCGTAGAAGTCGCAGCCGATCGCGCGCACGTCGACGGCCAGGTGCGGCGCCGCCTGCGCGCCGTCGATCAGCACCACGGCGCCGGCGGCGTGCGCCGAGCTCGGTCATGCGCCGGACCGGGTTGATCGTGCCCAGCGCGTTCGAGACGTGCGCCACGGACACGACGCGCGTGCGCGGCGAGACAGCAGCCGCTCGAAGGCGACCAGGTCGCACCTCGCCCGCGTCGTCGATCGGCGCGACGCGCAGCCGCGCGCCCTTCTCCTCGCACAGCAGCTGCCAGGGCACGATGTTCGAGTGGTGCTCGAGGCCGGTGATCAGCACCTCGTCGCCGGCGCCGACGTGCTGCCGGCCGTACGCTCTGCGCCACCAGGTTGATCGCCTCGGTCGTGCCGCGCAGCGAACACGACCTCGCGCGTGTCGGCCGCGTTCAGGAAGCGGCGCACCGTGCCGCGCGCCCTCTCGTAGGCCTCGGTGGCGAGCTGCGACAGCCGGTGCACGCCGCGGTGGATGTTCGCGTAGCCGCGCTCGTAGACCTCGCGCTCGGCGTCGATCACCGCCTGCGGCTTCTGCGCGCTGGCGGCGCTGTCGAGGTAGACGAGCGGCTTGCCGTGCACCGTCTCGCGAGAGGATCGGGAACTCGCGGCGCACCGCCTCGACGTCCCAGGCGGCCGTCGCGGGCAGGGCGGAGGCCTGCGGCCGCTCACGAGAGCGCCTCCTGCACGTCCGCGACGCCGGGCAGGTGCGCCTGCAGGTGCCGCTCGACCGCGCTGCGGCACGGCGTCGACTCGCACGCCGCGCAGCAGGTCGCCGGCGAAGGCCCAGGTGAGCAGGCTGCGCGCCGCCGCCTCGCCGATCCCGCGCGAGCGCAGGTAGAAGAGGGCGAGCGGGTCGAGCTGGCCCGTGGTCGAGCCGTGCTTGCACTTGACGTCGTCGGCCAGGATCTCGAGCTGGGGCGTCGAGTGGACGAGCGCCTCGCGCGAGAGCAGCAGGTTGCGGTTCGTCTGCATGGCGTCCGTCTTCTGCGCGCCCGGGCCGCACGAGCACGAGCCCGTTGAAGACGCCGCGGGCCTGGCCGTCCAGGATGCCCTTGTAGAGCTGGCGGCTGGTGCAGTGCGGCCGCGCGTGGTCGATCGACCGAGTGCGTGTCGGACAGCGCGTCTGGCCGTCCAGCACGAACAGGCCGTCGAGCGTGCCCTCGCCACCCTCCGCGTCGAAGCGCAGCCAGATGTCGTTGCGCGACAGCGCGAGCGCCGAGCGAGAGCGCGTGGTCGAGGAAGTGAGCGTCTGCGGCCCAGCCGGGCAGCCAGCGTCGCGACGTGCAGCCCCTGCGGCGCCCTCCCGCTGCAGCTTGTAGTGGTCGACGCGGGCGTCGTCCGCGAGCGACGACCTCGCGTGACGGCGTTCAGCAGGTAGCCGCCGCCCGCGCCCACGAACGTCTCGACGACGCACGACTCGCTGCCGCGGCCGGCGAGCACCAGCGTGCGCAGGTACGCGACCGTCGGGGCGGGCTCCGGGCAGCGAGACGTGCACGACGTGGATCGGCGCGCGACGGCGGTCGCCGGGCGCGACCGTCACCAGCGGCGCCGTCCTCGGCGAACGCGGTGTTGAGGTCGGCGAAGACGCCGGCCGTGCTCGGGCAGCGCGCGCCCCAAGTGCGGCTCCAGCGAGGACGGCGCCGCGCGCAGCGCCTCGCGCAGGCTCGCGACGCTCACGCCCGCGACGCCCGCGGGAAGGCGCGACAGCGCCGGCGCGAAGCGGCCGTTGACGAAGACGATCTCGACCCCGACCGAGTCGTCTCGCGCGGCACGAGCGCGAGCGCGTCGTGGCGGCGTCGGCCGCCGGGTCGGCCGGCTCGAAGCGCGTGCTTCGTCAGCGGGCCAGCGGCGTCTGCCGCCAGGCCTCGTCGCGCGGGCCGGGCAGGCCCTTCTCGACGAAGCGGGCGAAGGCCACCGTGCGCCGCTCGCGCAGCCAGGCCGGCTCGGAGGCGGCGTGGGCCGCGGCGAAACGCTCGAAGCTCGAGCGCAGCGCGTCCTTGTCCTCGATCACGGCGCTCATCCGTGGCGGGCCTCAGGCGGGAGGCGCGGCCGCGGGCTCCTTCTCGAGCCACGCGTAGCCCCTCTCCTCGAGCTCGAGCGCCATCTCCTTGCCGCCGGAGCGGACGATCCGCCCGTCCACCAGCACGTGCACGAAGTCGGGCACGATGTAGTTGAGCAGCCGCTGGTAGTGGGTGACGACCACCATCGCCCGTTCCGGGGCGCGCAGCCGGTTGACGCCGCCGGCCACGATGCGCAGCGCGTCGATGTCGAGGCCGGAGTCGGTCTCGTCGAGCACTGCGAGCGAGGGCTCGAGCACCGCCATCTGGAAGATCTCGTTGCGCTTCTTCTCGCCGCCCGAGAAGCCCTCGTTGACGCCGCGGCGCACCAGCTCCTCGTCGATCTCGACGGCGCGCGCCTTCTCCTTCACCAGCGCCAGGAACTCGACCGCGTCGAGCTCAGGGCGGCCCTGGTGCCGGCGGACGGCGTTCAGCGCCGCCTTGAGGAAGTAGACGTTGCTGACCCCGGCGATTTCGACCGGGTACTGGAAGGCGAGGAAGACGCCCTCGCGCGCGCGCTGCTCGGGCGGCAGCGCGAGCAGGTCCTTGCCCTTGTAGCGCACCTCGCCGCTCGTCACGGTGTAGCCCGGCCGGCCCGCGAGCACGTGCGCGAGGGTGCTCTTGCCGGAGCCGTTCGGACCCATGATCGCGTGGACTTCGCCGGCCCGGACCGTCAGGGACAGGCCGCGCAGGATCTCGTTCTCGCCGGCCTTCGCGTGCAGGTTCTGGATCTCGAGCATCGTTGGTCGTCACCCGGCAGAGGGCGGAACGCCTCGTTTCGGCCGTCAGACGACAGCATAGGCAATCAGTACGAAAAAGTCAATTATCGGTCGAGCGACTTCCGCCCGGATGGCCGCCGGACACGGAAATCACGGCCCTCACGGGGTTTTGCGGAACAACGGGTCCCGCCACTCTCGTCCATAATGGCGTGGTCCCCATGGCCGATCTCGACTCGGAGGCGCTGCGCCTCGGGCGCTTCCGGCGCCACCCGGCAGCGGCACCTGGTCGGCCCGCTTCGCGCTCCCGAGCCGGGCCCGACGGCGAGGCCGCGCTCGACCACATCGAGGACCTCGCCGTCTGCATGGGCCGGGCGGGTGGACTCGAGCCCGAGGAGGCCGTCTTCGTCGGGGTGGCGCTGCGCGAGGCGGTCGTGAACGCGCATCCGACACGGCCGCAGCCCCGACAACGCGCCGACGCGGATCGGGCTGCACCTGACGCCCGACAGCCTGGTGATCAGCGTGCGCGACCGCGGCCCGGGGTTCGATCCTGCGGCCGTGCCCGACCCACTGCGCCGAGGAGAACCTGGCGCGGGGCTGCGGGCGGGGCATCTTCTACATGCGCCACTTCACCGACCGCGTGTCGTTCGTCTTCCCGCGCAACGGCGGCTCGGTGGTCCGGCTCGCCAAGAAGACGCGGACCTGAGGAGAGGTCGCGGCTCAGGGCGTCCAGCCGGGCTCGAGCGCCTTGCCGGCGTCGACAGGCCCTGGTAGATGTTGAAGGCAACGCTCTCGGGACTGTTGGCGATCAGGCCGTCGTCGCGGACTTGATCGTCCGGCCGCCACTCGAGGCTGAACCGCCAGCCTTCGTTCCCCGGCTCGAACACGACGCGGTAGGAGCCGAGCTCGGACGCCAGCGTGTCGCGCAGGATCTCGATCCAGTCCGCCTTGTCGGCGCGGCGGCTGCCCGTCCCACTTCACGATGAACATATCACGCCAGATGATACCCGGCACGGATGCTTTGAGTGCGCTCGTTTGACACCCCAGGAAGGCTTTGCGAACATTCGTACTCTCCCTCGGGTTCGGCTGGTACTGTTCTTGCTCGGATTCCTCAGCACATGAGCGTCCCCTGGCGGATGATCGTGGTCGACGACGATCCGAAGGTCCGTCTGCTCATGGAACGCGCCTTCAAGGCTCCCGAATTCGAGATCCACACGTTCGCGACCGGCAAGGCGGCCCTCGAGCGCGTGGCTGAAATCCGGCCAGATTGCGTCGTCAGCGACCTCCTGATGCCGGACATGGACGGGGAACGGTTCCTGCGGGCGATGCGCACGATTCCCGGCATGGAGCCGGTGCCGTTCGTCTTCGTCTCGGCCGTGCGTTCCGAGGCGCGGATCCGGGCCGCGCTGGACGCCGGCGCGTCGGCTTTCCTGGTGAAGCCGTTTCCGCTGCGCGACCTCGTGAGCAAGGTCCGCCTGCTGGTGGAGCAGGCGCCGGCCACCGAGAAGACGCCGTCGCCGCTCGCGCTGGCGCACGCCGGCCCCGGGACGCCGCCGCTCCAGCAGCCACTGCCACTCGCGGACGACGCCCTGCCCGCGACCGTGCCGCTCTCCCCTGTGGCAATCGCCCAGGCGCGCGCCGCCGTGCACGCTCCGACGCAGCCGCAGACCGGGCAGTCGGCCGCGCCCCTGCCGTCCCCGGACCAGTCGAGCCCCGGGCTGCGGAAGATGGACCTGCAGTCGTCGGCGACGGGCGCCGGCTTCGGCCGCTACACGCGGGTCGACCTGCGCGGCCGCTCGCTGGTCGTGCTGACCGAGGCGAGCGCGCGCACCCGAAGTTCCTGGTCACCACGGTCGTGACCGAGAAGGGACAGGCGCTGCGCAAGGTCGAGACGGCGCTGCCGCACCCGCTCGCGCGCGACGAGGACCACGAGGTGATCAGGCGCCAGGTCGACATCCAGCACGAGGCCGTGCTGCTGCGGATCGAGGACCTCGTGCTCGACGGCATGCGCCGGCGCGTGCTCTGGTCCGATCAGAGCCGCAGCGTCGACCCCGACCTGCTCGCGTGGGCGGTCTCGGCGCTCGCCCAGCTCGTCGAGACGGAGGTCGGCACGGAGGAGACGACACGCGTGCTGCTCGCGACGCACGAGCGCTCGACCGTGCTCGAGGACGTGCTGCGTGTGTTCCACGTCACACCGACGGGCGCGTGCTGGTCGACACTAGCCGGCGCGAGAAGCTGCCTCGGCGCGCGGTCGCCGCCGTGGCCGGCTGGTGCGTCGCGCTGGCGATCGAGGGCCTGCAGGTCGACGCGGAGGCCGCATTCGAGCCGATACGCCACGCCACCCACCGGCGCGGCGGCGAGCTGGAGCGGCTCGGGTTCTATGGGCGGCTGCGCCGCCGGTGAGGCTATGAGTAAGCAGAGGCCGGAGCAGGGCGTGCTGAGGCTCGCGAGCGAGCGTGGATCGCGCAAGGAGGGGCCGTGACGCACGACGCCGGCGAGGCGAGATCGCGGGCTCGAGAGCGGAAGCGTACCGGTCGCGGAGGACCTCCCGGCGTTCGAGGAGGACTCGACGGAGGCGAACCCGCCCGACGTCGTCGCCCGCACGATCCTCGACGAGCGCTCGCTGCCCGGCGAGCAGCTGCGGCTGCTCGCCGCCCGGCTGCGCGCGATGGGCCTCGACCGCCGCCTGCGCCGGATCGGCGTCGTCAGCTCGGCCCTGGGCGAGGGCAAGACGACGGTCGTCGCTCGGCCTGTGCCGCTCGCTGGCGCTCGAGCGGCAGCGGCGGGTGCTGCTGCTGGAGCTCGACCTGCGCCGGCCGGCGATCGACGACGCGCTCGGGCTGCAGCCGCCGGCCGTGGGGCTGCGCGACTACCTCGAGGGCGACGAGCGACGTCCCCGTCCTGCGCCGGATGCCCACGGGCTTCTGGGTGCTCTCGGCCGGCGAGTGGCGTGATGGAGAAGCCGGAGATCCTCTCCTCGCCGCGGCTGGGCCGCCTGCTGCGGGCCGCGGACCGGGTGTTCGACTACGTCGTGCTCGACTTCCCGCCGCTGTTGCCGGTGGCCGACGCCGTCGTCGTCCAGGACCACGTGGACGGCTTCGTGTTCGTCGTCCGCTCGCGCCACAGCCCGCGCGAGACGATCCAGAAGGCGGCGGGCCTGCTCAAGCCCGGCTCGATCGCGGGTGTCGTGCTGAACGGCCAGCACGACATCCTGCCGTCGTACGGCCAGTACGCCTACCGGCACTACGGCAAGACAGCAGTCGCGAGGCCGAAGAAGCCCACGGAACACTGCGTCTTCGAGCTTCACTCCGCGCACCGGCCCAGCTGCAGCCCAAGTGACTGCGTACTCGAACCCAAGCCCGTACCGGGGGTTCGGGGCGGTATCTCTTCTCAGCGGCTCCCTTCGTCTCCCTCAGGAGCAGGAGGAGGGCGCAACTTCCTCTCGCCAAGCCTTCCCGCGCCGATGGGCCTCGACCCGACCGGAGAGCACGCGGAGGTGAGGGAGAATGGACACGCTCGTCCGCGAAGCGAGGAGCCTTGAGCGAGACACCGCCCACGCCTTGAGTCTGTGGGGTTCGATCCAAGTCAGCGACGCCACGGTGGCGATGGCGCTGCTCGTCGCGGGTACCCTGCTCGCCGGTGGGATCAGCGCGGCACGCAGGTTCGCCCCGCCGCTGGCGGCAACCCTCGCGGTCGCGCTGGCGTTGCGTCTGCTCGTGGTGTTCCTGGCCTACCACGACACACCTCGCGACGTCGCCGTCGACTTCCTGCACGCCGGGCAGGCGGTACTTGCGTGGCGAGAACCCACTCCTGTCGCTGCCGCGGTACCGGTGGAACTTCCTGCCCACGATGCCGTACGTGCACGCGCTGGAGATCCTGAGCGGGTTGCCGTGGCCGTTGGCCGGCAAGATCTGCCCGGTGCTCGCGGACCTCGCCTCGATCGGCCTGATCGGAGCGCTCGCCGGTCGCGAGCGGGCGGCCGCAGTGCGCTGGCAGTACGCGATACACCCGCTGCCGCTGCTGGTCGTGGCGTGGCACGGCCAGGTGGAGCCAACGGCGGTGGCGTTGGGGTTGGCGGCGTTGTGGCTGGCCCGTCGCCAACGGCCGGGGGCCGCCGGTGTGCTGCTCGGCCTCGCCGTGTCCGTCAAGACCTGGCCGCTGCTGTTCGCGCCGGGTACCGCGCGGGAGACGCCGGCACGCCGCTGGGTGTGGTTGGCGGCCGGCAGCGCGGCACCACTGGTGCTGGTGTTCGCCTCGATGCCGCTCTTCCTGCACGGCGGCGTCGCCGAGTCGGTGCGAGTGCTGACCGCGTACCGCTCGTACGTCGGCGTCTGGGGCTGGAGCGGCGTCTTTCGGCTGGCCGGATTCGTGGGCTCCGGCTATGCCGGTCCGAACATCGACCCCTACCAGGGCATCGGTACGGTGCTGCTTCTGGGCGCGCTGGTCACGACAGCGCTGCTGCTGTGGCGGCGGCTCGAGGGAACGGAGCTGACCGCGGCGCTCATGCTCGCCTTCCTCGCCGTCACGGCCGGCTTCGGCACACAGTACCTGCTGTGGCCGGCGGCGCTGCTGCTGGTGGCCGGTGGCTGGCGGATCTGGCCGTACCTGACCCTGGCCGCCGGCTACGCCGCGTTCTTCTACCTCGTCGCCTTCCCTCACCCGGGGAATCAGCTGGCAGGGAGGCTGCTCGTTGCCGCGTCGGTCCCGGTGATCGCCGCCGCGGTGCTGGCAGTCCCGACGCGGCGGGAGGGCCAGAGCGCGCAGGCGGCGGCAGGACCGCCCTAGCCGACCGAGCCCTCCAGGCTCACGCCGAGGAGCTTCTGCGCCTCGACCGCGAACTCCATCGGCAGCTCCTTGAAGACCTCCTTGCAGAAGCCGTTGACGATCATGTTGACGGCGTCCTCCTGGCCGATGCCGCGCGACAGGAAGTAGAACAGCTGGTCCTCGCAGATCTTCGAGGTCGTGGCCTCGTGCTCCATCTGCGCGCTCGAGTTCTGCACGTCGATGTACGGGAAGGTGTGCGCGCCGCACTGGTCGCCGATCAGCAGCGAGTCGCACTGCGAGTAGTTGCGCGCGTCGTCGGCGGCCTTCACGATCTTCACCAGGCCGCGGTAGGAGTTCTGCCCGTGGCCGGCGGAGATGCCCTTCGAGACGATCGTGCTGCGGGTGTTCTTGCCGATGTGGATCATCTTGGTGCCGGTGTCGGCCTGCTGGTAGTTGTTGGTCACCGCCACCGAGTAGAACTCGCCCACCGACTCGTCGCCCTGCAGGATGCAGGAGGGGTACTTCCAGGTGATCGCGGAGCCGGTCTCGACCTGCGTCCAGGAGATGCGCGAGCGCGCGCCGGCGCACTTGCCGCGCTTGGTGACGAAGTTGTAGATGCCGCCGCGGCCTTCCTTGTCGCCGGGGTACCAGTTCTGCACGGTCGAGTACTTGATCTGCGCGTCCGCTCGGCGACCAGCTCGACGACGGCCGCGTGCAGCTGGTTCTCGTCGCGCATCGGCGCGGTGCAGCCCTCGAGGTAGCTCACGTAGGCGCCCTCGTCGGCGACGATCAGCGTGCGCTCGAACTGCCCCGTCTTCGAGGCGTTGATCCGGAAGTAGGTGCTGAGCTCCATCGGGCAGCGCACGCCCTTCGGCACGTAGACGAACGAGCCGTCCGAGAAGACGGCCGAGTTGAGCGTGGCGAAGAAGTTGTCGGTGACCGGCACCACCGAGCCGAGGTAGGTCCTCACCAGCTCGGGGTGGTCGCGCACCGCCTCGGAGAACGGAGCAGAAGATGACACCGGCCTCCTTCAGCTTCGCCTTGAAGGTGGTCGCGACCGAGACGCTGTCGAACACGGCGTCGACCGCGACCCCGGCCAGCTTGGCGCGCTCGTGCAGCGGCACGCCCAGCTTCTCGTAGGTCTCGAGCAGCTTCGGATCGACCTCGTCGAGGCTCTTCGGCGCGTTCTTGTCCTGCTTCGGCGCGGAGTAGTACGAGATCGCCTGGTAGTCGATCGGCTCGATAGTGGACGTTCGCCCAGGACGGCTCCTTCATCGTGAGCCAGTGCCGGTAGGCCTTGAGCCGCCACTCGGTCATCCACGCGGGCTCGCCCTTCTTGGCCGACAGCTGGCGCACGACGTCCTCGTTCAGGCCGGGCGGCAGCGTCTCCTGCTCGATGTCGGTGACGAAGCCGGCCTTGTACTCGGAGCGGGTGAGGTCGTCGAGGGAGGGGCTGCTCATGACGACACCAGCCTATCAATCTCTACGGAATAGTCAAGATTAGGAATGCGGGTTCGGGGCCGGTGCCTCGTTCGCGCGGCGCGGGGGGCCTGCCAGGCCTGCTAGAAGCGCACGCCGACCGTGGCGGTGACCGGAGCCGTCCAGCGGGCCGCGTTCGCGGCGAAGCCTCCGAGCTCGGGCAGCGAGTCGAAGCCGGACGGCGCCTGCTGGTAGCGCAGGCCGGTGTCGACACCCAGGAAGAAGTTCGGCGTGACCTCGAACTCCAGGCCGAGGTCCACGCCGAAGACGGCAAGCGTGCCGCCCTGGCTGAAGGGCACGTTGAGCACGGCCGTCCCGGCGTCCGGCGCCGACAGCGACGACCAGGACCTCGTCCACGTGCCGGAAGCCCGACCACCGGGCCGAAGTACGAGCGCAGGCGGGTCCGCGGCGCGACGTAGTAGCGGAGCCCGAGCTCGCCCCCGTACTCCCGGTACTGGTCGAAGTACGCGAACATCGGCTGGCCGTCGAAGCTGCCCGCCTCCACGCCCGCCTTCTTGGCCTTGTAGTAGCTGCCGCGGGCGAACAGCTCGACGCTGCTCGCGCGACGCCGTACGCGATCACGCCCTGCAGCCGCAGGCCGGGCGGTAGACGTCGCGGTAGCTCTTCGCCAGGACGGTGGCGGGCCTGCCGAGCAGCGTGCCCTGGGTGGCGGCGGTCAGGTCGCCCGCGATCTCGGACTGGGTCCCGACCTGCACGGCGATGGAGAACCGCCCGGCGAGGCCCTCGGCCCCGGCACGGTCGGGCGCGACCAGAAGGGCCAGGATGGCCGGCATCAGCAAGCGGCGAGCCTTCATCGTCCCCCCTTCGGCCCCGGGCGCGGGGGCCGATCGTGCAAGAGTGTAGCGCAGCCCGTGCACGAGCGGCGGGCCGACCACGGCTGCTATCCTCCACGGGTTTGCCCGGGCCCGGGCCCGGGCCGGAGGAGAGCGGCATGGCGGGGTCGCTGTGCGGAGGCGTGTTGTGGGACCTCGACGGCACGCTGGTCGACTCCTCCGGCCTGCACTGGATCGCCTGGCGCGACACGCTGGCGGCGGAGGGGCGCGCCGTCAGCGAGCGGGACTTCGCAACAGCTTCGGCAAGCGGAACGACGAGATCCTGCGCGAGCTGTTCGGGCCGCGCGTCACGCCGACTGGATGGAGCGGGTGAGCGACACCAAGGAGCAGGGCCTACCGTCGAGCCGTGCGCACGAACGGGCTCGAGCCGCTGCCCGGCGCGCTCGAGTGGCTGCGACCCGGCTGCACGCGGCGGGCTGGAGGCAGGCGCTCGCTCCTCGGCGCCACGGCCCAACATCGACGCGGTGCTGGCCGTGGTCGACCTGGGGCGCTACCTCGACGCGGTGGTCTCCGCCGACGAGGTCGGCGACGGCAAGCCCGACCCCGCGCTGTTCCTGGAGTCGGCGCGGCGCATCCGGGTGCCGCCAGCCCGCTGCATCGTGGTCGAGGACGCGCCTGCCGGCATCGAAGGGGCGCGACGGGCCCGGATGCGCTCGATCGGCGTCCTCTCGCAGCCACCACCGCGCGACTCTCCGCGGACCTGGTCGTGCCCTCCCTCGAGGCCCTGCCGCCCGACGCCTTCGTCCTGCTGCTCGCCGGCTGAGCGCCACACTACCCCCGCCGGGGGACCGGTGTGGCACGCGCCCTGCACGGACTCCAGCCGAGGTGGCTCCATGAGCCTGTCCGAGCAAGTGGCCGCTGCGGCCGACGCCAAGCCGTACGACGAAGGCATCCTGCAGGCCGCGCTCGCGGGCGTGGCCTCTGCCTTCGCCTCGCTGGGGCGCGTGTTCTTCTGCTCGGATGCGTCCTTCCACGTGCTGCACGCGTCGTCGAACCTGGACCGCATGGTCGGCCCCGGCGCCTCGGCGCGCGCGCAGGGGCGGCCGCTCTCGGACCTGCTGGGCAGCGAGCTGTTCGGGCCCGCGGGCACCCTGCGCCAGCTGCTGCTCGCGGGCGAGCGCCGCGAGGGCTGGCGCTCGCTCGCTGTCGGCGCCGGGCTTCGCGCCGCGGCTCGTGTCGGTGACGGCCGCGCCCTTCCGCCCGGAGCCTGGCGCCGTGCTGCGACCCGCGGGTCGCGTTCGTGATCGTGCTGCGGCCGGCGGAGGAGGACCTGGGCGCGCCGCGCGTCGCCCGTTCCCCGGCCTGATCGGCCGCTCGCCCGCGATGGACCGCATCTTCCGCCTGGTCGAGAACCTCGAGCACAGCGAGGCCACGGTGCTGCTCACGGGCGAGAGCGGCACGGGCAAGGAGGTCCTGGCGCGCGCGATCCACGCCCACTCGCCGCGCCGCGGCGGGCCGTTCGTCGCGGTCAACTGCGGGGCGCTGCCGGGAGAGCTGCTGGAGAGCGAGCTGTTCGGCCACGTGCGCGGCGCCTTCACCGGCGCGGTGCGCGACCGCGCGGGCCGCTTCGAGCTGGCCGCCGGCGGCACGCTCTTCCTCGACGAGGTCGGCGACCTGCCGCTGCCGCTGCAGGTGAAGCTGCTGCGCGTGCTGCAGGAGCGCACGTTCGAGCGCGTCGGCGAGAGCCAGCCGCGCACGCAGCGACGCGCGCATCGTCGCGGCCACGAACGTCGACCTGCGCCGCGCCGTGCAGGAGGGCCGCTTCCGCGAGGACCTGCTACTACCGCCTGCGCGTGGTGCCGATCGAGATCCCGCCGCTGCGCGAGCGGCGCGAGGACATCGAGCCGCTCGCGACGTACCTGCTGGCCCGCGTCGGGGCGCGGCAGGGGCGCGCGCTGCGCTTCTCGCCCGACGCGCTCCGCGCTGCTGCTCGAGCACGCCTGGCCGGGCAACGTGCGCGAGCTCGAGAACGCGCTCGAGTACGCGGTCGCGGTGTGCAAGGGCCAGACGATCCTGCCCGAGGATCTGCCCGGCGAGATCACCGCCGGCGCACACGACGCGGCGCCCGCGCGCACCTTCACCGCGGTCGTGAGCCCGCAGCCGTCGCCGTCCCGGGGCGCGGCGGCGCCTACCGAGGCGGACGCCGTCGACGCGGCTCGCATCCGCGGCGCCCTCGAGGCGTGCCACTGGCGCCGACACGAGGCCGCGCGGGTGCTCGGCATCAGCCGCACGACTCTGTGGCGGCGCATGCGTGAGCTGCACGTCGCCTGAGCACGCAATCACTTCGTTTCGCGCAACGACACGCCGCAAACGTTTCGTTTCACATCGAGACCGCGCCGTTCCAACACGCGGGTGCTCAGCGGCTCCCCGCCGGCGGGTGATTCACCGGAACCCACCGGTCCTGTGGCACGAAGCCCACTGGAAACGCTGCTGACGGAGTGTTCCATCAGGTGGCCCGTGGATTGCTCTGGCGGAGAGGCGAATGAACGCGTTCTCTCGGCGACGCTTCCTCAAGATCACCGGTGCGGGCGCTGGGCTCGCGGCTTCGGGCGCGCTCGCCGCGCGGCCCGGGCTGCGCGCCTCGAAAGCGCCTGCCGAGACAGGCCTGCGCACCGTGGCGACGTTCTGCGACCTCTGCTTCTGGAAGTGCAATGCGATCGCGACCGCGTGAACGAGAAGGAGCTGCTCACGTCGGTCGAGCGGCGGCGGGACCACGTCGCGCCGGCGGAGCTGGCAGCGTGGATCGTCGAGGGGCGAGGCGACTACCGCCTGCTCGACCTGCGCGCCGCCTCGGCCTACGCGGAGTACCACATCCCGGGGGCCGAGAGCCTGCCGCTCGCGCAGCTCGCGGATGCCGGCCTCGCGCGCAACGAGAAGCTCGTGCTGTACGGCGACGGTGTCGTGCACGCGGCACAGGCGTGGATGGTGCTGAAGGGCCGCGGCTTCGACTCGGCCTACACGCTGCTCGGAGGCCTCGACGCGTGGAAGGACGAGGTGCTGTTCCCGGTCGCGCCGACGCGGCCGACGCCGGACGAGCAGTCGCGGTTCGAGCGCTCGGCGCAGCTGGCCCGCTACTTCGGCGGCCAGCCGCGCCTGGCAGCGGCGCCCGGCAGCGAGCCGCAGCCGATGGCCCTGCCCGCGGCGCCGGCGAGCGTCGCCGTGCCGACGCTTCCCGCCGGTACGACCGGCGGCGGGCCGAAGAAGAGGAAGGAAGGCTGCTGAGCCTCAGCCGAGGCGCGAGGGCTCGAAACGAAGGCCGAGGTCCACGATCCGCTGGACGAGAGTCGAGTAGCCGATGCCCGCGGCGCTTGGCCGACTCGGCGAAGTCCTCGTCGGCGGAGAGCTGCGGGTTGGGGTTGGCTTCCATGACGCACGGCTCGCCGTCCTCGCGCAGGCGCAGGTCGATGCGCGCGTAGCCGCTCAGCATCAGGTTGCGGTAGACGCGCTTGCAGGTCTCGCGGATGCGCGCGGCCACCCGGTCCGGCAGCTCGCGCACCGGCCCGCTCACGATCGCGTGCTTCTTGCGGTAGGTGAGGCTCCACTTCAGGCGCTCGGTGGCGATCGGGCGCGACTCCTCGGGCATGCCGTCGAAGGACAGCTCCCAGATCGGCAGCACCTCGAGGCGCTTGTCGCCGAGGATCCCCACGTAGAGCTCGCGCCCCTCGACGTACTCCTCGACGAGCGCGTCGGTGCCGATCGCCTCGTGGATGAAGCGCACGCGCTCCTCGAGCTTGGCGTCGTCCTCGACCACGGAGGCCTGCGAGATGCCGATCGAGGCGTCGAGCGTCGCGGACTTCACGATCAGCGGGAAGCGCAGGCGACGAGGGCGCCGCACGATCCGCGCCGCGGGGAAGACCGCGAAGTCGGCCAGCGGCATGCGGTGGTAGGAGAGCACCTTCTTGGCGAGCGCCTTGTCGCGCGCGAGCACGAGCCCGCGCGAGTTGCAGCCGGTGTAGGGCACCTTCAGCAGCTCCAGGTAAGCCACGACGTTCGCGTCCCAGATCGGGACGTCGTCGAAGGCCTCGACCAGGTTGAACGCGACGTGGGGCTTCCAGTCCTGGATCGCGGCGCGCAGCGGCGCCAGGTCGCCGCCGATGCCCAGGACCTGCACCTCGTGGCCGAGGCCACGCAGCGCGCGTCGCCACGTCGTACTCGGTCTTCCACTCGGCGCCGGCCGCCGCCTGCTCGTCGGCGCCGTCGGGCGGCACCAGGCTCTCGTGCACGAGCGCGAGCACCCGCAGCTTGCGGCGCGCCTCCTTCGCCTGCTCGGGGCTCACAGCGGGACCCGGTGGCGCCCGAGCTGCAGGTGCGTCATCGTGCGCGCGGTGAGCAGCGTCGTGAACTCGAGCCGCGCCTCGTCCTCCGGGCCGGCCAGGCGCAGCCCGAGCTCGCCGCAGCGCGTCAACATGTCCTCGAGCACCTGGTCGATCACGTAGAGGCGCTCTCCCGTCCAGCGCCGGACCCGCCGGCGCACGTCGCGCCGGATCCGGCTGAGGAAGCGGGCCGCGGGCGGGTTGCCGGCGTGCTCCGGGAGCGTCCGAGAACAGCGCGCGCAGGTCACGGTCGTGGAAGTCGCGGGCGTCGACGCGGTAGTGGCGGCGCTTGCGCCGGTAGTGGACGCGCAGGGTGCGCCGCAGCGAGGCGAGCGAGAAGGGCGTGCGGCGCGTGGTCACGGCCGGCGGGCGCCCGGCGATCTCGCGCATCAGCTCGTCTACGTACTCGAGCTTGCGCAGGGCAGGCCAGCCGGCGTAGCGCTCGCGCCAGTCCGAGCCGGGCGTGAGCCACACCGCGAAGGTCTCGGCGAAGTCCTCGTCGGGATGGCTCTGCGCGTACCAGGAGTCGAGGTGGAGCACGAAGCTGCGGCTGTGGGGCTTGGGCGCGTAGCTGTCCGGGTAGGGCTCCGAGCTCCGGCCGAACAGGGCCTGCCGCTTCGGCCGCCGGCGCAGCCGGTAGGCGTTCTCGAGGGCGTGCCCGGCCTCGTGGCGCAGGATCATCATGCACCATTCGCGCGTGCCGCCCTCGATCTCGAGCATCTGGGTCAGCTCGAGCCGCGCGCAGCCGCGGGTGCGCGAGGTAGAAGGGGATGCGCGATCCCGGGGACGCCGTCCGGGCAGAACCACTCGTCGGCGAGCCAGAAGTGCGGGCGGAAGCGGATCCCCTTCGCCTCGAGCTCGGCCCCGAGCTCCGCGATGCGCTCCTCGAGGTCGCTGCCCTCGATGCGCAGGTCGAGGTCGCAGAGCCGGAGGTCGAGGAGCTGCTCGTCCTCCCAGGATGCCCACACCGAAGCCGGAAGGCGCGTCCCCAGGCGTGTGGCGCTGCGGGGCACGAGGCCCTGCTCGGGCGATGGGTCCCGGCGCCGCGCCCTGGCCTGCACCTCGCGAGGTTAAGGGCGAGCGCTTCGAGCGTCAAACGTCCGCGGCCACGTCCGCAGCGTCACGGTACCCGGCGTCAGCCCGAGGACGCTGCGGGACGGCGTCCTGCGCTGGCCGCCCCTGCGAGGGCGTTGGGGACGAGGTCGACGCTCCGCGCGGCCTGGCGCAACGCCTCGGGATCGAGCACCTGGAAGCGGCCGGGGCCGAGGCGGTGGAGGACCCGCGCGGACACGAGCCGCGTGAGGCTTCGGGAGAGGGTCTCCGGTGTGATGCCGAGGGCCGCCGCGAACTCGCCGCCGGACACGGGCAGCCGGATGATCCCGACGGCGCCTCCGTGGTCGCCGGCATCCGGCAGCAGCGCCGCCAGGGCCGACGCGACGCGCGGCAGCACGCCCGGGCTCGACAGGCTCTCGATGCGCTGCATCGCCTCCCGTAGCCGGCGACCCACCAGGCCGATCAGGGCGACCGCCACGAGAGGGTCCGCCCGGACGGCGGAGAGAAGCTCGTCCCGGGACATGACCTGGGCCTGGGTGTCCTCCAGCGCCTGGGCATAGGCCGGATAGGGTTCCCCGTCCAGGAACGGCAGGAAGCCGAAGACGTCCCCCGGTCCGAAGATGAAGACGGTGACCGCGCGTCCTGTCGGAAGCAGCCGGTAGATCTTCACGCGCCCGGTCTCGAGCGCCACGAGCAGCCCGCTCGTCTCCCCTTCGCGCCACAGCAGGCTGCCGGCGGCGAAGCGACGGCGGCGCAGGTGGGGAGCCAGGAGCTCGCGGGCCTGCGCCGCGACGTTCCCGGCGTCGGCCGGCACCGGGGAGGAGGGACGTGCCCGCATGGCGAGGACGATGCTACCGCATCGCCCCGCGGCGCTTCTTCTCGCCGATCCGGAGGCAGTGAGAGGATGTTCAGCATGGAAACGACCCCACAGGGATCCAAAGTGGCGTCCGTGCCGATCCCCGACACCCTCGCGCTGCTCCAGGTGAACCCCGAGACGGGGCTCACGCACGCGGAGGTCGACACGCGCCGGAAGGAGCACGGCTACAACGAAGTGGCCGAGAAAGAAGGGCACCCGTTCCTCAGGTTCCTCGGCAAGTTCTGGGGACTGTCGGCGTGGATGCTCGAGTCGATCATGGTCCTGTCGGCGGTGCTTCGGAAGTACTCGGATCTCGTCGTGGTGGGGGCGCTGCTGGTCGTCAACGCCGTGTTGAGCTTCATGCAGGAGCATCGGGCCGCCGGCGTCGTGGAGGCGCTGCGCCGCCGGTTGCAGGTCAGTGCGCGCGTCCGGCGCGACTCCGGCTGGCAGGTCATCCCCGCAAGAGAGCTCGTCCCGGGCGACATCGTGCGGGTGCGACCCGGCGACATCATCCCGGCGGACGTGAAACTCGTCACGGGAGCGTTGACCGTGGACCAGTCGGCGCTCACCGGAGAATCGAAGGACACGGACAAGGCGCCCGGCGAGGTCCTCTCGTCGGGATCCGTCGTCCGGCGGGGCGAGGGCAACGGTGTCGTGATGCTGACCGGCGCGAAGACCTACTTTGGCCGCACCACGCAGCTAGTGCAGGAGGCGCGACCGAAGCTCCACATCGAAGCTGTCGTGGCCAAAGTCGTCCGCTGGCTCTTCGTCATCGTCGGCGCGCTGCTCGGCGTGGTGGCCATCCTGTCGCTCTTCCGCGGCGAACCTCTCCTGGAGATGGTTCCCCTCCTGCTCGTGCTGCTGATGAGCGCGGTGCCGGTCGCCCTCCCCGTCATGTTCACGGTCAGCATGGCCTTCGGGTCGAAGGAGCTGGCGAAGCGCGGCGTTCTGGTGACCCGCCTCAGCGCCGCGGAAGACGCCGCGACGATGGACGTGCTCTGCGCGGACAAGACGGGCACGATCACGATGAACGAGCTGGCCGTGACCGGCGTGATCCCGCTGGAGCGTGCGACGGAGGCCGACGTGCTGTCCGCCGGCGCACTCGCGTCGCAGGAAGCCAACCAGGATCCGATCGACCTCGCGTTCCTGGCGGCGGCGAAGGAACGGCACGTCTTCGACGGCCTCCCCCAGGCCACGCTCGTCTCATTCGCACCCTTCGATGCGGGAACCCGGCGGACGGAGGCCGTGGTCGAGCGGAACGGGCAGCGGCTGCGCGTGATGAAGGGTGCCGTGCGCACCATCGCGGAGGCCTGCGGGCTGCAGCCTCCGGCAATCGAGGCGTTGGAGGCGCGCGTCAGCGCGTCGGCCGCCAAGGGCTATCGGATGCTGGCGGTTGCGCGCGGCCCCGAGAAGGGGGTCCCCGCCTTGGTCGGACTGGTATCGCTCTACGATCCGCCGCGACCGGACGCCCGGCAGCTCATCGCCGCACTCCAGGGGCTTGGCGTGGCGGTGAAGATGCTCACCGGCGACGCCCTGGCGGTCGCGAGTGAGATCGCGCGCGGAGTCGGCTTGCCCAGCATCCGGCGCGTGGCCGACCTGAAGGCCGCGGACGCCCAGGCCGGCAACGAGCGGGTCGACCTGTTGGCGGGGGCGGACGGCTTCGCGGAGGTGTTTCCGGAGGACAAGTACATCGTGGTGCAGCACCTGCAGGCCGCCGGGCACGTGACCGGCATGACGGGCGACGGCGTCAACGATGCGCCCGCGCTCCGGCAGGCCGAAGTCGGCATCGCCGTCAGCACGGCGACCGACGTGGCCAAGGGCGCCGCGAGCGTCGTCCTGACCCAGCCGGGGCTGACGAACATCCTGGCCCTGGTCGAGCAGGGCCGGACGATCTACCAGCGCATCCTCACGTGGATCATCAACAAGATCAGCCGGACCATCCTGAAGGCGGCCTTCGTGGCCGTAGCCTACGTGGTGACCGGCAAGTTCGTCGTCTCCGCCTTCGCGATGCTGCTGCTGACCTTCATGACGGACTTCGCCAAGATCGCCTTGGCCACCGATCACGTTCGACCGTCGAGGAAACCAGAGACGTGGAGCATCGGCGGCTTCATCACCGTGTCCGTGGTGCTGGGTGTCGCGATGCTCGCGGAGGCGCTCTTCCTCTTGTGGTTCAGCTGGTCGCGTTTCGGTCTGGCGACCGACAACAACACCCTCTGCACCTTCAGCTTCCTGACGCTGCTCTACTTCGCCGCGTTCTCCATCGTGTCCGCGCGCGAGCGCCGCGCGTTCTGGGCGACGATGCCGGGCAAGGCCCTCATGGTCGCCCTCGTGGCGGATGCCCTCACGGGCACCATCCTGACCCGCGTGGGTCTTCCGGGACTCATGCCACTGCCTTGGTCGCAGACGCTGGCGATCCTGGCCTATGCCATGGTCTCGTGTCTTGTCGTGAACGATGTCCTGAAGGTCGTGCTGATCAAGTGGCGCGTGCCCACGGCGGTCGCCTGACGTTGCCGATCGCCCCGATCGTACGGGGCGGACGGCCCGCGAACGCTTCTCAGGCCGGGTCGATGGCCCCGTGCGCCGCGTGGCGCGCGGCCCACCAGCGACTCACGGCGGCCCCGGCGTCCTCGAAGAGCGAGTAGAGCACCGGCACGTAGACCATGGTCAGGAAGGTCGAGACCAGCAGGCCGCCGATCGCCACGATGGCGAGCGGCGAGAGCCGCTCGAGGCCGATCGCCCACTCCGCGGCGATCGGGATCATGCCCACCGCGGTCCCCACGGCCGTCATCAGGATCGGGCGCGTGCGCACCCGGACCGAACCGATGAGCGCGTCGAGCGTGCTCTCCCCGCGCCCTCGCGCCTCCGCGATGAAGTCGATCAGCAGGATCGAGTTCTTCACGACGATCCCGGCCAGGAGGATCATGCCCATGAAGGACGGCATGCAGCCGTGCTTGCCGGCGAGGAGCATGCTCCAGGCGGCGCCGATCAGGGCCAGGGGGATGGCCGACATGATGGTCAGCGGGTGGACCCAGGAGCGGAAGGCCGGCACGAGCGAGAAGTAGAGGAGCACGAGACCCAGCGCGAGCGCCTGCCCGAGCCGGCCGAAGGACTCGTCCATCTGCTTGATCTCGCCCTCGTGGCTGAGCGTGTAGCCCGCGGGAAGGTCGAGCCCGGCGAGCGCCGCCTCCACGTCCTCCTGCAGGTGCGAGATCGGCTGCACCGACCGGTAGGCCTGGACGTCCAGCGTGCGCTCGAGGCCCTGGCGGGTGATGACGGCCGGGGCGCGCCGGGTCTCGAGCGTCCCGAGCTGGGCGAGCGGCACGGCGCCCCGCGGCGTCACGACCGCGTAGCTCTCGAGCTGGGACGCCGCCTGGCGGCCCTGCGACGGGAACTGCACCCAGATCGGCAGGCCGTCTTCGTTGGGAATGCGCAGCGTCGAACCGGGCACGCCGCGCACGGCGCCCTGAAGCTGCGCGGCCACGACGGCGGGAGAGACCTGGTAGAGCGCGAGCTTCTCGGGGTCGGCCCGGAAGCGGACCTCGGTCCCGTCGAGGGTCCACGAGCGCGACACGGAGGTGAGGCCGCGCCCCCGCTCCCTGAGCCGGCGCTCGACCTCGGCGCCGAGGCGGTCGAGCGTCTCCAGGTCCGGCCCGGAGATCATCACGTCCACCGAGGCCCGGATGGTGGACAGCGGCGTCGCCCCGAAGTCGAACACGTCCACGCTGCGCAGGCCGGGCACGGCGCGGAAGCGCTCGCCGCAGCTCCGCCTCGATCTGCCAGATGGAGGCCTTCCGGTGGAAGCGGTCCACGAGGTGGACCGTCAGCTGCCCCTGCTGGGCGAGCCGCCCGGACCCGAAGGAGATGACCGCCGGCTCGGAGCCGATCACCGACGAGACGGACGTGACCTCGGGCCGGGCCCTGACCTCCTGCTCGAGGCGCGAGAGCGCCGCCTCGGTCGCGGCGAGCGACGTGTTGGCGTCCGTCTCGAAGTTGATCTTGACGATGCCGCTGTCCATCGGAGGCATGAGGTCCCGCCCGACGAGCGGCATCTGCGCCGCGGACACGACGAGCAGGACGACACCGGCGAGGAGGAACCAACCCCGGTGGCGGAGCGCCACCGCCGTGAGGCGGACGTAGAAGTCGCGGATCGGCTCCACCACCGCGCGGTCGAAGCGGTAGACGAGAGCTCTCGAAGCGGTTGCGCCCCTTCCCCGCCGCGCGGCGCAGGAGGAGCGGGGCGAGCAGCGGGATGACCGTGACCGAGACGACGTAGGACGCGGCCAGGGCGATCGACAGCGTCACGGCGAGCGGCCGGAGGACCGTCTGGACGTAGCCGCCGATGAAGATGATGGGGACGAGGACCATGATCGTGGCGTAGGTGCCGGAGAAGACGGCCAGCATCACCTCCTGGGTCCCCCCCACGACGGCGCTGCGGACGTCGCGCCCTTCCTCGTGGTAGTGCCGCTCGATGTTCTCGAGCACCACGATCGCGTCGTCGAGGAGCATGCCCACCGCCACGATCACCGCGGTCAGCGTGACCATGTTGAACTCGTAGCCGATCAGCCAGATCGCGGCGAAGGTGAGCAGGTAGGTGAACGGAATCGAGACGGCGGCCAGGCTCATCCCCCGCCAGTCGGCCAGGAACAGGAAGATCACGAGCACCGTCATGATCACGGCGTCCCGCAGGGCATCGAGCATGTTGCCCACGGAGAGGTGGATGAGGTCCCCCTGGGTGTCGGGCACCGAGAAGGCGACGCCGGGGTACCGGGCTTCCAGCTCCGGGAGGGCGCCGGCCACGTCGGCGATCGTGCGCAGGGCGTTGCCCGAGGCGGCACGCTGCACGTTCACGGCGATGGCGGGCTCGCCGTTCGCGTGGTAGGCACTCTGCGGCTCGAGGACGCCGGGACGGACCGAGGCCACGTCCCGCAGGTAGACGGCGCCGCCCGGCCGCTGCGCGACCGGGACCCGTCCCACGTCGGCCACGCCTTCGAACTGCCCCGCGCGCTTCAGCAGGATCTGCCCGCCGGAATCCACGAGCAGGCCGACCGGCTGGTTCGCGTTGAAGGCGACGAGCGCCTGTCGGACGTCGCCGATGGTCAGCCGGTAGCGGTCGAGCGCGTCCCGGTTCAAGGTCCACGCGCACCACGGGCTGGTGGGCTCCGAAGACCTCGACGTTCGCGACCTCCGGCAACTGGAGGAGCCGCTCCTTGACCCCGTTGTCCGCGATCTCGCGGACCATCGCGAGATCGAGCGGCCCGCCCGGCCTCGGCCGGAGCGCCAGCGTCAGGACCGCGGGCGTCGCGGAGGAGACCTTGAAGATCATCGGTGGCCGCGCGCTCTCCGGGAGCAGGGCCCGGATCTTCTGCAGGCCGTTCGCCACGTCCGTGGCCGCGGAGTCGAGCCCCTTCGCGTACTCGAACTCCACGGAGACCGAGGAGACCTCGTCCTTGCTCACGGAGGCGACGCGCCGCACCTGCTCGATCGCCGACAGCTCCTTCTCGATCGCGCGCGTGACCTCGGCCTCGACGTCCTCGGCGGAGGCACCCGGATAGACCGTGACCACGGCCACCTGCGGCCGCTCCGAGTCGGGGAAGAGGTTGACCGGCATGCGGCGGTAGCCCACGAAGCCCACGACCGCCGCGAGCAGCACGAGCGAGGTGACGAGGTGGGGCCTCCGCAGGTAGCGGTCGACGAGCGAGGACGGCGCTTCGGGCGTCATCGGCTCGCGCCCGCCACGATCGTCACGGGCGTCCCTTCGGCGAGCGTCATCAGCCGCGACGGCTGGGCGACGATCACCCGGTCCTGGTCCTGCAGGGCGCCCGCCACCACGGCCGCCTCCTGCGATCGGCTGGCGACGCGGACGGAGACCGGATGCACGCGACCTTCGCGCACTCGGAAGACGAAGGCACCCGCCTCGCCCTCGAGGAGCGCCCGGTCCGGCACCACCCAGCCCGCGGCGGAGGCGACCGGCACGTCCACTCCCACCGTCGCGCCGGAGACGAGGCCGGCCGGCGGCACGGCCAGCTCGGCTTCCACCGTGGCGAGGTGGGACGCGTCCATCGCCGGGAAGACACGCGTGACCCGCCCCTCGACCGCGGCCCGCGGGCGCGTCGAGCGACAGGGGCTGCCCGACGGCCAGGCCAGACAGCATCTCGGCGGGCAGCTTGACGCGCACGCGGACGCCCCCCTTGCGGACGAGCGTCAGCAGCGCCTTGCCGGGCAACGGCGAGATCGCCGGGGTCCACCTCTCGACGGGCCACCACCCCGTCGAACGGGGCGGCGATCACGGCATACTCCCGCCGGCGGCGCGCCGCGTCGAGCGACTCGCGGGCGGCGGCGAGGCGCGATTCGGCGGCGGCGTCGTTGGAGCGCGAGCGGTCCCACTCCTCCTGCGAGATCGCCTTGGCTTCGACGAGAACACGATCCCGCGCAGAGGCGTCGCGTTGCGCCGCGAAGGCGACGTCCGCGGAGGACAGCCCGGCGGCGGCGGCGCGCACGGCGGTGTCCAGCTCTCCCGCCTCGAGCCGGACGAGCTCCTGGCCGCGTCGGACCACGTCGCCTTCACGCACCGTGACGGCCGTGACCGGGGCGAGAACGCGCGACGACAGAGCCGCTTCTTCTGCACCGGAGACCTCGCCGAGGAAGCGACGCGTCTCGGTGACCGTCCCTTCCTTCACGGGCGCGACCTCGACCGCGGCCGCGACCTGCACCAGGCGCGGAGCCCCGGCCTTCTCCCGCGCGCGCTTCACGCGGACGGCGACGAGACCCACGACCAGCAGGCCGACCACGAGACCGGCTACCCATTTGCGCGTCACGGCAGGACCTCCTTCTCGCACACGCTGTTGAGGCGCGCCGCCGCGACGACGCCGTCGCCGCGGGCCTGCGCCAGGGCGGCGTCGGCCGAGACCTCCCGCGCCCGCGCCCGCAGCAGGTCGTCGATGGCTCCCGCCCCGGTGTCGTAGCGGATCTGCTCGATGCGCGCCGCTTCCCGCGCGGCCGCCACCCGCGCCGCGGCCGCGTCGAGCACCGTACCCGACGCGTCCCAGCGCGCCAGCGCTTCGACGAGCTGGGCCTCCTGGTCGAGGCGTGCCCGGGCGAGGGCAGCTCTCCGCCGCCTGCTGCGCCGTGCTTCGCGCCGGCCAGCTCGGCTCCGCGGGCGCCGCCCGTGAAGACCGGGAGGCTGACGCCCAGCGAGAGCTCCCAGGTGTTGAACGGCGTGCCCGACCGACGGCGCGTCGGTGCGCAGGTAGCTCGCGCGGCCGGCGACGCTCGGGAGGAACGCCGAGCGGGCGATCCTCACCGCCTGGCGCGACTGCTCCGCCGCCAGGGAGGCGCGCGCGACCGGCGAGGCCGCGAGGGCGAGCGTGCGCAGCTCGTCACGGGCCGTCGCCAGCGCCGCCCTGCTGCTCGGCGAGTGGCTCCAGGCGAAGGGCGCCCGCCGGGTCGCGACCCATCAGGGCCAGGAGCAGGGCCCGCACCCGCGCGGCATCGGCGGCCGTGCTGGCCCGCCGCGCCTGCGCGTCCGCGAGCTCGTCGGCGACCTTCAGCAGATCGAGCTCGGGGCGCTTCCCGATCCGGACGGCCAGCTCGAGCTTCCGTCGCGTCTCGTCGAGCGCGGCGAGGTTCGCATCGATGGCCTGGGCCACGGCCTCCAGCGTCTGCGCCGCGGCGTAGAGGGACGTCACGTTGAAGCGGACCTGCCACCGGCTGCCCTCCAGGAGCGCCGCCGCCTGTTCGGCTTGAAGCGACGCCACGGCGATCGAGGCCGAGAGCCTCCCGCCCAGGTAGAGCGGCACCTGCAGCGTGAGGCCGTAGCGCCACTGGTCGCGGTCGAAGGGCAGGCCGGCGAACCCGTCGGCCAGGAGCTGCCGGGAGATGGGCCGCACGATCTGGTCGTCCTGGTAGTGCGAGTAGCCGGCGACGGCGTCGATCTCGCCCCACCGGCTGCGCCGCGCCGCCGTGGCCTTCCAGCGGGCCGCCTGCTCCTGCTGCGCCGCGACCTCGAGCGCCGGCGCGTGCGAGAGCGCCTCGGCGACCGCCTCGGCCAGCGTCAGGGTCGGGGGGGCCGGGGCAGCCGCCGGGGTCGCCGGCGGCTCGTCCGCCCGCGCCCCGACGGTCGTCGCGCTCACGATCAGCAGGGCGGCGGCGACCTCACGCCAGCCGCCGGACCTCCCGAGCTCTCTCGATGTCTTCATGGTTCCGAGGTTAGGCCTCGCCCGTCCGGCCGGCCTTGACCGCGGTCAATCTCTCGTCGATCCCCTGCCCGAGCGGACCGTGGCCGCGCGCCCGTATCGAAACTCCGCGCTCACCGAGAGAATCTGCCTCTTCCGGGGCGTGCAGCAGGCGCCGCGAGAGAGTCGCCACCGCCTCGTCCGGCAGCCGCGACGGCGCGATGCCCACCTTCGGCGCCACGCGCACCGCCCGCCGCGTGGCCTGCTCGATCAGGGTCAGGCTGAGGGGGCCGCGGCCGACGACTCGGACGTTGCCCTTCCCGAGCGTGCAGCCGGTTATGGCCTGGACCCCATCCGCAAAGCACGGCGCTCCGGGGAACTGCACGAGGGCCAGCAGCTGGTCCTCCACCGAGCGTTCGACGCCGAGCCAGTTCATCGCCGTCGCCCCGGCCCTGAGGCCGAGGACCATCTCCGGGCACTCGTGGCCGTGGAGCTGCAGCGCCGCCTTCAGGAACTCTCTTGGATCGACCATGACGCCTTCGAGGATGAGGCGTGGGGATCGAGCGCGCGTTGACCGTGGTCAAGAGCGCGACGAATCAATGGCCCCTACCCTGGTGCAGCTTCGCGACGTGGTCGGTCAGCCGCGACAACGGGGCGAACCCCGGCTTGCCAGGAATACGCGGACTGGACGAAAACCAGTTGGCGGGGGCCGCAGGTCCCGTGCTCTTCACGAAGGCGTCGGGGAGGAAGCGGCCGTAGCCGCCCATCAGCTCGACGTGACGCCACAGCGTCCAGGTCACGCGGAGGTCCAACGCTCCGCCGAGCGTCGTCCCGGAGCGACCCGTCGGGTCGCGGCGGTAGGCCTTGAGGCGTTCTCGTAACGGGATCGCACCTGCCCGCCGAAGTCGAGGGTCACGGGCCCGGCCCGGACGTTCTTGACCTGCGACCAGAACCGATCCTGCGTTGGCCTCGTCTTCTGCAGGCTCCGTCTCGCCGTGGCCGAGCGACGGCCATGCGATGGCCAGCATGCCGAGAAGGAGTCCGATTCCTGGTCTCGCTCGCATCAGGGGACCAGTCCTGCCGCTGCCAGCGCAGCGCCAAGAGCGAGAACGAGGACCGGCGGCCACCGGAAGCGCACCAGGAGGAGCAAGCCCACGGCGGCCAGCAACAGGGCCCTCCAGGACAGGATGGCGGAAGACCACAGCACAAGCGCGGCGGAGGCGACGAGGCCCACCACCGCGGGGGCCACGCCCGCGAGGAAGTCGTAGGCGCGCTTGGCGTCGCGGAGCCGTTCGTATCCGACACAGATGATCGCCATCAGGGCCAGCGCCGGCGCGAAGAGTGCCGCCGTGGCGACCAGGGCGCCGGGCACGCCGAGAAGCCGGTACCCCGCGAAGGTGGAGAGGACCGCGATGGGACCCGGGGTCAGGTTGCTGATGGCCACACCGTCGAGGAACTCCTGCGGACCGAGCCAGTGGAGCCGTTCCACGAGCTGCTGGTGCAGGATCGGAACGAGCACGAAGCCGCCACCAAAGAAGACCAGCCCCACCTTCAGGAAGGCCAGCCCCAGTCCTGCCAGCGAGACCGACCCGGCCCCGGCCATCGCGGACATTGGCGGGGCCAGGGGCACGAACACTCCGGCCGGGGAAGGCGGCCGTTCGCCGCTCCCCCCTCCGGCGCCCAGCGCATCCTTGCGGCCTCGCTTGTCGCCCAGACGCGCTCGCCCCACGGCAAGGCCCAGCAGGCCCGCCGCCAGGAGCACCCACACGGCGTTCAGCCTGAGGGCTCCCGCCCCTGCTCCCGCGAGCGCCAGGAGCACGGCTGGGACGCTCGCGAGGGCCTTGCGCCCCATGGACCAGGCGGCAGCGAGGATGAGCGCGATGACCACGGGCCCCAGACCCTGGAGCACGCCCTGCAGGGCGGGGATCGCGTGGTAACGGAAGTAGAGGAACGAGAGAAGGATCACGAGGGCGACCGAAGGCAGCAGGAAGGCCACGGTCGCGGCCAGCGCGCCGAGGAGGCCGTGACGGCGGTGGCCGACGAAGAAGGCCGTGTTCACGGCGAATGGGCCCAGGATCTGGCTGAGGCCCACGCCGTGGAGAAACTCCGCCGCCGGCAGCGATCTCCGGTTCTCGACGAACTCGCGTTCCATGAGGGCGATCACGGCCATGCCGCCGCCGAAGCCGATGGCGCCGACCTTGAGGAAGAGCGCGAGCATCCGCGGCAGGGACAGTGGTGGTCGCGGTCCGGCCTGCACCGCCTCGGTGGCGGACGATCCGCCGCTCGAGATCATTCGTCCGCCTCGCACGCCACGTCCCATCGGCCCAGGAGGGCCGGATCGTCGCAGCCCACGACCTCCGGCTCGAGGGTCGCGTGGTCGATGTCCCACTCTTCGTGCAGGAACGCCTTGATCCGTCCCAGGAACGCCTCGATCGCCCTGCCGTCCATCTCCTGCCCGAGGGTGAGATGGGCCGTGAGCAGGCGCTGCTTCGGCCCGATCTCCCAGACGTGCACGTGATGCAGGCGTGCGGGCGCGAACGCGCGGCCCACCCGATCGGCCAGCTCGGCTATGTCCACGTCCCGAGGCGCACCCTCGAGGATGGTCGAAAGGGTTTCCCAGGCGAGGGAGAGCGCGCTGCGCAGGACCACGAGGCCCACGAAGAGCGCCGCGGCAGGGTCCAGATAGGGCCCGGCCGGGGTGCGAGCGAACAGGGCGGCAGCCACGACCGCGAGCGCGGCGAGAGCGTCCTGGGCCATGTGCAGGAACGCGCTGCGGACGTTCACGTCGTCGCGATCGTGGCGCCGCAGCAGCAGGACCGACCCGACGTTCGCGCCCAGTGCCACCAGCGCGACCGTCAACATGATGCCCTGCGCGACGGGCTCGGGATGCAGCAGGCGCACGAGGGCCTGGCGGGCGATGAGGACAGTCACGCCGATGAGCGAGACGGCGTTCACCAGCGCGGCTACCACTTCCACGCGTTTGAAGCCGTAGCTGTGGCGGACCGTGGGAGGGCGGCGGCTGAGCCGCCGGGCCCAAAGCGCCATGACGACGGCCACGACGTCACTGAGGTTGTGCGCCGCGTCCGAAAGGAGCGCCAGGCTCCCCGAGAGAAGGCCGCCGACGAGCTCGGCCAGGGTGATGAGCCCGTTGAGGACGGCGGCGGCCCAGAGCCTCCGGTCCAGCCCTCCGTTGGCGATGCCGGCCGGGTCGTGGCGGTGGCTCATGCGCGGCTCCGAGGCCTCAGCGGAGATGGCCCGAGCAGGGGATGCAGACGGGCTTGCCTTCCTGCTGGCGGACGTAGCGCTCGAAGACGTACTCACCGCACTTCGAACACAGGGTCTTGTGAAACGAGCCCTTTGGGGGCTGGTAGGCGAAGTCGGGACGCGGCGCGACGGCGTAGATGGCGTCGGCGGCGAGGCCTGCGCACCAGTCGATCGCCTGCTGGGCCACTGGGGCGGGGATCGCCGAGGGCTCGATCCCGCGCTTGCGGTAGGAGAAGAACTCCTGCTTCCCGAACTCGTCGAGGAACCCGGCGCGCAGGGCGTAGCGGACGGGCGTCTTGCCGGGGTACCAGAAGGTCGCCGCGAGCTTACCCCACGACGTCTTCTCGATCAGCGTCTTGCCGAAGGTCGCGCCGGTGGCGGCCTGGATGCCGTCCATGAGGCAGGTCTGGGGATGCCCTTCCCCCAGCTCGCAGATCACGTGCAGCGTGTGGTCCGGGTCCCGGCCGACCCCGAGTGCCTCGAGTGCCAGAAGACCCATTCGGTAGCCGAGGGGCATGAACGGACAGCGGTGCCCGTGGAAGGTGAAGGCCCAATCCGGGGGTAGGTAGCGGTTGGCATCGATGGACATCTCGGCGTCCTTTCTCTGCCGGGGCGACTCGCGCGCGGCCTCCCGGCGGACCGTCGGGGCGGCCGCGCCGACCTCCGTTTCAGCTCGGAACCTAGCGCGGCGCGCTCCGGTCTGCGTTGACCAGGGTCAACGCAGTCACGAATGTGTCTTCGCGTGAGCCGGGCAGCTGCTGCGCTGCGTCCGGGTCTCCTTGAGCCAGGCGAGCGGCGGCGGCGGCGACGGTGGCCATCTTCATCAGCCGCGGGACGAGGATCGCCCCCGCGACCTCGGTCTCGGTGACGGCGGCCTGCTTCGCCAGTCGAGTCCACATCACGTGCTCGGTTCTCCATGTTGGCCTTCCTGTGGTCCATGTACGTCTTCGCGCCTTCCGGCGAAATGGACCGCAGCGCGCGACTTCCTTGGGTCGTTCCAGGGGGTCGATCCGCACACGCCGATGATCGGGGGTGGCACGCGCCGGAAGACAGTGACGGTAGTCATGAGGCACCTTTGCGCTACACGCGGCTGGTCAGAGCGACGAGCCTCCCTGGACCGTGAAGGTCCACGTGTAGTACAAGCCGACGGCGATGACGACGACGGCGGTGACGCGCCGCGCCCAGCGCTCGACGGCCTGGAGCCGGTGAAACGCCGAGCCTGCCCAGGCCAGACCGGCGCTCACGAGCACGGCGAAGACGACCACCGGCAGGCCGGTACCGAGCCCGTACACCGCCGGCAGCCAGAGCGAAGACCGGTGCTCGAGGGCCAGCGGGATGAGTCCGCCGAAGAAGAGCCCGGCCGAGACCGGGCAGAAGGCCAGGGCCAGGACGGCGCCGAGCGGCAAGGCCCCGACGAGGCCCGCCTTCACCAGGCGATCCCCGGTCCGATCGTAGATCCGGCTGCCAAACCCTGGCAGGCGGACCCACTCGAGGAGGACGAGGCCGACCGCGACGAGGAGCGGCCCGAGGATCCGGTTCATGTACGTCTGGAGAAAAAGGGCCACGTCCGGGATCGACAGGAGCCCCCCGACCAGGATCGCGGCGAGCGCCGTGTACGCGAGGGCGCGCCCCAGGGTGTAGAGGAGCCCTGCCAGCAGGATCCGCCGGCGACTGCCGACCTCCCGTCCGACGTACGACATCGCCGCGATGTTCGCGGCGAGCGGGCAGGGGCTTACCGAGGTGAGCAGGCCCATCCAGAGGGCGGTCGCGGAGACGGCGAGCGTCGCGCCCATCACGACCGCGGGAAGGCGCGGATCTCCTCCTCGACGTACTTCTGGAACGCCGCCTTGTTGCGCACGAGCTGCCACACCCGGCCGAGGACCTTGAAGCGTTTCGGGTCCTTTGCGTCCACGACGACGACCGACCGCGTGTAGAGCCGGAAATCGCGGATGAAGTGCCGGTTCGCCGGCTCCTCGACGTTGACCGTCCGCCACTCGAGGCGGCGCGCCTCGAGGTCGCCGACGAACCGGCTCGCGATCGTCTCGTGGGCGTAGGCCTCGATCGTGCGGCAGGTGGCGCAGCGGGTCGTGGCGTGGAAGTAGTAGACCAGGACCCCGGGAGCAGCGGCCGGGGTCGGGGCGACGGCGGTCGCCGCCTTCGGCTTCGGCGGGTCTATTGCAGCCGCGCCCGTGATCGCGGCGACGATCGCGAGGCCGGCGAGGGCGAGGAGAAGGGCGCCTGTCTTCATGGCCGCACCCGCTCCGCTACGCATTCGCCAGGGCGGTCGTGATCATGGTCGCGATCTCGGTGGCGCCGGGGATCCGGCCCGAGGCAACGACCTTCTCGTCGATCACGAGCCCCGGCGTCCTCAGGATCCCGTAGGCCATGATGTCCTCGATCTTCTCGACCTTGGTGATCGTGGCGGGCTGTCCGACCTGTGCTACGGCCTTCTCCGCCTCGGCGTAGAGCTTCTTGCAGTTACTACAGCCGGGACCGAGGATCTTGATCTCCATGACGCCTTCCTTGCGCCTTATGCGGCGCTGCGAACGATGTTGAATCGATAGCTCATGACGAGAGCGTTCCTGTGCCTCATCCCGCGAAGGCGCCGTAGAGCCAACCGGTCGCGGTGGCCATGATCACAACGAGGCTCACGTAGGCGATCGTCTTCCGGGGGCCGAGATACGAGTTGATGACCAGCATGCTCGGCAACGAGAGCGCCGGCCCCGCCAGCAGGAGCGCGAGCGCCGGACCCTGCCCCATGCCCGAGCCGAGGAGCGTCTGAAGGATGGGAACCTCGGTGAGGGTCGCGAAGTACATGAGCGCCCCAACCACCGACGCCAGAAGGTTGGCCCCAACCGAATTGCCTCCGACCACGCCTGCCACCCAGGAGGAGGGAACGAGGCCGGCGTCGTGCCCGGGGCGGCCCATCAGCCAGCCGGATACCAGGATGCCGCCGAGCAGAAGGGGCGTGATCTGCTTCGCAAAGGCCCAGCTGGCCTGGACCCACTGCCCGAGCTCGTCGTTCGGATACCAGCGGAACATCATCCAGAAGAAGGCGACGAGCAGCGCCGCGGTGAGCGGCCAGTGGACGCGGTAGACGGCGGCGAAGAGGCCCACCGCCTCGTTCGACGCGCCCCAGTTGGCGAAGACGAGGATCGCCACCATGGTGCCGAGGAAGAGGGCGTCCTGCCATGGCCGGCGGGGACTCGCCTGGGCTGCCGCGGCGGCCGCGAAGGGATCGGCGCCGTTTCTCTGTCGCTCGGCCTCCTCGCGGCGGAAGAGGAGCGCCATCAGCACCCCGACGACCACGGCGAACACGACCGCTCCGACCGCGCGCGCCAGGCCGAGCTGCAAGCCCAGCACCCGCGCGGTGAGGATCATGGCGAGAACGTTGATCGCGGGGCCCGAGTAGAGAAAGGCCGTCGCCGGACCGAGGCCGGCGCCGCGCCGGTAGATCGAGGCGAAGAGCGGCAACACGGTGCAGGAGCACACCGCCAGGATGCTGCCCGAGATCGAGGCCACGCCGTACGCAACCGGCCGCGGCGCCTTCGCGCCGAGGTAGCGCAGTACCGCGCCCTGGCTCACGAACTGGCCGATCGCTCCCGCGATGAAGAACGCGGGCACGAGGCACAGGATCACGTGCTGGCGCGCGTAGTCCTTCAGGAGCCAGAAGCCCTCGAGGAGCGCGCCCTGCATGCGGGGGCTCTCGATGGGCAGGAAGAAGACGAGGGCGAAGGCCCCCACGAGCAGGACGAGTTTCCAGCGTTCAGACATCAGGAAGATCTAGGGCTCGAGCGACGACGCGCGGGCGAGAGCGGGCACCGCGGCGGGCTCGAACCAGCCGCGGGTCGAGACGCAGAAGCGACAGACGGAGAGCATGACCGGCACCTCGACGAGCACCCCCACCACCGTGGCGAGGGCAGCGCCGGAGCCGGGGCCGTAGAGCGCGATCGCCGTGGCCACCGCCAGCTCGAAGAAGTTCGAGGCGCCGATGAGGGCGCCGGGGGCGGCAACGCGGTACGGGATGCGGAACAGCTTCATCAGCCCGTATGCAAGGCCCGAGTTGAAGTAGACCTGGATCAGGATCGGGATCGCGATCAGCACGACGTGGAAGGCGCGGGTCGTGATGTTCTCCGCCTGGAAGCCGAAGATGGCCACGAGCGTGAGCAGGAGCGCGATCACCGTCACGGGCTGGAAGAACGGGAGGAAGCGCTGGGCGAACCACTCCGAGCCCCTCCTCCGGATGAGGACGCTGCGGCTGATGGATCCCGCCGCGAGGGGGATGACGACAAAGATGAACACCGAGTAGAGGAGGACCGCGAAGGGCACCTGGAGGCCGGAGGCCCCGGAGACGAGGAACTTCACGACTGGCGCGAAGGCGACCAGCATGATGAGGTCGTTCACCGCGACCTGGACGAGCGTGTAGGCGGGGTCGCCGTCCGAGAGGTAGGACCAGACGAACACCATCGCCGTGCACGGCGCGGCGGCCAGGATGATGACGCCAGCGATGTACTCGCTGGCCAGCTCGGGACCGATCCAGGGCGTGAACACGTGGCGGAAGAAGAGCCAGCCGAGGAAGGCCATCGAGAACGGCTTCACCAGCCAGTTCACGACGAGGGTGACCGCGAGCCCGCCCGGCCGCTTCCCCACGCCCCGGATCGACGCGAAGTCGATCTTGAGCATCATCGGGTAGATCATCAGCCAGATGAGGATGGCGATCGGGATGTTGATGTGGCTCCCGGTGCCGAACTCCATGTCGCGCATCGCCCCCACGAGCCCCGGGGCGAACTTGCCGATCGCGACGCCCAGCACCATGCACACGGCCACCCACAGGCTCAGGTAGCGCTCGAAGACGTTCATGCGCGCCGCGCGTCCCATCGTGTCGGTCTCCTCTTCTACGGGCGCGTTCTACGGGCGCGCCCGGGTCTCGACCGCGGGCCGTCGCTTGATGCCGAGGCGCTTCAGGTCCAGGTCCACCCGGCACAGGTCCTCGACGCTGACCCTCCGCAGGTCGCGCAGCAGACGCGCATCCGCCTGGACCTGGGCGTCTCCAGCGATGGCCCGCCAGACCGGATCGAGAAGGGCGGCCGCCTCCTCGCCCTGTTCCAGGCGATGGAACACCCAGCGGCCGTCCTTCCTCTCCCCCACCAGTCCTGCCCGCTTGAGATCGGCGAGGTGGGCCGAGACCGTGGAGGCGGCCAGGTCGAGCACGGCGGTCATCTGGCACACGCACAGCTCGCCCCCGCGCAGCATCGCCAGGATCCGCAGGCGGCCCGGGTGGGCAAGGGCCTTCAGTGCGTGAACGGTCGAGGAAAGTGGCTTCGTCATTTCGGTATCATACGAAATATAGTATCATCCAATCCGGCGGTCAACCGGATCGGATGATCCAGGCCGCCGCCCCGGAGGACCGGCCATGGCCAGCGACCGCAAGCGCGTCCTCGTCCTGTGCACCGGCAACTCCTGCCGATCGCAGATGGCCGAGGGCTGGGTCAACCACCTCCTCGGCGCGCAGTGGGAGGCCCGCTCGGCAGGCACCGCGCCCGCCGCCCGCGTCCACCCGCTCGCCGTCCGCGCCATGGCGGAGGTCGGCGTCGACATCTCCGGCGCGAAGCCCCGGCACGTCGGCGTCTACCTCGATCAGCCGTGGGACCTGGTGGTGACCGTCTGCGACTCCGCCCAGGAGGCATGCCCCACGTTCCCCCGCCCGGTCCCGAAGCTCCACATCTCGTTCTTCGACCCGGCGGCGGCCGAGGGCGACGGACGACGAGAAGATGGTCGTCTTCCGCCGCGTGCGCGACGAGATCCGCGAGCGGCTGGTGCCCGAGGTCCAAGCGCGCGGCTGACCGGCGCGGTGCAGGGCGAGGAGACGATCGACCACACGGCGTACGCGGTCGACATGCTGTTCGAGTACCCGATGAAACACGTCGAGGTCCAGGGCGTCTTCTGGCGCGACAACCGGACGCTGCGCTCCAAGGCCACGGTCCGGGTCGACCTGACCAACCACGCCGGCCACGGCTCGTTCTCTAGCGGCCCGCGGGGACCGACCCGTCAGAGCGGGAGAAGCCCCCCCGGCAGGGGAACACCAGCCGCCACACGCTGGGGGACGGTTGAAACCGGCCGTGATGCTACCGGCGCCGCCAGCCACTCCAGAGTGGCGTGCCGGTCTCGTCTCTCAGCTTGAGCACCCGTCGCCTTTCTTCACCTCCGCGGCGATGAGGGCTGGTTTGCCTTCGAAGATGACACGCGAGCCCTTCACCTCGATCTTGTCCTTCGGCTCGATCTTGGTGTCCTGGTTCTCGACGAACCAGGCGGGTCCGAGGTGAACCGACACGGTCTCCTTGTCGCTCTTGAGCACGAGGTGGATCCCGTACCCCATCGCCTTCGACGGAGTGAACCGGCCGACGCTCACCACCTCTCCAGTCACGGTCTCGACTGTCTTGGCGTCATAGATGCGGCTGTAGCTTCCGCCCGCTCCCCAGCCTCCGCTCCCTCGCCAGCGCGGCCCGGCCTGTGCGAACAACAACTGCGCCGCGGAGACGATGCTGACTAGCGTCAACAATAGGAAGGGCGTCGTCTTCATGATCTGCCTCCCAGCGTGCGCAAAGACCACTCGCTGGCATCTGTCTTTTCCGGCCCGGCCGAGACCGTCGGCCGGGCCGGGATCCTCAGTGCTGGCAGTGACCACCGCTTTCGCCGTGATGGCCGCCGCAGGCCTCGCTCACCCCGAGCACGCGAATCGCACCGTCACGCAGGGCCTGGACAGCCTGGTCGACCCGCTGCGCCTCCGTCACCAGGACGCGGATGCCCGCCCCCTCGAGGGCCGCCACCGCGCGGCGGCCGACGCCGGAGCACAGGATCGCCTCCACCCCGCGGCCCTCGAGGGGGCCGGTCGGGTTGCAGTGCCCCTCGCCGTGCGGCGCGTTGGGCAGCACCGCGACCTCGCCGCTCTCGGTGTCTACCAGGGTCAGAAACGGCGCGCGGCCTAGGTGGCCGGCCACCGCGGCCTCGAGCCCCTCGTCTCCGTGGGTGGGAATGCAGATCCTCATCGTCTCGTCCTCCTCTGCGCCGGGCCGCCGGAAGGGTTGCTTTCCGGGGCCTTGACTATTTCGAACATATGTTCATTATAGAGATGACGCGCCCGATTGTCCAGGGCGAGGCCCTCGCGGTGGGCGTCGGGCTCGCCGGGCCGGGTCTGGAGCTGCAAGGCCGAAGAGAACGACGTGAGCACGCTCGCCTGGATCGTCGCCGGCGGACTCGCGATGAGCGCCATTTCGCTCGTGGGGTTCGTCACGCTCCTCCTGAACGAGGCGACGCAGCGGCGCCTGGTGCGTCCCCTGGTGGCGTTCGCCGCCGGCTCGCTGCTCGGGGGCGCGCTTCTCCACATGATTCCCGAGGCGAGCGCGCAGCGCGCCGGAATGACTCCCTACGTCTCGGTGCTCGCCGGGTTCGCGCTCTTCCTCGCCATCGAGCAGTTCCTCCACTGGCACCACTGCCACCGGGAGACGGCCGACTGCCATCCCCCGCTGGGCTACCTGATCCTCGTCGGAGACGGGTTGCACAACCTGCTGGGAGGCCTCGCCGTGGGCGCCGCTTTCGTCGCCGACGTCAGGGTGGGCCTCACGATCTGGCTCACCGCCGCGGCCCACGAGGTGCCCCAGGAGCTGGGGGACTTCGGCGTGCTGGTCCACGGCGGTTGGTCGCGCGGGCGGGCACTGGCCTTCAATCTGCTGTCGTCCTCGACCTTTCTGCTCGGCGGTGTCGTGGCGTGGGCGGCCGCGGAGCGCTTCGATACTTCGTGGCTTCTCGGATTTGCCGCCGGGAACTTCCTGTACATCGGGGCCTCGGATCTGGTGCCAGAGGTGAACCGCCACCGGGATCCGTGGATGGGGGCACTCCACTTCCTGGCCTTCACGGCCGGGGCGGGGCTGCTCGCCGCCCTCAAGCTCGGGCTCGGGGGCTGAGTTGCCTCGCCCCCCCTGCCCGCGCCGCGTCGCCGCACCGCCGTGCTGCACCTACTTCAAGCCCGCCGGCGTCCCGATGTCTCGCCTCGAGGAGGTGGCCCTGAGCGTCGACGAGCTCGAGGCCCTGCGCCTCGCCGACCTCGAGGGCCTCTATCAGGACGAGGCGGCATCGTGCATGGGCGTCTCGCGCCCGACGTTCGCGCGCATCGTTGAAGCCTCCCGCCGCAAGGTGGCGCAGGCGCTCGTTCACGGGCGCGCCTTGCGCATCGCCGGAGGGCCTGTGGCCTTCGTCGGCGAGCGTCGCTTCCGTTGCGAGGCCTGCCGACACGAGTGGTCGCTCCCCTTCGGCACCGGTCGTCCGGAGGCCTGCCCGTCCTGTCGCACGGACTCGTTCCGCCGGGTCGACGTCGGAAGCAGAAGGGGGTGATCATGCGAAGGATCTGCCGAACGCTGCTCGCGGCCGGAGTGGCCTGTGCCGTGATAGGAGCGCTGTCGAGCTGTCGACGGGTGCCGTCGCGCGGGCGCGTGCTCGCCCTCGGCCTCGCCCTGTTCTCGAAGGGCCCCGACGGCCAGCAGGTCCCAGGCCAGGCCACGGCCGGCTTCCTCGCCCCCGGGGGGAAGGCCTGGCGCCACGCAACGCTGACCGACTCCGACAGCAACGTCTTCCACAAGCTTCTGGAGTACTGCCCGGCGGCCGGGGACTGCGGCCTCTTGACCGTGAGCGGCACCGCGGCGACGCTGAAGCTGTGGCGCCCGGGGAAACAGCCGCAGCTGCTCTGGAAGGCCGACTTCGGGGGCCGCTTCTCGCGGCTCCGCGACGCCGAGGTCGCGGATGTCCTCGGCGACGGCGTCCCGACGATCGTCGTGGGCACCCACGACCAGGGCGTCGTCGCGCTCGTCCGGCCTGACGGCAAGGGCGGCTTCTCCGTGAAGGAGCTCGACCGCCAGCCCGAGACGTTCGTCCACGAGATCGAGGTGGGCGACCTCGACGGCGACGGCGTTCGCGAGATCTACGCGACCCCGAGCCGCCCCAACAGGCTCGACGGCACGCCGCAGCCGGGCTCGATCGTGCGCTACGTGCCGGCGCGCGGCGAGGGGCGCACGCTGTTCGCCGACCTCGGGGACCGCCACGCCAAGGAGATCCTGGTCACGGACATGGACGGCGACAGCAAGGACGAGCTCTACGCCTCGGTCGAGGCGGTGAGCGGCGGCTCCGTCGGGATCCGTCGCTACCGAGCGGGTCTCCTGCCGTCCGCCGGCGAGACGATCGCCGTGCTTCCCGACCAGCTCTGCCGCTGCCTTACGGCGGGAGACCTGGACGGCGACGGCCGGCGCGAGATCGTGGCCGCGACCGCGAAGGCGGGCCTCTGGCTGCTGCGCCCCGGGGCCCCCGGGTCGTCCTGGCAGAGGGACAGGATCGCCTCTGACTCGTCCGGGTTCGAGCACGCGGCGCTCCTCGCCGACCTCGACGAGGACGGCCGCGACGAGCTCTACGTGGCGAGCGACGAGCAGGACGAGGTCCGGCGCTACACGTTGCGAGAGGGCGCCTGGATGAAGGACGTGCTCTACCGCTACGAGGGTGGGATGCCGGGGTTCACCTGGAACCTGACGACGGTCCGCGCGTCGCTGGTTCCGCCTTCCGCGTGGGAGTGACACGCGACGTGAGCTGGCCAGTGCTGAACCGTGCCGCTCCCGCCTGAACCCTCGTCCCCGGCGTGCTCGCCCAGAGCGTCCTCTTCATCGCGATCACCACGACCTGGGAAAGCGCGCGCCGCCGCCGGCTGATCACCCAGGAGGCGGTGGGGAGGTCGACGGACCGCGATCGCGTCCCCACGTGTAGTAGAGGCCGAGATAGCCCGCGGCGTGGGACTCTCCCGCAACCGTGTGACCGAGCATGAAGAGCAGGCTCAGGTTCTCGCGGAGGTCGAGGTAGCCGCCGGCGTCCACGAACGTCGTCCCCCGTGCGCCGATCTCCTGCGCCTGCTGGGAGAAGATCTCGGCGCCCAGAGTCAGGCGCTCGCCGAGGTCTCGCTGCAGCAACCACCCCGCGAAGACGGAGTCCCTCATCCCGCGCGCGTGATTGACCTCGTATCCGACGCCGCCGAAGCTGGTCCACGGGCCGTGGCTCTTCTGCAGCCAGACGGGAAGCCTGGCCCGCAGCCGGCCGTTCCCAAGCCCGCGCCCGCTGTCTCCGGTGGGCAGCTCGAGCATCGGAAACGTGCCGATCTGGGGCCGTCTCGCCGACTCCTGCACGAAGCGGTACTTCACGCCGAGCTCGACGTCGCCCACGCCGAACTCCTGGCCCGGGGTCTGGTAGGCCATGGGAACGACGACGTGGAGCTGCACGTTGGGCGCCGCCCCGAAGTTGAACTCGAACGCAGGCGCCTGGAGGAACGTCGAGCCGCCGCTGCGATCGAAGACGCCAAAGGCGTAGGCCTCGTAGTGGTGGAAGGGAACCGGCTCCGGATCGTCGGTCTGGAACGGAGGCCCGGCGGCGGCGGGTTTGCCTGCCGACAACGCGGCGGCAAGGCCGAGGGCCGCGGCGGCCGTCGCGGGTCTGTTGGCAGGATGGCTCGTCGAGAACATCCGTGCCGGCTAGAAGAAGGTGATACGAGCCGTGTCGCGCTGCCCATTCGACAGCTCGACCGTGTAGGTAACGGTGACGCCCTCGGTGGCCTCGTGCCCGATCCGGACCGTTAGCTCTTTCGCGTGCTGCCCCTTGCGGAGCGCGGGGGTGAAGAGCCGGGCCAGGTCCGGCCCGGCTTCGAGGTCGAAGGCCCCCTCGCCCTCGCAGCCGGGGAGCTCGACAGAGCGCCACTCGATGGTGTCGTCCATGTGGGCCTTGATCACCGGTCGCGCCACACGGGGCACGCAGGCGCCACCAGGACCGGGTACGACGAGAATCGTGGCCTGCTCGGGCGCGCGTGCCAGCATCTTCACCCTGGCGGCGATGGCGTACCACGTCGCGAGCAGTGCCAGGACGACGGAGCCGAGGACGGTCAGCGCGAATTTCATCGCGTCCCTCCCTTCTGCGGTGGTCGGCGCGAAGGGCCCTCGCGCGTCGAGCGGGGACACGATCAGGCTACGCCGCGCCGACGGCCCGGGTCAACGGGAGAGTGACGCGCTCGGCGCTACTTCTCGAGCAGGCTCCGCAGCATCCAGGCGTTCTTCTCGTGCACCTGCATGCGCTGGGTGAGCAGGTCGGCGGTGGGCTGGTCGCCGGCGGCCTCGGCGTCCGGGAAGACACTGCGCGCCGTGCGCACCACCGCCTCCTGGCCCTCTGCGAGCTGGCGGATCATCTCCTTCGCGTCGGGCGAGCCCTCGCTCTCGGCGATCGAGGCCAGCTTCCCGAACTCGCGGTAGCTCCCGGGCGCGGGGAGGCCCAGCGCGCGGATGCGCTCGGCGATCAGGTCCACGGCCAGCGCCAGCTCGTTGTACTGCCCCTCGAGCATGGCGGCCGCCTTGACGACGCCATCCTGGCGAAGGGGTGAAGCCCCCTCGTGCTCACGAGGCATGGATGGTATCGTGTATCAGCATTCAAATACAAACAACTTCCTCTGTACCGGACTAGTGGTATACTGCGGGCGATGAGGTCTCCCACGAGACAGCCGGCCGTGACCGCGTTCGTTCTGGGCCAGCTTCACGCGCTGAGCGACGAGGCCCGCGAGCTCGAGCGAATGGCTGCCGGAAGCGGAGACGACACGGCGACCGCAGCGGCGATGGCGCGGCTCCGCCAGCGGGTGGCCGCCCACGTTCTCGTCGAGGAGCGACTCCTCGTCTCTCCCCTGCGCGGCAGCCGGGGCTATCGCGAGCTGCAGAGGCTCGAGGGCTCGCATGACGCCCTCCAGCACCGCGCCGCCGAGATCCAGGCACGCGGCTGCCCCGCGCCCGAGGTGGCCGCCCTCGGCCGGGCCTTGCGCGCACACATCGAGGAGGAGGGCCGAGCCGTCCGTTCCGCCTCGGCGGCGGCGGGTGACCGCCTGGCGGAGGTCCCGCCCTGGCGCGCCGCGGAGCTCTTCGAGTGCGCGGGCGGTCCCACCGACACGTGGCCCGGGGAATGGCTGGGCTGAACGAACGCGGCACTGCGAACGACCTGGAGCGCCGCGTCGGCGAGCAGATGCAGGCGGTGCGCCGCCACCGCGGGTTGTCGTTGCGCGAGCTGGCGCAGGCGAGCGGCCTCTCGCTCACGACCGTGCACCAGATCGAGACGGGCCGCACCTCGCCGGGGCTCGGGACGCTGCAGTCGCTGGCCGCCGGCCTCGGCGTCTCTCTGGGCGCCCTCCTCGACGGGCACGGTCCGGCCGCCCCTGCCGTGCACGTCGCGGCCAGCGAGCGGCCGCGGCTGCAGATTCCGGGGGGCCGCCTCGAGCGGCTCGCCTGCGGCCTCGCGAGCCAGCGAATCCGGGGCCTCGTCCTGACTCTCGGGCCGCGACGGGCGACCGGCCCTTTACCCATCGTCCACCCCGGCCAGGAGCTCGTGCTGGGACTCGAGGGTGTCTGCGTCTACGAGGTGGCCGGCCAGCCCTACTCACTCGAGCCGGGCGACAGCCTCCTGTTCGAGTCGAGCCAACCCCACCGCGCGCTCAACGCGGGGGCCCGAAGGTCCCGCGTCCTGCTGGTCCTTTACGCACCCGAGGAGGAGCCCCGCTGGATCGAGTCGCACGTGGCGTCTGCGAAACCGGCGCAGGCTGCGACACATCGTCGTCACCCCCGACCGGCGCGACGAGCGGCGAAAGCGCGGACTGTAACCGGGCGACGCTGAGCCCGTCTGAGATAGGGCCAGGAGAAGGGACAGCTATGACGACCATGACCGTGAGCTTTCCGGGCGGCAAGCGCGTGGACGCGGAGTACGACGGCTTCACGATCCGCACCGACCAGTCCCCGCGCGGGGGGGGAGAGGGGACCGCGCCGCAGCCGTTCGACCTCTTCCTCGCCTCGATCGCGACCTGCGCCGGCATCTACGTGAAGGGATTCTGCGACTCGCGCCAGATCGCGACCGAGGGGCTCGGCCTCTCGATGCACGTCGAGCCGGATCCCGCCACGCACCGTATCGGCCGCCTGGTCCTCGAGATCCACCTGCCCGAAGGCTTCCCGGAGAAGCACCGCGAGGCCGTGATCCGCGCCGCGGACCTGTGCCCCGTCAAGAAGCACATCCTCGCTCCGCCCGCGTTCGAGATCCGGACCGCCTAGCCAGCCAGCCCGCCGGGGCCGGCAGCGCGGGCAGCGGCGACCGGCCTGCTCAGGGGAAGAGCACGGCCGCCTCGCCCTTCTCGGCTACCCGCTTGGCCACGAGCTCCAGGATGCGGTCGCGTCGCTTCAGCAGCGCGCGGATCTGCGGCGCGCTGACCCAGCGGCCGATCTTCGACTGCAGCGTCGGCACGTCCAGCCCCTTCATGGCCTCGATCCTGGCACGCGGAAAGCGCACCAGCAGCTTCTCGGAGCGGAGCTGGTCGTAGGTGGCGAACGAGCGCGAGAAGTCGATCGCGTAGACCCGGAAGGAGGGGTCGATGAGCACGTTCTGGATGTTCTGCGCGTCCCAGTCGAAGGTCAGCTGGTGCAGCAGCCGCACCGCGTAGATCTGCCTGTTCCAGGCGTCGACGTCGGGGGGCGCGATGCCCTTCTTCTTGCGGTCCCCCTCGGTCATCGCCTGTTCGACCCAGAGCTGGAGGGAGCCCGTCTTGTGATCGAGCGACCGCTCCACGGTGGGCGGCACGAGATCGAACCCGAGCAGCTTGTCGAGCTCGTAGGCCGCGATCTCGAAGCGGTAGGAGTCCTCGTAGTCCACCATCACGCCGCCGCCCTCGAAGCTCGTCACGCCGCGCTTGAACTCGTTGATCGTCTTCCAGACGGCCTTGTGGGTGACCGTGCCGTCGCTGAGCGTGAGCTGGTCCGAGCCGGTCACCCCCGTGCCGAGCGCCTTGCTGCTTGACGACGCGTGCGTCGCGCAGGAACGCCTCGGCGGCCTCGCCGCGGAGCGGAAGCCCGCCGGCCTCCTGGGCGAGGACGAACGGCGATGAGCCCGCAGCCAGAGCAACGCCGCGATCGCGAGCGCCCGGTGCATGGAAGCCTCCTGCGGGGAACCGAGGCGGAGTGTACTCCCAGGCGCCCGGCAGGATCAGGGAAGCCGGCGCTCGCCCGCCGTCGCGGGACCGCCGCCAACGGCCTCGAGCAGCGCCTCGGCGACCCGCGCGTAGTCGCCGCCGAAGTGGTGACCGCCCGGCAGCCGGACCACTCGCACCGAGGGCGCGCGCAGCTCGCCGCACGGCGAGCCTGCCTCCTCTTCGCCCGCGCAGGCACAGCACCGGAGTCGGGGCGAGCCGCTCGACCTCCGGTGCCGTGGGGTGGCCGTTCGTCACGGCGCCGAGCCAGTCGGTCACGTGGAACTCGAACGCCGCGTCGGGCGAGAGCCCGAGCAGGCGCCACCAGCGCCACGCGCGAGCGCAGCTCCGGCGGCAGCCGGTTCACGAGGAAGGGCAGCACGTCCGCGCCGAAGGAGTAGCCGGCCAGCAGCACGCGGCGCGCGCCCCAGGCCGCGCTCGTAGTGCTCGAGGATCCGGGCGAGGTCACGCGCGGCGGCCTCGGGCGTCCGCGGCGTCCAGTAGTACTTGAGGCTGCTCCAGCCGACGACCGGCACGTTCTCGGCGAGCCAGGCGCGACGCGATCGCCTTGTCGATCCCCGCCCAGCCGCCGTCGCCCGTCAGCAGCACGGCCATCAGGCCGGCCTGCGGCCCGGCCGCGGGCACCTCGACGAGCCCGAGGCCGGCCAGGTCGTCGGGGACCCGGCGCGGGCGCGCTCGCCGCGGCCGCCGGCGCGGCCGCGGGCAGCGAGCTTCCGATAGGCCTCGACGTACTGCTCCTCCCAGCGGGACGTGACGGCAGAAGCCGTGGCCGACCTTGGGCAGCGACGACCAGCCGGGCCGAGCCGATCGCGCGAGACGAAGCGTGCGGCGTCGGCCGAGCGCACAGACCTGGTCGATCTCGCCGTGCAGCACGGTCCACGGGACGCCGAGGCCGGGGAAGGGCTCGAGCTCGCGGCCAGCCCGCCTGCGCGAGCGGTCGCGAGACGAGGCCGCGGCCCGGGCACAGCGGCGTCCTCAGCGCGACGTCGGGGCAGAAGCCGAGGCTGATCGCCCCACGGAAGGTCTCGACCGGGGCCTGCGCGAGCGCCGCGTAGGCGATCGTCGCGCCGGAGGAGTAGCCGACCAGGATCGGGAGCGTGGTACTCGGGCAGGCGCTGCCTCAGCTGGACGGCTCGCGCCAGCTGCTCGAGGCTGCCGGCCGGGTAGGCGCACGAGCCGGAGCGCTCGAGCCCCGCGAGCAGCGCGCGCACGTCGATGCCAACCACGAGAGCGCCCTCGGCCGAAAGCCGCCGCGCCATGGGAATGACACCGAGGTTCCAGCCCCCGTCGCCCGACACGAACAGCACCACCTGCTGCGGCGGCCGGGCCGGCGCGTACACGCGGACGGTGCCGAACGGGGGAAAGGCGAAGCTCTCGACGCCGCCGGCCGGCGGGCCTGCGGTCGCGGGCGCCGCGAGGGCCAGGAGCAGCGCCACACTGGCGGGAGCGGCGCTCGTCAGCGAGAGGCGCGCTGCTGCTGCAGTATCCATGCGATCGCCTCCTTCAGCGCGCGCCGCAGCTCGGGCTGCTTGTCGCTGAAGCGATGGTCGGCCGCGTCGATGGCCCACAGCCGCCTCGGCTCACGTGCCGCCGCCCAGATCGCGTCGCTCTCCTCGGCCGGCACGAACTCGTCTCGCGGCGACCGGACGAGGGCCAGCGGCACCGGCGAGACGCGGGAGACGTGCTCGCGGGCGCTGAAGAGTGGCTCTTGCGGCGTCTTCTTCGTCAGGTAGATCATCGAGTCCCGGAAGCGCCAGCCGAGCTCGTTCTTGTCGGGCAGGCCGAGGGCGACGATGCCGGCGATCCGGCGCTGCACCTCCGGCTCCGCTGGCCGCCAGCACCGAGAGGCCTGCCCCCTCCGAGACGCCGAACAGCAGCGGGCGGCCCCGGCGCGCCCTTGCGCGGCGTAGTCGGCGAGCGCCGCGTAGTCGGTCGGGACGTCTGCGGGGTCGAGCGTCTTCGGCCGCTGGTGAAGCTCGACAGGTAGGCCTTGGCGTCGAAGCCGACGACGAACCAGCCCTTCCGCGGCGAGGAACCGCGCGACGTCCGGCCCGAGGTGGACCCAGCCGCCGTCACCGCTGGTGACGATGGCCGACGGCGCCCCGCGCGTGCCGTACAGGCGCAGCGTCAGCGCGTGGCCGCGCAACGTAAAGCCCTCGCTGCGCGCCGCGTCCCCGGCCTCGGCCCTGCCGGCTGCCGCGGCACCGGCCAGGAGCGCCACCGTCAGGACCAGCATCCGTCTGCCTGTCCCGACCTCAGTGCGCGTAGGGAACCTCCCTCAGGCGTACCGTGTGCGTCGTGCGGGCGCCGTCCTCGGCTTCCGCGAAGGCCAGCGTCACCTCCGCCCCGACGTGGGACCCGAGCTGCGCCACCGGCAGCCGACCGCTGCCCAGCCAGGCGCGGGCGTCCTCGGCCACCCAGTACGTGGTCACGCCGTTGGCCGCGCGCAGCGTGAGCACGCGACCCCTGGCATCGTAGCCCACCAGCGTCCCGGTGAAGCTCCGATACTCGGGCCGCCGGCGGCCGGTGGCAAGAGGCGTGGCTTCCCGCGGCCGCTGGCGGCCGTCACAGCCGACCGACAGGCAAGGCGAGCGCGCTCGCCACGGCCCACCAGCTGCGACGGCACATGGTCGCAGTGCGGGCAAGGGCCGTGCCACGCGCGCGTGGGCGGGCGGCGCCGCAAGTCCCTGCAGCGCCGCGGCGGGCGGCCTGACCAGGCCCCTGGCGGCGTCGCAGAACGGCCACACCGCGGCGGCATTGCCGACTCCGGCCGCCTTGGCGGTATCGTTGGGCTGCGTGCGCTCCCTGCGTGGCCGCCTCGTCGTGTCCGCCGCGCTGGTCGTCGCCGGCGTCGTGGGCCTCAGCACCTATCTGCAGTCGCGCATCCTCGCGCGGGCGGTCGAGGCCGAGGCCGTCGACGCTGCAGGTGCCGTGGCGCTGGGCCTGTCGGCCGACCTCGGCGAACACGCGGCCCTGCCGACCACGGCCGGACTGGTGGGGCTCCTGGCCGACTATCGCAAGGCCGTCCCCGCGGTCCAGTCGATCACCATCACGGCCGGCACGACGGCCCGTCCGTGTTCGTCGCGAGCACGGAGACGCCGCCGCCGCCGCGCGCCCTGCGCCTGGGCGAGCAGGCCGTCGCGCAGCGCGGCCTGGTGACGCTCGTCGACGATCCGCTGGGTCTGCACTTCGTGGCGGTGTCGCTCGAGCGCCAGCGCCAGCCCGTTCGGGGCGGTGATCGTCGCGGTGCGCATGGACGCCCTCCAGCGCGTGCAGCGACAGAGCCGGCAGGCGGGCCTGGCGTTCGCCTCCGCGGCGTCCTGCTGCTCGTGCTCGGGATCGACGCGGTCGCCCGCGGCTCGTGCACCGGCCGCTGCGCGCGGTGCTCGACACGATGGCCCGCGCCGCGGGCGGCGACTTCTCGGTCCGCGCGGACCAGGCCCGCGCCGACGAGATCGGCAGCGTCGCCCGGGGTCTGAACGAGCTGCTGGCGCGCATGGCGGGCTTCAACGAGACGCTGCGCGCCGAGGTCGAGCGCGCCACGGCCGAGCTGCGGGCAGCCAACCGCGAGCTGCTCGAGACCGCGCAGCGCCTGTTCGAGGCGCGCCGCGAGCTGTCGAAGAGCCAGCGCCTGGCGCTGGCCGGCGAGATGGCCGCCTCGGTCGCCCACCAGGTCGGCACGCCGCTCAACGTGATGTCGGGCTACGTGCAGATGCTGCGCGCCGGCCAGCCGGAGGGCTCGGAGACGGCCGAGCGGCTGCGCGCGGTGCACGAGCAGATCGCGCGGGTGACGGCGATCGTGCAGTCGCTGCTCGATCGCACGCGCCGGCCGCCGCTCGAGCTGCGCCCCGTGCGGGCGGGCGAGCTGCTCGAGGGACTGGCCGAGCTGGTGCGGCCGACGCTCGTCGGCCACCACATTGAGCTGGCGCTGCGGTCCAGCCGGAGCTGCCGCCGCTCGTCGCCGACCGCGCACAGATCGAGCAGGCGCTGCTCAACCTGGTCACCAACGCGATCGACGCGATGCCGCAGGGCGGCCGGCTCACCCTGGAGGCGTGCCGCGACGGTGACTCGATCGCGCTGCGCGTGGGCGACACGGGAGCGGGCATCGCGGCCGAGGACCTGCCGCGCGTGTTCGAGCCGCTCTACACGACCAAGCCGCGCGGCAGCGGCACCGGCCTGGGCCTGCCGCTCGTGCGCGAGATCGTCGCCGCGCACGGCGGGACGGTGCGGCTGGAGAGCCGGCCGGGGGAGGGCACGACCGTCCTCGTGCGCCTGGCGCTGCCCGGGGAGGCCTGATGCCGCGCATCCTGGTGGTCGACGACGACCGTGAGACGTGCCGCTTCATGCGGGAGCTGCTGAGCGAGGAAGGCCGCGAGATCGAGATGGCCGAGAGCGCCGAGGAGGCGCTGGCGCGGCTCGACAGCGGCCGCTTCGAGCTCGTGCTCTCGGACATTCATCTCGACGCCGGCGGCAGCGGCCTCGACCTGCTGCGCGCCTTCAAGTCGCGCGATCCCGCGGTCGAGGTCGTCCTGATCAGCGCGTTCGGCACGCTGGAGACGGCGCTCGAGGCCGTCGACGCCGGGGCCTTCGACTTCGTCAGCAAGCCGGTGGACATCGCCCAGGTGCGCGACGTGGTCGCTCGCGCGCTCGCGCGCCGCGCCCGCGCCGGAGAGCCACGGCCGGCCGCGATCGCGCCCGGTCAGCTCGCGCCCGACGGGCTGGTCGGGCGCAGCGGCGGGATGTTGGCCGTCTACAAACAGATCGCGCTGGCCTGCAGCTCGGCCTCGCCGGTGCTGGTGGTGGGCGAGACGGGAACCGGCAAGGAGCTGGTCGCCCGCGCGGTCCACCGCCACGGTCCCCGCGGGTCCCGGCCGTTCGTCCCGGTCAACTGCGGCGCGCTGCCGGAGGGGCTGCTCGAGTCCGAGCTGTTCGGCCACGTGCGCGGCGCTTTCACCGGCGCCGTGGCGGACAAGAAGGGCCTGTTCGAGCAGGCGCACGGCGGCACGATCTTCCTCGACGAGATCGGCGAGATGTCGCCCGCCGTGCAGGTGCGGCTGCTGCGCGCGCTCGAGCTCGGCGAGGTGCGGCCGCTGGGCGGCTCGCGGGTGCTGACGATCGACGCCCGGGTGATCGCGGCCACGCACCGCGAGCTCGAGCGGGCCGCGCGCGAGGGCACGTTCCGGCAGGACCTCTTCTACCGCCTGAACGTGCTCACGATCCGGGTGCCGCCGCTGCGCGAGCGGCCGCGAGGACGTGCCGCTGCTCGGCCGCCCACTTCCTGGCCGGCTTCGCCGCGCGCGGCCACGCCACGGCCTCGCTCACGCCCGCCGCGGCTCGCCGCTCTCGCCGCCCACGACTGGCCCGGCAACGTGCGCGAGCTCGAGAACACGCTCGAGCGGCTGGCGGTCAGCGGCGCGCGGCGGCACGATCGACGCGAGCGACCTCCCGGACGCGTTCCGCGGCAGGCCGCCACGGCTCGAGGAGCCGCTGTTCGCGGGGCTGCCGACGCTCGACGAGATCGAGAAGCGCTACCTGCGCCACGTGCTCGCGGAGGTGAAGGGCAACCGCAGCCGCGCGGCCGAGGTGCTCGGCATCGACCGGCGGACGCTCTACCGCATGGCCGAGCGCTTCGGGCTCGACCTGGGCGACGACGAGCCGCGCTGAGGCGCGCGGTCGCGCGGCCGCCGGCGTCCGTCAGCGGGGCGACAGCAGCTGCCGCAGCCCGCCCGCGCCGTGCACGCCGTGATCGCGTAGGCGACGGCCGGCAGCGCCGGGCCGCCGGGGTAGACGAGGTAGCGGCCTTCCCAGCGCGGGGCGAACTTCTTCTTGAACTGGAACAGGTTCTTGTAGCCGTAGAACGCGTTGAGGTTCTCGAACAGCAGCGCGACTCCCCGCTCGAGGCCGCCGTGCGGCGCCGCCGACGTTGGCGAGCGGCGCGTTCGCCAGGCTCGCCTCGTCGAGCCCCGCCGCCCGCAGCTCCTCGAGCGAGCGCGACACCAGCAGGTCCATCGTGCCGGAGGGCGCGTCGGCGCGCTTGCGCATCAGGTCGAGCACGGCCGCCTGCCCGCCGCGGTACGGGCGCCACGAGGTGAACGCGACGACCTTGCTCGGCCTCCATGCACAGGAACACGAAGACGCCGGACAGCGCCTCGAGCGAGAAGCGCGAGACGCGTGAAGCCCATCTCGCCGAGCGGCTTCTCGGCCAGCCACTCCTCCGAGATCTCCTCGAGCTGCTCGTCGATCGCGGCGTCCGGGCAGGCGTCGCGGTCGTAGCGGCGGACGCCGAGGCCCATCCGGGTCACCTTGTGCACCATCGAGCGCAGCGCGGCGCGCTTGCCGCCGGCGAGGAGAACGACGGCAGCTCGATCAGCGCCTCCTCCGCGATCTTCAGCGTGCGCAGGCCGAGCCGCTGGTAGACCGGCAGCTCGCGCCGGACACCTCGTAGAAGCACGGCGTCCAGCCGTGGCGGCGGCAGTGCGCGACGAAGTCGCGCGGCGGCCCGCGGCAGGTCGGCGGGCGCGCACAGCGGGTCGCCCGCCGCGAAGGCGACGCCGCTGCGCAGGGCGAAGGCCACCAGCCCGCGGCCGTCGGCCACCTGGAGGTGGTGCTTGTCGTCGTTGCGCCGCGAAGGCGGACAGCGAGTCGCGCCCGTGCTCGCGCACGGCGCGGGCCACCGCGTCCGGCGGCGCCTCCTGCCGCCGGCGCAGGATGACCGGGCGCAGCACGCAGCACGAGCAGGTACAGGCGCGCGCCCCAGCCCAGCATCTGCAGCGAGCTCGAGGAAGCACCGCGGCGTGGGCCGTCAGCGGCTCGACGCCCGGGGTCGAGCGTGAGCAGGCCGGAGCGGACCGCCTCGAGCCCCGGGCTGTTGCCCGGGCCCCAGCGGAAGCTGCGCCCGCAGGTCGACGAGGCCGACGACGCCGAACAGCCACACCAGCCGCCAGCGCCGGCGCCATCACGCAGCGCCTGGCGCAGGGAGGCAGGGTCGCTGAGCGCGCTGAAGCGGCGCCGGTAGACGAACAGGTAGCCGAGCAGCAGCGCCGCGATCATCGAGTGGTGCACGTCGAACGCGCGCCCCACGTGGGACAGCAGCGAGACCGAGAGCGCGATCGACCGCGACCCACCACGCGAGCAGCCTTGCGCCGCCTGAGGTTGCGCGTCACCTGCAGCAGCGCGACGCCCGCGAGCAGCATCAGCGCCCGGCTGGGCTGGGTCACCTCGAGCGGCAGCCACTGCGTGCAGCTCCCGCATCACCTGCGGCTCGCGCGGCCAGATGGCCGAGAGCAGGTTGAGGACGCCCATCAGGCCGATCACGAACGGCACCACCGCGTGGAACAGCGCCAGCACGTCGGCGAGGCGCAGCTCGCGCCAGCGCACGACCCGCCGCGCGCGGCGCACGCCGAGCCAGCACGGCCACCCCGACGACCAGCACGAGGGCGATCCCCTCCTCGTACCGGCGCACGCCCGCTCGAGCAGCGGCCCGAGCGCGCCGCCGGCGTAGTAGCCGAGGAGCCCCATCGGGACCGCCCACAGCACGCCGGCGAGCAGGTCGAACAGCGTGAAGCCGAGGATCGCCCATGCCGAGGGCGCCGCAGGCGGCGGGGATCGCGATCCGCAGCCCGTAGGCGAAGCGGCTGAGCACCAGCAGCAGGAACCCGCGGCGGCCGAGCGAGGCCGATCAGCTTCTGGAAGCGGGGGTGCTGGCCGAAGCGGCGCTCCAGCCAGGCGCGGCCGCGCTGGCGCGCCAGCTGGAAGTAGACCTGGTCGGCCAGCGCGTTGGCCGCGATCGCGATCGCGATCACGACCGGCAGCCGGAAGAGGCCCCGCGACGCGAGCAGCGCGGCCGCGAGCAGCGACCGCCTCGCCCTCGAACGGCGACGCCGACGAACAGCAGCGCGTACCCGTACTTGACGAGCAGCGATTCCATGCAGGTCCTCCGCCGCGGGCGACTTCGAGCTCCCAGCCCGCGGACCGCGGACGCGACTCGCGCCGTGCGCATTGTGGCGTGGGTTCCGGCGCAAGGCCACACGGACGGGCCGGCACGCCCTGCGGCTGTGTGTCCTCGCTTTCAGCTACGGAGGCCGGTCGGAGCCGTCAATGACGGGTCGCACAGGACGCCACCGACCGGCCCGTCGGTGCTAGTCTGGTCGTGTGCGATCTGGCGTTGGATGAAGACACGGGCAGGCTCGTGCGCGTGCGTGCCTGTCGGTGTCGCGAAGGGAGAGGACATGAAGCTGCGTAACGCGGGACCAGCCCTGATCGGCCTGGCCCTCGTCGCCCTTCCGGCATGGGCCCAGTCCACCGCCGCCTCCGCGAAGAAGACCCCGGCCGATGCGCTCAAGGCGATGCTCGACAAGGGCGCGACCGTGCTCATGATCGACGTCCGCAGCGACGAGGAGGTCCGCAGCGGCTCCATCCCGGGCGCCGTCCACATCCCGATGGAGCAGCTGGAGGCCCGGATGAAGGACATCCCGCGCGACATCCAGCTCGTCTTCACCTGAAACGGCGGCGGCCGGAGCTCCCGTGCGGCGGAGCTCTTCGCGAAGAACGGCTATCGCACCTCGACGTTCTGTCCGTTGAGCGAGTGGAAGGCCAGGGGATACACGACGGCGCCTCCGCGCAAGGCGCCGGACGGTGGGGTCAAGCCCTGACGGGGGCTGCTGGCAGGCGTCACCGCCGGAGGTCAGCTGCCCGCAGGTTGCGCAGGCGTGCCTCGTCGGGGCGGAGGATGGCCGGCCTGCTCATTCCTTGATCTGCTGGGCCAGGTAGTTGTCGGCGCCGATCTCCCGGATCATCCCAAGCTGCGCCTCGAGCCAATCGACGTGCTCCTCCTCGTCCGCGAGGATCTCCTCGAGCAGCACGCGCGTCCCGTTGTCACCCTGGGCGCGCGCCACGTCGATGCCCCGGTTGAGCCGCGGCACGGCCTGGTACTCGACGTCGAGGTCGGACTGGAACTGCTCGGGCACGGTCTTGCCCACGTTGATCTTCATGTACTTCTGCATGTTCGGGGCGCCGTCGAAGTAGAGGATCCGGTCGATCACCTTCTGCGCGTGCTGCATCTCCTCGATGGACTCCTTGCGGGTGTGCTCAGCCAGCCTGGCGTAGCCCCAGTTGGCGCACATGCGCGCGTGGATGAAGTACTGGTTGACCGCCGTCAGCTCGGCGCACAGCACGTCCTGCAGGACGGCGATGACCTCCTCGGTGCCCTTCATGGTTCCTCCTTCGCGGACCGCTCTACGGACGAGGCCGTGAAGACAGATCTTACCGTGGCTGCGGCGGAGCGGCCGGTGCGCCGACGGGCCGGCTCAGGCGGCCGGGTCGACGGGCTCGGGCTCGCCGGTGGCAGGCGGCTGGCAGGCATCGCTCGCCGCCTGCGACGCGGCCAGGTACGCATGCAGATCGGGCAGGCAGGCCGTGCACAGCGAGCCGACGCCGGTCTCGACCTGCACCTCGTCGAGGCTGCGCCCGCGGGCGAGCCGCCGGCCGACCTCGGCGAACGGCGTCCCGGCGCACTCGCAGCGGCTCATCGCGGGCACGAGCCGGCCGCAGGGCGAGCAGCGGAACGTGGCGCCTCCGTCCATGGGCTCCCATCATAATGAAACGCATTTTCAACTTCAAGCGCCCGCGCCGCCGGCCGCGCGGCCGGGGAGATAGAATCGGAGCATGCCGGAAGCGCTCGACGTCACCTGCCCCTGCTGCGAGGCGCAGCTCAAGATCGACCCCGAGACGGGCGCCGTGGTCTGGGTCGACAGGAAGAAGGCGCCGGCCAAGGACTTCGACGACCTGGTGAGCCGCGTCGGCCGCAACAAGAGCGTGCTCGACGAGAAGTTCGCGCGCTCCGTGCAGCAGACGCGCCACGCCAGCGAGATCCTCGACCGCAAGTTCGAGGAGGCACGGCGGCGTGCCGAGGCCGACCCCGGCGCGAAGCCTCCGCACCCGTTCGACAACGACTGACGTCGAGCGCCTGGCGGCGCTGACGAGAAGCCGAAAGCCGAGTCCAGTGTCGCCGGTGTTTGCCTCGGCCGCCGGGCCCGCCCTAAGATCGATCGGACCCACGGCACAGGGAGGGAGCTCCAGATGACGAAGCGGATGACGTTGGCGGGCGCGGTCCTCGCACTCGTGGTGCCCGCGTTTGCACAGCAGATGGGTGAGGGGCGGGGCGAGGCGAAGGCGACCGTCGCCGGCAAGAACGTGTCGATCGACTACGGGCGGCCGAGCCTCAAGGGCCGCGACATGCTCGCGCAGGCCCAGGTCGGCCAGGCGTGGCGCATGGGCGCCAACGAGGCCACCACCCTGAAGACCGACGCCGAGCTGGCGTTCGGCACGGCCCGCGTTCCCAAGGGCGAGTACGTCCTGACCGCGACGAAGCTGGACGCGAAGCAGTGGCAGCTCAACGTGCTGGCCAAGGCCGACCGCTCGAAGGTCGCCGACGTGCCGCTCACCACCGAGTCGCTGCCGCAGAGCGTCGAGCAGTTCACGATCGACCTCAACGGCGCCGGCGGCAAGGGCGAGCTCAAGCTCAGCTGGGGCACCACCGCCCTGCGCACGGCGTTCACGGCGCAGTAGCGTCGCCGGCTCAGCCGATCCAGCCGCGACGAGCGTAGACGAGAAGACCGATGCGCTCGTGCAGGATCGAGCCGAAGGCGCGCCGCCGGTCGCCAGGCTGGTCCAGGGTCTCGAGGTCGTAGCGCGTCTCGATCGCGGGCACCGCGACGGCCTCGAGGCCCAGCTTCTCCAGCGCGCCCGCCGCCCGGCGGAGGTGGACCGGCGAGCTGACCGCCAACACGCGCCTCCAGCCGCGCTGCGCGCACAGCGCCGCGACCGCCTCCGCCTCCTCGTGCGTGTTGCGGATGAGTCCCACGGCCAGGACCTCGACCCGGGGCGCGAACACGCGCGTCCACTCGCGCGCGATCGGCGCGTAGCGCCCGCCCTGCGGCTGCTCGGAGACGATCAGGCGGCTGGCACGCCCCTCCGCGGTGAGCTGGAGGCCCTTCAGCAGCCGGCTCATCGCCTCGCTGGTCGGCTCGCCGTCCGCCTGGATGCGCGAGCCGAACACGAAGACCGCATCCGCGGCGCGCGGCTCGTCGCGCCGGACCAGACCCTCCGCCAGGACACGCGTCAGCGGCGAGAAGCTGACTACCAGCCACAACGCCGCGAGCAGCGCCGCCGCCACGGCGATCACACGCCGCAGTGGCGTCAGCCAGACGAGCGCCGTCGCCACCGCCGACACGACCACCAGGAGAGAGGCGTCGGGCCAGAACGACACGAGCGACGGGAAGTTCAGGTCGAGCGCGACGAAGCCCACGACCGCACCGACCACGAGTCCGACACCGGCGTGCGACGTCCGACTGGCGCCTGCTCTGGCCAAGGAACCCCCACTATCTCCGTCCCCGCGCGGTCGGCTGTCGCGTGCGACGCGGCCGCTCAAGGTCGGAACATCATGCAGAAACGCGGCCTGGATGCCAAACACCGGCGGGACCCACACCCGCGCCACCAGGGGGGGTCTGGGGGGCGCGACGCCGCCCGGCCACAAGCAACAGGCTCGGAGCGGAGCGCGATTCACTCGCGCGGAGCGGAGGGGGGTCTGGGCACCATACTCTGCTCGCGCTGAGCATCGGTCTGTGGTGACGATCGCCGGTGCCGCTGGCGAGCAGAGTATGGTGGGGGGCGCGACGCAGCGCCGGCCACAAGCAACAGGCTCGGAGCGGAGCGCGATTGACCCCGGACTCCACGACGGTGTGGAGTCCGGGCTCTCGACCTCGCTGGCGCTCGGGCGTCACTCGCGCGGAGCGGAGGGGGGGTCTGGGGGGCGCGACGCAGCCAGCACAGGCTACAAGCGGCGAGCGAAGCGGGATTCACTCCCGCGGAGCGAGCGGGGAGTCTGAGGGGGGCGGCGCAGCCCCCCTCAGAAGAGAGAAGGAGTCAAATGAACAGCGGCGCCAGCACCAGCGTGATGGTCGAGAGCAGCTTGATCAGCACGTGGAGCGAGGGACCGGCCGTGTCCTTGAACGGGTCGCCCGACGGTGTCGCCCACGACCGCGGCCTTGTGCGCGTCGGACTTCTTGCCGACCACCACGCCGTCGACCGTGAACTTGCCGGACTCGATGTACTTCTTGGCGTTGTCCCAGGCGCCGCCGCCGTTGTTCATGAACAAGGCCATCAGGATGCCGGCGATGGTGCCCACCATGAGCAGCGCCGCCACCGACTCGGCGCCGATCTGCCCGTAGGGCGACAGGAACTTGAAGCTGTAACCCACGGCCACGGGTGTCAGCACGGCTAGGAGGCCCGGGGCCACCATCGCGCGCAGCGCGCCCTTCGTCACGATGTCCACGGCGCCGGCGTAGTCGGGCTTCGACGTACCCGCCATGATCCCGGGGTTCTCCTTGAACTGCCGGCGCACCTCGGTGATGACGCTCTGGGCAGCCCTGCCGACCGCCTTGATGGCGAGCGAGGAGAACACGAACACGAGCGTCGCGCCGAGCAGGCCGCCGATGAAGACGGGCACGCGGGTGAGGTCGACGCCGATCGACTGGCCGGTGATCTTCGTGACCTCGTCGAGGTAGGCGCGGAAGAGCAGGAAGGCGGCGAGGGCGGCGGAGCCGATCGCGTAGCCCTTGGTGAGCGCCTTCGTGGTGTTGCCCACGGCGTCCAGCCGGTCGGTCTTGTTGCGGATCGCCTCGGGTTGACCCGACATCTCGATGATGCCGCCGGCGTTGTCGGTGATCGGGCCGAAGGTGTCCATGGCGAGGATGTAGGCGCAGGGGGCGAGCATGCCCATCGTGGCGACCGCCGTGCCGTAGAGGCCAGCCCCGGGCGTGCCGGGCAGCGCGAGCTGGCCGAACTTGTACGCGGCCATCAGCGCGATCGAGATCACGATCACCGGCAGGCCGGTGCACTCCATGCCCACCGCGAGACCGCTGATGATGTTCGTGGCCGGGCCGGTCTTGCTGGCCTCCGCGATCGAGCGCACCGGGCGGTACTTGTACTCGGTGTAGTACTGGGTGATCCAGACGAAGGCGTACGCGGTGAGGATGCCGACGACGCCCGCGGCCAGCAGGAACACGGGATGCGATTCGGCGGTCGAGCCCGCCACGGGCGTCAGCAGCATGTAGACGGCTGCCGCGAATCCGGCCATGGCCAGGATGGTCGTGACGAGGTAGCCCCGGTTGAGGCCGTTCATCGGGTCCTCGTCCTCGCGCACCTTGACCGTGAAGACGCCGACGATCGTGGCGATCAGGCCGAAGGCGCGCGCGAGCAGCGGGAACAGGATCCCGCCCAGCCCGAACACGGGGTAGAGCGCGATGCCGAGGATCATGGCGCCGACGTTCTCGGCCGCCGTCGACTCGAACAGGTCGGCGCCGCGGCCGGCGCAGTCGCCCACGTTGTCGCCGACGAGGTCGGCGATGACCGCCGGGTTGCGCGGGTCGTCCTCGGGGATGCCGGCTTCCACCTTGCCGACGAGGTCGGCGCCGACGTCGGCGGCCTTCGTGTAGATCCCGCCGCCGAGCTGCGCGAAGAGGGCCACGAAGCTGGCGCCGAAGCCGAAGCCGACGATCTGCAGCGGCACGTGCTGGTAGTTCTGCATCCCGCCGAACAACCAGAACAGGCCGCCCACGCCGAGCAGGCTCATCGAGACCACGGCGAGACCGGAGACGGCGCCGCCGCGCAGCGCGATCTGCAGGGCCTTGTTGAGGCTGGTGAGTGCCGCGGTGGCGGTGCGGATGTTGGCGCGGATCGAGACGAACATCCCGATGTAGCCCGCGATCGCGGAGCAGAGCGCGCCGACGAGGAAGGAGACCGTGACGCGCCAGAAGGTCCCCTCGCCCATCTCGGCGATGTTCTTGACGTCCCGGTTGAAGAAGTAGAAGCCGAAGATGGCGAGCGCGGCCACGATCGAGAGCATCCCGATCGTGCGGTACTGGCGCGAGAGGAACGCCTCCGCGCCCTCGCGGATCGCGTCCGAGATCGCCCGCATCTCGGGCGTGCCGGTGTCCGCGGCGAGCACCTGGCGCGCGAGCACCCAGGCGACGCCCAGCGACAGGAGGCTGATCCCGAGGACCAGCGGCAGGACGGTATCAATTGGCATGACGCCTCCGTTGAGGGTTCGCCCCGCGGCCCTGAGCGGGCGCGAGTGACCGTGCCACGGGGCCGCAGCTGCAGCCCGGCACAAACCGCCGGAGACTAATGCCAAGCAGCGGGCGGCGTCAATGCAGCACATGGCTCAAGGCTGACTGGGTGGCTCGGCGCCAGCCACTTCAGCGGCCGGCGCCCCGGCGGCGGGTAGAATCCGTCCCCGGAACCATCCTTGGTCCAGCTGGACCTCGTTCAAACGCTCGCCACGGCCGGCCTCGTGCTCTTCGCCGGGCACGCCCTGCAAAGGCGCCTGCGACTGCTGGCCCGGTACAACGTACCCCCTCCGGTCGTCGGCGGCCTGGTCGTGGCGCTGGCGCTCGCCGGCCTGCGCTGGGCCGGCCACGAGCCCGTGCGCTTCGACACCACCCTGCAGGCGCCGCTGATGATCGCGTTCTTCACCGCCATCGGCCTCGGCGCCAGCCTGCCGCTGCTGCGGGCGGGCGGACCGGCGGTGGCGGCCTGCCTCGGCCTCGCCACGGCGCTCGCGGTGCTGCAGAACCTCGCGGGCGGCGCCGTGGCCCGCCTGCTCGGCGTGACACCGCTGCTGGGCGTGATCGCGGGCGCGCTGACGCTCGCCGGCGGGCCGGCGACGGGGCTGGCGTTCGCCCCCCAATTCGAGCAGGCGGGCGTTCGCGGGGCGGCGGCGCTGGTAATCGCCTCGGCGATGGTGGGCATCGTCTCCGCCGGTGTCGTCGGCGGCCCGCTCGGCACCTGGCTGATCGAGAGGCGCCGGCTGGCGGCGCCCGCGCCTGCCTCGCGGCCTCGCCCGCCGTCACCCGCGGGCGCCCCGGCCGGGCCGGCAACCGCGCACGCCCTGCTGAAGGCCGTCGTCGTCCTGCTCGCCGCCATGGCGCTCGGCTCCGTCGTGAGCGCCGGCGTGGCCGCTGCGGGGATCACCCTGCCGGCGTACATCGGCGCCATGCTGGTCGCCGCCCTGCTGCGCAACCTGGACGACGCCACGGGCTGGATCGGCCTCCCCCACCCGTTGCTGGCCGACCTGGGCCACGCGGCGCTCGCGCTGTTCCTGGCCATGGCGCTGATGACGCTGCGCCTGTGGGAGCTGGCCGGCCTCGCGCTTCCCCTCGCCGCCATCCTCGCCGTCCAGGTGGCGCTGGCGAGCGCGGTCTGCCTGTGGCCCTGCTTCCGCCTGTTCGGCGGCGACTACGAGGCGGCGGTGACGACCAGCGGCTTCTGCGGCTTCATGCTCGGCACCACCGCGAACGCCATGGCCAACATGGACGCGCTCACCGAGCGCTACGGCGAGGCGCCGCGCGCCTACCTGGTGGTGCCCGTCGTGGGGGCGTTCTTCATCGACTTCACGAACGCGCTCGTGATCACGGCCTTCCTGAACCTCTGGCGTTGAGGGCTGAGGGCCGCCCGCCGGACCCGCGGCTATAATCGCGCCCACGCCCCTTCCCCGGAGGTCGCGCTTGGATTCGAACCTGTTGAAGACGAAGTCGATCGAGACGCTCGTCGACGACATCGAGAAGGGCAAGCACCTCAAGCGGACGCTGACGGCGCTCGACCTGACCCTGCTCGGCATCGGCGCGATCATCGGCACCGGCATCTTCGTGCTCACCGGCACCGCTGCCGCCAACCAGGCCGGCCCGGCGATCACGCTGTCCTACGTGCTGGCCGGCCTCGCCTGCGGCTTCGCCGCGCTGTGCTACGCGGAGTTCGCGGCGATGATCCCGATCGCCGGCAGCGCCTACGCCTACGCCTACGCGACGCTCGGCGAGATCATCGCCTGGATGATCGGCTGGGACCTGATCCTCGAGTACGCGGTCGGCTCGATGACGGTCTCGATCGGCTGGAGCGGCTACTTCCAGCGGATCCTGGAGGGCTTCGGCACGTCGTTGCCGGCCTGGATGGCCGCGGCGCCGGGCACCATGCCGGGGGCCGTCTTGAACCTGCCCGCGGTGCTGATCGTGCTCGCGATCACGGTGCTGCTGGTGGTCGGGATCCGCGAGAGCGCCCGCTTCAACGCCACCATGGTGGCGATCAAGCTGGTGGCGGTGGTGTTCTTCATCGTGGCCGGCTTCACGTTCGTCAGGCCCGAGAACTGGTCGCCCTTCGCGCCCTACGGCTGGTCCGGGATCATGGGCGCGGGCGCCGTGGTCTTCTTCGCCTACATCGGCTTCGACGCGGTCTCGACCACGGCCGAGGAGGCCAAGAACCCGAAGCGCGACCTGCCGATCGGCATCATCGCCTCGCTCGTGATCTGCACGGTGCTCTACATCGTGGTCTCCGGCATCCTGGCCGGGATCGTGCCCGTGACCCACTACCGGACCAACCCGGCCGGGCTGCCGGGCACGCCGATCGTGCCGATCGACCAGAGCACGGCCTTCCTCAACGCGCCGGTCGCCTACGCGCTGCACGTGATCGACCAGGACTGGGCCGCCGGGCTGATCTCGGCCGGCGCCGTGGCCGGTATCACCAGCGTGCTGCTGGTGATGCTGATGGGCCAGCCGCGCATCTTCTTCTCGATGAGCCGCGACCACCTGCTGCCTCCCGGCGTGAGCAAGGTCCACCCGCGCTTCGGCACGCCCTACATCACGACCATCATCACCGGCCTGGTCGTGGCGTTCTTCGCGGGGCTGACCCCGATCAACGTCGTCGGCGAGATGACCAGCATCGGCACGCTGTTCGCGTTCGTGGTCGTCTGCTCGGCCGTCATGATGCTGCGCGTCAGGCGGCCCGAGGCCCCCCGGCCGTTCAGGGTGCCTTTCGGCTACCTGTTCCCGGTCTGCGGCGTCGTCTCCTGCCTGTACCTGATGCTCAGCCTGTCGGCCATCACCTGGGTGCGCTTCCTGGTCTGGCTCGACCTGGGGATGATGATCTACTGGTTCTACGGGCGCACGCACAGCCCGCTCGCGGACCGCGCGGAGCAGCAGGCGCAGGGCGGCCGCGAGCGGACCGCCAACGTCGTGACGATGCTGGGCGCGCTCGGCCTGTTCAACGGCTTCTTCATGACCGTGCTCGGCTACATGACGGAGTTCGGGATCACCACCGAGGCCATCACCAAGTGGCACGAGATCCACGTCACGGCGCAGCAGGCAGACACGGTCGGGCTGGCCGTGCTCGGGACGGGCGCCCTGATCTTCGTGATCGGCCGCCTGCTCGCCCGGGCAGGGCGGCCCGCCGCTGCCTGAACCCGCCGCCGCGTACTCGTGTGACATATGACATGTAAAGAGATGCCCTCCCAAACTGTCACGACGCGTCACTGCCTTTCACTTGCCTTGCTCGCTGCGCCCGCGGTGTACTCGATGTCGAGACGCACCAGACAGAGAGGGGCGGGACGCGATGCCTTCGAAGGAGCAGACGCGCGGCAGTTCTGTACGAACACGTGCCGGGCCGCGTCGGTGGCGGCGCTCGGAGCGGCGCTGGCGACGATCCTGGAGAGCTGCGGCGGCGCCAGCGGCAGCCCGACGTTCGCCGGCGGCGTCAACCTGAGCGCCCTGCCGCTCGTCACGGGCACGTCCTCGAACGGCGACGATCGCCGTCACGATCGACGGCGCGTCGCCCTCGCTACGGCGGGAGCGGCTCGCGCTCGTGAGGACCCCGATCGGCGACGTGCTCGTGGCCCGCACCGGCCAGCGACAGCTTCGTCGCGCTGAGCGCGAGCTGCACGCACCAGGCGTGCGAGATCACGGGCTGGGCGGGCAACGACCTTCGTCTGCCCCTGCCACGGCTCGGCGTTCGACACCAGCGGCAAGGTGCGTGAGCGGGCCGGCCTTCTCGCCGCTGCGCCAGTTCACGACGCAGTTCGCCGACGGCACGCTGACCATCTCCGGCTGATGCGCGGACAGCCTCGCGGCAGCCCTGCTCGGCGCTCGCCCTGCCGGCGGCGCTCGGCGCGCGCGGAACGCCTCCTGGCGGGTGGCGCACGGCGAGGTGCGGGTCGTGCTGCCCGCTGACGGTCGGCGGCAGCTTCGAGGCGAAGACCACCGCGATGGCGGGCGACGCTGACCCTCGCTCCGTCGGCCCGGTCGTCGCTCGGCGGCGAGCTCGCGGTCGAGCTCGGCACGCTCGACACCGGCATCGGCCTGCGCAACGAGCACCTGCGGAGCAGGTACCTCGAGGTCGGCCGGGGCGCGGGCTTCGACCGGGCCGTCGCTCTCCGGGATCCGTCTCGGCGACGTGCGACCCCCGGGACCTTCCAGGGCCAGACCCGCTTCACCGGCACGCTTCGCTGCTCCACGGGACGAAGAGCCCGATCGCCGGCCAGGCGACCATCCGTCGCGAGGGCCGGCCGTCCGCGTCGAGGCCAGCTTCCCGGTGACGGTCTCCGACTACGGCATCGCGAAGCCGCAGTACCTGGGGGTCGGCGTCAGGGACGAGGTGAACGTGATGGTCTCGCTCGTGGCCGAGCCCGTCCGCAGGCGCCGGAGGCAGCGCGATGAGGCGGCGCAGCCGGCGCTCTCGCCGAGCGCGCTGCTGCTGCGTCGCTACGAGCGTCGGCGCCGAGCCGCATGTTCCTCGTCGCGGCAGTACAACCGCTGCACCAGCTGCCACTACTCGCCCACCGGGCGGCGGCCTGCTGACGCCCTACGGACGCTCGCTCTCGCGCCAGGAGCTGTCGACGACGGGCAGGGCGACCCGACGGCGCCGCCGCCGGCGCAGGGCAGGGGCGAGGAGTCGTTCCTCTGGGGCGCGCTCGGCGACGCGCTCGGGCCCGTCGACGTGGGGATCGACGTGCGCCCCTCGCACCTGAGCCTCGACTCTCGGGCGGACCGACGAGCGGCACCGGAACCTCCTGATGACCGCGCGACCTCCTCGCCGCGTGGCGCTCGCACGGCTTGACGGTCTACGGCGAGGTCGGCCGCCAGCCGCCGATCGGCCAGGACGGCGCGAGGATCGACTCCTACGAGCACTGGGTCGGCTACGCAGAGCGAAGACGGGCCTCGGGCTTCCGCGTCGGGCCGCTTCCTCCCCGCGTACGGCATCCGCTTCGCCGACCACACCGCGTTCACACGCGCGCCGGCCTCGGGCTTCGACAAGTACGACCAGGTCTACGCCCTCGAGCTGAGCCAGACCGGCGACCGACACCTGCTGCAGCTCGTCGGTCGGCCCGGGCCGCGCCGACGCGATCGTCCACGACGACGGCCCCCACGCGTTCACCACGACCGGGCCGCTTCCAGCTGGACCTCGGCCCGCGGACGGCCCTCGTCTTCTCCGGCCTCTACCGCGACAAGGCGACGCTCGTGCCCGCGAACGGCGCGGGCGGCGTCGCCTTCGGGATCGCCCCCACGCGCCGGCTCAGCATCTGGACCGAGGCCGACGCGCAGTTCCAGCAGGGCAGCTCCGGGGCCCCGGCCTACACGCTGCTCAACGAGACGGCTTCGAGGTCTACCGCGGCCTGTGGCTCAAGGTCTCGCCGCAGCTGCGGACCGACTACGGCGACACCTCGGGTGGCGTCCTTCGCCTGCGCGCTCGAGGCGGACCTGCTGCCGCGGACGCACTGGAACCTCGGACTGTCGTACTACCGCGACAAGACCCGCGGCAGCGGCTTCGTCTACCAGACGCTCCTCGCGCAGCTGCACTTGTACCTGTAGCAGCGCGCACGGGCCGCCCCCCCTCACGGACGAAGGGCCGGGAGGCCTCACGGCCGACCGGCCCTCGTTGCGCCCGACCATCGCGCCCGACACCGGCGGCTGCGGGCGTCAGCTCTCGTTCTCTTTGTCCTTCTTGCGGTCTTCCTTGCGGCGCGCCTCGCCCTCGATCTGCAGCTGGTTGCTGACGCTGAAGGCGAGCGTGGCGCGCGCGATGTTGCCGGCGGCGACCTTCTCCACGGTGCTCCCGACCTGCCCGGCGAGCGTGATGCGGCCGCGCGCGACGAACACGCGGATCGGGGATCGGGCATGCCGGCCCAGCGCTCGAACAGCGGGTCGCCGTCGATCCGCTCGTAGACCTGCTGCAGCAGCTGGCGGTCCGCGACCGAGAAGCCCTGGACGCGCAGGTCGTTGTGGACGTCGCGCACGCCGTCGACACCGGCGAGCCGCTCCTCGATCTCGTCCTTCTTGGCGGGCGAGTCCACCCAGCCGTGCAGCAGCACCACCCCGTCCTGCACGTCGACGGCCACCGCGTCGAACGGCCCGTAGCGGTCCCAGCGCAGCACCCGTGTCGAGGCGTCCTCGCGCACGGCGCGGTCGGCGCGGGGGGTCTCCGGCACCACGCGCAGGAGGTTCACGACAGAGCGCGCCTCCTTGCGCGCTGCGCGCTCGGCGGCGCGGTAGTCGGCGTAGCTGAGGACGATCCCGGTCAGGCGGACGGCACCGTCCGCTACGCTGACGCGGATGTCGGCCTTGTGGTCGAGCTCCGCCCCCGCCAGGCGCTGCTCGATCCGTCGCTGCACGTCGGCGTCGCCGGCGAGGCAGGGCACCGCGAGCAGCGCGGCCAGCACGCAGCCCAGCCCCACGCGGGTCCGCCGCCGGGAACCGTTCAAGCGATCTCTCCTTCCGCCAGAGTGATCGTCCCTCCAGTCCGACGCACGCCCGGCATCAAGCGTTCCCCTCTTCGGTGAAACGTTGTGAAGTCCCCGGACGCCGATGCGGGCCACGACGGGGCTCTGGAGCATGGGGGCCTCCCGATCCCCATTGTAGGCCGTAGCGCCTCTGGCACGCCGGTCGGGCGCACGGCTGTGCGCAGCGCTCGCGCCGTGAGACGATCGGCAGCGGTGGTGGTGGGGAGGGAGCCGGCATGGGACGCATCGTGGATCTGTGCGGCGAGATCGCTGCAGCGGCCGACGAGGGCCCGGAAGGCCTGGTGCTGCCGCCCGACGCCTGGGAGCGTCTGCGCCGGGACTGGTCGGACGACGACATCGAGGACGCGCTGGGCTTCGTCAAGGACTCGATCCTCCAGTCCGAGCTGGTCGAGTCCGCCGACAACGTCAGCGCGCACCTCGTCGAGCTGCTCGGCAGGTGGGGCGAGGCCAAGGCATGGAAGGAGGCCGTCGCCGGCCAGGCCACGCTCCCGGTCGAGGTGATCCGGCAGATCGCGCACCGCCTGGAACGGCTCGAGGAGATCCTCGAGCTCTACCGCGACCAGAAGGGCCCGGACAGGAGAGGCTTCGACCGGCTGCAGCGCCGGCTGATGGACCAGGGCATCGAGGAGGAGATGCGGGCCGACTGGCAGCCGCCACCGAAGCCGACGGGCGAGGAAGGCGAGTAGCGGCCGGGCGTCACCGGCCGCCGGGGCTGCTACACTCGGCCGCATGCGAAAGGCCCTCTTCCTCCTGGTCGTGCTGCTCGCCATCCCCTCGCTCGCCGCGGCCGGCAGCGTCGAGATCTCCGGCTTCGCCGGATACACGTTCCCCTTCTACTCCCAGACGTTCCGCTACGACCCCGGCCCGGTCAGCATCCCGATCCCCGACGTCTCCGTCCAGCAGAACGGCGTCTTCCAGCTGAAGGCGTCGGGCGGCGCGGCGCTCGGGGGCTCGCTCGCCTTCTTCCCGGTGGAGGCGGTCGGCTTCGAGCTGCGCGTCGACAGGGCGAGCGTCACGGTGAAGCCGCAGGACGCCAGCTTCGACGTCAACCTCACGCTGCCGGCGCCGCTCGACCCCGTGAAGTCGACGCTGAGCCTGCCCGCGGGCAGCGTCGAGCTCGACTCGGGGAAGCCCCTCTCGCTCAACCTCAAGCTGCGCAGCACCGGCCGCACGCAGGTCTTCCTGTCCGGCGGGATCAGCCGGCTCGGGAACATGAACTTCTCCCTGAGTCAGAACGTGGCGATCGGCGTCAGCACCGTGAACCTCCAGACCGGCAACCTCGAGATCGCCACCATCGACCTGCGCGCGACGCCCAGCGAGCAGGGCAGCCGCTGGGGCGGCAACCTCGGCCTCGGCTTCCAGCTTCCGCTGGGCGAGCACGGCGGCCTGGTGCTGGAGGGCCGCGGCTTCTACTTCCCGAAGCAGGCCATGACCTGGGCAGCCGATCATCGAGACGCCCCTCGGCACGATCCAGTCGCAGCTGCTGCAGCGGGTGCTCGACCGGCTGGAGCCGGTCGAGTTCAAGCCGTGGTGGGTGCAGGCCACGATCGGGATCTCGTACCGCTTCTGAGCAGCACGGGCGGCGACCCGCTCTTCGACGCGTTGGACCCGCCGGCGCGGCTGCGGCCGTTCGTTCGCTGGTGGTGGAGCGGCGCGCGCGTGAGCGAAGGCGAGGCAACTTCGTGCGCGCGAGGGACACCGACGCCGCGACCGAACGCTGGGCGTGGTGGTTTCCTCCCATCGCGGCCGGCCTCGTCGGTCCGGTGCAGCTGATGAAGCCGGTGTCGCCCTCGAGCGCTCACTCGGCCGCCTCGGCCGGGCCCATGTAGAATCCGGCATTCCGCGGCCAAGCCGTGGCTCGAGGATCGACATGCGCCGAATGACAGCCGGCATCGCCCTCGCCGTGCTCGGCTCGGGGGCCCTTGCCTGCGGCCGCCCCGGGCCGTACCGCCACGTGCCCTCGGCGCTGCCGCCGGTGGCCGGCAAGGACGCGCCCGGGCTGCCGGCACTGCCCGAGGCCTCGCCGCGTATCGCCAGCTACTCGATCGACGCCCGGCTCGATCCCGAGCGGCACACGATCACGCGGCAGCCTGGTGCTCGACTGGCGCAACACCAGCGACCGCGCTCTTGACAGCTTCCCGTTCCATCTCTACTGGAATGCCTTCCGCAACACGCTCTCGACGGCCGCGCGCGGCAGGGAGCGCGGCGCGCTCGACCGCCCGGAGCGCCGAGCAGCGCTAGCTTCGGCTGGATCGAGGTCAGGAGCATGCGGCTGCTCGGCGCCCGGCGCGGCGGACGGCGGCGAGGACCTACTGCCCACGCTCCGCTACCTGAACGAGGACGGCAACGCCGACGACCGCACGGTGTTCGAGGTGCGCACGGCAGCGGCCCGTCGCGCCCGGAGCGAGACCGTGCGCTTCCGGATCGAGTGGGACGCGCTCGTCCCCCACGGCAGCGTCGGCCGCGCGGGCTGGGTGCACGACTACAACTTCGTCGCCCAGTGGTTCCCGAAGATCGGCGTCTTCTGGAACGGCGCCTGGATCTGCCATCCGTTCTATCCCCGGGCGGAGTTCTTCGCCGACTTCGGCGTGTACGACGTGCGGCTCACGCTGCCGCGCGGCTTCGTCGTCGGCGCCACCGGCCGGCTCGAGGAGAGCGGGCGAACGGCGACGGCAGCGAGACCTTCCGCTTCGTGCAGGAGGACGTGCACGACTTCGCCTGGACGGCCAGCCGGCGCTTCGTCGAGCGGCAGGGCGCGTTTCGACGAGCCCGGCTACCCGCCGGTCGAGATCCGCCTGCTGCGTCCAGCCCGAGCACGCGTCGTCTGGCCGAGCGCTACATCGAGGCCACCAGGATCGCGCTGCGCGACTACGGCACCTGGTCGGCGCCCTATCCCTACCCGCAGATCACCGTCGTCGATCCCGCCTGGGGCTCGGCCTCGGGCGGGATGGAGTACCCCACACTGTTCACGGGCGGCACGCACGGTCCTCGCGCCGCCGGAGCTGCGCAGCCCCGAGGGCGTGACGATCCACGAGGCCGGCCACCAGTTCTGGTACGGGCTCGTCGCGAACAACGAGTTCGAGGAGGCCTGGCTCGACGAGGGCTTCAACACCTACATGACCGCGAAGGCCATCGACCAGGCGCTCGGCCCACGACGGCTGGGGCCGACGCTTCTTCACGGCGGCGACTACGGCCGCGGCGGCGCACGGGCTGGGCCTTCGTGGCCGCCGGCGTCCGCGTCCCGCGCGGAGCCGAGTAGCCGGGCCGAGCTGCGCCGCGGCCGGCAAGGCGGACGTGATGGCGAGGCAAGGCCTGGGCCTACCGCGACGGCGGCTCCTACGTCCTCAACTCGTACGACAAGCCCGCGCTCGTGCTGCAGACGCTCGAGCGCCTGCTCGGCGAGGAGACGATGGTCACGCGTGCTGCGCACCTATGCGCGGCGCTTCCGCTTCGCGCACCCGACGACCGCCGACTTCATCGCCACCGTGAACGAGGTCGAGCGGCCAGGACTGGCGCTGGTTCTTCGACCAGACGTTCTTCTCGAGCGACCTGTGCGACTACGGCGTCCTCGTCGAGCGACGAGCCGGCGCGGCGCCCGGAGGGCTGGTTCGAGGCGCGGGACGGCCGGCTCGAGCTGCGCCGCGCCGCCGAGCCGGCCGGGCGAGGGCAGCGGCCGACTGGCGGGTCACGATCGTGCGCCACGGCGACGTGCTGCATGCCGGTCGAGCTGCGGGTCGAGTTCGAGGACGGCCGCTCCGTCACCGAGCGCTGGGACGGCCGGGCGCGCTGGAAGCGCTTCGAGTACGCGGGCGCGAAGCTGGTGCGGGCCACGGTCGACCCCGGGCGGAAGCTCGCGATCGACGTCGATCCCGTCGAACAACGAGTGGATCGCCGACGCCGGCCCGCGCGGCGCGGGCGGCGACGTCGCTGGGCGGCGCGCTTCCTGCTGTGGCTGCAGACGCTCCTCGAGCGACAGACGGCTCTGGGTGAGGTCCATGCTGCGCTCGCTCGCCGACGGCTTCCGCTCGCGTTGCTCCGCAACTGCGGCCTGGTGCTGCTCGTGCTCGCGTCGAACCTCGGCGCTCGCGCTCGTGCTGGCGGTGCCCTTCTCCAGCGCAGCTGCGTGCGCGACCTCGTGCACACCGGCGCCTCGAGCCGGATGATGTACGGCTTCGACTACGAGTGGTGGAGCCGCTTCGACGCCAGCACGCACGGGTTCGCCTCGGCTTTCGCGCCCGATCTCGCCGGCATCGGGTTCGTGTACCGCAACCTCGACCTCCTGCTGCGCGGCGCCGTCCCGGGCGGCCTGTTCTCGGGGGGCGCCGGCGCGGACCCCGCCCTGCTCGGCCTCGGGCTCGTGTACCTGGCTGCTGCAGGTCTTCCTCACCGGCGGCCTGATCGGCGTGTTCCGCGCGCCCGCCGGCGGCTGGACCTTCCGCGGCCTCGTCCACGGCAGCGGCTTCTATTTCGCCCGCCTGCTGCGCGTGAGCCTGCTGGCGCTGGCCGGCGCCGGCCTGGTGTTCGCGGGCTACGCGCGCCTGGCGCACTGGACGAACGCCTCGCGGAGGAGGCGGTCTCCGAGCGCAGCGCGCTGGCGATCGTCCTCGGTCGCAGCGCGCTGCTGCTCGTCGCCCTGGTCTGCGTGCACGCGGTGTCGTCGTTCGCGAAGGTGATCGTGGTGTGCGAGGAGAGGCGGAGCGCGGTGCTGGCGGTCGCCTCGAGCCTCGGCTTCTGCGCCCGGAACCCCGGTGCGGTGGCCGGGCAGTACCTGGCGCTCGGCGTGCTGGGCCTGGCGCTGGTCGCCCTGTTCTCCCTGTTGGACGGCCGGCTGCTGGTCAGCGGCTGGAGCAGCCAGCTCGTGGCGCTGGCGTTGTTCGAGGCCTTCGTGGCCGCCCGCATCGCGCTGCGCCTGGGCCTGCTCGCCGGTCAGGTCGAGCTGCAGCAGGCCGGCGGGCGCCCGCGCGGATGAGCGTCGACGCCGCCGGCGTTCCGGCGCGCGCTCGGGCAGTTCGCCTCCGGCGTCACGGTCGTCACCACGCGCGACCGGACCGGCCGGACGCTCGGCCTGACGGTGAGCGCGTTCTGCTCCGTCAGCCTGCACCCGCCGCTGGTGCTCGTGTGCATCGACCACCGCGCCGACACGAACGCTCGGCATGCGCGAGAGCGGGCTGTTCGCCGTGAGCGTGCTGCGCGAGGACCAGGAGGACGTCTCGCGCCGCTTCGCCTCCCCGGCGCACGACAAGCTGGAGGGTTTCCGGTTCGCCGAGGGACGGCAGGGACTGCCGCTGGTGCCCGGGGCGCTCGCGCACATCCAGTGCCGGGTGCGCTCGTTCCACGACGAGGGCGACCACACGCTTTGGGTCGGCGAGGTGCTCTCGCTCGCCGCGCACCCCGGCCGTCCGCTCTCCATCACGCGGAGCGTACCGGCGGCTGCCCGGGCCGGAGTGACAAGCCCGCGGCGATCGAGTATAAACGTGCCAGCGAACAGACGAGTGTCCCGAGCGAAGAACTGCCAGCCGGCAGTCATCGCCGATCGTCAGCCAGACCGCCAGCCGACGAGCGAGCCGCGCGCCGGCCCGAAGCGTCGAAAGGAGATGAAGGAGAGGCTTCCTTCGAGGAACATGGCCGAGAACGTCTTGATGTCCGACATGAGCTGGACCGAGGTCGAGCAGGCCCTCAAGGAGCGGCCGGTCGCGCTGCTGCCCGTCGGCAACACCGAGGCCCACGGGCCCGCATCTCCCGCTCGCGACCGACACCCTGATCGCGGTGGAGATGGCGCGCCGGACCGCGGGGAAGCTGAAGCAGCGCGGCCTGCACGCGCTGATCGCCCCGCCGATCACGTTCTCCGTCTCGCAGCTCGGGGCCGACTTCCCCGGCACGGTGAGCCTGCCGCCCGAGACCGCGGTGGCGCTCGTGCGCGACGTGTGTCTGGCGCTCTCGAAGAAGTTCCGCGCGGTCGCGCTCGTCAACGTGAACCAGGAGCCGGCGAACCTCGACGCGCTCGAGGAAGGCCGCCGAGGAGGCGCAGCAAGGCGGGCGGCAGCGCCTGCTTCACCGACCTCGCGAAGAAGCGCTGGTCCGATCGCCTGGGCGAGGCGTTCAACGCCGGCGACCACGCCGGCAGCTTCGAGACCTCGCTGATGATGGCCTGCGCCCGCGCCCAGGTCCGCGAGAAGGAGAGGATCAGCCTGCCGCCGATGGACAGCCTCGCGCCCGCCCTGAAGAAGGGCGCCAAGACGTTCGCCGAGGCGGGGGGCGAGGACGCCTACTTCGGCGATCCGACCGCGGCGAGCGCCGAGGAGGGCGAGACCTACTTCGAGACCCTCGCCGACATCCTGACGCTGTCGATCATGGAGTACCTCGGCAGCAAGGCCTAGCTTCTTCTGAGGGGGTGCTACGCCGCCCCCGCAGGCTCCCCTCCGCTCCGCGGGAGTGAATCCCGCTTCGCTCCAGCGCTCGCCGCCTGTCTGCTGGGCGCGCCGTCCCCCAGACCGCCCCTCGCTGCGCGGGAGTGGAATCCCGCTCCGCTCCGAGCTCGCCGCGCCGCTCGTGGCTGGGGCTGCGCCGCCCCTCTCAGGCTCTCCCGGCGCTCCGGCGAAGTGAACCCGTCTCGCGCGCCGCTGCGGCCTAGCGCTCGGGGAACAGCCGCAACTGCAGGTCGTCGGCGGCGATGTCGGTGAGGTCGACGATCGCGGCGGCGTTCACGCCGATCGCGATCGCGATCGCCTCCGAGACCTCCTCGCGCGTCGCGCCGAACTTGAGCGCCTTCCTGACGTGGCCCTCGAGGCAGCCCTGGCACTTGGCGGCCAGGCTGGCCGCGATGGCGATCAGCTCCTTCGTCTTGCGGTCGAGCGACCGAGGGCCGGTAGGTCTCCTTGTAGAACTGGAAGTAGATCTCGCGGAAGCGCGGCTCGACCATGGTGTAGGAGGTCGGCTGCGGGCGGGCGGCTCCGTTGTCGTCCTCCGGGAACGGCTGGTGGTGCGCCTTCTCGTCGATCACCGTCGCTTCTCCTCCCTCAAGGTCCGTCGCCCTCGTTCGCCGACCCTAGCGCGCCGCGAGACGCTGCGGCTGGCCGCCGCCGGCGACGGCCTGCCGCGCGCGCTGCAGCAGCGTCGAGGACGGCCGCCTCGTAGGCGGCCGTGCCGTCGCGCCAGGCGCCGCCGTGGCTCCTGCCAGGCACGACCAGCACTCGCCGCCCGCTGTCCCGCCGCGGCCTGCAGGTCGAACGCGATCTCCTTCGGCATGCGCCAGTCCTCGGAGTTCGCGACGAACAGCACCGGCCGGCCGGCCAGGTGCGCGGCGGCCGCGCGCACGTCGATCGCGGCCGGGTCGAAGCCGGCCCGCCGGCCCATCCAGAACAGCACCTCCTCGGCCACCGGCCAGACCGGCACGATCCGGAGCCACCAGCGGAAGCTGCGGAAGAGGACGCAGGTGGTGGCGCGACCGTGTCCGCGAGCGAGCGGTAGCTGCTGTCGCAGATCACGCCGGCCACCTGCGTGTCGTCGGCGGCCGCCAGCACGACCGAGGCGGCGCCGAGCGACACGCCCCACAGCACGACCGGGCCGCGGCGAGCGCTCGCGGGCGAAGCGCGCCGACGCCTTGACGTCGTCCTTCTCCTTCGCCCCGAAGGTCGTCGCAACGCCGCCGCTGGCACCGTGGTGGCGCAGGTCGATGACGAGCGCGTTCCAGCCCGCGCCGTGGACGAACGGCACGCGCCGCACCATCTCGATGCGCGAGCGGTTCAGCCCGTGCACCATCACGACGCTGCCCTTCGGCGAGTCGGCGGGCACCCACCAGCCGCGAGATCGGCACGCCGTCGCTCGAGCGGATCGTGACGTCCTCCGAGGCGAGCCCGAAGGACGCGGGCGTGAGGCCCGCGTTCTCGTGATCGTTGTAGACGAAGCGTCGGGTGGTCGCCGAGCCCGGCCAGGAACTAGGGCACCCAGCCGAACACGAAGGCCACGAAAGCCAGCAGCAGGACGACGCCGGCGCGCTTCAGCCAGACCTTCCACATGCGTCGACAGCCCTCCTCGGATGGAATGTTCCATCATAGGCGAGCAGGCAGAAAAAGAGCGGGAGAGCATGGCGCCCGACACGACGGACCGCGCATTCGGGCCTCTCTGGGGGCATTCGATCGGCCCGCGCGCGCCGTCACCTCGTCGGCAGCGTCACGCTCCCCCGTCTGTCTATTAGTACGCTCGATCCATTGGGTGGTTTCCCGGCCGGGCGTGAAACGATGTCACCGCCGGTCGTGAGCCGGACCGTGCAGTCCCTTGGAGGGCGCCGGCTCCACTCCTCGGCGTAGACACCGGGAATCCAGGGCGGCTCGCCGGGGGCTCGGCCCGAGACGGCCGGCAGCCAGTCGCGCACGCCCGCGTCGGCGCAGACCGCCTCCAGCGGGCCCGTGGCCACGGCCACCCGCGCGAGCGCGGCGCGCGTCGCGGCCGGAAGCTCGCCGGAGGCCACCCAGCCGTGGACGCGCGCGACGAAGAGGGCGCCGCTCGCCAGCGCTGCCGCCCAGCCGATGCCGCGACAGAGCGGGCGGCGCGCCCCGGCGAGACGGGCGGCCAGCGCCGGCGCGAGCCCCAGGAGCAGCAGGGCGAGGGCGCTGGCAAGCCACTCCGCAGACGTCACGGATCCGGCGATCGCGACCGCCTCTCGCGCCGAGAGGGCCCGGGCGAGCGGCACGAGGCCCGGCGCAGCGACGAGCGCGGCCGTGGCCGCCACGAGCGCCAGCCGCCGCGACGCGGCCGGGCGTCCTCGCGACGGCTGCCACAGCACCACGCCCGCGCCACCGGCGATGGCCGCGGCCGCCAGCAGCGGCTGGGCGAGCGCGCCAGCGCCGAGCAGCAGGCCCGCCGCGAACCCCGAGGACCGCGAGGCGTGGCCGACGAGCAGTGCGGCGCCGGGCAGGACGAGCGCGAGCGCCAGGAGCGCGGCTCCGGCGCCCCACGCCTCGAGCCAGGCGGGCCAGGGCACGGCGCCGAGGGCGAGCAGGGCCGCGAGTGCCGCCTCGACGGGCGGCCGGCGAGTGGCGAGCAGGGCGTACAGGCCGACCAGCGTCAGCGAGGCGGCGGCGAGGACCACGAGCACGACGGCACGCGCCGGCTCCAGCCCCGCGAGCCGCGCGAGGTCGGCCGAGAGGCTGGCCAGCGCCGGGGCGTGCGCGCCGAAGGGCGCGAGCGGCAGCAGCGGCTCGGCCGAGAACGGGACCCCGTCGCGCCAGAGGAGGAGCCGCGCCGAGGTCGCCTGGAAGGCGAGCGCGGGGCCCGGTGGGTTGTGCCACAGGGGCGCCGGCAGCAGCAGGGCGAGCGCGACGGCGGCCACGAGCAGGCTCGCGGCGCCGGCAAGCGGCGGCGGCGTCCGGCCGGGACGCGCGGGCGGCGGCGGTGCAGGCGGGACGGGCCAGCCGGGCGGCGGCGCCAGCTCGTGCTTGGGCAGGAGCCGCAGCGCCGCCAGCAGGCCGCTGACGAGCAGCAGCGCGGCCACGACGCTCGCCCGCGACGCCCGCGCGGGCAGCCAGGCGATGGACAGCGCCCAGAAGGCGAGCGAGAGCGCGGGCACGGCCGTCCAGGGCGCGCGCACGACGAGCGCTCCCGGCAGCAGCACGAGCAACCCGAGGGCGAGCGCCGCGGCCACGCCCCGATCTTAAGGCCCGGGGACGGCGGTCGGGTTACGATCGCGTTCCCATGGCCAATGCGAACGGCTGGCGCGCCGTGCTCTTCGACTGGGACGGCACCCTCGTCAACTCGGCGGCCAAGAGCTACCGCTGCTACGTGCGCGTGTTCGCCGCCTTGGGGATCGCGTTCGACCAGGACGCGTTCGAGCGCACCTACTCCCCCGACTGGTACCGGACGTACGAGCGCATCGGCCTGCCGCGCGAGGCGTGGGCGGAGGCCGACGCCCGCTGGCTCGAGCTGTACGCGCAGGAGCCGAGCCAGCTGCTGCCCGGCGCGCACGAGACGCTCGCCCGGCTGGCGGGCCGCGGGATCGCGCAGGGGCTCGTCTCGAGCGGCGAGTCGCAGCGCGTGCGGCGGGAGATCGCCGCGCTCGGCGTGGCACCCTTCTTCGGGGCGGTCGTGTGCGGGGGCGAGACGGCGCGCCGCAAGCCGGACCCCGAGCCGCTGCTGCTGGCGCTCGAGCGGCTGGGCGTCGCGGCCTCGCAGGCCGCGTACGTGGGCGACAGCCCCGAGGACGTGGAGATGGCGCGCGCTGCGGGGGCCTTCGCGGTCGGCGTCCCCGGCGGCTTCCCGAACCGCCGCGCGCTCGAGGCCTCGCGGCCGCACGTCTTTGCGCCGGACCTCGTGTCGGCCGTGAACAGCCTGCTGGGTTAGCATTGGCCGTGACCGACACACGACCGATCCCCATCATCGACCTTGCGGCGCAGCTCGCGCGCATCCGCGCGGAGATCGACGAGGCCGTCGCGCGCGTGCTCGACAGCACGGCGTTCGTGGGCGGCCCCGACGTCCACGAGCTCGAGCGCGAGTTCGCGGCGTTCTGCGGCGCCGCCCACGCCTGCGCCGTCGCCAACGGCACCGACGCGCTGCAGCTCGCGCTGCGCGCCTACGGCGTCTCCGCCGGGGACGAGGTGGTGACGGTGGCCGACACCTTCATCGGCACCGTCGAGGCGATCCTGCTGGCGGGCGCCCGGCCCGTGTTCGTGGACGTGGACGAGGCGACGCACACGATGGACCCGGCCCGGCTCGAGGCGGCGATCACGCCGCGCACGAAGCTGGTCCTGCCGGTGCACCTGTACGGGCACCCCGCGGAGATGACGGCGATCGGCGCGGTCGCGGCGCGGCACGGCCTGCCCGTGCTGGAGGACGCAGCCCAGGCTCACGGGGCCTCGTGGCAGGGCCGGCGTGCCGGGTCGCTGGGCCACGCGGCCTGCTTCAGCTTCTACCCGACCAAGAACCTCGGCGCCTGCGGCGACGCGGGCATGGTGACGTCGAGCGACGCCGAGTTCGTCGCGCGCGTGCGGCAGGTCGCCAACCACGGCGCCGGCCGCCAGCGCTACGAGCACGTCGTGCTCGGCACGAACAGCCGCCTGGACACGCTGCAGGCGGCCATCCTGCGCGTCAAACTCCGTCACCTCGAGCGCTGGAACGCGGAGCGCCGCGAGCGTGCCGCGCTCTACGCGGACGCGCTGCGCGCCGTGCCCGGCGTCGTCGTCCCGGTCGAGCGCGCGGGAGCACGCTCGGCATGGCACCTGTTCACGATCCGCGTGAGGGAGCGTGACGGGCTCGCCGAGCACCTGCGCTCGCGCGGCATCGCGAGCGCAGTCCACTACCCGCGCCCGCTGCACCTGCAGCCGGCGCTGGCCTCGAGCGGCGGCCGCCCCGGCGAGCTGCCGGTGTCCGAGCGGCTCTCGCGCGAGGTGCTGTGCCTGCCGCTCTACGCCGAGCTGGACCCGGCCGACGTCGAGCGCGTCGCCGGCGAGGTGCGGGCGTTCCAGGAGCGCCTGGTGCACGCCTGAGGAGGCGCCTACTTCCTGCGGGCGAGCCACTGCCTCAGCAGATCGAGCTGCGCCTGCGCCGCCTTGCGTACCTCGAGGTGACGGCTGTCGCGCACCAGCTGCTCGAGGTAGTGCAGGTCGGCGTCGCGGCGCATCTGGCGGGCCAGGATCTGGCCGATGTGGCGGTCCGTGGAGAAGGCCTTCAGCCGCTCGGGGTCGGCGATCCGCTTGGCCGCCTCCTGCCGCAGGAAGAAGTGCCGGCTGCTGCGCACGACCGCCAGCAGCCTGTCGTCGCTGGCGTGAGCCGCCGGCAGGGACTCGATCTCGAAGAGCAGGTCGTCGTCCGAGAGGGCGAGCCAGCCTTCCTCGCCCGGGAGCGGGCCCTTCGCCGAGGGTTGGCGACCGCCCGGGTCGTCGTTCATGCCGGGCGTGGCTACTCGATCGACGCGGCGCGGCGGCGGAACTCCTCCACGACACCGTCGATCACGCGCTGCTCTTCTGGGCCGATTCCCTCGAAGCTGACGCCGAACACGAAGCCGCCCCGCGGGGAGGTGCGACCCCACTCGACCGCCGCGGGCAGCCGCAGGTGCGTGGGCTGCCGGCCGAGGCGGATCTCCACGGTGACGCGCGACTCGACCGGCGGCGGCTCGCGCTCGGTGTGGACGCGGCCGCCGCGGGAGCTGAGGTCGGTCAGGAAACCGGCGACGCGCCGGTCGTCGAGGACGTAGCGGCAGGGCGCGACGAACGGCTGGATCCGGAGCGCCTGGCGCTTCTCACGAGTTCCGCTCATGGGAGCAGCGACGGCCTTCGGGCTACTGGCCTTCGGGACCGCCGGGAGTGGCCGCTTCCTCGGGCTGCGGCACGCTGTTGAGCAGGGCCTTCAATTCCTTGCCCATCTTGAAGTACGGGATCTTCTTGGGCGGGACGTCGACCTTTTCGCCGGTCTTCGGGTTGCGGCCCTTCCGCGGCGCGCGGTTGCGGAAGCGGAAGGAGCCGAAGCCCCGGATCTCCACCTCCTGGCCGCTCTGGAGCGCGCTCACCACGCTGCGCAGAGCCGCCTCGACGATGATGCCCGCCTGTACCTGCGTGATGTCGAGGCGCTTCGCCACGACGCTGATCAGGTCCGCCTTGGTCATTGCGGTTCGCGACGGCTCGGACATTTCGCCAGGGCTCCGTTCGCTTCCCCACTCCGGACGGGAAGGTCGGCGGATTCTAGCCCGCGAATTCCCCCAAGTCAAGGAAACCGCGGGGGATAGAAGGCGCGCGTCAGGCGTTCGAGATCTTCCGGAGACCCACCGGGCGCTGCGTCGGCTTGGCGCTCATCACGCCGAACGTCTTGTCGAGGGCCCTGTCCACGCGCTCCTCGATCGACGTCCGCGGCTTCTCCTCCGCCTCCGCGATCTCGCTGATCAGCAGGAACTTCGCGCGCTCCAACATTCGCTTCTCGCGGAACGACAACGCCTTCTTGCGCGAGAGGTAGGTGAGCCCCTTCAGCACCACGGCGACCTCGAACAGGCTGCCCGTGCGCATCTTGTCCGAGTTCTCCTTGAAGCGGCCCTTCCAGTTGGCGACCTGCTCCACCTTGCCGTCGCCCAGCAGGTTGAAGATCTTGCGGACCTCGGCCGGACGGATCACGGGCCGGAGCCCTACGCCGTCGGCGTTCTGCTGGGGCACCCACACGCGCGAGTCGTTCGCCAGGATCCTCAGTTGGTAGAGGCTGATCTTGCCGCCGGGGATTGGCCGCGTCTGGATGCTCTCGACCACGCCGATGCCGTGGTTCGGATAGATGACCTTCTCGCCAACTTGGAACTCCACGGTGGCCTCTCCTTCCCGGGGTTGCGGGGGCACCTGCAGGGGGGTCACGACGACGCGTGATGAAGAGATTTTACCAGCCGCGCGGGACGGCGGCAATTGACGGGGACGCGCGCCCCCGGCCGCACGCGCGAAACCTCTACAAGAGCTGGCGCTCGCGCCACGCCGCGAGCGCGCCGACGCAGGCGTCGACGTCCGTGTCGTCGTTGTAGAAGTGGGTCGAGATGCGCAGCCCTTCCGGCTTGAGCGTGACCTGGACGCCACGCTCGGCCAGGAAGGCGTGCGCGCCCGCCGGGTCGGTGACGCGGACGAGCGTCTCGCCTGAGCGGTGCTCGCCACCAGGGGACAGCACCTCGAAGGACTCGCCGGCGAGCCGCGACGTCAGGTACTCGTTGAGCGAGAGCACCCGCTCGGCGATGCGGTCGATGCCGAGGCCCGCGATGTACTCGACCGCGGCCCCGAGCGCGAAGATGGCTGCGAAGGGCGGGCAGCCCAGCTCGCTGCGCGCGGCGCTGCGCAGCACGCGCATCCTCCGGTTGTCGAACGCGTACGGGTTCTCGCCGCTCAGCCAGCCGATCGCGCGCGGCGGCTTGGCCTCGATCAGCTCGCGGCTGATGTAGCACAAGCCGGCGCCGTAGCCGGCGCACAGCCACTTGTGCCCGGCACAGGCCAGAGCGTCGATGCGGCTGCGCCTCACGTCGACCGGGAACGCGCCCAGCGACTGGCTGGCGCAGACGACCAGCCGGCGCCTGCCCTTGATCCGGCCGAAGCCGTCGAGGTCCTGCCGGCAGCCGTTCGAGTACTGCACGTGGCTGATCGCGATCGTCGCGCAGCGCGGCGCCTCGCCGTGGGCAAAGGACTCGAGCCGCAGCACGCCTTCGACCGCACGCACGAAGCGCACCAGCACACCGCGGTGGATCCAGGGCAAGGTGACGGCCGGGAACTCTAGCTCGTCGGAGAGCACCGGGCCGTCGCCCTCGAGCAGGTCGGCGATCAGGTTGATGCCGCTCGACGTGTTCGGCGTGAAGGCGATCTCCGAGGGGTCGGCCCCGACGAAGCGGGCGACCTTGCGGCGCACGCTCTCGCGCCGCTCGAGCCAGGCGTTCCACTGGCGGTCGCCACCGAGCTCGAGCTCGCGGTGGAACGCGGTCACCGTCTCGCGCACGGGCCGGGGCGTCAGCGAGGCCGCCGCGGCGTTGAGGTAGACCTGGCCGGCCAGACCGGGAAAATCGGCGCGGATCTCCTCCCACAGCGTCGGCACGAGGCCCTCCTTGGCCGCGCCAGCATACGACAGCCCGCAGGCGTGCGGCGTGAGCCGGGGGACACGAAGTCGAGGCATGAGCGCACGGCATGAGCCGAGCGCATAGTGCGGCCGGGCGCATGGATCGGCGGGGCCGGAGCCAAGAAAAGAGCAAGCCGTACGGCTGCAGTTCGGTCGATGTCTTCCGGGCTAGAGAGACTGGAAAGGAGACACCATCGGCTTCCGAGAGTAGTCTGATACACATAAAAGGTATTCAAAACAGTCGTTTCTATCGGGCACGCCGGTTGCTCATTCGAAGAACGCGATGTGGTTCGTCCTGCCGATTCTCGCAGTCGCCGTAATTGCGCTCGTGGCGGGCACCGCCGTCGAGCGGCGGCTCACGGCGGCGCGAGAGACGGTGCACGAGGTCGAGCTGCGCGAGGCCGCGGTGCTGCGCGAGCTGGCCGCCGCCAAGCGCGCAGCCGCGCAGGCCGAGGCGGAGCTGCAGTTCCTCTCGCGCTTCGTGCGCGAGCTGCCTCACGTCGCCCACGAGATGCACGCACGGGCCGGCGGCCGCCACGTGGCGTCGCTCCTGCTGAGCACCGTCGTCAGGCTGCTCGAGCCGAAGAAGGCGCTGGTGGCCGTCGCGCGCCGTTCGCCGCACGGCCACACCGGCCCGCGCGCGCTCGCAGTCGCCGCCGTCTCGCCCGAGGGCTGCATGCCGGTGGGGATACCGATCAACGTCGGGAAGGGCGAGATCGGTTTCGCGGTCGAGGTCCAGCGCGTGATGGACCGCAAGGACTTCGACGCACAGCCCGCGGCGACGCGGCGCCGGCTGCGGGAGCAGACCGGCTCCGACTGCCAGCCCGACCTGGTCGCGCCGCTCGTGTTCAACGACGAGGCCGTGGGAGTGGTCGCGGTCGAGGGACCGAAGCGCTCGTCGCTGGAGATCAAGGACGCGATGCGCCTGATCGCCCACATCGGCGCGGCCGCGCTCTACAGCGGCGCACGCTACAGCGAGATGAACAAGACGGCCAACACCGACGGCCTGACCGGGATCTTCAACAAGCGCTTCGTGACGCACTGGCTGGCGGAGGAGATCCAGAGGGCGCTGGCGCAGACCAAGACCGTCTCGATCTTCCTGTTCGACGTCGACAACTTCAAGCACTACAACGACCACAACGGCCACGTCGCCGGCGACCGGCTGCTGCAGGCGCTGGCGAAGCTCGCGCTGCAGCACAAGCGCGGCGACACGATCTTCGGCCGTTTCGGGGGCGAGGAGTTCCTGATGATCTTCCCGGGCGCGACGAAGGCGCAGGCGCTCGCCGCGGCCGAGAACCTGCGCGAGACGATTGCGCGCCACGACTTCCCGGCCGGCTCGGGCCAGCCGCTCGGCTGCATCAGCGTCAGCGGCGGCGTGGCCGAGTGCCCCGTCGACGCGACCGACAGCGCCGCGCTCCTCCGGCTCGCCGACCAGGCGCTCTACGCCGCCAAGAGCGCCGGGCGCAACCGGGTGCTCGCGTTCGAGCCCCGCTACCTCGGTAGCGAGGACGCGCAGGAGCCGGCGCCCGACGGGGAGGCCGAGCGGGCCACGCAGCGCGTCGCGCTCTCCGGCTCCTCGCCGCTGTCGTCGGCCGCGTCGGGCCCGGAGACGCCGAGCGAACGCGAGACGCGCCGCAGGAAGTACGAGGCCGCGTTCGCCGAGGCCCGGCGGCTGCTCGCCGAGAGCGACGCCTCGGGCGCGCTCGAGGCGGCGCGCTACGCGCGGCACCTCGAGCCCGGGCGCCCCGGGATCGTGCAGTTCATCGGCGCCATCGAGCACCTGGTGCACCCCAACGACAGCCACGACGACCTGATCGTCGTCAACGAAGACGAGCTCGAAGGGGCGAGCGCGCCCGGCCTGCGACCGTAGGCTTCGAGGCAGCCGCAGCCGGCTCGCGCGCGTCCCGTTCGTCGTAAACTGATTCCGCCCTCCTGCCGGAGTGGCGAAACTGGCAGACGCGCGGGACTCAAAATCCCGAGGGGCACCCGCCCCGTGTGGGTTCGATTCCCACCTCCGGCACCAGCCGAGCGCGCAGCGGGACATCGCGGATCCGCCGTCACGGCCTGCTGTCCGGCGAGCGGACATCGGCGTGCCAGCGTGGCGTTCACTCCTCTCTAAGTCGTTGAAAAAGCACCCCTGAGCGCCGGCATCCGGCTTGCACGGATCCCCGCTCGGCGCGATCCGCACGTCGTCACGCCCACGCAGGCGCGTGGAGGGGACATGGACGGGATCTTCGAGGTCGAGGGCATGACGCTCCTGAGCTGGACCACCCGCATCGCCGCACGAGACGAGGCGGATGCGCGCGAGCTGGCGCAGCGGCTCGGGCAGAGGACGCAGGCCCCGGTGAGCGCCGTCAAGGTCGACACGCTCGGGCACCGCGTCGCGAGCTGCCGGCCCTCGACGTCGAGGGGAGGGACGAGGATGACCCGGTTCCGGATCGAAGGCACGACTCTCGTGAGCTGGACGCAGCTGGTGGAGGCCGGAGGCGAGGAGGACGCCTCGCGTCTCGCGTGCCAGAGCTTCGCCGCGCTCGGTGTGCTGGGACACGAGGTGACGGTCGACGCCGCGCGCCACCGGGTCGTCGGCTGCCGCCGCCTCGAGAGCTTCGTCCTCCTGCCCAGCCAGCACGACGACCCCGGCGCGCGCCGCGGGGCACGCCTGGCGCGCTCTCGCCAGGCCATCCGGCACAGCCTCTAGACTAGACGCGGGAGGCGTCCAGCCGTCGATGCGCGTGGCGCGGCTGCGGCTCCGTGCGCGGATCCTTGCGGTAGCCGACGGCGCCGGTGCAGAGCAGGCCGAACAGGCTGCGCTCCGTATCCTCGGCCGGCAGCGGGATCAGGCTCACCACCTGGCACGCGCTCAGCGTGCCGTCGACTCGTGACAGCACGAAGCCGTCCGTGGGCGTGAGCGCCATGCCCTGTGAGCGCAGCAGCGGGTCCGGCGACAGGGCGAGGACCCGGCCCATGTCGCCGAGCGCCTTGCGCACGAAGGCGGGGTCCTGGACTCGGCGTGTCGCCTCCAGGATCACCTCGCTCGTCGAGAGCGGGCACTGAAGGTCGGTCTCGACCGAGCTCTCGGCCAGCTCCTCGAAGGCGTAGCGGACGCCCGGCCGGTCGATCACGCTGAACAGGATCTCCCGCACGTGGAGGCCGACGCCCTCCTCGAGCCGCGCGCGGTCGAGCAGGTGCATCTCGGAAAGGACCGCGCCCAGCGGCTTGCGCTCGCGCAGCACGACCGCCACGGCTCGCTCGCGGTCCGCCTGGCTCAGGAACCCGTAGCGCACCAGCACGTCGCCCAGGTGCTCGCCCTCGGCATCGCTCGAGCCGAGCACGATCTTGCCGCGCAGGATGCGCAGGCTCTTCCTCTCGCGGCCGACGGCGAAGTGCAGCTGGCCCGACTTGCGGCCCACGTAGACGGACCGCAGCAGCTCGAAGATGCCGCTCGAGTCGGCCGCGGCGGCATCCACGGCCTCGGCCTCCGGCGCCGTCTCGCGCCGAGCGCGACGCAGCTGCGGGAGCCGGACCTTGCGCGTCGTCGGCAGGTCCTCGGCGGCCGGGCCGGTGACGGCGGGCGCCGACGCGACAGGCGCCTCGGCCGTCTGCCCGGCCTCGCCCAGGCACGTCCGGAGCGCCGACGCGAACGCCAAGGCGTCGGGGAAACGGTCTTCCGCCCGCTTCGCGAGCGCCTTGCGCAGCACCGGCAGGAACACCTCGCAGCCGTCCTGGGCCGGCAGCTCGATCACCGGCTCGTCGTTGACGACGCGGTAGAGCGTGGCAACGGGGGTCGGCGCGTCGAACGGACGCCGCCCGGTCAGAAGCTCGCACAGCATCGCGCCGACGCTCCACAGGTCGGCACGGCCGTCGACAGGCGCCCCCAGCACCTGCTCGGGCGCCATGTAGGACGGCGTGCCGAGGACCATGCCGCAGCCGGTGAAGTCGTGCGAGCTGAAGCGGGCGATGCCGAAGTCCATGATCCGCGCCCTGCCGTCCTCGACGATGAACACGTTCGCCGGCTTGACGTCGCGGTGCACGATGCCGAGCCGGTGCGCGTGGCCGAGGCCGTCGAGCACCTGCAGCACGATCTCGAGCCTGCGCCGCAGCGGAAGCGGGGGGCCCTGCAGCGCGTGCAGCAGGTCCTGGCCGCGGAGCAGCTCCATCACGATGTAGGGTGAGCCGTCCACGTGATACCCGAGGTCGAACACGGTGACGATGCCCGGGTGCGTGAGGCGGGCGACGGCGCGCGCCTCGCGCTCGAAGCGGCTCTTCTTGTCCGGGTCCCGAGCCACTTCCGGCAGCATCACCTTCAGCGCGACGTCGCGCTCGAGCACGGGGTCGAAGGCCCGGTAGACCCCGCCCATCCCGCCTTCGCCGAGCAGTGCGATGAGCTCGTACTTGCCGATCCGTGGCGGAGTGCCTCCGGGCGCCACGCAGGCCGGCCGGTGGGCGTCGGTCGGGCTGGCGTCGGCGATCGCCCCGGCGATCGGGACGGCCGGGTCGGTCTCAGCTCGGTCCAGGGCCATTCCGCCAAACCTCTCGGCGTCCGACGACGGCACGCCTCGCCCCGGGGATGAGCAAGGCCGATGCCTGAACTGCAGCCCCTTTCATATCAACGAGATCTGCGGCAGTGGGGTCGCTGGGCCCCGAAGTTGTCAGCTTTCCGGTCAGCCTTTCGGAGACGGCAGGGATCCCGGAACGCTAGGTCGCGGCGGGCTTCCGGACGAAAGAGCACGCTTCGCCCACGTGCGACTCCGCGGCGAGGTTGCTCTCGTAGCGGTGGCCGACGCGACCGTCACGGCCGACGACGAAGGTCACTCGTCGGGCAAGGCCGAGCAGGGGGATGCGCACGCCCCAGGCGTCGAGGATCTCGCCCCGGGGGTCGCCCACCAGCGGGTACGGCAACTCGAGCGAGTCCCGGAAACGATCGGCCGTCTCCTGGTCGTCCGCGGAGACGCCGATCACCTCCGTGCCCCGCTCGCGCAGCGAGGCGTATTCCCGGCGGAACCCGCCGGCCTCACGGGTTCAGCCGGAGGTGAAGGCCTTCGGGAAGAAGAAGACCACGGCCGACCCCCGCTCGAGGATGCGGTGGAGAGTCGTCTGCCCCACCGCGAAGTCGGGCGCCGCCTGGCCGACCTGCAGCATATGGGAACTATAGCGCGGGCGCGCGAGCCCGCGGCTGCGGGCGCGCCAGGCGGAGACGAGCATAGCGGGTACACTCCAGCGCATGAGCAGCGCCGCACGCCACTACGTCCTAACGGTCTCCTGCCCCGACGCCGTCGGCCTGGTCGCGGCGGTGAGCGGCCTGATCGCCTCCTGGGGCGGCTGGCTGACCGAGGTGAGCAACCACGCGGACCCCGACAGCAAGCGCTTCTTCATGCGCAACGTGATCGCCGCGGACTCGCTGCCGTTCGGGATCGAGGAGTTCCGCCAGGGCTTCCTTCCGCTCGCGAGGCGGCACCGGATGGACTTCGCCGTGCGCGACTCGAGCGAGCCCAGGCGCGTGCTGATTCTCGTCAGCCGCGAGGCCCACTGCCTGCTGGACCTGCTCTACCGCTGGCGCACCGGCGAGATGCGCTTCGACCTGCGCGGGGTGGTCTCCAACCACGAGCAGACACGCGACGACGTCGAGCGCCTGGGCATTCCCTTCCACCACGTGCCGTTCCCTGCGGGCGCCAAGGACGAAGCCTTCGCGGCGATCGAGCGGCTGTTCACGGCGGAGGCGGTCGACCTCGTGATCCTCGCCCGCTTCATGCAGGTGCTGCCGCCCGCCCTGTGCGAGCGCTGGGCCGGCAGGGTCGTGAACATCCACCACGGCTTCTTGCCCTCGTTCGCCGGCGGCCGTCCCTACCAGCAGGCGCACGAGCGTGGCGTGAAGCTGATCGGCGCCACCAGCCACTTCGTCACGGCGGACCTCGACGCGGGGCCGATCATCGAGCAGAACGTGATCCGCGTGGACCACACCGACACGGTCGAGGACATGGTGCGCTCGGGGCGCGACGTCGAGAAGAACGTGCTGGCGCGCACCGTGCGCTACCTGCTCGAGGACCGCGTGCTGCTCAACGGCCACCGGACGGTGGTCTTCCGCTAGGGACCGAGCCGCGTGCGGCGCCGGGCGCGGATTGACACCGCCCGGGTCGCGGACTAGCTTCTGGCGCTGGGGCGCCCGCCTCGCCGGCCTCACTCGTCACAGGGGAATCCACACTCGTCGCAAGCAGACAAGGAGCACGCCATGCTGAGCCTCTTCCTCGCCGCCGCGCTCGCCGCCCCGGTGGCCAAGGCGCCGACCGCCGACGACTACCTCGGCCGCTGGAACGTGAAGATCACCGACGCCCAGGACACCTTCGTGAGCGGAGGCCTCGAGGTGGAGAGGAAGGACGGCGCGCTCGCCGCCGCGCTGGTCTGGCGCTGGGGCAGCTTCGCGCCGGTCAAGCAGGTCGCGCTGACGAACGGGACGCTGCGCATGGTGCGCGAGGAGGAGCCCGGCAAGCAGGACGTGTTCGAGGCGCGTGTCGAGGGTGGGCTCCTGAAGGGCCAGGTCACCTACCCGGACGGCAAGGTCCACCACTTCGAGGGAAGGAAGGCGCCGCTGCTGCTCTCGAAGAAGGCCCCGGCCTGGGGCGCGCCGGTGACCCTGTTCGATGGCAAGAGCCTCGCCGGCTGGCACCTGCGCGACCCGAAGGCGAAGAACGGCTGGGCGGTCGTGAACGGCGAGCTGGCCGTCGTGGAGCCCAAGGGCAACGCCGACCTGGTCAGCGAGAAGACGTTCCAGGACGCGAAGCTGCACGTCGAGTTCAACGTGGAGCCGAAGTCGAACAGCGGCGTCTACGTGCGCGGCAAGTACGAGGTGCAGATCCTCGACAACCCCGACAAGAAGATGGCCGTCGACACGCACGGCTGCGGCGCCGTCTACAGCCGGATCCCGCCGAAGACGGACGCCACCAAGCCGGCCGGCGAGTGGCAGACGCTCGACGTCACGATGGTCGGGCGGCAGATCGTCGTGGTCCTGAACGGCACCGAGGTCGTGAACGGGACCGTCGAGGGCGTCACCGGCGGCGCGATCAGCCCGTTCGAGGAGGAGCCGGGCCCGCTGATGCTGCAGGGCGACCACGGCAAGGTCCGCTTCCGCAACATCGTCCTGACGCCGGGACGTTAGGCCGCCGGCAGCGGCCGTGGGCTTCCGCGCCTGCCGCGTGTTCGAGGACGCGGGCGGTGTCGCGCCGCGCCTCGTCGAGATGGACACCGACGAGCTGTCCCCCGGCGACGTCGTCGTGCGCGTCGACTGGTCCGGCGTCAACTTCAAGGACGCTCTCGCGCTCGGCGGGCGCGGCAGGATCCTGCGCCGCCTCCCGCTCAACGCCGGCATCGACGCGGCGGGCGTCGTGGAGTCGTCGAAGCGACCCCCGCTTTCGACCGGGCGACCCGGTGCTGATGAACGGCATGGGCCTCGGCGAGTCGCACGACGGCGGCTTCGCCGAGCGGGTGCGCTGCCGGCGGACTGGCTGGTGCCGCTGCCGTCCGGCCTGACGCTGCGCGAAGCGATGGCGCTCGGCACCGCGGGCTTCACCGCAGCGCTGGCGATCCAGCGCATGGAGCTGAACGGGCAGCGGCCGGCGCTGGGCCCGGTCGTCGTCACGGGTGCGACCGGGGGCGTCGGGTCGGTCGCGGTCTCGATCCTCTCCGGGCGCGGCTACGCGGTGATCGCCGTCTCGGGCCGTCCGGAGCATCGCGGGTACCTGCACGCTCTCGGCGCGGCCGAGGTCGTCACCCCGGAGGAGCTGAAGCTCGGGACCCGGCCGCTCGAGCAGGCGCGCTTCGGCGGCGCCATCGACAACGTCGGCGGCGAGCTGCTGGCGGGGCTCACGCGGCACGTGGGGTTCTGGGGCCAGATCGCCTGCATCGGCATGGCCGCCGCGCCCGAGCTGGCGGGGACAGTGTTCCCGCTGATCCTGCGCGGCGTCAGCCTGCTCGGGATCAGCTCGGCGAACTGCCCGATGACGCTGCGGACCGAGGTCTGGAACCGCCTGGGCGGCGACCTCAAGCCGGGTCGCCTCGACGCCATCGTGTCCGACGTCGTGCCTCTCGACGGGGTCGTCGACGCGGCCGGCCGCCTGCTGGAGCGGCGAGCGCTCGGGCGGATCCTGGTAGACTGTGGTGGCGGCCGTCACAGCCGGCCTGCCGCCACCTGACGTCGTTTCACAAGGGCCCCACTTCCTGAAACGTTCGCACCCGCCCTTCTCGTACATACTCGAAACTTCGGGGTGGCGGCCAGTCCGGCACGGCCGGCGGTTCAGGACGGCTCGGGGAGGTATCGAGTGGGCAAGCGACTGGTTGGACTCGCTGCGTTCGCGATGCTGGCATTCACCGGATCCTGGGCTCCGGCCCAGGATGCCGTGGCCTCGACGCCGGCAGCCACGGCGCCGGCAAGCCTGACACAGACTGAGGAGCAATCACCCGCCCTCGACCTCTCGCCGGCGACCCTCGATCTCCCGCAGGCGCTCGACGTCCCGCAGGCGACGGCCCCGTTCGACCACACCTGCGACGCCGCGGCGCTCTCGGACCGGCCCGCGGGCGACGGACGACGCACGCTGTCTGCCTTCCCGCGCAACGTCGCGCGCGGCGTGATCGGCGTCTTCTCGCGCGACAGCCTCGCGCCGCTGCTGCTCGGGTCCGGCATCGCGCTGGCCGGCCACTCGCTGGACGGGCGCGTCGAGACGGCGCTCCAGGGCCGCTGTCTCAGCTGCGGCCGCGTCGGAACCAGCCTGGGAGGGACCACCGGCGGTGTGGCCGTGGGCGCTTTCTTCCTCGCCGGCCGTTTCGCCCCGCAGGGAGCGCTGCGCACCGTGAGCTACGACTTCGCGCAGGCGATGGTGGTGAACGCCGTGTGGACGGGCGCACTCAAGTTCTCGCTGCACCGGCAACGGCCAGACGGCAGCGACTACTACTCCCTGCCCTCCGGCCACACCTCGACTTCGTTCAGCCTCGCCACCGTCGCCGAGCGGCACTTCGGCTGGAAGGTCGGCGTGCCTGCGTACCTGCTCGCCTCCGGCATCGGCCTGTCACGCATCGAGTCGAACAAGCACTACCTCAGCGACGTGCTCGCCGGCGCGGCGCTCGGCGTGATCGTGGGACGGACCGTGACCCGGGTGAACGGCGAGCCGCGCGCGCAGCGCCGCACGCTGGCCGTGGGCCCCGCGGCCGATGCGCAGGGCACGGGGGTCGGGCTCGCCGTCTCGGCGACCTGGTAGCCCGCGCCCTCAGGCCCCTGCCCTGCCCGCCAGCTCGGCACGAACCAGCCGGACGAGCGGCCCGGGCAGCAGGCACAGGCGCAGGCACCGCAGGCTGGTCTCCGGGTGCGCCGCCACGTGCTCGCGGACCGCGCGCACGTAGGCGCGCGCGCAGGTGTCGAGGGGCACGGCGAAGATGCCGCTGCTCACCGCGGGGAACGACAGCGACGTGAGGCCGCTCTCGTCCGCGCGCTCGAACGCGGAGCGGAGCGCCCGCACCAGCAGGCTTTCCTCGTCTCCCTCGCCGAGCCGCGGGCCGACCGCGTGCACGACCGCCCGAAAGGGCAGCCGCCCGGCCGTGGTCACGACCGCATCGCCCGTGGGGATCTCTCCCCGCTCGGCGACGATGCGGTCGCCGTCGGCCTTGAGCGCCGGTCCGGCGGCGCGCGCGATGGCCGCCGCGACGCCTCCGCCGTGGGCGAGCTGTCCGTTGGCCGCGTTGACGATCGCGTCGACCGGCTCGCGTAGCAGGTCGCCGACCACGACCTCGAAGACACGCCCGCCGGCCAGCTCCTCGCGCGCCACGGCCTCGGCCGGCCCGTCGGTCGTCATGGGACGAGCAGCACCTTGCCCGTCGTCTGCCGGCCCTCGAGCGCGCGGTGGGCCTCCGCGGCCTCGGCCAGCGGGTAGGTGCGGTCGATCCTGACCTTCAGCCGGCCCGAGGCGGCGTCGCCGAGAACCTCGCCAGCGCGGGCCTCGAGGCTGGCGCGGTCGGCCGTGTAATGGTGAAGGGTCGGCCGCGTGAGGAACAGCGAACCTTTGCGCGACAGCACGAGCGGGTCGATCGGCGGCATCGGACCACTCGAGTTGCCGTAAACGACCATCGTCCCCCGCGGGACGAGACAGTCGAAGCCCTTTTCCGCCGTCGCCTTCCCCACCGAGTCGTAGACGACCTGCACGCCGCGCCCGCCCGTCAGCCGCTTCACGGCCTGGACGAAGTCCTCCTGGGTGTAGAGGATCACCTCGTCGGCACCGGCCTCGCGCGCGAGCCGGGCCTTCTCCGCGGTCGAGACGGTGCCGAGCACGCGGGCCCCGCGCCGCTTGGCCATCTGCACCAGCAGCAGCCCCACCCCGCCGGCGGCGGCGTGGACCAGGCAGGTGTCGCCCGGCTTGAGCGGGTAGGTGCTCGTGGCGAGGTAATGGGCCGTCATGCCCTGCAGCAGCAGAGCCGCGGCCGTGCGCGAATCGACGCCCTCCGGCAGGGCAACCGCCCGCTCGGCCGGCACCAGCGCGCGCTCCGCGTAGCCGCCCGGAACGCTGGCCCAGCCGACGCGATCGCCTTCGCGGAAGCCCGCGACGCCCGGCCCGATGCCGTCGACGACGCCCGCGCCCTCCTGGCCGGGCACGAACGGCAGCGAGCCCGGATAGAGGCCGGTGCGGTGGTAGACGTCGAGGAAGTTCACTCCGGCGGCCTCGACGCGCACACGCAACTGGCCGGGGCCCGGCTGGGGATCCGGAAGCTCGACGTAGCGCAGCACCTCGGGCCCGCCGTACGCCTCGATGCGAATGGCTTTCATGGCACTCCCCGCTCGCGTGGTCTATAGCGTACGACGGTTTATGCTACGCTCGGCCGGACGCCGATGCCCTCCCTGGGGAAGCTCAGCCGCCGGGAAGCCGTGCTCGTGGCGTTGCTCGGGGTCGTGATCGCGGCCCTGGCGACCTGGTGGCTGTGGCCCGCAGGCAGCTCGCCGCTGGTGCGGCGGTCGGACGCCGGCCCCGCGGCGCCGCCGATCCCCCGCGTCGACCTGGCCCGCCTCGACGCGCCGCGGCCAGACGGAGACGCCGGCCGCCGCAACCTGTTCGACTACGGCAGCGCGCCCGCACCCGTCGCGGTCCCCGCACCGCCCGTGGTGGTGGCGACGCCACCTCCCGCGGGGCAGGGCATGCCGGGGATGGCGGACGGCGCGGGCGGGCCTGCCGTCCCTTTGCTGCCGCCGCTCAACGTCAAGTACATCGGCTCCGTGGAGAACGCGACCGGCGTCAAAGTGGCCGTGCTCGTCACAGACCGGCAGGAGGTCCTGACCGGCCAGCCGGGCCAGGTGATCGCCAACCGCTACCGCATCGCCCGCATCGGCCTGGAGTCGGTGGACCTCGAGGACATCTCCACCGGGCAGTCGCGCCGCATCCCGCTGCGGGGCAGCTAGCGAGCGCGCGCGACCGGGCCCCTCTCTAGACGACGATCGTGCCCTCCAGGAAGAGCGCGGCGCAGCCCGCGATGCTCACGCGATCGCCCCGGTCCTCGCACCACAGCTCGCCGCCGCGCGCCGACACCTGGCGGGCAAACAGTCCCTTCCGGCCCAGTCGCCGTGACCAGTACGGGACGAGCGTGCAGTGGGCGGACCCGGTGACGGGATCCTCGGGCACGCCGACCCCGGGGGCGAAGAAACGCGAAACGAAGTCGCAGTCGGCGCCGGGCGCGGTCGCGATCACCGCCATCCGCTCGAGCGCGGCGGTCTTCGTCATGTCCGGCCGCAGACCCCGCACCTCGGCCTCGCTGGCGAACACCGCGAGGAAGTCGCGCGACGCCAGGAGCGCCGCGGGCCGCGCGCCGAGCGCTGCGGCGACCGCGGCCAGGGAGGCCTCGGCCGGCTCGGGAGCGCGCGACGGGAAGTCGAGCGCCAGCCGTTCGCCCTCCGCCGTCACCCGCAGCGGCCCGCTCTTGGAGCGGAACGTCACCTCGCCGACGCCGGGCTCGAGCCGGTTGAAGACGATCCACGCGGACGCGAGCGTCGCGTGCCCGCAGAGGTCGACCTCGGCCGTCGGGGTCATCCAGCGGATCTGGTAGTCGGCCGACCCGCCCACGAGGAACGCCGTCTCCGAGAGGTTGTTCTCGGCGGCGAGCTTCTGCAGCGTGTCGTCGTCGAGCCAGCGCTCGAGCGGCACGACCGCCGCGGGGTTCCCGGCGAACACGCGGCTCGTGAAGGCGTCGACCTGGTAGAGCGGCAGCTTCATGGGCCTCCCTCGGCGACGCCGAGTATGTCCCCGGTCGGCCACGGGCGACAATGGCCGCATGAACGAGCCTTCACCCTCCCCCGCGGCGGCCGAGGCCGGCCGGCTGTTCGCCCGCTTCGTCGAGCTGATCGCCCGCCTGCGCGCGCCCGGCGGCTGCCCCTGGGACCGCGAGCAGACCCACGAGTCCGTCAAGCCGATGACCATCGAGGAGGCTTACGAGGTCGCTCACGCGATCGACGAGAAGGACGACGACGAGCTGCAGGGCGAGCTGGGCGACCTGCTGCTGCAGGTGGTGTTCCACGCCGACATCGCCCGGGAGCGCGGGGCGTTCGCGCTGCAGCAGGTGATCGAGCGCGTGAGCGAGAAGATGGTGCGCCGCCACCCGCACGTCTTCGCCGGGGACGAAGCGCACACCGCGGACGCCGTCCTGCGCAACTGGGAGGCGATCAAGGCGGCCGAGCGCCAGGCCAAGGGCAGGGATGACGAGTCGATGCTCGACAGCGTCCACCGGGGGCTGCCCGCGGTGATGGAGGCGTTCCAGATCACGACCAAGGTCTCGCGCGTCGGCTTCGACTGGAAGGAGGCGGGCGGCGCGCTCGCCAAGCTGGACGAGGAGGCGGCCGAGCTGCGCGAGGCGATCGCGCACGGCTCCGGCCACGACGCGATCGCCGAGGAGGTCGGCGACCTCTTGTTCGTGGCCGTGAACGTCGCGCGCCTCGCGGGCGTGGACCCGGAGAGCGCGCTCAAGGCCGCCAACCGCAAGTTCCGGCGCCGCTTCCGCCACGTCGAGCGGCGGCTGGCCGAGAGCGGCCGCCGGCCGGCCGACTCGAGCCTCGAGGAGATGGACGGCTACTGGGATGAGGCCAAGCGGAACGAGGCGGGCCGCTGAATTAGCCCGGGGGTGGCAGGGCCCGGATCAGCCAGTCGCGCAGCCGGGCGACCTCCTCCGCGCAGAGGCCGTGCGGCATCGGGTAGGCGTGCCACTCCACGTCGTACCCGCGCGCGCGCAGCGCGTCGCGCGAGCGCTCGCCGAGAGCGAGCGGCAGCAGCTCGTCCCGGCTGCCGTGGGCCATGAAGATGGGCAGCGCGGCGTTCGCCGGGTGGGCCTCGGCCGGAAGCGCCGAGGCCAGCGGCAGGTAGCTGGAGAGCGCGACGGCGCCGCCCAGCCTCGAAGGCTCTCGCAACGCCGTGTGCAGCGCCAGAGCGCCGCCCTGCGAAAAGCCCGCCAGCACGATCCGCTCCGCGGCGACGCCCCGCTGGATCTCGCGCTGCACGAGCGCGTGCACGGCGGCGGCCGACTCGCGGATGCCGCCCTCGTCCTCGCCCGCGCGCCCGTCGAGCGCGAGGATGTCGTACCAGGCGCGCATGCGGTAGCCGCCGTTGACCGTCACCGGCCGCACGGGCGCGTGGGGAAAGACGAAGCGCACCGCGCCCGGCAGGTCCAGATCGGGCACGATCGACTCGAAGTCGTGGCCGTCTGCGCCCAGGCCGTGCAGCAGCACGATCGCGGCGTCCGCCGCCAGCCGCGGCTCGACCTCGACCGTCTCGAGGCTCAGGCTCAACCGCGCTTCGCGGCGACCTCCGCCGTGCCGAGGTGCGCCTCGACCATCGCGGCGATGCGCTGGGGGGCCGCGCCGATCTGCTGGTTGACGACCTCGCCGCCCTGGAACAGGAGCAGCGTCGGGATCGAGCGGATACGGAAGGCCTCGGCCACGCGCGGGTTCTCGTCGACGTTGAGCTTGCCGACCTTGAGGCGTCCGGCGTAGGTCGCGGCGAGGGCCTGGACCGCGGGCGCGATCATGCGACACGGCGCGCACCACTCCGCCCAGAAGTCCACCAGCACCGGCCCGGAGGCCTCGCTGACCTCCTGCTTCCAGTTGTCGTCGGTGAGAACCACCACGTCTGCGTTCACGGAACTCGCTCCTTTGCCCGTTCTCAGGGTCGGCTCGTCGGCACCACGGACCGCCGCTTCCAGTTTCTTAGACCCGGGCTTCGCTCAAACGTTACAGGCGTCTCGCTGGGCGTGCAAGTCGCTCGAGGGCGAGCGTTTGCGTATACTCGCCTGCAACCGTGACACGCTGGGTCCGCACACCCGAGGAGCTCCTCGAGCTCGCCCGCACGCTCGCCGCCTGCCGTGTGATCGGGCTCGACAGCGAGTCCGACAGCCTCTACCACCACTTCGAGAAGGTCTGCCTGGTGCAGCTGGCGACCGACGCCGGCGAGGCGTTCCTCGTGGACACGCTCGTGCTGCGGGACCTGTCGCCGCTCGCGGCGCCACTGGCCGACGCCGGCGTCGTCAAGGTGCTCCACGGGGCCGACTACGACGTCACCACGCTGAAGCGGGACTTCGGCCTGTGCCTGGCGTCGCTCTTCGACACGATGATCGCGGCCCGGCTGCTCGGCCGCGCCGAGGTCGGCCTCGCCGCCGTGGTGCGCGACGAGCTGGGCGTGACCCTGTCGAAGGACAACCAGAAGGACGACTGGTCGCGCCGGCCCCTGACGCCGCGGCAGGAGGCCTACGCGGTCGCGGACGTGGCGCACCTGTTCGCGCTGCGCGAACGCCTGGAACAGCGGCTGCGGGACGCCGGCCGGCTCGAGTGGCTGCGCGAGGAGTGCGAGGCGGTCGCGGCGCTCGAGCCGTCGACGAGGAAAGGCGGCCCCGACGCCTATCTGTCGATCAAGGGCGCGCGCCGCCTGCCGCCCCGCGGCCTGGCCGCCCTGCGCGAGCTGCACGCCTGGCGCGATCGTCGCGCGCAGGAGACCGACACCCCGGCCTTCCGGATCCTCGGCAACGAGGCCCTGCTGCGCCTGGCGCAGGAGCGCCCGTCGGACCTGCGCTCGGTCACGGGCCTGCCACCGCGCCTCTACCGGGAGGGAGGCGAGCTGGTCGCCGCGCTGCGCCGCGCGGGCGCGCTGCCCGACGCGGCGCTGCCGGTCCTGCCGCCACGGCCGCGACTGCTCGTGCCCGAGGAGGTGCAGCGCCGTGTCGAGCGGCTGAGGGGCTGGCGCACGAAGAAGGCGGCTGAGCTGAAGCTGGACGCCTCGGTCGTGCTGCCGCAGCGGCTGGTCGAGCGCGTGGCCGAGGCGGCGCCACGCAACCTGGCGGCGCTTTCGGCCGTCGAGGGCCTGCGCCGGTGGCGCGTCGCCGCCTTCGGTTCCGAGCTGCTGGCGGCCCTATGACCGGATCGGGCAGGTTCGGCAAGTTCGAGATCCAGGACGAGCTGGGCCACGGCGCCATGGGCAAGGTCTACAGGGCGCGCGACCCGATCCTCGACCGCTCCGTGGCGCTCAAGACGATCTCGCCCGCCATGCTGACCGGCCAGGACACCCTGGCGCGCTTCCAGCGCGAGGCCAAGGCCGCCGCGCGGCTGCAGCACCCGAACATCGTCACGATCTACGAGATCGGCGAGGTCGATGGCACGCGCTACATCGCGATGGAGTACGTCGACGGCATCGACCTCTCCGAGGCGATGGCGCCGGACCGCTTCCCGCTCGAGAAGAAGGTCCGCATGATGGTCGACGTCTGCCGCGGGCTCGAGTTCGCGCACCGCATGGGCGTCGTCCACCGCGACGTCAAGCCGGCGAACATCCGGGTCATGAAGGACGGGACGGTCAAGATCCTCGACTTCGGCATCGCGAAACCGCCCGGCGAGACGGACCTGACCCAGGCCGGCGTGGTGCTCGGCACGCCCAGCTACCTCTCGCCGGAGCTGCTGCAGGGCGCCAAGGTCGACCCCTACGCCGACATGTGGGCGGTGGGCGTCATCCTCTACGAGATGCTGACCGGCCGCCGGCCGTTCGAGGCGCCCACCATCACCGGCCTCGTCCACAGGATCGTGAACGAGCCCCTGCCGCCGCTCGACCCGGTGGCGCTGCGGATACCGGCGCCTTTGGCGGTGGTCGCCGCCCGGGCCCTCGACAAGAACCGCGAGCAGCGCTACCCCGACCTCGGCGAGATGGCTCGCGCTCTCCTCGCTGCGATCGGCGCGACGCCGCCGCCGGAGACGCCGCTCGACCCGATCGTCCGCAAGCGGGCCTACGAGGCAAACTTCGCCGAGGCCCGGCGCCTGCTGGCCGAGGACGATCTCACGGGCGCGCTCGGGGCGGCGCAGCGCGCACAGCGGCTCGAGCCAGAGCGCACGGCGATCGTGCAGCTGATCCAGGTGATCGAACAGCGGCTGGGCCCCGCGGTCGGCGTGTCGCGGGCCCAGAGAAGCGCCGCCTCGGACGCGACGCGCGTCTCCACGCCGGCTCCGCGCAGCGCGCCGACCGTCACCGCGATCGCGATCCCGCCGGGCCCGCTCGACACGGCGACGCTGCGCGCGCGGGGCGGCGCCGCCTTCCGCGACCTGGGGACGTTCGGCGAGCCGCCCGCGACGCGCGAGGCGGCGCTGTCGCCGGCAGCCGACCTGCTGGCGCTCGCCGGCACGGACGGTGCGATCCGCACCTGGGACCTCGGCTCGCGCACGGCGCGCCACGTGTTCCGCAGCGACCTCCACCGGCGCACGGGCCACGACTCGGCGGCGCTTGCCCTCGGCTTCTCGCCCGACGGCTCGCTGCTCGCCTCCGGCCACGTGGACGGGGTGGTGCACCTGTGGGACATGGCGGCGGGCGCGGAGGTGCCAGTGCGGCTGCGCCACGACCAGCCGGTAGGGGCGCTCGCGTTCTCGCCCGACGGGGCGACGCTCGCCACCGGGTCGCTCGACGCCACGCTCCGGCTTTGGGACGTCGGCGGCGCGCTCACCGGCGAGGCGCGCCGCTTCCTGTGCCGCCAGCCGGCCGGCGTCACCGCGCTGGCCTGGGCCGGCGGCGGCGAGTGGATCCTCACCGGCCACACCTCGCACGTGCTGCGGCTGCTCGACCCCTACCGCTCCCGGCTGCTCGCGACGCTGCGCGGCCCGGAGGCCCTGGTCAACCTGCTGCTGTTGTCGCCGGACGGACGCCACATGGCCGCTGCCAGCCACGACCGCAGCGTGCGCCTGTACGACATGGCCTCGCGCGAGGTCGTCGCCACGCTGGGCGGGCTCAAGCGGCCGCCCAGCGCCCTGTGCTTCCTGGCCGACGGCTCCTTCCTGGCGACAGTCTGCCAGGAGAACTCGGTCCAGATCTGGGACCTCGCGGCGCCGGGCCCGCCCGCGCTGCTGTGGGGGCCCGCCGACGAGAGCTTCAGCGGCCTGGCGCTGTTCGGGGACTCGAACCACCTGGCGGTCGCCCTGGCCGACGGGCGCATCCGGGTCTGGGGGCCCGCGGCCTGAGCTGCGGCGCCGCGTTTGCAGCACGGCGGCCGGCTCAATAGGATGCGCGCATGAGCGATGCGCGCGAGTTCCACGACGGGCGCGAGGACGGGCTGGTCGCGCTGGAGAGCCTCGACCTGGACCGGGTGAAGTCGTTCTCCGACCTGCTGCGGGCGATGTCGAAGACAGCCTTCAGTGGCCGCTCGCTCGGCGAGGCGCTCGACGTGACCGTCGCCATGGTGAAGGACCCCGACTGCAAGGTCGTGCTGACGCTGTCCGGGGCGATGACGATTGCGAAGATGGGCAGGCTCATCTCGAAGATGATCGACACCGGCATGGTGCAGGCGGTCGTCTCGACGGGCGCCCTGATGGCGCACGGCCTGTCGGAGGCGATCGGCCTGGTGCACTACCGCCGCGACCCGTCCCTGTCGGACGAGGAGCTGTTCGCGAAGGGGTACAACCGCGTCTACGACACGCTCGAGATGGAGGCGAACCTCAACCACGTCGAGGAGTTCACCTCGAGGGCGCTCGACCGGCTGGGCGCGGAGCACGAGCTGTCGAGCGAGATCCTCAACCGCGCGCTCGGCCAGGTGCTGGCGGAGGACCCGCACGGCTCGGGCGTCCTGCGCAGCGCCTACCTGAAGGGCGTCCCCGTGTACGTCCCGGCCTTCACGGACTCGGAGCTGGGCCTCGACCTCTCCACCTGGGTCATGAGGCAGGCGCAGCGGCGCGGAGTCCACGAGGCGCTCGCCCTGCTCGACCACGTGCCGCGCTTCAACCCGTTCCTGGACCTCAACAGCTTCGCGCGCTTCGCGCTGTCCGCGAAGACGCTCGGCATCTTCACGATCGGCGGGGGCGTGCCGCGCAACTGGGCGCAGGAGGTGGGGCCGTACCTGGACGTCACGAACCACCGCCTGAAGGTCGATCTGACGCCGCCTCGCTACACGTACGCGGTGCGCATCTGCCCGGAGCCGGTGCACTGGGGTGGCCTCTCGGGCTGCACCTACTCGGAGGGCGTGTCGTGGGGCAAGTTCGTCCCGCCCGCCGAGGGCGGCCGCTTCGCCGAGGTCTACGCTGACGCCACGACCGTCTGGCCGCTGCTGCTGAAGGGCGTGCTCGAGGAGCTCGAGCTCTCGTAGGCACCGTGGCCGCCCGCCGCTGCGGTATGCTCCACGCTCGATGGCGCGTCTGAGCGAGGGCCTGCAGCGCGGCGAGGACGGCGTTGTGCGCTGCTTCTGGGCCGGCAGCGACCCGCTCTACGCCCGCTACCACGACGAGGAGTGGGGCTTCCCCGTCGCCGACGACAGGCGCCTGTTCGAGAAGATCTGCCTCGAGGGATTCCAGTCCGGCCTGAGCTGGCTCACGATCCTGCGCAAGCGGGACAACTTCCGAGCCGGGTTCCGGGGCTTCGACCCCGTGGCCGTGGCGCGCTTCGGCGCACGCGACGTGGCGCGGCTGCTGAAGGACGAAGGCATCGTCCGCCACAGAGGCAAGATCCTGTCGACCGTCAACAACGCCCGCCGCGCACGCGAGCTCCGCGCCGAGGCGGGCTCGCTGGCGGCGTTCTTCTGGTCCTTCGAGCCTCCGCCAGCGCAGCGGCCGCGGCGCGTCACCTGGCCGGCCCTGCGAAAGATGGCGAAGACGCCGGCCTCGACGGCGCTCAGCAAGGCGCTTCGGCAGCGCGGCTGGACGTTCGTCGGCCCGACGACCGCGTACGCCTTCATGCAGGCGATGGGCCTGGTGAACGACCACGTCGAGGGCTGCGCGATCCGCGAGCGCGCGGAGGCGGCGCGGGCCCGGTTTCGAAGGCCGAGGTGAAGAAGCGGTCCGGGGTGTCTTTCTGCCAACGGCCCATCGGCCGACGGAGTAACGGCATGCGACAAGCTCGATATCTTGCGGCTGCGTCCTTCGTGTCGTTCTTCCTCGTCTCTTCAGCCGCCGGCGGCGCCTGGGCGGAGCCGACGGTCCTCAGGTCCCCGGGCGGCAGGGTCGAGGTCTCCTTCTCGCTCAGCGCACAGGGCGCGCCGCTCTACTCGGTGGCATTCGCCGGCAGGCCGGTCGTCGCCGACTCGCCGCTCGGCCTGACCCTGAGGCGGGTCGGGCCGCTCGCGAGCGGCTTCCGGCTGCTGGACGCGAAGCGCGCCAGCCACGACGAGAAGTACCCGCTCGTCGCCGGAAAGACGCGCGAGGGCCGCGACCGCTGCGAGGAGATGACCGTCGCGCTCGAGCGCGGCGGCGAGCGGCCCGTCCGCCTCGACCTCGTCTTCCGTGCCTACGACGACGGCGCCGCGCTGCGCTACGTGCTGCCGAAACAACCCGGGCTCGGGGCCGTCGAGCTGCAGTCGGAGGACACCACCTTCCGCTTCCTCGCCGACCACAAGGCGTGGGCCCTCTTCCTGCCCTCGTACACGACCAGCAACGAGCGGGAGTTCGTGCCGGTCCCGCTGCTGGCGATCAAGCCGGAGTCGATCGTCGGCCCTCCCCTGACGATCGAGGCGGGCGACGGCCTGGTGGTGGCGCTGGCCGAGGCGAACCTGCGCCGCTGGTCGGGGCTCCACTTCGCGCGCATCGAGGGCGGCAACGACTCGAGACGGCCGACACTCGTCACGAAGCTGGCGCCGCTGCCGTCGCAGCCCGACCTCGTCGTGCGCGGGTTCCTGCCGATGCAGTCGCCCTGGAGGGTGCTGATGCTGGGTACGAAGCCCGGCGACCTGATCGAGTCGACGATCCTGACGCGGCTGTCCGACCCGAACGAGATCGGCGACGCGTCCTGGATCAAGGCCGGCAAGGTCGCCTGGGACTGGTGGAACGGCCCGGCGATCCCGAACGCGCCCTTCAAGGTCGGGATGAACGACGAGACCTTCCGCTACTTCGTCGACTTCGCCGCGGAGTTCGGGCTCGAGTACGTGCTGATCGACGCCGGCTGGTACGGGCACGACAGGGACGGCGAGGCCGACATCACGACCCCCATACCCGAGATGGACGTTCCGGGGCTGGCGGCGTACGCGAAGCAGAAGAACGTCCGGCTGCTGGTCTGGCTGCACTGGCAGACGGTGCGCGACCAGATGGAGCTGGCCTTCCCGCTCTACGAGAAGTGGGGCCTGGCGGGGGTGAAGATCGACTACATGGACCGCAAGGACCAGGAGATGGTCTCCTTCTACCAGCGCACGCTGCGCACGGCGGCGAAGTACCACCTGACGGTCGACTTCCACGGCGCCTACACGGGCTCGGGCGAGGAGCGGACCTGGCCGAACCTGCTGACGCGCGAGGGCGTGATGGGCCTCGAGTACCTGAAGTGGAGCGACCGCACCACGGCGAAGCACGACGTGACGGTCCCCTTCACGCGCATGCTGGCCGGCCCCATGGACTACACGCCGGGCGGCTTCCGCAACGTCAGGCCAGCCGAGTTCGCGCCGCGCAACGTGCTGCCGCTGGTGATGACGACGCGCGCCCACCAGCTCGCCCTGTACGTCGTCTTCGACAGCCCGCTGCAGATGCTCGCCGACTCGCCGGCCGCGTACCGCGGCGCGCCGGGAGCGGAGTTCCTGAAGGCGGTGCCCGCGTCGTGGGACGAGACGCGGGTGCTGGACGGGAGGATCGGCGAGTACGTCGTGATCGCGCGCCGGCGCGGCGCCGACTGGTTCATCGGCGCGATCACCGACGCCCCGCGCCGGCTGAGGATCCCGCTGGCCTTCGCCGGGCCGGGCGCGTTCGAGGGAACCGTCTACGCCGACGTCCCGGAGACGGCGCAGACCCCCACGAGCGTCGGCATCACCCCGCTGAAGCTGACGAGCACCACCCGCGCTCCCGGCCAGCTGACGGTCGACCTCGTGCAGGGAGGCGGCGCGGCCGTCCAGCTGCATCCCGTGCCGGCGACGACCGGTCGGTAGAGGCGCGCAACCCGGGGTCGCTCTGCGGGTTCACGGGGCGAAGCGGACGACGCGTCGAGCGACGGCCTCACGCCTGACGACTCGGGCGACAGAGTGTTCAGATCCTTGCTGACGGACTCGGGCGCGCCTCGACTCGCGCACGGCGTGCCCGAGGGCCAAAGCGCGCGTGCGCCGGCATCGTGAAGCCCGCGTCTCATCTTGTAGAATTGGCCCAGCCATGCGTACCGTGACCCTGGACGACGAGCGGGCCGCCCTTCTGGAAGGAGAAAAGCCTCTGGATGAGGCCACGCGCGAGGCGCTGGTCATGGACCTCTTCCGCCGTGGGAAGATCTCAACAGGCAAGGCATGTGAACTGCTGAGCCTCGATCGGACCGTTTTCATCCGGCGCGCGAACGAGCACAACGTCCCCGTCTACCTCACCACGGAAGACGAATGGGAGGCGGACCTGACAGCGCTCGATGCATGGCACGACCGAGCGTCGTAGCCGACGCCAGCGCGCTCATCGGTCTCGGCCGGGTCGGTCAGCTCCAGATCCTGCCCGCTCTCTTCGGCCGGATCGTCGTCCCTCCTGCTTGCGCTTGGATCGCAGGGTGTACGATCAGGTCGCCGACGAAGAGTAGTCGTGGCCACGTCCGCAAGCTGGGTAGGTCCAACTGGTTCTGTGAGAAGACCGGGCACTGGGGCCGTCTCCTCCGGCCGCCACCCCACCACAAAATGCTCTGTCGTCGTCTCGGAGGCCCCCAAGAGACTCCTCGACCTCCAGCACCGACACCGTGCCCACGACCTGCTCCACCGCCTCCGGCATTCCCGCGTCGAGGTAGGACATGCTGAGAAGGATGGCCGTCTGTGTCATGACCGCAGGATCGGCTCTGGCGTGCACGGGCGTCGACGCCTCCGGAGCTGATGATCCGGCCAGTCGCCTGCGGAGGGCGGAGACTGAGCTGGCCCGTGACGTAGTCACGGCGGAGGACAGGGCTCGCAACTCAGTCGAGGCTGCACGAGCCGCACTGGAGTTGGAGCGCTTTGATGTAGCGAGCAAGCACGCTACGAACGCGCTCGATGCACTCCAACACGCGCAGCGGGACTGGAACTACGGCAACGTCGTCCACCGCGCGCATCTAGTGCTCGGCCACGTAGCGTTGTCGCGGGGAGACACTCAGCGCGCCGTGAGTGAACTCGCCCTCGCGGGACAAACACCGGGCTCTCCTCAGCTAGAGACGTTTGGTCCGAACATGTCTCTCGCCTTGGCATTGCTGGAGCGAGGGCAGAAACAGCCCGTGCTTGCCTATCTGTCGATGTGCGGTAAATTCTGGGAGAAGCAAGACCGACTGGCCGAGTGGAGGCGCGAAATCGAAGCTGGACGGGTGCCGGACTTCGGCCCCAACCTCCGTTATTGAATAGTCCGGGCATCTCTTGCGTGTGATGAGCGCGTGGGCCTCGCGGCAGAGAACGCGGTAGCCCTGGAGGTCGCCCGCGCGGGGCGAAGTCAAAGCTGTCGAGGGATCGGCCGGGGTCACGGAAGCGGGTCTGCTTGGTACGCCGCTCGCAGCGACGGTCATGGCGGCGCCGGAGCTCGTCGCAGACAAGCACGGAGGCGGTGTCGAGGGGAACGATCTTACATCGGTTACAGCGAGCTTGCCGGGGGATGAAGACACGGGCGCGGCCCGGGCCGATCTTGTGAGCGGCGGGCTCGCACCGGAGGTGTGGCCGATGAAGAGAGAGACGGTCGTGTGGTTCATGGGGGTCGGCACCCTCGTCGTCGGGGCATCATTGCGGGGCAGCCTCGCTCGCGCGGAGGAGAAGCCGGCCGCGGCCGCCGTCGACGCACAGCGCCAGGCCCTCGTCGGGGTCTGGAAGGTGAACACCGCGCTCAGTGACGACCCGCGCGCGAAGATGCGCGAGGGGCGCCAGACCGGTGGTGGAGGCGGCGAGCGGGGCGGCGGCGACCGTGGCGGCGGCTGGGGCGGGGGTGGCGGTCGGGGCGGCTGGGGCGGGGGCCGCGGCGGCGGCATGGGCCGCGGGGGCGGCGGACGCGGCGGCGGCATGGGCCGCAGTGGTGCGGGCGGCGCGGGTGGCCAGGAGGTCATGCGCCCGATGCTCTTCACGGCCTCGCAGATCACGGTCACCAATCTGACGCCGGAGATCACGATCCTCGATCCCGAAGGCGAGATCCGCCGCCTGCACGCCGACGACAAGGGCTATCGCGACCCGAACGGCGCCGAGGTCAAGGCGCGCTGGGATGAAGAGAAACTGGTCGTGGAAACGAAGACCGACCGTGGCCACGTGAAGGAGACCTGGGCTGTCACGAGCGACCCGCGACAGTTGAACGTGCTACTCGAGATCGACCGTCCGTTCGGAGGCAGCGTCAAGGTCAAGCGCGTCTTCGACGCCGTGGATCCAAACGCACCCAAGCCGGATGCGACGACGCCCGAGGCGTCGAAGCCGGCCTCGCGCCCGGACAAGCCGAATCCGGGCGGAGAGCGCTGAGGTCGCTCGCCCGGCACACCGTGGCACCGGAGCCGCGGCGGACCTCGGCGGCCGGTGGCGTGCAGGTCAGGCAGGTCAGAACGAAGCGCGGACCTGCAGCTCGATCGAACGGTTGCCGGCGGCGGAGAGGCCGCCCGGCCCGCGGCCGAAGCCGCCCGCGCTCGCGAGCGACCTTCCGAAGGACGGCGAGCTCAGGTTGCCGACGGGCGCACCCGGATTCGCACGGTTGAGGACGTTCTGGGCGAACAGCGAGATCGTCAGGCCAGGGCCCGGGCTCTCGCCACGCCCACCTCCCCCGCGGCCGAAACCGCCTCCCCCTCGCCCTCCGCCGAACCCGCCCGGCCCGGGACCTGGCGGGCCACCCGGCCCCCTGACTCCCGGTCCCCCGTACGGCGGGCCCTCTCCCGCGGGCGGTCCCGACCCGGCCTGCCTCGAGTGGCCCAGGCGGATCGTCCGGCTGGCGCGCAGGTTCAGCGTGAAGAACCCGGGAGCCTGGCCGAGGTTGCGGGGCACGAGGGTCTCGCCGGGAGACGGGAGGGGATCGAGCAGGCCCCACGGGGTCTGCACGACGCCGGGCCGCGACGCATCGGCGGCGTAGGCCGGGCGATCGGTGAACACGGTGTCGCCGTTCAGGTCCCTGCCCGTCGTGATGTTGAACGGGCCTCCGCTGGACGCGATCAGGAATGGGCTCAGCCGTACGTCCCCGGGCAGCATCAGGCTGCCCAGCAGCACCAGGCGCTGGCGGACGTCGTTCGACGCGCGCCCCCACTCCGCGCCCGGCTGGCTGGAGCTCGCCGGGAAGCTGCCCGCGCCGTCCGTGTCGCTGCGGGCCCAGCCGAGGAAGTAGCGGACCGAGACGCTGAGCCGCTCGTCGAAGCGGCGGTTCAGGCCGAGCACGAGATGGTCCTGGCGCAGGTGCCCCGTCGACTCGTACTGGTACGCGACACCTGACGCTCCCGCCGCGCCTGCAGCCTCCACCACGCGCGAGCGCAGCGCGCGCCAGGTGTTCGAGTGGATCCAGGTGGCGTTCGCCGTGAAGTTGCCGGGTAGCGTGCGGTCGACACCGAGCGAGAGCTGGAGCGTCGCCGGCGCGCTGAGCCCGGCGGCCAGCTCGCGCACGACCTGCGGCTGTGCGGCGCCGTTGAGCGCGTCGAACGAGGGCAGGCTCGCCACGTTGCCGTCGGCATCGAAGACGATCAGGTCCAGCACGGCCGGGTCGCTGACGAGGAACCGCTTCGGGGCGGAGCCGTCGAAGCGGCGCGCCTCGAGCACCAGTGAGTCGTCGACGCGGTCGTAGAAGACGCCGGCGCCGGCACGCACGACCGTCTTCGGCGTGCCGCGGCCCTGGTAGCCCGGCGACCAGGAGGCGCTGAAGCGCGGCGCCAGGTCGAGGTCGGAGCCGAGGTTCGTCTGGCTCTCCAGGCGCAGGCCGAGCCCCAGCGTGAGGTCGGGCCTCGCCTTCCAGTCGTCCTGCAGGAACGCGCCCAGGTCCCATTGCCGGACGGACGCGTACGGGTCGCCGCCCGAGACCTGCAGCTGGCTGGCGCCGCCGCCCAGCTGGCGCACGAGGGCCGGCGCGAGCCCGAGCTGCCCGAGCAGGAGCGTGCGGCGGTAGCGCTCGATGCTGGTGACCGGCACCAGCACCGGCTGGCCCGCGGCGTCGAGCAGCGGCTGGCCCGCGGCGTCGAGCGCCGGACCGAGCGCGCCCGCGAAGGTGACCGTGCCGTTGAATCCCTGCCGCGAGACGTCCGACTGCCGCGTCCCGCGCAGCCGGAAGCCCGTGCGCAGCGAGTGGGCACCGGCGCTCCAGGAGGCGATGTCGTGCAGCTCGAACCGATCCTCGCCGTGCGTCGAGAGGCCGACGCCGGAGCCGCCGCCCGTGAACGCGTCCTGCACCTGGAGCGTAGGATCGGGACTGGCCGAGGCCTGGCTCCGGTCCTGGCGGGTCCACTGGGCGCGCAGCTCGTTCACCAGCTTGCCGAGGACCGTGGTGTCCCCGAGCTGGACGACGTGCTGCGTGCTCGAGACCTGGTACCCGTGCGAGGGCAGCGAGAAGCCGCCGATGCCGGCGTCGGGCTGGTCGGTGCTGGTGTACGCGTAGCGCAGCGTCAGCGTGTGCGACGCCCCGAGCTGCGCGTCGAGCCGGGGGCTGACGCTGGTGCGCCGCTGCGGCACGACCAGCGTGTCGTTGAAGGGGACCGGCACGTAGCCGGGGCCGAGCACGGTGGCGTTCACCAGCTGCGCGTCGTCGGTCGAGCGGCGCTCGAAGTCCACGAAGAACGACGACTTGCCCTTGACGAGCGGGCCACCGAGGTTCGCGCTCCAGGTCAGCCGACGGTAGTCGGGCTTGCTCGTCGCGAACGGGTCGCGGGTGTTGAGCGCCGAGTCGTTGAAGCGCGCGGACGCCTGCCCGCGGTAGCTCTCGCTGCCGGGTCTGGTGAAGATCTCGATCCGGCCGAACCCCGGCCGGTCGTACTCCGCCGAGAACGGACTGGCGTTCAGGCGGATCTGGCGGATAGCGGACTTCGGCGGGAGGCGGCCGCCGCTGAAGCCGTCCACGAAGATCTGGCCGCCGTTCGGTCCGGCCGCCGAGCCGGCCAGCGCCTGCAGCGCGTCCGCCAGCTCGTCGGGGTCGTCCGGCAGGGCGTCGAGCTCGGCGCCCTCGATCACGATCGCCCCCGCGGCCTGGTCCGGCGAGAGCCCGAGCGGCGGCCGCGACTCCGTCACCGTGAGCGTCTCCTTCACCGGCGCGAGCGCGAGAGCGCTGTCGACCGCCGTCTCCTTGCCTGCGACGACCACGACGTCGGCGTGGGCCGCCGCCTCGAAGCCCTCGCGCGTGACGACGACCGAGTAGCGGCCCGGCCGCAGGCGCTCGATGCTCCACGTCCCCTGGCCGTCCGTCTTCGCCGCGCGCCTGCCCGCGGGCCCCGTCACCTCGACGCGGGCCGCCGGGACGGCGGCGCCCGACGGATCGTTGACCTGGCCGTGCAGCGCTCCGGTCCGCGCGTCGCTCGCGGCCGGCGCCGTCACCGCCGTCGAATCCTCGTCCGCCCGCTCGCTCGCATTGGCCTGCGTCGAGAAGACGACGAGCACGAGCGCGGCGCTCGCCAGGGCACGTCCGATCGACGCCGTCACCACGGCATGTCCCCTTGCCCCAGCAGGTCGGAGAACGGATCCGCCTGGCCCTGCCCGGCCTCTCCGCGGCGCCCGCCACGGCCCGCCGGCCACTGTGGCGTCGTCCACACGGCGAGCTTGATCGCGGGCAAGCCTCTGTCGGATGCCTGCTTCGGGCCGAGCAAGGCGATCTCGTCGCCCCGGCTCACCTCGCCGAGAGTGACGGCCGGCAGGCGCTCGAACGCCTCGTCGGGGTCCGGCGCGCGTCCGCCGCCGCTCCAGGCGCCCGGGCCGCCGCGGCCCGGCGGGCTGCCGGCTGCGGGCGCGCCGTTCCCCCCACCCTCGGCGGCGCGCAGCAGGCGCACCACCATCAGCGGCGGCAGGCGGCGCAGCAGAGTGTCGGGGCGGACGGTCACCGGAACGAGGCCGCTGCTGCTGCCGCTCTCGCGGACGGCCAGCGTGCCGGCGGTGGCGTCGACCTTCTCGACGGTCCCGCGCACGACGCGGAACGCGCCCGAGACGACCTCTTCGGCGGCCACGCGCGAGCCGTCCGGGCTGCGGTTTCCCAGCACGCGGACCTGGTCCCCCGTCGCCAGCTCACCCAGCGAGCTCGGGCGCGCCTCCGCGAACCGGATCGAGCCCGGCGCGTAGCGGCGGAAGCGGACGGCGGGCGCGCCCGCCTCGACCACCAGCGTCTTCGCAGCACCGTCGTGTGACATGCGGACCGTGATCTCGCGCGTGGCCGGATCGACGGCCGACACGACGCCGGCCACACCGCGGCGCTGCCAGTCCTCGCGCTCGCGCTGGCGGTGTCCCTCGACGTCGCCACGGGTCATCACCACCACGCGGTTGGCCGACAGGGTCCTCCCGGCCGAGTCGAGCGTCCCGCGGCACAGCAGGCGATCGCCGGCCGCGATCTGCGAGGGCTCGACGGGCGTCGCGCCCTCGAGGCTGGTCGCCCCGGGCAGCGCGCGCAGGAAGGCCGTCTTCGCGTCCCAGGAGACGGTGATCTCGCCGCCAACGTCCTTGCGCAGGACGACGCCCTGCCCGCCAGGGGACACGGCGGAGACGGCGCCGACGAGCGAGTCCCGTCCCGGGACGGCCGCGGCAGCCAGCACGAGCGCGAGCCCGACGGCCCGCGCGGCCGCGGTCAGCAACGGCGGCTCACCTCAGGCCGAAGGTCGCGCCCAGCGCGAACGACACGGTGTTCAGGCCGTTCACGCGCCACATCCCCCAGGAATCGTAGACGCCCGCCGACGTCAGCCGGCCGTAGCGCAGCTCGCCGTAGACGGAGGTCTGCCGACCGAGGCTGCGCCGCAGGCCGAGGCCGGCGCTGAAGAGCCCACCGTTGCCGGTGAGCCCCAGGGTGTCGGCGCCGGAGGCCGCGCTGCGATAGCCCGGGGGGGTCGGCGCGTGCAGGTAGCTCGCCTGCCCGGACAGGTACGCGCTCCAGTCCGCGTCGGGCCGGAGCGTGTAGCGAAGGTCGCTGCCCAGGCTCCAGGCTGCGGCACCCGTGGCCGCGGAGCCGAACCCGACCGTCGTGCGCAGCGTCAGGTTCTTGGTCAGGCGGATCGGCACGCCGAACCCCAGCGCGGGCGCGGCGACCACGTCGACGCCCACCTTGCCCCCGCGGCCGGGGTCGCTCGGCTCCTGCTGTGCGGAGACGGAGCCGGCCGCGGCCAGCGCCGCGATGGCGATCAGCACGGTTCGACGCATGGAGCCTCCTGACGGCCACGGGAGCCGTTCAGGTTCAATCTAGCCCGCGGCGCGCCGCACGTCTCCACTCCGCTGCAAATGTGCTGTAAACCCTGTAAACCCTGGCGCCGGGTCGTTCGCGGTCCGAAGCCCGCTCACACGCCCCAGTCGACGCCGACGGGCTCCTCCTCCGCGTCGACCTGCCAGCGCGACCAGGACAGGTGACGCAGGACCGCGTCGGTCACCTGCTCCGTGGTGGCGTGGCCGCCGACGTCCGGCGTGCGCGACTCACGCAGGGCCGCCACCGCGGCCGCCTCCACCGCGCGGGCCATCTGCGGCCGGCGCAGCGCGTGCTCGAGCATCAGCGCCACGGTCAGGATCGCGCCGGTCGGGTTCGCGACGCCCTGGCCCGCGATCTCGTTCGACGGGCCGTGGATCGGCTCGTAGAGGCCGGGCCCGTCGCCGAGCGAGGCCGAGGGCAGCACGCCGATCGAGCCGGCGAGCGCCGCCGCCTCGTCGCTGAGGATGTCGCCGAACAGGTTGTCGGTGACGATCACGTCGAAGTGGTGCGGGGCCCGCAGCAGCTCGAAGCTGGCCGCGTCGACGTAGCGGTGCTCGAGGGCGACGTCCGGGTACTCGAGGGCCACCTCGCCCACGACCCGCCGCCACAGGCGCGAGCAGGCGAGCACGTTCGACTTGTCGACCGAGGTGACGTGCCTCCTGCGTCGGCGGGCCAGGCGGAAGGCGACGTGCGCGACGCGACGCACCTCGGCAGCCGTCTGGCGCCAGGTGTCGACGGCCTCGTCGTCCTTCAGCCAGCGTGGCTCCCCGAAGTAGACCCCGCCCGACAGCTCGCGCACGACGAGGATGTCGGCGTGGCGC
>CAWHRC010000013.1:0-506959 GCA_963831755.1 uncultured Acidobacteriota bacterium
GGAGGAACCTCTGTGCCCGAGCGGGGTGTCAAAAGCCCGTAAGGCGGCAAGAGCCGCGCAGCGGGGAGCGAGCACGCGGGCCGCAACATGAAGTGAAGTCTGCAGCCTCGACAGATGAACAAACCGGGGGCCGAGCCGCTCATGTCGCGGCGAAGGCAAGACCGGCGGCGCGAGATCCGAAGCGCGCAGCTGGCCCCGGCGGGGTACGGGACGCAGCACGCGTGCAAGGAGGGGTGCGGAACACGAGAGGCCCGTCTGCGCAGCCGATGTCACGGCAGGGTGGCTCGTATAAGTCGAAGACGAAGTCGAGCGCGGCGCAGCGGGAGTCCGAGGGGGTCGTAGTACCGGTGATGGCCGTGAGGAACAACGCGGTCGGAGGGAAGGACCCCTGGGGTGGTCGTGCCGGCGGAGCAGGTAAGCGCGAGGGAATGGCCGGCGAGACCGGACCTAACGACCCCGGCGGCCGAGTGCCGCGCGAGAAAGTGCGAGAACTGCAACGTCGGCTGTGGGCCGGGGCCAAGCGGGCTCCTGGGCGCCGTTTCCATGCGCTGTACGACCAGATCTGGCGGGGTGACGTCCTGCGGGAAGCGTGGGAGCGGGTGAGGCGCAAGCGCGGCGCAGCGGGTGTCGACAGCCAGTCGATCCGCGACGTCGAGCAAGCCGGTGTCGAGAGCTTCCTCGAAGAGCTCGGCAACGAGCTGCGAGCAGGCGAATACCGGCCGAGTCTGGTGAGACGCCGGTACATACCGAAGGCCGATGGGAGGAAGCGGCCGCTGGGGATCCCGACGGTGCGGGACCGGGTGGCGCAGATGGCGGCGAAGCTGGTGCTGGAGCCGGTATTCGAGGCGGACTTTCTGCCCGTCTCGTACGGCTTCCGTCCGAAGCGGAGCGCGACGATGGCGCTGGAGGCGCTGAGGAAGCTCGGCGCCAAGGGAGGCCATCACGTGCTCGACGCCGACATCCGTGACTACTTTGGAAGCATCGACCACGAGAAGCTGCTAAAGCTCGTGGCTCGGCGCGTCTCGGACCGGCGGGTCTTGAAGCTGCTGCGGCAGTGGCTCGAGGCAGGAGTGATGGAAGAGGGCACCGTCAGTGCGACGGTGGCTGGCACGCCGCACGGTGGGGTGATCTCGCCCTTGCTCTCGAACATCTACCTGCACGTGCTCGACGTGCTGTGGACGCGCCACAGCGCCCCGCTGGGGACGCTGGTGCGCTATGCAGATGACTTCGTGGTGATGTGCCGCACCGCGAGGGACTGCGAGCGGGCCGAGCAGCGCATCAGGGCGATCCTGGGGCGCCTCGGGCTCGAGCTGCACCCGGACAAGACGAGGCGGGTCGAGCTTTTCGATGGCAAGAAGGGTTTCGACTTCCTCGGCTGCCACCTGCACAAGCGACTGAGCGGCAAGCTGTGGGAGGAGCGAGGCAAGCGCCTCTACTTTCTGCAGCGCTGGCCGTCGCAGCGCGCGATGCAGCGCGTGAGGCAACGCGTGAAGGAGCTGACTCCACGGTCGAGGTGCCACGCGGACGTGCGCGATGTCATCGCCGAGCTGAACCCCGTGCTACGGGGCTGGGGCAACTACTTCCGCACCGGAAACGCCGCTCGCCGCTTCAACCAGCTCGACAGCTATGTGTGGCGCAGGCTGCGCACCCTACGCATCAAGCGCAAGGGACGACAGCTGCGCCCCGGAGAGGCCGACCGCTGGACGAGCGACTACTTCCACAACCTCGGTCTGCACCGCCTGCGCGGAAGCGTCCGCTATCCGGAGCAGCCCTTCTGGCAACAGGAGACCGCGTAATGCTCCGGCCCGAGAGACCACCGGAAAGCCGTGTGCGGGAAATCCGCACGCACGGTTTGAACGGGGGTCTTGCTGTCCCTCACCTTTGCATCCCGCAAAGGAAAGGATAGAAGGATCTACCAATGATTCACCTGTCCGAGGTGCTCGACCTGCCGGTGGCCGACTCCGACATGAAACGGCTCGGCCGTGTCGATGACCTCATCGTCGACTCGGTCGAGGCCGCGGTCCAGCGCCTGGTGCTGCGGCGCGGCAAGGAGCGCGTGTCCGTCCCCTGGGCGGAGGTGGCCTCACTCTCGCCCGACCAGGGCAAGGCCGTGCTGGCCGAGGGGGCCTTGCCCGTGCCGGCGGACAGCATCGGCGGCGAAGGCGAGACGCTCGCCCTCAAGCGCGACGTGCTCGACCGCCAGATCATCGACACCCAGGGCCGGAAGGTCGTGCGCGTGAACGACATCGCACTCGAGCAGCAGGGCGGGCGCCTGTACCTGCGCCGCGTCGACATCGGCCTCGCCGGCGCGGTGCGGCGGCTGCTCGCGGGGCTCGTCGCCCCGCGCCTGGTGCGGCGCCTCGCCGAGGGCTTCCCCCACCGCGACATCCGCTGGGATTACGTGGGCCTCGTCGACCCGCGCTCGGCCACGATCCGGCTCAAGGTCCACCAGCAGCTCGCGCGCCTGCACCCGGCCGACCTCGCGGACATCATCGAGGATCTCGGGCGCGTCGAGCGGGGCGCCATCGTCTCCTCGCTCGACCCCGAGACCGCGGCGCAGGCGCTCTCCGAGACCGAGCCGGAGGTCCAGGCGGCCGTGGTCGAGCAGATCGCGCCGGACCGCGCGGCGGACCTGCTCGAGGAGATGCCGCCGGACGAGGCGGCGGACATCCTCGGCGACCTGACCGAGGAGCGCTCGCAGGCGGTGCTCGACGCGATGGAGGAGGAGGACGCCGAGGACGTGCGCGAGCTGCTCGCGTTCAACGAGGACTCCGCCGGCGGCATGATGACCACCGAGTTCTTCCGCGCGGCCGAGTCGTGGAGCGCCGCCGACGTGCTGGAGGCCCTGCGCGGGCTCGAGGACGCCGTGGTGGCGGAGCTGGACGAGGTGCCCGTCGTCACCGAGCAGGGCAAGCTGGTGGGCATGGCGCCGCTCGTGCAGCTGGTCCGGGTCCCGGGCGACGGGCCGGTCACCGCGGCCTGCCGGCCCGAGACGCCCTCCGTGCGCACCTCGGCCACGTTCGCCGAGCTGCTCAGCTGGTTCGAGAAGTACCACCTGCGCGTGCTCGCGGTGGTGGACGAGTTCGGCGCGCTGGTGGGCGTGATCAGCGTCGAGGACGTGCTGACGCGCCTGGCGAGGATGCGGTGACCGGCCGCGGCCTGCGCCGCCGGCTGCGGCAGCACTGGCGGCGGGTCGCCTGGCTGTTCGCGATCCTCGGCCCCGGCGTCATCACCAGCAACGTCGACAACGACGCGGGCGGCATCTACACCTACTCGCTCGCCGGCGCGCGCTACGGCTACAGCCTGCTCTGGGTGCTGGTGCCGGTGACGGTGGCGCTGGTGGTGGTGCAGGAGATGTGCGCGCGCATGGGGACCGTGACCGGCAAAGGGCTGGCCGACCTGATCCGCGAGCACTTCGGCCTGCGTCTGACGTTCGTGATCATGATGGCCGTCCTGCTCACGAACTTCGGCAACGCCGTCGCCGAGTTCGCCGGCGTCGCCTCGAGCTTCGAGCTGTTCGGCATCAGCCGCTACGTTTCCGTCCCCCTGGGGGCGGCGTTCGTGTGGTGGCTGGTGGTGTTCGGCAGCTACAAGTCCGTGGAGAAGGCGTTCCTGGTGGCCTGCCTGGTGTACCTGGCCTACCCGTTCTCGGGACTGCTGGCGCAGCCGGATTGGACCCGGGCGCTCGAGGGCTCCGTGGTGCCGCGCATGCCGCTCGACGTGGCGGGCGTCTCGATGGTGGTCGGCATCGTCGGCACCACGATCGCGCCCTGGATGCAGTTCTACCTGCAGTCCTCGGTGGTCGAGAAGGAGAGCAAGGTCTCCGACTACGGGCAGGTACGGCTGGACGTGATCATCGGCTCGATCATGGCGGTGGTGGTCGCGTTCTTCATCGTGGTCGCCTGCGCCGCCACGCTGCACCGGGAGGGCATCCGGGACGTCGCGTCCGCCGCGGAGGCCGCCCGGGCGCTGGCCCCGCTGGCAGGCCGCTACGCGAGCTGGCTGTTCGCGGTCGGCCTCGCCAACGCCTCGCTGTTCGCCGCCTCGATCCTGCCGCTGGCGACCGCGTACTCGGTGTGCGAGGGCCTGGGCCTGGAGGCCGGCGTCGACCGCTCGTTCGGCGAGGCGCCCGAGTTCTACTGGCTCTACACGCTGCTGATCGTGGGCTCGGCCGGCATGATCCTGCTGCCGGGCGCGCCGCTCCTGCGGATCATCCTGGTCTCGCAGATCCTCAACGGCGTGCTGCTGCCCGCGATCCTGGTCTTCATGCTCTTGCTTGTGAACCGCGAGAGCCTGATGGGGCGCTTCACGAACGGGCGGGCCTACGACGTCGTGGCCTGGGGGACCGTCGTCGGGCTGATCGCCCTCACCGGCATGCTGGTGGTCACCAGCTTCTGGCCGGGCGGCAGCACTCCGGGTTTCTGAACACGGTGAGGGAGCCTCCCGGATGACCCGCCGGCCCGAGGCGGAGCGCTTCTCGCAGCTCGTCTTCTACGCCACGGTGCTGCTGATCGGCTACCTGGCCTGGCGCATGCTCCAGCCGTTTCTCGGCGAGATCGCCTGGGCCGTGGTGCTCGCGATCTGCCTCGAGCCCCTGCGCGAGCGGCTGACGCCCCGGCTCGGGCGCAATCGCGGCGCGGTCGTGCTCACCGTGCTCGTCCTGCTGCTGATCGTCATGCCGGTCGTCTTCATCGGGGCCACGCTCGTGAACGAGGGCGGCCCCGCGGTCGCCTACGTCGAGGCGCAGCTGCGCTCCCAGGGCGGCCCGGCGGCCTGGTTCCACTCGGGCTGGAGCTGGGTGCGCGCGCGCGCGCCGTTCCTGCCGGAGGAGCAGGCGGTGATCGACCGCGTCACCGCCAGCCTGGGCAGCTTCGCGCAGTTCCTCGCCGGCCAGGCGGGCGGACTCGTCGCCAGCGCCGCCCGGCTCGTCTTCTCGCTGGTGATCACGCTGGGCGTGCTGTTCTTCCTGCTGCGCGACGCCGTGAGCTTCGCGCGCGCGGTGCGCCGGGTGCTGCCGTTCGGCGCCGAGCAGAACGCGCGGCTGTCGCGCATGGCCTACGAGCTCGTGTTCGCGAGCGTGACCGCGTCGCTGGCGATCGCCGCGATCCAGGGCGTGATCGGCGGCGTGACGTTCGCGCTGCTCGGCATCCAGGGCGCGGTGCTGTGGGGCGTGATGATGGCGCTGCTGTCGTTCCTGCCGCTGGTCGGCGCCACGCTGGTGTGGGCGCCGGCGGCCATCTGGCTCGCGCTCTCCGGCTCGCTCGTGAAGGGGATCGTGCTCGCGGCGGTCGGGCTGGGCGTGATGGGCCAGGTCGACAACGTGGTGCGGCCGCTGTTCCTGGCGGGCAAGACGCAGATGAACACGGGGGTGCTGATCCTGAGCCTGATGGGCGGCGTGAGCGCGTTCGGCTTCATCGGCATCGTGCTCGGGCCGCTCGTCGCGGCTCTCGTCACGGCTCTCGTCGAGAGCTACCAGGAGCCGCCGCCGGCGGATGCGTCCTTGCCCCCCGGCCCGGCGCCCGGCGCGGCTGCGGACGTCGCCGGCAGCGGACCGGCGGAGGCGGCGGACGGAACGCCTGGCGCGGCGGAGCCGGAGCCGCCGAAGCCGCCCCTCGGCGGCTGAGCCAGACGGATCCGGCCGCCTCACTCGGGCGGCGATCGTCGGCCTCCCGCCCTCAAACGAGGCGCAGCTGCCCGCGCGGGGCGACGCAGGCGGCGCCCTCGAGCTCGAGCAGCGCCCGCTTGATCGGCAGGCCGCCGCCGAAGCCGGTGAGCGAGCCGTCGGCGCCGATCACGCGGTGGCAGGGCACCACGATCGGCAGCGGGTTCGCACCGTTCGCGGCGCCGACCGCGCGCGAGGCCGCGGGCCGCCCGACGCGACGCGCCAGCTCGGCGTAGGAGATCGTCGTTCCGTACGGGATCCGGGCCAGCGCGCGCCAGGTGGCGAGCTGGAACTCGGTCCCGCGCGGCGCGAGCTCGAGCGAGAAGCTGTGGCGCTTCCCGGCGAAGTACTCGGCGAGCTGGCCCGCAAGCGGGCGGAACGGGGCGGGGTCACGGGTCCAACCGGCCTCCGGTCGGCGTGCCTTGCCCCGTTCGGCGAAGTGGATGCGCCGCAGGCCGGCCTCGTCCGCGGCCACCAGCAGCGGGCCGATCGGGGTCTCGATCACGTCGTAGCGCATGTCAGCCTCCTGAAAGGGGGTCAGGTCTTGAGTCGTGCATGAGTGCGCGAATACGAGAGCCGACCCCTCCCTCGAGCCTCCGCCCACAGATGGAACACCGCGTACCCGCGCCAGGGCCGCCACGCCTCGGCGCAGGCGGCGAGCGCGCGGGCAGTGAGCGCCTGACCGTCCCCGCCCGCCATCCTGCGCAGCACGAGGTCCGCCGCGGGAAACGCGTCCGGCTCGCCGAGCGCCCGCAGCGCGACGTACTGCGCCGTCCAGTCGCCGATACCGGGCAGCGCGCGCAGGCCGGCGACGGCCTGCTCGGCGCCGGCGCGCAGGTCGAGCCGGCCCTCCGCGACCGCGCGAGCGAGCGCCTGCAGCGCGATCCTGCGGCCGGACGTGAGCCCGAGCCCGGCCAGCTCGGCGCCCGCCAGCGCGGCCGCCGCCGGGAACAGGTGCGTGAGGCCGTGCCTCGGCGTGCCGAGCCGCGTCCCGGCCCGCTCGACCAGGCGAACGGCCAGCGTGCGGCCGGCGGCGACGCTGACCTGCTGGCCGAGGATCGCCCGCACGGCGCACTCGAACGGCTCCCACGCTCCGGGGATGCGCAGGCCGGGCCGGCGGCGCACGAGCGGCCCGAGCAGCGGATCGTGGGCGAGCGCCGCCTCGATCACGGCCGGGTCGGCTGCGAGGTCGAACATGCGGCGGGCGTCGGCGGTCAGCCGGAACAGCGCGGCTGCGGGTGCGCCTTCGATCCGCAGCTCGAGCGCCGGGGGGGCCGCCCGGCGTCCGGCCGGCGTCGTGGCCGACGCACGGCCCACGCGCACGACCACCGGTCCGGCGTCTGACGCAGCCGTGCGCGCGTAGCCCGCCGCGTCCACGCGCTCGACGCCGGGCAGGGCACGCTCGGCGAGGAAGCCCAGCAGGTGATCGAGGTCGTACGGCGGGCGCAGGGCGAGCCTCAGCACCAGCTCGCCCGACTGGCCGGCCGCCCCGGCGCGGCGCAGGCGGCGCAGAGCGCTCGGCGGCCGCCGGTAGGTCTCGAGGAACGCGGCGTTGAAGCGGCGCAGGCTGCCGAAGCCGGACGCCAGCGCGATCTCGGTCATCGACAGCTCGCTGTCGTCGATCAGGCGCTTCGCGAAGTGCAGCCGCCGGGTCTGCGCGACCGCCAGCGGCGGCGCGCCGACGTGCGCGACGAACAGCCGGTGCAGGTGACGCGGGCCGATCCCCAGCCGCGCCGCGAGCGCGTCGACCGATTCCGAGTCGAGCGCGCCGTCCTGGATCAGGGCCAGCGCGCGGCGCACGACCGCCGACGTGCCGAGCCAGGCCGGCGTTCCCGGCGCCGCCTCGGGCCGGCAGCGCAGGCACGGGCGGAAGCCGGCGTCGGCGGCGGCCGCGGCGCTGGGGAAGTAGCGCACGTGCGCGGCGCGCGGGCTGGGCGCGGGACAGACGGGCCGGCAGTAGACACCTGTCGACGTGACGCCGACGAAGAAGCGGCCGTCGAAACGCGCGTCGCGCGAGCGGCGGGCGCGGTCGAGCGCGGCCCGGGCCGGCAACAGGGACGCTTGGGGCTCCATCAGCCACAGCTTACGCGCGGGGCTGGCGGCCGGCTAGCCGTTTTCGGACATGGCTGCCGGCGCCTTCGTCGTCAGCCGAGCGGCCCGCTCGAGAGCGGGGCCGGCGGCCGCCACTGGAAGCCGGCCGCGCGGAACGGCGTGCGCACGTCGCTGATCTGCGCGCCGCGCACCTCGATGCGCGCGAGGTCGGCCGTGCCGACGCCCGCCTGCTCGGCGAGCAGCAGGTGGTTCTCGCGCGTCTCGAACGGCGCCGTGTAGTGCGGCGCGCGCGGGTCGAAGCCCATCACGGACGCCGCCACCGCGTCGGTCGACAGCGCGTTCCAGCCGGCCACGATCACGCCCGGGTCGATCGGGCCGATGCCGGCGTTCCACCAGCCCTCGCCGCCGCGGATCGTGCGGATGCCGTCGACGATCGCCAGCTGCACCGGGCGCGCGAGGTTCTCGTCCACGATCGTGCGCGGCACGCGTACGCCGACGGGCTGCGTCTCGAAACCGGGCTTCTCGCCCGGCAGCAGCCGCATCCAGCCCTCGGCCTGGCCCGTGGATCGGGCCGCGGTAGCCGAGCTTGTCCTCGCCCGCGCCCTCGGACGCCGTAGAGCGAGTTCGGCGTGATGCCGAACAGGTTCTTCATCGAGAGCGTGAGGCCCGGCGGCCGTCGCGTGCTCCTTCATCTTGCACAGCGAGACGAACACGTCGGTCTCGGCGTACGAGTGGTTGACCTGCAGCGAGGAGAACAGCCGGCCGCCGTCCGGCACGGCGAGCGTCGCGTAGCGCGAGCCGTAGCCGAGGTTGCGCGTGTTCTCGAACTCGACACCGGCGATCGCCTGCAGCGCGCGCACGTCCCAGCCGGCCGCGGCCACGACCTGCTCGAGGGGCAGCGCGACCCCCTGCGACTCGACGAAGCGGATCGCGCCGCGCGCCGTTCTCGGACAGCAGCCGCGCGAGCGCGAGCGCCGTGTCGCCGTGCGTGACGTACGTCTCGCCGGGGCTGCGGCCGAACAGCGCCTGGAACGGCCAGCCGGTGAAGTTGACCTTCACGGTGACCGTCTTGTCGCGCACCAGCGTGCCGAGGCCGCCCGAGCAGGTCGACGGCCTGGCGCAGCGCGGCGGCCGCCTCGCTGCCGTACGAGCGGGCGCGCGTGATCGCGACCATGGCGCTGGAGGCGCCCGGCGGCGCCGTCACGGTCGCCGTGGGGCTGGCCGACGGGGTGCTGGACGGGCTGCTCGACGAGCTGCCGCAGCCCGCGCTCAGCGCGAGCGGCGCCGCGGCGGCGAGGCCCGAGGAAGCGGCGACGGCTGCAGGGTCTGCTCACGATCGCCTCTAGTCCTCCGGCGGCAGCGGCCGGCCCGAGATCGCCGCCTTGAACAGCTCGCCCTGCTCGGTCGGCGTGTACTGCCAGTCCCGGATCAGCGTCGGCACCCAGCGCGGGTCGAAGCACCAGGCGGCCCACGAGATGTTCCGCTTCGCCATGTAGTCGACGATCGCCCGGCCGTAGTGGTTCGTGCCGACGAACGGCTGGCTGCCGTCGCGCGAGTAGCCGAACTCGGTCACGAACACCGGGTAGCTGCGCCGCGACGTGGCCCCAGTCGGCCTCCCACTTCGGCTCCCAGGGCTCGGGCCGCTTCTGCGGGTAGGGGTGCGACGCGTACGCGACACCGGGGGCGTCGACGGGGTTCGCGATCACCCCGCGCAGCTCGTACGCCCAGTCGAGCCCGGCCACGACGACGAGCGAGGAGGGGTCGTTCGCGCGCACGATGCCGACGATCTCCTCGACGAGCGGCTTCCACTCCGCCCAGCGTCAGCCGCGCCGAGCCGGCCGTTGTAGTCGGTCGGCTCGTTGAACAGCTCGTACAGCACGACGGTCGGGTCGTCCGCGTAGTGGCTCGACGACCGCGCGCCAGAACTGGAACGTCTCCTTGCGCGTGGTGTCGTACATCGGGTCCTGCACAGCTCCGTGCGCAGGTTGCCGATGACGTGCCAGTCGAGCAGGACGTAGAGGCCGAGCTCGCGCGCCCAGCGCACGCCCTCGTCGAGCAGCGCGAGGTAGCCCTTCTCGCCGCGCGCACGCCAGGCGACGGGGTGGACCGGCAGGCGCACGACGTTCGCGCCCCAGGCCTTCAGCTCCTCGAAGGTGCGCGTCGTCCACTGGCCTTCCTTCTGGAGCTTGTCGGGGTCGGACAGGGAGACACCGCGGAAGACCAGCGGGCTTCCCGGCTGCGTCCACGAACTGATTGCCCTGGATGCGGATGGCGCGGCCGGACGTCGGTGGATCGGAGGCGTTCGCCGAGCCGCCGAGCAAATACAACGTGGCGAGGGCGAGCGGCAGGAGCAGGCGCGGAGGACGCACGAACATCGGTCGCACCTCCATGTGAACGGGTGAGGCTGCCAGATCCGTGCCGGCGCAGGGTACGGGTGACGGCGCGGACGAGCCGATCCAGAATAGCAGCGTGACGCCGATCGCCGTGATCGCGCTCCTGGCCGCGACGGCCCAGGCTGCCACGGGCCGCTCGCCCGTGCCGGTGGCAGCGAAGCCCGCTCCGACGCAGTCCGCTGCATCCGCCGATGCGGCCGCCGTCGCCGCGCACGCGGCGCAGCTGCAGAAGCAGGGCCGGCTGGAGGCCGCCGCCGCCGAGTACCGGCGCTTCCTGGAGCTGGTGCCGCAGAGCTGGGAGGCACGCTCGAACCTCGGCGTGCTGTACGCGCAGCTCGGAGACTACGAGAAGGCCGTCGAGCAGTACCGCGAGGCGCTGGCCGCCCGGCCTCTCCCCGCGGCCGTCGCAGCGATCCGCTACAACCTCGCGCTCGGCCTCTACAAGGCGGGGCGCATGCGGGACGCCGCCGGCGAGCTCGAGGCCGTGCTGAAGGCGGAGCCGGCCCACGAGGCGGCGCCGCTGCTGCTCGCCGACTGCCGGCTGCAGCTCGGCGAATGGAAGCAGGTGATCGCCATCCTCGACCCGCTGCTCGAGAGAGACCCGGAGAACCAGGCGATCCTCTACATGCTCGGCACGGCGCTGATGCGCGACCGCCAGTACGAGCGCGGCCAGCGCGTGCTCGACCGCATCCTGCGCCGCGGGCGACTCCGCCGAGGCGCACCTCGTGCTCGCGATCGCGAGCCGCGAGGCGAGCGACGACCTCGCGGCCGAGAAGGAGCTGCGCCGGGCGCTCGAGCTGAACCCGAAGCTGCCGACGGCCAACGCGATCCTCGGCGAGCTGCTCGTGAAGATGGGCGACGCCCCAGGGGCGGCCGACGCGCTGCGACGCGAGCTGGCGATCAACCCGAACCACTTCGACGCACACCTGCTGCTGGCGCTGCTGCTGCGCCAGGACTCGAAGAACGACGAGGCGCTCCAACACGTGAAGAGGGCGCTCACGCTGCGGCCGGGGGACCCCGGCGCGCGCCTGCAGCTGGCGCTCGTCCACCTGGCGAACGGCGAGCTGGACGAGGCCCGGCGGGTGCTCGAGCCGCTCGTGAAGGAGGAGCCCTCGTTCAGCGAGGCGCACGTCTCGCTCGCGACGGTCTACTACCGGCTCGGCCGTCGAGAAGACGGCGACCGCGAGCAGCGGGCCGTGCAGCGGCTCAGGGCCGAGCAGCAGGCGCGCGAGGACGCCGAGAGGGCGCGCCAGCAGGGAACGGCGCGGCCGGCACCGTGACTACGCGGCGGCGACGGGAACGGGGCTGCCGGCCGGGATCGCGCGGCCGAGCGCCTGTGCGACGCGCCGGGCCTTGTCCACCAGAGCCGGGAACTCGGCCAGCAGCACGGCCTGCGGGCCGTCCGACAGGGCGCTCGCCGGGTCGGGGTGCGTCTCGATCAGCAGGCCGTCGGCGCCGCAGGCGACGCCCGCGAGCGTGAGGCTCTCGACCCACTCGCGCCTGCCGGCAGCGTGCGAGGGGTCGACGATCACGGGCAGGCCGAGGCGCGCCTTCGCGATCGGCACCGCCGCCACGTCCAGCGTGAAGCGGGTGGCGGTCTCGAACGTGCGGATGCCGCGCTCGCACAGCACGACGTCCTGGTTGCCCTCGTGCAGGATGTACTCGGCCGCGTGCAGCCACTCGTCGATCGTGCAGCCGAAGCCGCGCTTGAGCATCACCGGCAGGCGCGAGCGGCCGAGCGCCTTCAGCAGCGGGATGTTCTGCATGTTGCGGCTGCCGATCTGGCCGAGGTCGACGTAGCGGCGCGCCGGCTCGATCTGCTCCTCGCCCAGGATCTCGCTGACGGTGAGCAGCGAGTGCGCGTCGGCGGCCTCGCGCAGGAGCTTCCAGCCGTCCCAGCCGAGGCCCTGGAACGCGGTCGGCGAGCTGCGCACCTTGAAGGCGCCACCACGCAGGAAGCGCGCGCCGCTCGCCGCCACGACCTCGGCCGCCTGGAAGATCTGCTCGCGCGACTCGATCGCGCACGGCCCCGCCATCACGACCAGCTCCGGCCCACCGATCACGCAGTCCCGGATGGTCACGGTCCGCACGCTGTCGCTCATGGAGTCTCCACGGTGCCTGACGGCCCGGCGAGGCTGCTCGCCGAGGCGCATGCTACGGCCCGCCGCGAGCGGGCGTCAACGAAAAGCTTCTATGCTCGCGCATAGAAATTCGTACGCGGCGAATCGCATTTCACCCGCGTCGATATTGGGCGAAATGCACCTTGCGGTGGGCCAAAGGTCTCATTGACCCGGGTCGTCTGCACGGGCAATCTGCAGCGGTCTTCAGCGAGGAGCGCGCGTCGGAGCGGCCCCTGCGGGCTTGACGCGCGGCCGGGAGCGCGGCTTGATGCTGACCATGACCGAGACCCGCGGCGAGGCGAGCGTGCGCGTGAACGACAGCGGCCGGGAGCTGGCGCTCGTCACGTGGCTCGCCCCACGGGCCACGCGCCCCAGCGAGGACGCCGTGGAGCAGGCGTATCGCGCGATTGCGGCAGAGCTGCGGGAGCGCGGCTGCGTACCGGTGCAGGAGCGCGTGTTCGCCGACCTGCGCGTGGCGCCGCTCGTGGCCCGCGGCCGCTCCGCGGCGCTGCGTGACCAGGGCGAGGCCTGGCCGGTCGCGCCGACGCTCGTCGAGGGCGCGCCCGTCGGCCAGGAAGGGATCTGCGGGATCCACGTGCTCGCGGCGCGCGGCGAGGCGCGACCGGTGGTGGAGGGCGAGCGCACGTTCGGCACGCTGGTGGAGACGGCCGAGGCGCGCATCCTGGGGCTGGCCGACGCCGGCCGGCGCAGCGGCGGACGGCTCGCCCCCGGCCCCGCGGAGGAGGCCGGGGCGGCGATCGCCGCGGCCGAGGAGCTGCTCGCGCGCGAGGGCTTCTCGTTCCGCGAGGTGGCCCGCACCTGGTTCTACCTGCGGGACATCCTCGACTGGTACGGCCCGTTCAACGCGGTGCGCAACGCGGCGTTCCGGCGGATGGGCCTGATCGGACCGGGCGGCGACGGCAGGATCCCGGCGAGCACGGGCATCGAGGGGCGCAATGCGCGCGGCGGCTGGTGCACGCTCGACCTGCTCGCGGTCTGGCCGCACGGGGACGGCCGGGCTTCCCTGCGGCGCCTCCACAGCCGCCGGCAGAACGAGGCCACGGAGTACGGCTCGTCCTTCGCGCGCGCGACAGAGCTCGCGCTCGGCGACGCGCGCTATGTCTTCGTGTCCGGCACGGCCTCGATCGACGACCAGGGCGCGACGGTGCACGTGGGCGACTTCGAGGCGCAGGTGCGCTTCACGTTCGACGCGGTGCAGGCGCTGCTCGAGGGCGTGGGAGCGGGCCTGGCCGACGTGAGGCAGGCCACGGCCTTCCTCAAGAACCCGTGCGACGGGCGCTCCTTCGAGCGGATCCTGGAGCGCTCGGGGCTGGCAGAGGCGCCGGTGGTCACGACCGTGGCCGACGTCTGCCGCCACGAGCTGCTGTTCGAGGTCGACGCCACCGCCGTCGTGCCGCTGCGCGGCGGGGCACGGCCTTGAGCCGCGCGGCGCGCGGGCCGATCGCCGCGCTGGCCGTTCTGGCGTGGGCACAGGCGGCGGGTGCGGGCAGGCCCGCGACAAGCGCGGGCAGGCCGGCGGCGGCCGCGAAGGCGGCGCCGTCCATCGTCGTGGCCCAGGTGCCGGCGGCCGCCCTGCCCGCCCAGGAGCTGGGCGGTGGCTCGCTGCGCGCCCCCCTCGGCGAAGGCGGCCGGCTGCTGCTGATCGCGGCCGGCGGCTCGACGCGCGTGCTCAGCGCCGGCTTCGACAGCGCCGCGGACCCCGAGGTCTCGTTCGACGGCGCTTCCATCCTGTTCGCCGCGAAGAAGCAGAAGAGCGACCCGTGGTGCGTGTGGGAGATGAAGGCGGACGGCACGGCTGCTCGCAGGATCAGCTGCGGCGCGGCCGGCGCGCGCCACCCGGTCTACCAGTCGACCGTCTACACGATCACCGCGACGAGCGTGGAGCCGTGGGTCCAGGTCGCCTTCGTCGGCAGCGACCCGGGCGAGCGGGACGAGGCCGGCGTCGCGGCGAACACCAGCCTCTGGTCCTGCAAGACGGACGGCTCGTCGCTGCGGCGGCTGACGTTCAACCTGTCGAACGACTTCGACCCGACGATCCTGCCGGACGGCCGGATGGTCTACGCAGGCTGGCTGCGCCACCCCGCGGAGCAGGCGGCGCCAGGCCGCGTCGAGCTGCTCGGCGTCAACGAGGACGGCACCGACTACCAGACCTACGCCGGCACGCAGGGGCTGCGCGTCAAGCAGATGCCGGCGCCCACGGTGAACGGGCTGGTCGTGTTCGTCGAGTCGAACGCCCTCGGCGGCGACGGCGGGGGACGCCTGGCCGCGGTCAGCCAGGTGCGGCCGCTGCACACGTACCGCTCGCTGACCAGCGAGGGCGACGGCCTGTTCCGCTCGCCTGCGCCGCTGCCCGACGGGCGGCTGCTGGTGTCGTGGCGCCAGCCCGGCACCGGCACCTACGGGGTCTATCGCTTCGACCCCGAGACGAAGGCCCGCGAGACGGTGCTGGAGGACCCGGCGTGGCACTCGCTGCAGGCGAGGCTTTTGGCCGCGCGAAAGGTGCCCGACGCGCGCTCGAGCGTCGTGCGCGAGGACGACCCGGAGGGCAAGCTCTACACCATCGACGTCGGGATCAACGACCTCGGGAAGGACTGGCCGCCGGGCGCGGCGAAGAAGCTCCGCGTCGTCGAGGGCGTGCCCGCGCGCGAGGGCACGCCGGCGGGACGGCGGCTGCTCGGCGAGATCCCGATCGCCGAGGACGGCTCGTACCAGGTGCAGGTCCCGGCGAACACGCCGCTGCAGCTGCAGCTGGTCGACGCGGAGGGGCTCGCGATCCGCTCCTCCGCGTGGCTGTGGGTGAGAAACCACGGCGCGCAGGGCTGCGTCGGCTGTCACGAGGACCCGGAGCGCACGCCGCCCAACCGTTTCGTCAAGGCCGTGCAGTCGCCGGCGCCGGTGCTGAACCAGCCGCCCGAGAAGCGGCGCACGGTGGGCTACGCCGCCGACGTGAAGCCGATCGTCGAGTCGAAGTGCATGAGCTGTCACGGCACGCCCGGCAAGGCGCCGCAGCTCGATGCGACGGCGGCCGGGCTGGCGCGGTTCGCCGCGACCGGCGAGGCACGCCGCAGCCGCCTGCTGTGGCACCTGCTCGGCAGGAACGCCGCTCGCCCCTGGGACGCGGAAGCGTCTGCGCCTGCGCCGGGGCCGCTGCCCGAGGCACAGAGGCCGTCGCCCGCCGAGATCCGGGCCTTCATCGAGTGGATCGACCTCGGAGGACATCCATGAGGCGCTTCCCCTTCTTCTTCTTCGCCCTGCCGCTGGTCCTGGCCGCGGGCCCCACGCGCGTCGCAGCGCAGGGAGCGCCCGGCAAGCTTCCGGTCTTCACCGACGTGCTTTCAGGCTCGGGCATCACCTGGCAGCGCAGCTTCGGCGACCACGAGCTCAGCAACATCGTCGAGGGCACGGGCTCCGGCGCCTGCGTGCTCGACTACGACGGCGACGGCAGGCTCGACCTCTACTTCCCCCAGGGGCGCTGGGAGAAGACGGTCAGCGACAACCGCGGGCGCGACCTGATCGACCGGCTGCAGAACGCCCTCTACCGCAACAAGGGCAACTTCCAGTTCGAGGACGTGACGGCGAAGGCCGGCGTCGGCGGCCGCAACTTCGCGTTCGGCTGCTCGGCCGCGGACTACGACAACGACGGCCGGGTCGACCTGCTGGTGCTGACCTACAAGGGCCCCGAGCTCTACCACAACAACGGCGACGGGACCTTCAGCGAGGTGACCGAGAAGGCCGGCCTCTCCGACCCGCGCTGGGCGCTGAACGGCGTCTGGCTCGACTACGACCGGGACGGCTGGCTCGACCTCTTCGTCAGCAACTACCTCGAGTACGACGAGGGCAAGTTCCGCTCTTTCTACGCAGCGGCGGGGTACCCGGGGCCGCTCAGCTACAACGGTGTCTCGTGCACGCTCTACCACAACAACGGCGACGGTACGTTCACGGACGTGACGAAGAAGGCCGGCACCTACAACCCCGGCGGGCGGGCGATGAGCTCGGTGGCCGCGGACCTCAACAACGACGGCTGGCCGGACCTCTACGTCGCCAACGACTCGATGGAGAACTACTACTACGAGAACAAGGGCGACGGCACGTTCGCCGAGAAGGCGCTCGAGCTGGGGCTGGCGCTCGGCCAAAACGGCCAGGGTGTCTCGTCGATGGGCCCGGCGGTGGCCGACCTCGAGGGCGACAACAGCCTGGACATCCTGATCCCCGACATGGACTACGGCAGCCTGCTCTCGAAGCAGGGCGGGTTCTACTCCGACCTGATCGATCGTTCCGGGCTCGCGCTCATCTGCGGCCAGTACACCGGCTGGGGCGCCGTCGTCCAGGACCTCGACAACGACGGCTGGGCGGACGTGTTCGTCGCCAACGGCAACTCGCACCACGAGTACGCGGAGGACGCCGTGCTGGCGCGCAACAACGGCAAGGGCGTGTTCGTCGACGTCGCGCGCGACTCCGGCGCCTTCTTCCAGGCCAAGTGGTCGAGCCGCGGCGCGACCTGGGCGGATTTCGACGACGACGGCAACGTCGACCTCGTGGTCGTCGACACGTCGGGCCCGCCGCACCTGCTGCGCAACGGCGGCGGCATGGGCAACCACTGGCTGAAGGTCGACGTGCGCGTCAAGGGCGGGGTGCGCACCGCGATCGGCGCGCGGGTGACGATCACGGCCGGCGTCCGCACGCAGTTCCAGGACGTGATCGGCGTCAACGGCTACCTGTCGCAGGGCGACAGCCGGGCCCATTTCGGCCTCGGCGCGGCGGAGAAAGTCGACTCGCTGCGAGTGCGCTGGCCGGACGGGACGAGCGACGAGTGGCGCGACCTGAAGGCGGACCAGGTGCTGCGCCTCGAGCAGGGGAAGAAGTAGATGGCTGCGCGAGGCGCGCGTGCGGCGGCCGTGGTGGCGCTCGGCGCGCTCGCTGCGCTGCCCTGCCCGCTCGCCGCCCAGGCGCAGAAGCAACCGGTCTACGTCGGCGCGCACGCGTGCGCGCGCTGCCACGAGGGCAAGGCCGCGGGCAACCAGTACAGCCACTGGCTGACGACGGCGCACTCGCAGGCCTGGGCCTCGCTCGCGCTGCCCGAGGCCAAGGCGATGGCCCGGCTCTCGGGCCTCCTCGACGAGCCCGAGCGCGCCCCGATCTGCCTGGGCTGCCACGCGACGGCGGCCGACGCCGAGAGCTGGGAGCGCGACCCGGCGTTCCGCATCGAGGACGGCGTGCAGTGCGAGAAGTGCCACGGGCCGGGCAGCGAGTACATGGACGAGAAGGTGATGCGCGACCCCGAGGCCGCGCGCCGGGCGGGCCTGCGCAAGTTCATGAAGCGCGACTGCGCGGTCTGCCACTACGTCAAGGGCTCGCACTCCGCGGTCCACCAGAAGGCGCCGCTGGACGTCGAGGATGCCTGGAACAAGCTGGCCCACCCCGTGCCCAGGAAGCTGGCCTCCGCAGCGGGCGCGGCCGCACGGCCGCGGGCCGTGGAGTATCCCTTCGCCGAGGTGCCGCCCTCGGACGTCGCAGGGCCGAAGTACGTGGGCGCGGCGCAGTGCGGCTCGTGCCACCAGGGCCCGAAGATGGGTTACCAGCTCAGCCTATGGCGCCTGAGCCCGCACGCGCAGGCCTACGCGGTGCTGTCGACGCCGGCGGCCGAGGCGATCGCGAGGAAGATGGGCGTGAGCGGGCCGGCGCAGCTCGCGGCCGCCTGCCTGAGGTGCCACGTGACGGGCGGCGGACCCGGGGCGGCGGTGACGAAGAGCTACGACCTGACCGAAGGCGTGGGCTGCGAGTCGTGTCACGGCGCCGGCAGCGAGCACATGGCGGAGGCCGTCATGCGCGACCGGCCCGGCGCGGCGAGAGGCGGCCTCAAGCCGGTGACGCCCCGGACCTGTGCGGCCTGCCACGCGCAGGCCCACGGCAAGCCGTTCGATTTCAAGACCGCCAGGGCGAAGATCGCCCACCCGACTCGACCCGTGCCGCTGCTCGAGGCCGTGGGCAAGCGGACAGCCATGGTCGCGGGCGCCTTCGCCGACCTCGAGGCGCAGTACGGCACGGCCCGCTCGAAGGGCGCGAAGGTACTGCTCGAAGAGCTCGCGGTCCAGTACAAGAACCCGGTCAACCTCGCCTTCAGCCCCGACGGGCGCGAGGTCTGGGTCCCCTGCGAGGCGTCGGGCAGCGTGATCGTGGTCGACGCGGCGAAGCGGGCGAAGGTCGCCGAGATCCCCGTCGGCGGCCAGGCCACCGGCGTCGCCTTCAGCCCCGACGGCCGGACCGCCTTCGTGACGGCCCGCCTCGACGATGCGGTGGCGGTGGTCGACGTGGCCGCGCGCCGGGTCCTGAAGTCGATCCCCGTCGCCGACGAGCCCCACGGCGTGGCCGTGGACCCCGCAGGCAGGACGCTGTTCGTGATGGGCACGGGCTACGACGCCGTGTCGGTAGTCGACCTCGGGGCGGGCCGGGAGACCAGGCGGCTGGCCGCGAGCCGCTACCCGTGGGCCGGCGCGCTCTCGCCCGACGGCCGCACCCTGCTGGTGACGAACGCCCTGTCGCGGCTGGGCGGCTTCCGTACGGCGCCGGTGTCCGAGGTGACGGCGCTCGACGTCGCCGGCCAGAGAGTCGTCCACCGGATGGCCGTGCCCGAGGCGAACCTGCTGCTGGGCGTCGCCTGGCATCCGAGCGGCGAGTTCGCGCTGGCCACCCTCAACCGCACCAAGAACCTCGTGCCGATGACCCGCATCCTGCAGGGCTGGACGATCACGAACGGCCTGGCCCTGCTCTGGAAGGACGGGCGGGTCGACCAGCTGCTGCTGGACGAGCCCCAGCGCTACTTCGCCGACGTGACGGGCGTGGCTTTCACGCCCGACGGCCGGCGCGCGCTGGTGACCAGCGCCGGCACCGACACGGTCGCGGTGATCGACACCGCGAAGCTCGTCGCGCTCGTGCGCGGGATGTCGGACTCCGAGCGCCGCGACTTCCTGCCCAACTGGCTCGGCGCCTCGTCCGAGTTCGTGGTGGCGCGGGTCCCCGTGAAGGACAACCCGCGCGGCGTCGCGGTCGCGCCGGACGGCCTCACGGCCTGGGTCGCGAACACGCTGGACGACTCGCTCTCGGTGATCGACCTGCAGAGGCTGCAGGCGGTGTCGCGCGTGGACCTCGGCGGGCCGAACGAGCGCACGCACGTCCGCTGGGGCGAGCAGCTGTTCCACAGCGCGAAGATCACGTTCCAGCGGCAGTTCGCCTGCGCCACCTGCCACCCGGACGGCCACGTGGACGGGCTGACCTACGATATCGAAGCCGACGGGCTCGGCCTGAACCCCGTCGACAACCGCACGCTGCGCGGGATCTACGACACCGACCCGTTCAAGTGGGCGGGCACCAACCCGACCCTGGCGCGCCAGTGCGGCGCGCGTCTGGCCGTCTTCTTCACGCGACTCGCCCCCTTCGGCCCGGAGGAGCTGCGTGCGCTCAACGACTACACGGTGACGATTCCGCGGCCGCCGAACCGCTACCGGCCGCTGGGGGCGCCGCTCACGGAGGCGCAGCGGCGCGGCAAGGTCCTGTTCGAGCGCAGCCGCGCGAACGACGGGCGCGAGATCCCGAACGAGGGGCGCTGCGTCTACTGCCACTTCCCGCCGTACTTCACCGACCGCCAGCAGCGGGACGTCGGCACCAGGCACCCGCTCGACACCTCGGGCAAGTTCGACGTGCCGCACCTCAACAACATCTACGACTCGGCGCCGTACCTGCACAACGGCATGGCCAACACGCTCGAGGAGATCTGGACGGTCCACAACCCGTACGACACGCACGGCGTGACGAACGACATGACCAAGGACCAGCTGAACGACCTCATCGAGTACCTGAAGACGCTGTGATGCAAGTGAGGCAAGAGATGAAGACCCGCCTCGGCCTAGGGCCGCTGCTACTCACGGCGTGCGCCCTGCCGGCGTTCGCCGGACAGGCCCCGGAGCCGGCCGCCGCTGCCGCACCGGCCGCCGCCCCCGCCGCGACCTCGCCGGCTGCCGCTGCGGCGAAGCTGCCCTACGTCTACACGAACTGGAAGCAGTTCACCGTGGCCGACGGCCTGCCCAACGACCACATCTTCGCCGTGAAGGTGGACGGGCCGCGTGTCTGGGTCGGCACCGAGGACGGGCTCGCGCTGATCGACAAGCCGAGCGGCAAGGTCGTCAAGACCTGGCAGGAGAAGGACGGCCTGCCGTTCAAGGTGGTGACCGCGATCGACGTCGACCGCAAGACGGGCGACGTCTGGCTCGGCCTGTTCGGCGGCGGGCTGGCGCGGCTCTCGGGCGACCGCTTCGACCACTGGAACCAGCTCAACAGCGGCCTCGTGAACGACGTCGTGTACGGCGTCGCGGTCGAGAACGACAACGTCTGGGCCGCCACCACCGCCGGCGCCTCGCGCCTCAACACCGTGACGGGCGAGTGGACCGTGTTCACCGAGAAGAACGCGCCGATGGAGGAGATCTGGAACTACTCCGCCAGCTACGACGGCAAGGACAAGGTCTACCTCGGCGTCTGGGGCAGCGGCGTCCTCGAGTACGACATCCCCACGGGCCACTGGAAGGAGTACCTCGACCCGGACGGGGAGATGGAGATCGACCTCTACCGCGACGACGGCCTCATCCACGTGATCGTCACCGGCGCCAGTCCGGCCGAGGGCGTCGTCTGGATCTCGACCTACTTCGGCGGCTCGCGCTACGACGGCCGCCACTGGCGCGGCTACACCCAGGACGAGGGCGGCCTGCCCTCCGACTTCAACAACAACATCAAGGGCCGCAGCGCCCAGGAGGCGCTCTGGTGCTCGGACAAGGGCCTCGGCATCGTCGTGGACGGGCCGAGCGACCCCGCGACCTGGGTCGCCTACACGCGCGACCCGGCGACGGGTCGCGGGCGGGCGAAGGTCACGATCGGCGGCAAGGTGGTCGAGAACGTCGACATGCCGGTAGGCGTTCCGCACAGCTTCATGATCGCGGCCGACGTCGACGGCAACGACGTCTGGGTGGGCACGGCGAAGGGCCTGGGCTGGGGCATGGGTGAGGGCTACTACCCGGGCACGAAACAGCGGTCGCTCTACGCCTACGGCCAGCCCGCGCCGGAGACGAAGGCGGACCCGGCGCCGCCCCAGCTGGCGCAGAGAGTGCACCGAAAGCCGGCCGCTCCCGTGCCGGCGCGCCCGGCCACGGGCGGGAGGTAGCGATGCGTCGCTCGTTCGGTCTCACGGCGGCCCTCGGCGTCGCGCTGGCGGCGCTCGGCGCGAATGCGGCGGACAAGGGCGTGAAGGCGGGGCGGCCGCTCGTCGCGCCCGAGTACATCCCGTTCGACGATCCCGAAGGTCGTCGAGGTGATGAAGAAGATCGACGCCGCCGGCGCCTACGCCACGCCGGCGATGAACCTCAGGAAGGACGAGAACTACGCCGGCACCTCGACCGACCGCGAGCCGTTCGCGGGCAAGAAGCCGTTCAAGGAGAACTTCCTGCTGCAGATCGAGTACGCCGGCGCGGGCCGCGCCAAACCGGAGCCGGAGACGCTCGACACCGTGAAGGTCGGCTTCATCGGCCCGATCATGTCCACGGTCTCGATCGCCACCGGCGGCAAGAGCCACGAGGAGGCCCTCGGCGTCCCGATGCTGCAGGGCTCGCGCCTCGCGGTCGAGGAGTGGAACGCGCGCGGCGGCTACCTGAGGCGCAAGATCCCGTTCGAGCTCGTGGTCAGCAACGACAACGGGCTGTGGGGCTCCTCCGGCAACGAGATCATCAAGCAGGCGTACAAGGACGGCGTCTGGGGCATACTCGGCACGATCGACGGCGCCAACAGCCACATCGCGATCCGGGTGGCGCTGAAGGCCGAGCTGTTGATGATCAACTCCGGCGACACCGACCCGACCTTCATCGAGACCAACATCCCGTGGGTGGTGCGGGTGATCGGCGACGACCGGCAGCAGGCCTACCTGCTGACCGACTACTGGTACCGCAAGCTCGGCCTGAAGCGCGTGGCGATCATCCGCTCGAGCAACCGTTACGGCCGCTTCGGCGTGCGCGAGATCAACGACAGCGCGCGCCGCCTCAAGCGCCCGGTGCCGATCGAGATGGCGTACAAGGTCGGCCAGAAGGACTTCCGGCTGGAGCTCGAGCGGATCCGCAACGCGAACCCGGACGCCGTCGTGCACTGGGGCGACGCGGTCGAGGGCGCGCTCGTCCTCAACACCATGCGCGAGCTGGGCATGAAGCAGCCCTTCTTCGGCTGCGACCGCACCGTGAACGAGGAGTTCGTGAAGATCGCGGGGAAGAACGCGGAAGGCGTGGTGGCGGCGTTTCCGTGGGACCCGGAGCGCAAGGACCCCAAGCTCGAGCGTTTCAGGAAGGCGTACCGTGAGCGCTTCGGCGTGGAGGCCGAAACCTACGCCGCCCACGCCTACGACGGCATGAACCTGATGCTGTGGGCGATCAACGTGGCCGGCCTCAACCGGGCGAAGATCCGCGACCTGATCGCCTACCTGCCGCACGCCTGGCCGGGCGTCACCGGCGACATCGTCCTGTCGGCCTGCCTCGACGACGTGGCCGACACCTACCTCGCGACTTACCGGGACGGCCGCTGGCACTACGCCTCGCGCAGCGAGCTGGGCGTGCCGCGAGGCTACATCGCCCCCCGCGACCGCCTGAACCGCGACGCGGAGCGCGCGTCCGCCGCCGTGGCGCCGCCCACGGCGACGGCGGCCGGCCACAAGAAGTGAAGTGAGGGGACTCGGGCTCGCGCTGTTCGCCTCCGCTAGCCTGCTCGTCTGCGCGGCTCCGGCGCCTTGCTCGGGAGCTCCGCCCCCGCAACGGAAAGCGGGAGAGCAGCCTCTCGAGTTCCGTGGCCCCGGCCGGGACGCGCCCGAGCCGCTCGTGAGCGAGGTCGTGCTCGGCTGGTTCGGCCCGGGCGATCCGGACCACCCCGAGTTCGGCGGCTACTGGCGTGGCGCAACCCTCGCGCTCGAGCAGGAGAACGCGGCCGGCGGCTATCGCGGCGCGCCCTTCCGGCTGGAAGCGGCCTGGTCGGAGAGCCCCTGGAAGGCGGGCATCCTCGGCGTGACGCGCCTCGTCTACGTGCGCGGCGCGTGGGCGGTGATCGGCGGCGTCGACGGCGCCACCACGCACCTGGCGGCGCAGCTCGCGCTCAAGTCGTACTTCCTGCTGCTGAGCCCCGGCAGCAGCGACCTCACGGCCGACCTCGCGAACGTGCCGTGGCTGTTCTCGCTGCCGCCCTCCGACGAGCGCCTCGCCTCCGCGATGGCCGCGGCGGCCGTCCGGGCGGCGCCGGGCGCGCTGGTGGTCGTCGCCGGGACCGACCACGACTCGCACGCGGCCCTGGTCGCCCTGCGCCGCGAGCTGGCCGCCCGGCGTGTCGCTCCCGTGGCCGTCGTGGAGCTGCCGGCCGGGGATCCGGACCTGTCCGCCGTCGCTTTTCGCCTGCTCCAAGCCGCACCGCGCGTGGCCGCCGTCCTCGCGCCGTCGCGCCTCGGTGGGCGCGTGGTCGCGGCGCTGCGCGCCGCTGGCTTCCAGGGCACGATCGTCGGAAGCGCACCCGCCGGACGCACGGCCTTCGCCAGCGCGGCGGGCGCGGCCGCGGACGGCGTGCAGGCCCCCGTCTGGCTCGACACGCAGTCCCCGGCCTGGCGCTCCTTCGCCGATGCCTACGGGCGGCGCTTCCGGGGAGAGGCCCCCGACTCGGCCGTCGCCGAGGGGTACGACGCGCTCGAGCTGGCCGTCGCCGCCATCCGGCGCGCCGGGCTCAACCGTCCGCGTATCCGCGACGCCGTGCGCGCGCTCTCACCCTGGCGGGGCGTGTGCGGTGTCGTGCGCTGGAACGCGCTCGGGCGCAACGAGCCGGCGCCCGGGGTCGAGATGGGCGCTTGGAGCCAAGGCCGGCTGGCGGTCGGCACGGGCGGGGCGCGCGCGTCGCGCTGAAGCTTCAGCGGGCCGCGCGGAAGACGACGGTCAGCGCCGGCCCCTGCGCGCCGCGCACCGGCCGGATCAGGCGCGCACCGTTGGCCTCGAGCAGCTTCTCCGCGATCGCGAGGTCCATCCGCCGGTGCGGCCTCCGGCTGCCGCCGGCCGGCGCCGCCAGGTCCTCCTCGGTGATGAGGGCCGGCGGCGCGAGGATGTCGACCTGGGCGGCCGGCACGAGGTGGCCGCTCCTGCCGTCGGGCGCGTCGGCCCGCGTCAGGCGCACGCGGATGTCTCCAGGGTCCGGCGCCCGGTCGAGCACGCTCGAGAGCAGGATGGTGAGCGCCTCGGTCGCCTGCTGGCGATCGAGCAGCACCTCGGGCACGTCGTCGGCCGTCTCCAGGCGGACGAACGCCCCGTCGCCCTCGTGACGGCCGGCCAGGGCTTCGATCGCCGCGCGAGCGACGTCGGCGGGCGCCGTGTAGCGGAGCGCCAGCACCATCCGGCGGGGCGCTGCGGGCTCCTCGCCGGCAGCCGGCTGGTCCGGCGGGCCGGCGGTCTCCGCGGGTCCGGCCAGCTCGGGGCTCGCGCCGTCCGCCGCATCGGGCAGCGGCGTGTGGACCGCGTCCTGCTCGGTAGCGAGCAGCTTCATGTGCGGGTCGGTCTCGAGGTCGATCGTCTCGGCGAGGTCGCGGAACAGGATGATGAAGCCGACCTCGCCGCGGAACTCGGAGGGCGCCGGCGTGATCGACATGCCCACGTAGAAGCGGGTGCCTCCGGGGCTGATCATCGCGAAGTCGAGCCGGTGCTCGGTGTGCGTGGGCACCGCGCCGGAGATGACCTCCGCCACGCCGTCGTGGTGGCCGAACAGCTCCACGACCGAGCGGCCCACGCAGTCGGCCAGGCTGATCCCGAGCGTACGCAGCGCCGCACGGTTCGCGAAGGTGACGGTGCCCTGCGGGTCGGTGGTGAGGATCGCCGAGACCATGCTGTTGAGGATGGTCTCGGCGAAGCGGCGCTGGCCCTCGACGCGCGCCAGCGCCGACTCGAGCTCGTGCGTGCGTGCCGCCACCTTCTGCTCGACCGCGCGCGCGGCCTCCAGCTCGGGGGCCTCGACCAGGCGCGTGACGTCGCACTGCAGGGAGACGTAGTGGGTCAGCCGGCCCGAGGCGTCGAGCACCGGCGCCGTGGCGACGTCGTTCCAGAAGGGCTGGCGGTCCTTGCGGTAGCTCTTCATCAGCACGCGCGAGGGCCGGCCTTCGGCCATCGCCTGCCGCAGCTCCGTCATGGCCGCGACGTCGGTCGCGGGGCCGGCCAGGAGCCGCAGGTCACGGCCCAGCAGCTCGCGCGGCTCGTACCCGGTCAGCCGGCCGAGCTCGGGGTTGGCGACGGCGACCGCGTACTCGGACGAGCGCGCGTCGAGCACGGCCACTCCGGCGGGAGCCGCCTCCAGCGCGCGCTGCAGCAGGCGCAGCCGGCGGTCCTCCTCGCGCCGCACCAGCAGCACGCGCGTGCGGTAGCGCAGCAGCGCGGAGTTGAGCGGCTTGGCCAGGGTCTCGTCGGCGCCGGCGGTGAGCGCGACCTCGACCGCGCGGTCGGAGCTGAGCCCGACCATCAGGATCGGCGGCTGGTCGATGTCGGTGAGCGCGCGGATGCGGCTGCAGACGGAGATGCCGTCCATCACCGCCAGGAACGCGTCGAGCACGACCAGGTCGAGGTCGAGCCGGCGCGTCAGCGCCAGCGCCTCGACGCCGTCCGAGGCGTCGAGCACCTCGATCGCGCCGACGTGCAGCACGCGCCGCAGCAGGTCGCGGGTGGCCGAGTCGCTGCTCGCGACCAGCACCGTCGCGCGCTGCGCCGGCCGCTCGCCGGGCTGCGGGTCCGTGCTCACAGGGCCACATCTTGGGCGTGGCGCAGGCGGCGGTCAAGCCGGACGCGTCCAGGAGCCGCGCTGCGCTTGCATCGGCGTGCCGGCCCGCCTCGAGGTAGTGCCGAGGGTCCGTTGACACCCCGCCGCGGCGGGCCGTAGTCTGCGCCGTTCGCCCGTCTTTCGCACTCCCAGGAGGCCCGCGATGGCCCGCTTCGATTTCGAGAAGGCCCTGCGCCGCAAGATCGAGCAGCACAACGCGCTCGTCGAGCGCAAGAACCACCGCATCAAGGACGGCAACGGCGTCTACGACCGCTGGCAGAACCCCGTGCTGACGGGCGCGCACACGCCCCTGTTCTGGCGCTACGACCTCGACCCGCGGCGAAACCCGTTCCTCGAGGAGCGGCTCGGGGTCAACTGTGCGTTCAACGCGGGCGCGATCGAGTGGCAGGGCAAGATCTGCCTGATGGTCCGGGTCGAGGGCGCCGACCGCAAGAGCTTCTTCGCCGTGGCCGAGAGCGAGAGCGGGGTCGACAACTTCCGCTTCTGGGACCAGCCGGTGCTGATGCCGGAGACGGACGAGCCCGACACGAACGTCTACGACATGCGCCTGACGGCGCACGAGGACGGCTGGATCTACGGCATCTTCTGCACGGAGCGCAAGGACCCGGCAGCGGCGCCGGGCGACACGTCCTCGGCCGTCGCCCAGGCCGGCATCGCGCGCAGCAAGGACCTGGTGAAGTGGGAGCGCCTGCCGGACCTCGAGTCGCAGTCCGCCCAGCAGCGCAACGTCGTGCTGCACCCGGAGCTGGTGCACGGGCAGTACGCGCTCTACACCCGGCCGCAGGACAGCTTCATCGAGGCCGGCAAGGGCGGCGGGATCGGCTTCGCGCTGTGCGAGACCATGGAGCAGGCCGAGATCGGGGAGGAGAAGATCATCGACCCCAAGCTCTACCACACGGTCAAGGAGGTGAAGAACGGCGCCGGCGCGCCGCCGCTCAAGACCGCGAAGGGCTGGCTGCACGTTGCGCACGGCGTGCGCAACACGGCCGCCGGCCTGCGCTACGTGCTGTACGCGTTCCTGTGCGACCTCGGCGACCCCTCGAAGGTGATCGCGCGCCCGAGCGGCTACTTCCTCGCGCCCGAGGGCGAGGAGCGCACGGGCGACGTCTCGAACGTCGCGTTCTGCAACGGCGCCGTGATGAAGGCGGACAGCGCGGTGTTCGTCTACTACGGCGCCTCCGACACGCGCACGCACGTGGTGACGTCGACCGTCGAGCGGCTGCTCGACTACGTGCTCCACACGCCCGAGGACCCGCTGCGCTCCGCCGCCTGCGTGCAGCAGCGCATCGAGCTGATCGAGCGCAACCTCAAGTTCCTCGCGCGCACCAAGACGAAGGCGTACCGGGGCCTGCGCTGAGGCAGCTCGTGAGCGGCGCCCGGGCGTGCGAGGCCGCGTGGGGCCGCTCGCGGCGGTCCCGCGATCCGTGGTTCAATCGGCCGACCTGCACGAGGAGGTGCTGATGGCGAGCCGTCGATCCTTCCTGGGGACCGTGGCGGGCGGGCTGGCCGCGAGCTCCGCGCTGCGCGGGGTGGCGCGCGCCGCGGGGGCGAAGGCGCCGCTCGGGCTGCAGCTGTGGAGCGTCCGCAACCAGCTGGCCAAGGACGTGCCCGGCACGCTGAAGCAGGTGAAGGCCTGGGGGTTCGACGAGGTCGAGACCTTCGGCAAGTTCGGCGGGGACATCGCGGGGCCGCTGAAGGACGCGGGCCTCAGGGTCCGGGCCATGCACATCGACTTCCAGCGGCTGCAGGGGGACCTGGCCGGTGTCCTCAAGGAGGCGGACGCGATCGGCGCCGGCACCATCGTCAATCCCTACCTGCCGCACAAGCAGCGGCCGCACGCGAGCCGGGAGGAGATCCTGGCCGCCGCCGGTGCGTTCGCGAAGTGGGCGGGGCAGTGCCGGTCCGCGGGCAAGCGCTTCGGCTATCACATCCACGGCCAGGAGTTCGGCCCGGCGCCCGAGGGCACGCTGTTCGACGTGCTGGTGAAGGAGTCCGGGCCCGAGGTGGGCTTCGAGGCCGACGTCTACTGGGTCACCGTTGGCGGCGCGGACCCGGTGGCGCTGCTCAAGAAGTACCCGCAGCGCTTCTGGTTCACCCACCTCAAGGACATGGCGAAGGGCGTCGCGCCTGGCTCCGAGGCAGCACACCGCGACGAGTCGAACGTCGTGCTGGGGACCGGCCAGATCGACATCAAAGGCATCGTCGCGGCCGCCGCTGCGGCCGGCGTCGAGATGAACTTCATCGAGGACGAGAGCAAGGACCCGCTCGGCCACATCCCGCAGAGCGTGGCGTACTACAAGTCGCTGTAGGCGCCCGCGCGGCCGCCGCCTCAGGCCAGGTAGACGTCGATCTGGTGGGCGCGCAGGCGTGCCTGGTAGGCGGGAGCCAGGCCCGAGTCGGACACCACCACGTCGGCCACGTCGAGCGGCGCCACCGGCACCATCGCGGCGCGGCCGAACTTCGTGTGGTCCGCCACGATCACCACCTTGCGCGAGACCTCGATCATCCTGCGCTCGGAGCCGACGACCAGCGGGTTGTTGTTGCTGAAGCCCTTCTCGGTGACCCCGCCGATGCCCATGATCGCCACGTCGGCGGCCAGGTCGCCCAGCATCTCCTCGCACACGGGGCCCAGCATCACGCCCCACTGCCGGTCCAGGTAACCCCCGGTCAGCGTCACGTCGACGCGGCGCGCGTCCTTCAGCACCTCGGCGATCGGCAGCGAGTTCGTCACCACGTGGAGCAGGCGGTCGACCAGCTCGCGCGCCACCGCCGCCGCCGTGGAGCCGCCGTCCAGGACCAGCGTCTGGCCGTCCTCGATCAGGGACGCCGCCAGCCTCGCGATGCGCTGCTTCTCCTCCGCCATGCGCTTGCTGTGGGAGGCGAAGTCCGCGCGCGACGGGCGCGAACGCTCGGAGAGGGCGCCTCCGTGCACGCGCTTGAGGACGCCGTCTCTCTCGAGCGCGATCAGGTCGCGGCGCACGGTCGACTCGGAGCTGTCCAGCTCGCGGCACAGCAGGCCGAGGTCGACGAACTCGCGAGCCTCGAGCAGCTCGCGGATCCGGAGGCGTCGCGCCGTCGCCTTCAGGGCCGGTGCGCCGCTCCGCCTGCCCGCCTCGCCTCGCGGGACCTCTTCTGCGCGCATCGACGCTCCGTTCGAGCCTGATTCACCGTCAGCAGTCGGGGACGGCCGATGATACCCGAGGGAGGTCGCGCAGGCGGCCGTAGGCGTCGTCCAGGACCGGCGTCCCGGCGCGGCTCGTAGCTCAGCACCTCGAACGAGCGCCGCACCAGCTCGCGGCCCTCGGCCAGCGATCCGAGCTGGCCGGTCGCCACGGCCTGCATGATCACGCTGCCGGCGGCCGTGGCTTCGACCGGGCCCGCGACCACCTCGCGCCCGGTCGCGTCCGCGGCCAGCTGGCACAGCAGCGCGTTGCGCGCGCCGCCGCCCACGACGTGCAGCGGCGCAAGCCTGCGCCCCAGGACACCCTCGATCTCCTCCAGGACCGCCCGGTACCTCAGGGCTAGGCTATCGAGCACGCAGCGGACGAGCGCGCCCTTGCCCTCGGGCACACTCTGGCCCATCCGCCGGCAGTATTCCTGGACGCGCGCGGGCATGTCGCCGGGCAGCGCGAAGGCCGGATCGTCCACGTCGATCAGCGAACAGCAGGCCGGGGCGCCCGCGGCCAGGCGCGTCAGGTCGTCCCAGGAATCGAGCCTTCCCCCCCGGCCCCACGCGCGGCGGCACTCCTGCAGGATCCACAGACCGCACAGGTTCTTCAGGAAGCGTGTCGTGCCCGCGACGCCGGCCTCGTTCGTGAAGCCGCCGGCGTAGCTGCGCGCGTCGATGCGGGGTGCCGGCAGCTCCGTTCCCAGCAGCGACCAGGTGCCGGAGCTGAGGTAGGCGAAGCCGGGGTCGCGGGCCGGGACCGCGGCCACGGCCAGGGCGGTGTCGTGGCCCGCGGCGGCGATCACCGGGATGCGGCCCGTGCCGGCCTCGTCGGCCAGCGAGCGCAGCAGCTCGCCGACCACCGTCCCCGGCGGCACGAGCTCGCCGAAGATCCGCGTCGGCAGCCCGAGCTCCTGCAGGAGGTCCAGGGCCCAGCTCCGGGCCCCGAGGTCGAGGCACTGCGAGGTGCTGGCGATCGTCAGCTCGCTCACCCGGCAGCCGCTGAGCCAGTAGGCGAACAGGTCGGGCATCATCAGCAGGCGCTCGGCCGCCTCGAGCGCCTTTGCCCCGCGCAGCTTCAGGGCGAACAGCTGGCACAGGGTGTTGATCGGCATGAAGCCGGTGCCCGTCCGGCGAAACAGCTGCTCGCGGCCGACGCGGCGGAACAGGGCCTCAGTGGCGCGCTCGGAGAAGCCGTCCCGGTAGTGGTACGGGTTGCCGAGCAGCGTGCCCTCGCGGTCGACGAGCGCGAAGTCGACGCCCCAGGTGTCGACGGCGACGCCTCCGATCTCGCCGTCCGCCTGCCGGGCGGCGGCCGCCAGCCCGAGCCGGATCTCGCCCAGGATCCGCAGCACGTCGCTGTGCAGGCCGTCGGGCACGCGCACGGGACGGCTGTCGAAGCGGTGCGCCTCGCGCAGCGACAGCCGCTCGCCGTCGAAGCAGCCGAGCATGACGCGGCCGCTCTCGGCGCCGAGGTCGACCGACAGGAAGTGGAGGCCCTGGCCCACGACCGGGACGCCCCCTCAGTCCCCGTACAGCGGGCCGAAGTTCGCGCAGGCGCGGAAGTCGGCGCCCATCGGGTCGTGCGCGCCGAACGCGGTCCAGGCGCTCGGCCGGAAGATCGCCTCCTCCGGCACGTTGTGCATGTAGACCGGGATGCGCAGCATCGAGGCCAGCGTGATCAGGTCGGCGCCGACGTGGCCGTAGCTGAACGCCCCGTGGTTGGCGCCCCAGTCGTTCATCACCGTGTAGACGTCGCGGAACGGGCCGCTGCCCGTCGTGCGCGGCACGAACCAGTGGGTCGGCCAGGTCGGGTCGGTGCGCTCGCTGAGCGTCTCGTGGACCTTGTCCGGCAGGTCGACCGTCCAGCCCTCGGCGATCTGCAGCACGGGCCCCAGGCCCTCGACCAGGTTGAGGCGCGACATCGTGACCGGCATGCCGCCGCGCGTGAGGAACTGCGAGGAGAAGCCGCCGCCGCGGAAGTACTCGGTGACCGCGGGGTACCAGCGTGGTCGCCTCGAGGCAGCGCTCGACTTCCTGCGCGGTGATCTCCCAGAACGGCTTCATCGCCGGCTGGCCCTGCCGCAGCTGGCAGCCGGTGCCGTCCAGCGCCGCGGCGCCGGAGTTGATCAGGTGGATGACACCGCCCTGCGGCGCGGCCCGCGAGCTCGTAGCCGGTGACGCGCTTCACCGCCGCGGGGCTCCAGTAGGTGCGCACGTCGGCGAAGACCTGCGCGGTGCCGGTCAGCAGGTGGCCGAACAGCATGGCCACGCCGTTGAGGCTGTCGTTCTCGGTGGCCATGACGAACGGCTCGCGGATGCCGTTCCAGTCGAACGACGAGTTGAGGATCGCCTCCATGAAGTCGCCGTTGGGGAAGTGGTCGGTCCACTGGCGCTGGCCCTGGAAGCCGGCCAGCGATGGCGTTGTGGCCCAGGGCCTCCTCGCCGAAGCCCAGCTCGGCCAGCCGCGGGTTGCCGATCATCAGGTCGCGGGCGATCATCGCCATCTTGACCGACGTCTCCCAGTCGGCGTCCTTCTGCGCGCGCGTGCGCTGCGAGTGCCGGCGCGTTGTGGTCGCGGCCTTCCTGGCAGTGCGCCTTGACCCAGGCCAGCGCGCGCGCGAACTCCGGCTCGTCGTAGATCCGCTCGTCGATGCGGCGGACGAACTCGATCATGTCGACCGCCTCGACGCGCATGCCGAGGTAGTCCTCGAAGAAGTCGGGGTCGACGATCGAGCCGGCGATGCCCATCGAGACGCCGCCCAGCGACAGGTACGACTTGCCGCGCATGGTGGCGACCGCCAGGCCGGCCGCGGCGAAGCGCAGCAGCTTCTGCTCGACGTCCGGCGGGATGCTGCTGTCGCCGCGGTCCTGCACGTCGCGGCCGTAGATGCCGAAGGCGGGCAGGCCCTTCTGGTTGTGCCCCGCCAGCACCGCGGCCAGGTAGACGGCGCCGGGCCGCTCGGTGCCGTTGAAGCCCCAGACGGCCTTGGGCAGCAGCGGGTCCATGTCCATCGTCTCCGAGCCGTAGCACCAGCAGGGGGTGACGGTGAGCGAGACGCCGACGCCCTCGCGGGCGAACTTGGCGGCACAGTGGGCGGCCTCGGCCACGCCGCCGATGCAGGTCGTCGGCATGACGCACTCGACCGGCAGGCCGTTGGCGTGGCGCAGCTGCGACTGCAGCAGGGAGGCGACGCCCTGGGCCATGCCCATCGTCTGCCCCTCGAGCGACTCGCGGACGCCCCTGCGCCGGCCGTCGATCGCCGGGCGGATGCCGACCTTGGGCAGCGAGCCGATCAGGCGGTTCCTCGCTGCGGCCGGCTGCAGGGTCTCTTCGCTGATCGTCGCCATGGTCTTCCTCCCGGCTTCGCCTCGGGCTACGTCTTCGCCGGCCCTGCAAGGGCCGACATCACCGCGTCCGTCACGGCCTGGACGAGCGACTCGAGCTCGGCGGTCCCGGCCGCAGCCGTGGGCGCTGCGCAGGCCTGAGCGGGCAGCGCGATCGTACCCGGTATCTCCGGCAGGTCGCACAGCTGGCACTCCTGCAGCCCGAGCCGCGCGTCGGGCAGACCCATCCGCTTCTTGAGCGCCAGCAGGTCGGCCGCCTTGTCCGGCGGGATGTGCGTGAGCGGGGCGCCCAGCTGGGCCGCCAGCATCAGCGTCTGGCAGTACGTGTCGACCACCTCCGCGTACCACTCGGCGTGGGTGACGGTGTCGGCCCAGCACACGATGCCGTGGTTCGCCAGCAGGATCGTGTTGTGGTCCTTCACGAACGGCAGCACGGCCTCGGCGAAGGCCTGCGTGCCCGGCGTCTGGTACGGCGCGAGCGCCACCTTGCCGATGAAGACCTCGGACTCGGGGATCACGCAGGTGGGCGGCACGCGGCCCGTGATCGCGTAGGCCGTGGCGTGGGGCGGGTGGCAGTGGACCACGGCCTTCGCCTCGGGCACGGCCTTGTAGATCTCGAGGTGCATCAGGATCTCGCTCGTGCGCGGCCGGCAGCCGGCCGTCTGCTTGCCTTCCATGTCCACCAGGCACAGGTCCTCGGGCACGAGGTCGGCCTTGCTGACGAGCGTCGGCGTGCACAGCACGGCGTCTGCGGTCAGGCGGCAGGAGATGTTGCCGCCGTTGCCGTCGACGTAGGCGCGCTGCCAGAGCTTGCGCCCGACCGCGACGATCTCCGCCTTGAGCGTCTCGGCCTCCGACGAGTGGAACAGCCGCTCGGGGGCCGTGGAGGGCGCGTGGCCGGCCCGCGGGCAGCAGGCGCAGGCGCCGTGGCTGCCGCGCCGGCCGCACGAGCCGGCATCGCCCGCGCTGCTGCCGTAGCCTCGCGTTCCGGCCGGCGCGCCCGCGCGCTCCGCTGCGGCCGCCGCCGGTCCGTGTCCGTTGGCGGTGTGGAGCCGAAGGCCGGCCTTGCGCAGCGCGTCGCGCGCCGCGGGCGTGACGATGCCCCCAGCGGCCACCTGCAGCTCGCTGGCGCCCGCGCGCACGGCGTCTTCGACGTCGCGCACGCTCACGACCTTCTGCCCCGTCAGGTCCACGCTGCTCATGAGGCGACCTCGGATGCCGTGGGCGCCGCGGCCGTGAGCGGCCGGTAGTCGGCCGCCTTCACGATCAGCGCGCAGTAGGCGTCCACCGGCGCGCCGCCGGGCCCGTACGGGTTGGCCGCCTCGCGCCCCTCCACGAAGCCGATCAGCTGTCCCTGCGCGGGCGCCAGGTGGTCGGCGACCACCAGCGTCTTGCCGCCGCCCTTGCCGTTGCCGGCGGCGAGGTTCGCGGCGGTCACCGGCTCGACCAGCAGCAACCGCGTGCCGCGCAGCGCGGGCACGGCCGCGCTCAGCACGACGCAGCCCCGCACGATACCGAGCCTCACCGTGCCCCCCGCGTGTCGGCGGCCGGCGGCTCGAGGCCCACGGCGTCCACCAGGCCGACGACGCTCATGCGCGCCGGCACCGTGTCCCCGAGCAGCCGGCGCAGGGCGTCGCCGTCCGTGGAGACGAGCACCGTCGAGCCGTGACGCGCTCCCAGGCGGTCGAGCAGCAGCAGCGGCTCGTCGCCGAGGCCCTCGTCGCTCGGCAGCCGCCTGGCGATCAGGAAGCGGCAGGCCCGGAGCGTCTCGTGCTTCGCGACCGCCGTCAGCGTTCCCTCGATCCGGGCCAGGAACATGGCTAGACGATCCGCAGCGCGCCGCCGACGGCGATCTGCCGCTCGCGGGTGAAGGTGAGCGGGGTGGTGACGCCCTCGCCGGTCGGCGTCGCGATGCTGAAGCTCAGGTAGCCGGGCCCGCCGATGCCCAAAGCCGCCATCGACGGCGCGTTGTGCACGAACAGCGTGGTGTCGAGGGCTCGCGCCATCCTCGTGACGTTGCCGACGTCGCGCGAGTGGATGAGCGCCGTGTGGCGATAGCCGTGCTCGGCACGCAGCGCGGCCGCGATGGCGGCCGTGACGTCGGGCACGCGCACGATCGGCAGGAAGGGCATCATCTGCTCCTCCTGCACGAAGGCGTGCTGCTCGTCGGTCTCGCCGAAGAGCAGCGGCGTCTCGGCCGGGACGCGCACGCCCGCCGCCGCCGCCAGCACGGAGGCGTCCTTGCCGAGCAGCTGCTTGCGGACGTGGGCGCGGCCACAGCCCTTGCCCGCTTTGCCCTCCTCGAACTCGAAGGCGGCCGCAGTCAGCCGGCCGATTGCCGCGGTGTCGAGCTCGTGCGCCCCGGCACGGCGCAGCGCGGCCAGCAGCCCAGCGGCGACACTGGAGACGACGAACACCTCCTTCTCGCCGATGCAGAGCAGGTTGTTGTCGAAGGACGCGCCCTCCACGATCGCCCGCGCCGCGGCGTCGAGCTCGGCGGTCTCGTCGACGACCACGGGCGGGTTGCCCGGGCCCGCCGCGATCACCCGCTTGCCGGCCGCCATGGCCGCCTTCACCACGGCCGGTCCGCCCGTCACGCACAGGAGGGCGACGCCCGGGTGCTCGAAGATCTCCTGCGCCGACTGGATGCTCGGCTCGGCGACCATCGTGAGCACGTCGCGCACGCCGAGGCTGCGCTCGATCTCGCGGTCGAAGAGCTGCAGCGCGCTGGCCGCCACCCGAGCCCCCGCCGGGTGCGGGCTGAAGACGGCCGTGTTGCCGGCCGCCAGCACGTTGATGGCGTTGCTGGCCAGGGTCGGCGCCGAGTGCGTCGCCGGCAGCACCATGCCCACGACGCCCCAGGGGGCGCGCTCGATCAGGCACAAGCCGGAGGCGTCGCTGCGGGCGTCGCTGCGCAGGGCCTCGACGCCCAGCACGCGCTTCACGGCCTGCAGCTTGGCGATCTTGTGGTCGAGCCGGCCGATTCCCGTCTCGTCCAGCTCGCGGCGGCCCAGCTCCCGGGCGCGCTCGTCGCAAGCGCGCCGGATGACGTCGACCATGCGGCCGCGCTCCTCGAGGCCCATCGCCGCCACCCGCCTTCTGTGCCGCCGCCGCGGCCCTCACGGCCTCGTCGACGGTGGCGAACACGCCGTCGCCGAGCGCCGGGCTCGGGCGGGGGGCCGGGAAGGATGCGGACGCGGCCGGGGCGCGGGCGGGCGCCGGCCCGCGCTCCTGGAGCCGCACCAGCACCTCCCGCGCGATCTCGGCGACCAGGGCCTCGCGCTGGAGCATCACGGCTTGTCCACCATCCTGCCGTCCGCCTCCACGCTGTCCACGATCCCGACGATCACCGCGTCGACGGGCGCTTCCCTGGTGGCGGGCGTCAGGCGTGCCGAGCTGCCCTGGGTGAACAGGACCAGCTCGCCGCGGCCGGCGCCGACGCTGTCGACCGCGACGATCGAGCTGCCGGAGGCCACGAGCGCCCCGTCCTTGTTGACGAACGGCTGCACCAGCAGCAGCTTCGCGCCCTGCAGCTTCGGGTGCTTCTGCGTCGCGACCACGTTGCCGATCACCTTGGCCATGAACATGGCGAACCTCGCAAGAGCCCGCTGCTGCGGCCGCTAGCGGGGCAGCGTCTGCGCGAGCTCGTCGTGCGGCCGCGGGATGACCTGCACGCTCTTGATCTCGCCGTTCAGCGCGCGCGCCGCCGCGACGCCCGCGTCCACCGCGGCCTTGACGGCGGCCACGTCACCCGTGACGAAGCTGGTGCACAGCCCGCTGCCGACCTTGCGCCAGCCCCTGAACTCGACGTTCGCGGCCTTGACCATCGCGTCGGTGGCCTGCACCAGCGCCACCAGGCCGCGCGTCTCGATCATGCCGATCGCCATCTGCGCCATCGCTCGCTCCTCGCCTCTATGCCAGCACGCCTTCGACGAGCCCCTCGTGGGGCCGCGGGATCACGTGGGAGGCGACCAGCTCGCCGACGGCCTTGGCCGCCTCGGCCCCCGCGTCCACCGCCGCCTTGACGCTGCCCACGTCGCCGCGCACGACGACGGTGACGTAGCCGCCGCCGATCTCGACCGTGCGCACCAGCGTCGACGTTGGCCGCCTTGCACATGGCGTCGCTCGCCTCGATCAGGCCCACGAGGCCCTTCGTCTCGATCAACCCGATGGCCTGGCTCATCACGCCTTCCCCTTCTTCTCCGCGCCGCGCAGGAACGCCGCCAGCGCCTCGTGCGGCCGCGGGATCACCTGCACGCTGACCACCTCGCCGACGCGCGCGGCCGCCTCGGCGCCGGCGTCCGTCGCGGCCTTGACCGCGGCCACGTCGCCCTCCACGAACGCGGTCACCAGCCCGGAGCCCACCGGCTCCCAGCGCGTGAAGCTGACGTTGGCAGCCTTCAGCATCGCGTCGACCGCCTCCACCATCGCCACGAACCCGCGTGTCTCGACCATCCCCAGCGCCTGTTTCATCGGCTCGCTCCCTGCTTGAACAGCTCGACGTCCTGCCGTGCGGAGAAGCCCGCACGCGTTCGCCTCGTCCGTGTCCAGGTGGACGTCCAGGCGGCTGGCGGGGCTGACCCGCACGTGCACGCGGTTGAAGGTCACGCCCGCCTCTCCGCCCACGCGCAGCCCCATCAGGTCGCCCTGGCGGACACCGAAGTGCGCGGCCTCGGCGGGATTCATGTGCACGTGGGGGGCCGCCCGGATGACACCCTGCTTCAGCTCGACCGTGCCGTGCGGGCCCATCAGCAGGGCCCCTGGCGTGGCGTCGAGGTCGCCCGAGATGCGGATCGGCACGTTCTCGAAGCCGAGCGAGATCGCGTCCGTGAAGGCGAGCTCGACCTGGGAGCGCGAGCGCAGCGGCCCCAGGATGCGCAGGTTCGAGATCAGGCGGCTGCGCGGGCCGATCAGCGTGAGCGTCTCCCGGGCCGCGAAGTGGCCGTGCTGGTACAAGGCGCGCTCGACCGTCAGCTCGTACCCCGGGCCGAAGAGCCTGTCGAGGTCTTCGCGGGAGACGTGCATGTGCCGGGCCGAAGCGTGCACGGCCAGGGTCGGAGCGCCGGCAGTCGTCCCCGGCGCCAGCCGCCGGCTGACGATCTCGCGGACGATCTGCTCGACGGCAGCACGATCGAGCCCGGACCCTCCCTGAGCCGTTCGTGGGCCGGGCTGACTGAACTTGCACGATTTTGGATGATATCGATCTAACAGGAGGGTCGGTCAATAGACCCGATTGACCGGATCCCAGTGGGCGATTCCGATGTAACTATCTGTGGATAAAGAGACTATAAGCCCTAGGCCATTTGTACGGGTTGTCCGGCTGCCACGACCTCAGCCGCCGCCCGTGCCACGATCCGCTCCTCGTCTGCGGGAATCAGGAGAATCCTGGTCAGACTCCGGGCGGTGGACAGAGTGCCTTCGACACTCGTCGTGGCGTTCCGTACGACGTCCAGCTCGATCCCGAGCCCGGAAAGGCCGGCGCACACGGCCTCGCGGATCCTCGGGCAGTTCTCGCCGATCCCGCCGGAGAAGCTGAGGACGTCGAGCCCGCCCAGGCCCACGAGGAAGGCGCCGAGGTAGTGCCTCACGGCGTCGACGAAGACGTCGAGCGCCAGGCGGGCGCGTGCGTCGCCGGCGTCGGCGGCCTGCTGCAGGTCGCGCACGTCGCCGCTCGTGCCGCTGAGGCCGGCCAGCCCGGAACGCCTGGCCAGGACCTCTGCCATCTCGTCGACGCCGAGGCCGCGCTTCTTCATCACGTGGAGCGCCGCGAACACGTCCAGGTCGCCCACGCGATCGTTTTGGGGCAACCCCGACTGGGGTGACATACCGAAGCTGCAGTCCACGGCCACGCCCCCGCGGATCGCCGCCACGCTCGAGCTGCCGCCCAGGTGACACGAGACGTGCCGCAGGTCCGTCCGGCCCAGCAGCGCCTGCGCGCGCTCGCTGGCGGCGCGGTGGCTGGCGCCGTGGAAGCCGTAGCGTCGGACACCCAGCTCCTGCTTCCAGTCCCAGGGCACGGCGTAGGTGGTCGCCGACTCCGGGAGGCGGTCGAAGAACGCCGTCTCGAAGAGCGCGACCAGGGGCACGCCGGGCGCCGTCCGCCGGAACGCCCGCATCGCGGCCACGTAAGGCGGGTTGTGAGCCGGCGCGACGAACGCGTACTCCTCCATCGCCGCGAGCACCTGGTCGTCGACGGGGCGGGCGCCGCTGAGCGGACCGGCGTGCACCGCCTTGAAGCCGACCGCCGACAGCTCGGAGAGCGCCGCGAGCGGCCGGCCCTCGCCGGCCAGCTCGGCGAGGCAGCGGCCGATCGCCGTCTCGTAGTCGGGGCAGTCGCCGCCGGCGCGGCCGATGCGTTCGACCCGGCCCTGCGCGAGGACCTGCTCGGCGGCCATGTCGAACAGCCGGTACTTGAAGGACGTGCTCCCGATGTTGGCGACCAGGATCTTCAGCGACGAAGCCATGGAGAGAATCCTTGAAGTAGTCTGGCTGATTCTCTATAGTTTCTGACCGGAGTCAATCAGAATCCGTCATGAGCGCGACGAGTACGGATCGGCTGGTCGAGAACGGCGTGGTCGGGGCGGGCGGGGCCGGGTTTCCCACGGCGGCGAAGCTGCAGGCCCGAGTCGCGACGCTGATCGTCAATGCCGCGGAGTGCGAGCCGCTGCTGCACAAGGACAAGGAGCTGCTCGCGCCACCAGCCCCGGGCCCTGTTCGACGGCGTGCGCGTGGCGCTGGAGCGCGTCGGCGCAGGCGAGTGCGTGATCGGCGATCAAGGAGAAGTACAAGGAGCGGATCGCCGAGCTCGAGCCGCAGCTGCCGCGCGGCGTGCGCGTGCAGCCGCTCGCCGACAGCTATCCCGCCGGCGACGAGTTCCTGCTGGTGCACGAGGTGACCGGGCGTGTCATCCCGCCGGGGGGGCTCCCGCGCGACGTCGGCGCGACGGTGCTCAACGTGGAGACGCTGGTCAACGTCGGCCTCGACCGGCCGGTCACGCACAAGTACCTGACCGTCGCCGGTGCGGTGAGCGAACCCGTCACGCTGCGCGTGCCGGTCGGCACGGCGGTCGGGGAGCTGATCGCTGCGGCGGGCGGCGCGACCGTCCCGGAGCCCGCCGTGCTGCTCGGCGGCGTGATGATGGCCCGGCTCGCCTCGGACCTCGGCGAGCCCGTGACCAAGACGACCGGCGGTGTCGTGGTGCTGCCCAGGACCCACCCACTCGTGCGGCGGCACGCGCAGACGTGGGCGGCCGTTTCCCGCATCGGCCGCTCCGCCTGCGACCAGTGCCGCTTCTGCACGGAGCTGTGTCCGCGCTACCTGCTCGGCCACCCGATCGAGCCGCACCGCGCGATGCAGGCGCTGGGCTTCAGCGCTCCCGGCGACGCGCTGGTGGCCGGCACGCTCTACTGCTGCGAGTGCAACCTCTGCACGCTGTACGCGTGCCCCGAGGACCTGGACCCCAGGCGCGTGTGTGCCGAGGCCAAGCCCGTCGCCCGCGAGCGGCAGCTCTCCTTCAAGGGGCGCCCGCAGGACGTGAAACCGCACCCGCTGGCGGCGTCGCGCCGCGTGCCGATGCGGAGGCTGATGTCCCGCCTCGGCCTCGACCGCTTCCGGAACGTGGGACCGCTGGTCGAGGGCCGGCTGGCGCCGCGCGCGGTCGTGCTGCCCCTGAAGCAGCACGCCGGACAGCCGGCGCTGGCGGTCGTGAAGCAGGGCGAGCGCGTGCGGGCCGGCGACGTGGTCGCCGAACCCGCTCCGGGAGCCCTGGGCGCGCGCATCCACGCGAGCATCGACGGGGTGGTGCGCTCCGTGGACGGCTCCGTGCGGATCGAGGCGTAGGCGCCCGCCCCGGGCGCGGAGGAGGCGAACGTGGACCAGCTCAACTCGATCGGCCTCGTGGAGGTCTCGAGCATCTGCCTCGGCCACCTCGCGGAGGACGCGATGCTCAAGGCCGCCTCCGTCGACCTGCTGCTCGCCCGGACCATCTGCTCCGGCAAGTTCATCGTGGTGGTGGGCGGGGACGTCGCCTCGGTGGAGTCCGCCGTGGACGCGGGCGCGGCCGCGGTCGGCTCCGCCCTGATCGAGAAGCGCGTGATCGCCCAGGTGCACCCGGGCGTCTTCCCGGCGATCGCGACCGCCGTCGGCCTGGCACCCGACGAGGCGCGCGCCCTCGGCGTGATCGAGACCTTCTCGGCCTCGAGCATCGTGGACGTCGCCGACACGGCCGCCAAGTCCGCCGACGTGACCCTGTTCCGGGTGCACCTGGCGATGGCGATCGGCGGCAAGGGTTACGTGATGATGACCGGCGACGTGGCGAGCGTCGAGGCCGCCGTCGGCGCGGGCGCGCAGGCGGCGGCCGCCGAGGGCATCCTGGTGGGCTCCACCGTGATCGCGGCACCGCGGCCGGAGCTGTTCAGGGAGTTCGTCTAGGCTTCCGGGTCTCCTCTTCGGGGTCGCTTTCCCGAGCGGGCGGCCGCAGCGGGCGTCAGGCCTCCGACGATTCGACCATCACCGTGTCGGTGTGCTTGCAGGGGCAGTAGCCGAGCTCCGCACCGCCGGAGAGGACGTGGTCGACGCCCGTCGTGAAGGTGGCGTCGGCCGCGATGTAGAGGCACAGGCGGCCCGCCTCCTCGATCGTGCCCATCCGGCCGAGGAGCTGGGCGGACTCGCCGTCCCTCCGGCACTTGTCGGGGTCGGGCGCGGCGTCGATCGCCTCCTGCCAGAGCGGGGTGTAGATGTTCCCGGGCGAGACCGAGTTGACGCGCACGCCGTGGGGCGCCTCGTCGATCGCCAGGGCCTTCGTGAGAGCGGTGAGCGCGCCCTTGGTGGCGACGTAGGTGGCGGCTCCGCTCTGGCCCATCGCGGCCACCAGGCTCGACATGTTGATGATGTTGCCCCCGACCTTGCGCAGGTGGGGCAGGGCGCTCTTGCAGGCGGCGAACGTGCTCATCACGTTGAGCTCGAACAGCTCCCGGAACTCCGCGTAGGCGAACGCGTCGATCGCCTTGTGCGGCGGGTGCCAGCCGGCGTTGTTGATCAGGCAGTCGACGCGGCCGTGCAGGCCCACCGTGGCCTCGACCAGCCGCTCGACCTGCTCCGGCTTCGAGACGTCGCAGCGCACGAAGTGCGCCTCCCCGGGTCCCCGAGCGTTCATCTCGGCCTCCAGGGCGCGGCCCTCCTTCTCGCTGCGGGCGCAGAAGACGACCTTCGCTCCGGCCTCGACGAAGACCCGCACGCAGCCCTCGCCGATCCCCCTGCTCCCGCCCGTGATCAACGCGACCCTGTTCCTGTAGCGCACGTTCTCCCCCGGATCTCCTCCGCCCGAGCGCCCGCGGAGCCCGACGGCGGCGTCACGCCGTCCTCCTGAGCGTAGCGGAAAACGCCCGGCTGCTTGTTGAGCGCCCGGCGCGGGAGTGCTACGCTCCGGCCGCTTTCGTCCGACGGCCGCGCTCGCGTCGGCGGCTCGCGACCCCGCGGGCCGCCGGGCCCGGTGGCGCCCAAGGGGAGGCGCCGCTGGCCGCCGACTCTCCCCGGTCAAGGGTACGCCGCCCCCATGGCTCTTTCGCAGCTCCCGCTCGCGGCCGCCGCGGCCCACTCGACGCTCACGGGCCTCGACTGGCTGATCATGCTGCTCTACTTCAGCATCCTCGCCGGCGTCGCCTACTGGGTGGTGAAGAAGAGCAAGAAGACCGCAGCCGACTACTTCCTCGCCGGCCGCAACCTCGGCTGGTGGATCATCGGCGCCTCGATCTTCGCCTCGAACATCGGCTCCGAGCACGTGGTCGGCCTGGCCGGCTCCGGCGCGCAGGACGGCGTGGCCATGGCGCACTACGAGCTGCACGCCTGGTGCCTGCTCGTCCTGGGCTGGGTGTTCGTGCCCTTCTACATGCGCTCCCAGGTCTTCACGATGCCGGAGTTCCTGGAGCGGCGCTTCTCGCCCGCCTCGCGCTACGTGCTGTCGATCGTCTCGCTGATCACGTTCGTGATCTCCAAGATCGCGGTCGGCATCTTCGCGGGCGGCGTCGTGTTCTCGACGCTGCTGCCCGAGCTCCGCCTCAACGTCGGCGGCACCGAGATCGGACAGCTTCTGGATCGGCTCGATCCTGGTGATCGTGCTGACCGGCCTCTACACCGCGCTCGGCGGCATGCGGGCGGTGGCCTACAACGACGCGGTGCAGGTCACGTGCTGATCATGGGCTCGGCGGCGCTCACGTTCTACGGCCTGTACCAGCTCGGCGGCTGGGGCGTCCTGCACGAGCTGTGCGGCTCCGACATGTTCAACCTCTGGAAGCCGCTGATCCCGCCGGGCGTGGAGGGCACCTGGGCGCCGGTGCTCGAGAAGGCCGCGGCCGGCACGGTCACGAAGATGGCCTGGTACTTCAACGGCTACTTCCCCTGGCTCGGGCATGCTGTTCTGCGCGCCCGATCATCGGCCTGTGGTACTGGTGCACGGACCAGTACATCGTGCAGCGCGCGCTCGGCGCCCCGAACCAGACGCAGGCCCGCCGCGGCACGATCTTCGCGGCGTTCCTGAAGCTGTCGCCGGTCTACCTCTTCATCGTCCCGGGCCTGATCTGCTACGCGCTGGCCAAGAGCGGCAAGGTGCCCGAGCTCGAGGCGGATCGCGACCGACCGCCAGACGTCGAGGCCCAGGCCGCCTTCCCGCTGATGGTCCAGTACCTGCTGCCGCCCGGGCTGCGCGGCCTGGTCGTGGCCGGCCTGCTCTCCGCGCTGATGGGCTCGCTGGCCGGCGTCTTCAACGCCTGCTCGACCCTCTTCACCGTGGACCTGTACGAGAAGTGGAAGCCCCGGCGCCTCCCAGGAGCAGATCGTGCGCACGGGCCGCATCGCGACCAGCGTCATGGTGCTGATCGCCCTGGCCTGGCTGCCGGTGATCCAGGGCGCGCACGGCCTGTACAACTACCTGCAGGCCGTCCAGGGCTACCTGGCCCCGCCCATGTTCGTCGTCTTCTTCCTGGGCGTCTTCTGGAAGCGGCTCAACTGCGCAGGGCTGCCTGTGGGCGATGATCGTCGGCTTCGCGCTCGGCCTCTTCCGCATGGCCGTCGACACGCCGGTCACGCTGGGCCTCGCCGGCTTCGAGAACGGCTACGCCCGAAGGGATCGTTCCTGTGGATCGTCAACAACATCTACTTCCAGTACTTCAGCGTGCTGATCACGATCGTCTCGGCGCTCGTCGCCGTCGTGGTGAGCCTCGCGACACGCGGAGCCGGAATACGGGCGGATCGGCGGCCTGACCTACGCGACCGCGACCGCCTCCGACGACGCCCACACCCGCGCGAGCTGGGACTGGCGTGACGTGCTGGGCTCGGTCGTCGTGCTGCTGGCGATCCTCGGCTCGTACCTGTACTTCACCGGATAGTCGCTCTGGGCGTTGGGGGTCAGGTCTTGAAACATGACGTAGGTCGAGAGACAAGACCTGACCCCGCTCGCCCCGCTCGCTCGCCGGGAATTGCGCCATGGCTCGCCGGCTGCTGCTGATCAGCACCTCGACCGTCTTCGGAACGCGCTACCTCGAGCACGCGTACGGCGAGCTGCGCGACGTGTTGGCCGGGGTGGAGCGCGTGCTGTTCATTCCCTACGCGCTGAAGGACCGCGACGGCTACGCCGCGAAGGCGCGCGAGACGTTCGCGCGAGCTGGGTTTCGGCCTCGACTCGATCCACGAGGCGGCCGACCCGGTGCGGGCCCTCGAGGAGGCCGAGGCGGTATTCTGCGGCGGCGGCAACACCTTCCGCCTGCTGAAGACGCTGTACGACCTCGGCCTCGTGGACGCGTTGCGGCGCCGGGCACTGAACGGGATGCCTTACACGGGCGCCTCCGCCGGCTCGAACCTCGCCTGCCCCACGATCGGGACCACGAACGACATGCCGATCGTGCAGCCGCCGTCCTTCGCCGCGCTCGGCCTGGTGCCGTTCCAGATCAACCCCCACTACCTCGACCCGCCGCGCCGGATCGACGCACATGGGGGAGACGCGCGAGACGCGGATCCGCGAGTTCCACGAGGAGAACGAGACGCCGGTCGTCGGCCTGCGCGAGGGCGGGATCGTGCGCGTCGAGGGCGACTCGCTGCTGCTGAAGGGCGTCGCCGGCGCGCGCGTCTTCCGGCGCGGGCGCGAGCCGGCGGAGCTCGCGCCGGTGGCGGAGCTGGGCCCGCTCCTGGCCTGACGAGCCCGCGTCCCGGATGCAGCAGCCGGGACGCGTGGTCTATTGCCATGAGCAGCACGTATCCCTAGACTCGCCGTCGTAGCCCGGCCGCCACCGGCGGCCCGGCCTCGGAGCAGCCTGCCATGACGAGCACCACCGCCCGCGAGCGCCTCGGGCGGGTTCTCCGGCGCCAGCCGGCCGACGCGATCCCGGTCGACTTCGGCGGCACCTCCGTCACCGGCATCCACGTGCGCATGGTCGAGCTGCTGCGCCGCCACTACGCCCTGCCGGGGGGGCCGGTGAAGGTGACCGAGCCGTACCAGATGCTCGGCGAGGTGGCGGCCGACCTGCGCGAGGCGATGGGCATAGACGTGGTCGGGATCTCCCCGCGCACGACGCTGTTCGGCTTCGAGAGCTGCGACTGGCGCGAGTTCCGCACGTTCTGGGGCCAGGTCGTGCTGGTGCCGGAGGGCTTCCAGACGGCGCTCGACGAGGACGGCGACCTCCTGATCTACCCGGAGGGGGACCGCGCCGCGCGGCCGAGCGGCCGCATGCCGAAGGCGGGCTTCTTCTTCGACACGATCGTGCGCCAGGGGCCGATCGACGAGTCGCGGCTCGACCCACAGGACAACCTCGAGGAGTTCGCGCCGCTCGACGAGCGGGACCTCGCCTACTGGAAGGCGCAGGTGGCGGCGCTCGAGGGCACGACCAGCGGCGTGATCGCGAACGTGGGCGGCACGGCGCTCGGCGACATCGCGCTCGTGCCCGCGCCGTGGCTGAAGGACCCGAAGGGCATCCGCGACGTCGCCGAGTGGTACGTGTCGACGCGCGCGCGCCCGGACTACGTGCACGCGGTCTTCGACAGGCAGACCGAGATCGCGATCGGCCGGCTGCAGACGCTGCACGAGATCGCGGGCGAGCTGGTGCAGGCCCTCTTCCTGTGCGGCACCGACTTCGGCACCCAGGGCTCGCAGTTCTGCTCGGCCGAGACGTTCCGCGAGCTGTACCTGCCGTACTACCGCCGGATGAACGACTGGATCCACCGCCACACGAGCTGGAAGACGTTCAAGCACTCGTGCGGCTCCGTGGCGCCGCTGATCACGGCCTTCGCCGACGCGGGCTTCGACATCCTGAACCCGGTCCAGATCAACGCGGCCGGCATGGACCCGCAGCGGCTGAAGGACGAGCACGGCTCGCGCGTGATCTTCTGGGGCGGCGGGGCGGACACGCAGAAGGTCCTGCCGTTCGGCACGCCGCAGCAGGTCGAGGAGCACGTCCTGCGCCAGTGCGAGATCTTCTCGCGCGGCGGCGGCTTCGTCTTCAACACCGTCCACAACGTCCAGGCGAACGTCCCGGTCGAGAACGTGGCGGCCATGGTGCGCGCGGTGAAGCGTTTCAACGGCGCGACGGCCTAGGGGGGCCCATGAGCGACATCCTGCAGCGGCTTTCGCTGTGCGTGGAGGCCGGCAAGGCCAACGCGAAGTCCGCGTACCCGCCGCAGCTCAAGGGCCAGCCCGGCGCGGACGAGCTGTGCCAGGAGGCGCTCGCGGCCGGCGTGCGGCCGACCGACGTGCTCGAGCGGGCGCTGGTGCCGGCGATGGCGCGCATCGGCGAGAAGTTCAGCCGCGGCGAGGCGTTCGTGCCCGAGATGCTGCTGGCCGCCCGCGCGATGACGGCGGCGATGACCCACCTGCGCCCCTACTTCGCGTCGGGCGAAGTGAAGCGCCGCGGCGTGTTCGTGATCGGGACCGTCGCGGGGGACCTGCACGACATCGGCAAGAACATCGTGGCGATGGTGGTCGAGGGCGGCGGCTGGGAGGTCGTCGACCTCGGCGTGGACGTCAAGACCGAGAAGGTGCTCGAGGCGGTGGGCAGGCACCCCGGGTGCGTGGTCGGGCTCTCGGCGCTGCTCACGACGACGATGGTCAACATGGAGAAGACGGTGCGCGAGATCAAGGCGCGCCACCCCGGGACGGTGGTCCTGGTCGGGGGCGCGCCCGTCACCCGCGAGTTCTGCGAGAAGATCGGCGCCAGCCACTACTCGCCCGACCCGCAGGGCGCGGTCGAGTACCTCAAGTCGCTCGTCGTGGCGGCCTGAAGCCTTGGACGCCGCCGCGACCGACGCCTCGGGCCGCGAGCTCCTGCACTGGAGCCTCCGCTTCGAGGAGGTGCGCCCGGCGGCCGCCGACGTCGAGGCCGTGCTCGGTTACCCGCAAGGCGCCGCCCCGGCTCCGGTGCTCGACGCGCTCGAGGAGCTGCTGGCGCCGGCCGAGGAGCTGTGGTCGATCGAGGGCGGCTGCGTGCTCTACCCGTCGGCTCGCGTCGACCTGGCGAGCCACCGGCTGGTCGTGGGCGAGCTGTCGTTCGACGTCGGCAGGATCGTGAGCGGCCAGCTCGTGAGGTCGGAGGCGGTCGCGGTGTTCCTGTGCACGGCGGGGCCCGGGATCGAGCGGCTGTCGCGGCGGCTGATGTCCGAGGGCGACCCGTTCACCGGCTTCATCGCCGACACCGTCGGCTCGCTGGCCGTGGAGCGCGCGATGGACCGGGTGCAGGACAGCCTGGAGCAGGTCGTCGGCGCGCGCGGGCTGCGGATCACGAACCGCTACAGCCCCGGCTACTGCGGCTGGCACGTGCGCGAGCAGCAGAAGCTGTTCCGGCTGCTGCCGCCCGGCTTCTGCCAGCGTCAGCCTCACCGACACCTCGCTGATGCGGCCGATCAAGACGGTGAGCGGCGTGATCGGCCTCGGGCCGGCAGTGCACCGCAGCCCCTACACGTGCCGGATGTGCGAGCTCGAAGACTGCCTGTACCGGCGGCTGCACGCCCCGCCCTCGGGCGCCGTCTGTTGAGGCCGTAGTCCCTGCTCCCGCCTTTACAGAGCCGTCCCCGATTCGGACGATTGCGAATGACTCCTGGAAGCTACTGTCCAATAACGAGTTATCAGGTCCGGCCGGCTTCGGAAGGGCCTGCGGGCCTCGCTCGACGAATGCACCGAATGATCCACGCCGAATGAGAAGAGTTCCCCTTTCGGCGAGGGAAGGGCTTCGTTAGCATTTTGTGCGCTCCGTCTCCTTCGGAGCCTCTGAAGAGGTCGATCCCTCCAGGCGAGCAGCGACCGCGGGGATCACCAGGTCAAGCGGGGGACCGCATGCCGAAGCTCGACGCCGAGATGCTCGACCAGATCCTCACCACGCTTCGCGAGTACGCGGAGAAGAACCTCCCGGCCTCGAAGCTCTTGGAGATCGAGCTCGGGCACGAGTTCCCCGAGAAGGTGATGAAGGACCTGTACGACCCGCAGCAGATCGGCCTGCACCTGCTCACGATCCCCGAGGAGCTGGGCGGGCTCGGCGGCGGCGCCTACGACATCTACCGCGTCTCGGAAGCGATGGCCGCGATCGACCTCGGTATCGCCACGGGCGTTCTCGCGACGTTCCTCGGCACGGACCCGATCAACGTCGGCGCGACGCCGGAGCAGAAGGCCGAGTGGCTCGGCGAGCTGGCGGAGAAGGGCCAGTTCTACGCCTACGGCGCGACCGAGCCGCAGGCCGGCAGCGACCTGGGGGCGCTGTCGACGACCGCGGTGCCGGTCGAGGAGAACGGCAAGCTCGCGGGCTACCGGATCAGCGGCCGCAAGCAGTGGATCAGCAACGGCGGGGTCGCCGATCGCTACACGATCCTGGCGAACGCGCCCGGCGGGCCGAGCTGGTTCCTCGTCGACCGCGGGACCGAGGGCTTCTCGCACGGCAAGCCCGAGGACAAGCACGGCATCCGAGCCAGCAACACCGCGGCGCTCTTCCTGGAGGACGTGTACGTCCCGGCGGAGCGGCTGGTCGGAGGCGTCGAGGGCAGGGGCCTCGTCCAGGCGCAGGCGGTCTTCGGCTACACCCGCCTGATGGTCGCGGCCTTCGGCCTCGGGCGCGGGCTGGGAGGCGCTGAAGCGTGCCATCCGCTACTCGCAGGAGCGCGTGCAGGGCGGCGCCCCGCTCAGCCAGAAGCAGGGCTACACGCACAAGCTGATCGTGCCGAACGCGGTGCGGCTCGAGGCCGCGCGCGCCTACATCGAGTGGGTCGCCGAGCGCCTCGACGGCGGCGAGGAGGACCTGGCGACCGAGGGCGCGGTGGCGAAGTACCTGGCGACCGAGGCGGGCAACAAGGCCGCGGAGGACGCGATCCAGGCGCTCGGCGGCTACGGCTACACCCGCGAGTACATGGTCGAGAAGATCAAGCGCGACGTGCGCATCACGACCATCTACGAGGGCACCTCCGAGATCATGGAGTGGACGATCGCGCGCGACCGCTGGCAGCTGCACCTCAAGAGCCGCGGCCAGTACTACCTGGACTGGGCCGGGCAGGCGCAGGCGCGCCACGCCCAGTCGCCGGACGTCGGGGCCGGCTGGGCGGCGCTCGCCCTGCGCGCGCTGGCGGCCCTGCTCGAGCGCTGCCGGCTCGACCGCCTGACGCGCAACCAGCACCTGCTGTTCCGCCTCGGCGAGCTGATCGCGTACGCCGAGACGGCCGCCATCTTCGCCGAGCGCGCCGCCTGCCAGACGCCGACCGTGAGCGATCTCGGGCCGGAGACGCTGCAGGCGATGGCCCGCGTCCACGCGCGCGAGGCCGCGCTGAAGGTCGCCACGGACGGTCTGCGCTGGGCGATCGGGGCCGGCCAGACGGACCCGAACCTCGCGCGCCAGCTCGGGCTCGAGGAGGCGTCTCGCGGCCCAGGCCGGCCTGCTCGAGGACATGGACCGGATCGCGGCGGACCTCAACCAGGCCTTCCCGGCGAAGTGAAGGAGCAGCGTCGATGAGCGACCGTAGCGAGCGAGCCGTCGCGATCGTCGGGCTGGGCGCCATCCTGCCCGATGCCCCCAACGCACCGGCGTTCTGGGACAACGTTGGTCGAAGAAGTACAGCATCACCGAGGTCCCGCCCGACCGCTGGAGCGTCGCCGACTACTACGACCCGGACCCGCGGCGCCCGCACAAGACCTACAGCAAGATCGGCGCCTGGGTGCGCGGCTTCGAGTTCGACTGGAAGCGCTACCGCATCCCGCCCCGTGTTGCGGCCGCGATGGACGAGGGCCAGCAGTGGGCGGTCACGATCGCGGCCGAGGCGCTGGCCGACTACGGCTACCCCGAGCGGACGCTGGACACCGAGCGCACGGCGGTCGTGCTCGGGAACGCCATGGGCGGCGAGCTGCACTACCTGACCACGCTGCGCATCTCGTTCCCCGAGTACCGCCGGCTGCTGAACGAGACGAAGGAGTTCCTGGATCTGCCTGCGCCCGTGCGCGAGGCCATCCTCTCGCGCTGGTACGAGGTAGTCCGCAAGGGCATGCCCGACGATCACCGAAGACACGATGCCGGGCGAGCTGGCCAACATCGTGTCCGGCCGCGTCGCCAACGTGCTCAACCTGCGCGGGCCCAACTTCATCACCGACGCCGCCTGCGCCTCGAGCTTCGCCGCCCTCGACGCGGCGGTCGAGATGCTGGCGGCCGGCCACTGCGACGCGGTGATCACCGGCGGCGTCGACCGCAACATGGGCGCGAACTCGTTCGTCAAGTTCTGCAAGATCGGCGCGCTCAGCGCCACCGGCACGCGGCCCTTCGGCGACGGCGCGGACGGCTTCGTGATGGGCGAGGGCTCGGCTGCGTTCCTGCTCAAGCGCCTGGCCGACGCCGAGCGCGACGGCGACCGCATCTACGCCGTCATCCGCGGGGTCGGCGGCTCCTAGCGACGGCAAGGGCAAGGGCATCACCGCGCCCAACCCGATCGGCCAGCAGCTCGCGATCGCGCGGGCGTGGGAGAACGCCGGGCTGGATCCGGCCACGGCCACCTGATCGAGGCGCACGGCACGAGCACGAAGGTCGGCGACGTGGTCGAGGTCGAGAGCCTGGCCACGGTGTTCGGCGGGCGCGGCCCGCGGCTCGATCGCACTCGGCTCGGCCAAGAGCAACATCGGCCACCTGAAGGCCGGCGCCGGCGCGGCGGGCCTGCTCAAGGCCGTGTGGGCCGTCCACGAGAAGTGCCTGCCGCCGACGCTGCACGCCGATCCGCCCAACCCGAACATCGACTTCGCGTCGACGCCGTTCTTCCTGAACCACGAGCTGCGGGAGTGGAAGCGGGCCGACGGCACGCCCCGGCGCTGCGGCGTCAGCGCTTACGGCTTCGGCGGCACGAACTTCCACGTCGTGCTCGAGGAGCACGTGCCTGGCGTGCTGACGAAAGGCAGCCGGCCCGCGCAGGTGGCAGTAGCGGAGCCCGGAGGCGCGCCGGCGCCGTCGTCACCGACCGCGGCTACGGGTAGCGGCTCCGCGGCGCGGCCGCCGCTCCGAGGCCTGGTGGTGCTCGGCGCGCAGTCGGTCGACGGCCTGCGCAAGGCCGTGCACGGGCTGGTCCAGCGGGTGAAGGACGGCCACCTGCCGCCGGTGGCGCCGCCCCTGCCGGCCGACCTCGCGGCGCGCGAGCGCGTCGCGATCGACTTCGAGGACGGCAAGGAGCTGCTCGAGCGGCTGCAGAAGGCGCAGAAGGCCCTGGTCGGCGACGCCCCGGCCACCTGGAAGGCGCTGCAGGCGCAGGGCATCTTCCGCGGCAGCGGCCAGCAGCCGGGCAAGATCGCCTTCCTCTTCACCGGCCAGGGCAGCCAGTACGTGAACATGGGCCGCGACCTGCGGCCGACCGAGCCCGTGGTGGCCGCCGTGTTCGCCGAGGCCGACCGGGTCATGAGCCGATCCTGGGCCGCCCGCTGACCAGCTACATCTTCGTGGACCGCCAGGACCCCGAGGCCGTCAAGCAGGCCGAGGAGGACCTGATGCAGACGGCGATCACGCAGCCGGCCGTGCTCACGATGGACACGGCGATGTGCCGGCTGCTGGCCGAGTACGGCTTCGAGCCCGACATGGTGATGGGCCACTCGCTCGGCGAGTACGGCGCGCTGGTGTCGGCCGAGGTGCTGCCCTTCGCCGAGGCGCTCGAGGCGGCGGCCGCCCGCGGGCGCGAGATGACCAGCGTCAGCATGGGCGACAACGGCTGGATGGCGGCGGTGATGGCGCCGCTCGACGTGGTGAGCGAGACGCTGAAGGAGATCGACGGCTACGTGGTGCCGGCCAACATCAACGCACGCAGCCAGGGCGTGATCGGCGGCGAGACGCGCGGCCGTCCAGGCGGCGATCGCCGCGTTCGACAAGCAGGGCTTCCCGGCGCAGCGCCTCCCGGTCAGCCACGCCTTCCACACCAGGATCGTGGCCGCCGCGGCCGCGCCGCTGCGCAAGGTGCTCGACCGCTTCGACGTGCGACCCGCCGAAGCGGCCGCTGGTGGCCAACGTCAACGGCGGACTTCTACCCGACCGAGCCGGACGCGATCAAGGACATGCTGTGCCGCCAGATCGCCTCGCCGGTGCAGTGGGTCAAGGGTCTCGAGCGCTGTACGCCGCGGGCGTGCGCACCTTCGTCGAGGTCGGCCCCAAGCAGGCGCTCAAGGGCTTCGTCGACGACGTGCTCGGCGACAAGGCCGACGTCGTCGTCGCTGTTCACCAACCGCCCGCGGCCGAGGAGCTGGCGAGCTTCAACCAGGCGCTGTGCGGCCTGTACGCGGCCGGCTACGGCGCGCACGCGAGCGCGACGGTCGAGGTGTCGAGCCGGGGCCCGTGGCGCGGCGAGAGTCGGCGGCCGCGCCGCCGCCGGCCGGCCTCGCGGCCGGCGTGCCGGTGCCGGTGCCGGCGGCGGCGAGCAGCGGGCTCGACGAGCTGCGCGCGCTGCTCACGCAGGACGCTCGAGTCGCTCCCGCGGCCGGCCGCGACGCGCGCGGACGGGCCTTACGACCGCAACGACGTGCCGCTGGGCTCGATCGTGATCAGCGGCACCGGCCTCGGCCTGCCCGGCGCGAACAAGGCGGTGATGGACCCGGACAACGCGGTGCGCATCCTGCGCGGCGAGCAGTTCGTCGATCTGATCCCGAGCGAGTGCCGCAAGGGCATGGCGCGCCAGCGCATCACGCGGCTGGTGAAGAGGCGGACGGCAGCGGCCGCTTCGAGACCATCGAGGACGCGAAGGAGGTGATCAAGCTGGCGGGCCGGCCCGGCAGCTTCGACCTGACGGCCGAGTACGGCGTGCCCGCCAAGCTGGTCGAGGCGCTCGACATCACGACCCAGCTGGCGATGGCGGCCGGGCTCGACGCCCTGCGCGAGGCGGGCATCCCGCTGGTGCAGACCTACAGCAGACGACCACCGGGCACGTACCTGCCCGACCGCTGGCTGCTGCCCGAGGCGCTGCGCGACGAGACCGGCGTCATCTTCGCCAGCGCCTTCCCCGGCGTACGACCGCTTCGCCGACGAGTCGAAGCGCTACTACACGTGGGAGAACCGGCGCGCGCAGAAACGGCAGCTCGAGGACCTGCTCGAGGTCTCGCGGGACGCGACGACGCGCGCAGCGAGATCACGCGCCGGATCGCCGAGCTCGACGAGCTGCTCGAGAAGCGAGCCGTACACCTTCGACCGGCGCTTCCTCTTCCGCGTGCTGACCATGGGCCACAGCCAGTTCGCCGAGTACATCGGCGCGCGCGGCCCGAACACCCACGTGAACGCCGCCTGCGCCAGCACCGCGCAGGCGGTCGCCCTGGCCGAGGACTGGATTCGCTCCGGCCGCTGCCGCCGGGTGATCGTCATCGGCGCCGACAACGTGACCGCGGACACCTGATGGAGTGGATCGGCGCCGGCTTCCTGGCCAGCGGCGCCGCCGCCACCGACGACCACGTGGAGGACGCGGCCCTGCCGTTCGACCGCCGCCGCCACGGCACGCTGCTGGGCATGGGCGCCTGCGCGCTGGTGGTCGAGAGCGAGGACGCGGTCGACGAGCGCGGCATGCGCGGCATCGTCGAGGTGCTGTCGACGGAGACGCCAACAGCGCCTTCCACGGCACGCGCCTGGACGTGGACCACATTGCGAGCGTGATGGAGCGCCTGGTGCCTGCGGCCGAGCGGCGCTTCGGCATCAACCGCTACGCGATGGCACCGCAGACGGTCTTCATGTCGCACGAGACCTACACGCCGGCCCGCGGCGGCAGCGCCGCCGCCGAGGTCACGGCGCTGCGCCAGACCTTCGGCCCGGCGGCCGACCGAGATCGTCGTCGCCAACACCAAGGGCTTCACCGGCCACCCGATGGGCGTCGGCGTCGAGGATGTGATCGCGGTGAAGATCCTCGAGTACGGCATCGTGCCGCCGGTGCCGAACTTCAAGGAGGCGACCCCGACCTGGGCGCGCTCAACCTCTGACCGGGCGGGCGCTACCCGGTGCAGTACGCGCTGCACCTGGCGGCCGGCTTCGGCTCGCAGATCGCCATGACGCTGCAGCCGGCGCATCCCGGGCGCGGCACGACCGCGTCGACAATCGCCCGCGCTACGAGCGCTGGCTGGCCGACGTGAGCGGCTACGACCGGGCCGAGACCGAGGTGGTCAAGCGCGTGCTGCGGATCGCGGCGCAGGGCGCCCCCGGCGTGTCGCCGGCGGCGAGCCTGTGGCGATTCGGCCTCGGGCCGGTCCGGCGGACGCCGTTCCCTGGTGACGTCGTTCGTCCGGCGGCTGCGTCGGCAGCGTCGATGGTCACGCCACCTCCCCTCACGCCTGGCGTGCCGGCGGGCCGTCCCGAGGGCGGTCTTGCGGCGTCCCTCGTCGCCGCGGCGGGCGGCGTCGCCCGGCCCGACGTCCGGCCGGAAGTCGCTCGTCAGGCCGGTGAAGGCAGTGTCGCGACACCGGCGGCCGTCGAGCCCGTCGTCCAGAGGGTTCTCGCGATCGTCTCCGACAAGACCGGCTATCCGCCCGACATGCTGGACCTCGAGCTGGACCTCGAGGCCGACCTGGGCGTCGACACGGTGAAGCAGGCCGAGACCTTCGCTGCCGTGCGCGAAGAGTACGGGATCGAGCGCCAGGAGAGCCTGAAGCTGCGGGACTTCCCGACGCTGCGCAGCGTCGTCGGGTTCGTGTACCGGTTCCGCCCGGACCTGAAGCCCGCGGCGGTGGCGGGCGGGGTGCACGCTCCGCTCGCTCCCCGGCACGAGTCCGGCTCAGTCGCTCGCTCCGGTGACCCCGCCCGCCACGACCTTGAATCGGCCGCGGCTCCGTCGCCGGCCGACGCGGTCGCCGGGAAGGTCCTGGCGATCGTGGCCGAGAAGACCGGCTACCCGCAGGACATGCTCGAGATGGACCTCGATCTCGAGGCCGACCTCGGCGTCGACACGGTGAAGCAGGCGGAGACCTTCGCCGCGGTGCGCGAGGCGTACGGGATCGCGCGCCAGGAGAGCCTGAAGCTGCGCGACTTCCCGACGCTGCGGCACGTGGTCGAGTTCGTGTACCAGTTCCGCCCGGACCTGAAGCCCGCTGCGGTGGCGGGCGGGGCGCACGCTCCGCTCGCTCCCCGGCACGAGACTGGCTCAGTCGCTCGCTCCGGTGACCCCGCCCGCCACGACCTTCAACCGGCTGCGGCCCGTCACCGCGTCCGATCCCGTCGTGCAGAAGGTGCTCGCGATCGTGGCGGAGAAGACGGGCTATCCCGCAGGACATGCTGGAGCTGGATCTCGACCTCGAGGCGGATCTCGGCGTCGACACGGTCAAGCAGGCCGAGACGTTCGCGGCCGTGCGCGAGGCGTACGGCATCGAGCGCCAGGAGAGCCTGAAGCTGCGCGACTTCCCGACGCTGCGCAGCGTCGTCGGGTTCGTGTACCGGTTCCGTCCGGACCTGAAGCCGGCGTCCAGCCAACCCGATCGCGGCGCAGCGACGCTTCCCGCCGAACGCCGCCGCCGAGCCCGGCGTCTCCCCGTCGGCGCGCCGCGCTGGCGCGCGCCGCAGCAGGGCGCTGCGCGCGGCGACGCTCGAAGACGCGGACAAGATGCCGCGCCGGGTGCCCGTGCCGTCGCTGCGGCCGCCGCTCGAGCTGTGCAAGCCGACCGGCGTCTCGCTCGCGAAGGGCAGCGCGGGTGGTCGTCGCGAGCGACGAGGGTGGCGTCGCGAAGGCGCTGGCCGACGCCCTGGCGCGGGAGGGCGTCAGCGTGCTGGCGCTGGACGGAGCGAGCGCCACCGCCGACGTCACGACTCGCATCGCCGGCTGGCTGCGCCGAGGGGCCGATCAAGGGCGTCTTCTGGCTGCCGGCGCTCGACGTCGAGCCGGCGCTGTCCGAGCTGGACCTCGCTGCGTTCCGCGAGGCGAACCGCGCGGCGCGTGAAGAACCTGCACGCCGCGATGCGCGCGCTCTACGAGAGCGTGGCCGCCCCGGGCCGCTTCCTCGTCAGCGCCACGCGCATGGGCGGCCTGCACGGGCAGACGCCCGAGGGCGCGACGGCGCCGCTCGGCGGGGCCGTGGCCGGCTTCACGAAGGCCTACAAGCGCGAGCGGCGGCGAGGCCCTCGTGAAGGTCGTCGACTTCGCCCCGGGCGTCGCCGCGGCCGAGGTGGCTCGGGCGCTCCTCGCCGAGACCGTCTGCCGATCCTGGAGCCGTCGAGGTCGGGCGTCACGACGGCCTGCGCTTCGCGATCACGCTCGAGGAGCGGCCGGCTGCAGACGGCCGGCCGGGGCTCCGGCTGACGAAGGACACGGTGTTCCTCGTCACCGGCGCCGCGGGTGGCATCACCAGCGCCGTCGTGGCCGACCTGGCCGCGGCCAGCGGCGGGACCTTCTACCTGCTCGACCTCGTGCCCGAGCCGCCGCGCGCGGACGCACACGTCGCGCTGCTGCGGCGGGACCGCGAGCAGCTCAAGCGGGCGCTGATCGAGGAGGCGAGGGCGACGGGAGAGAAGCCCACGCCCGTCGCGATCGACCGCCAGATCATGGCCACGGAGCGCACGGACGCCGCGCTGCGTGCGATCGAGTCCGTCGAGGCCGCGGGCGGGACGGCCTTGTGGCGGTCGGCCAACCTGCTGGACGGCCCCGCGCTCGCAGCCGTCGTCGACGAGGTCCGGCAGGCGCACGGCCGGATCGACGTGCTGCTGCATGCCGGCGGCATCGAGATCAGCCGCAGCCTGGCGGACAAGGAGGCGCAGGAGTTCGACCTCGTCTTCGACGTCAAGGCCGACGGCTTCTTCAGCCTGCTCCGTGCGGCCGGTGAGCTGCCGATCGCGCGCGACGGTCGTGCTTCAGCTCGATCGCCGGCCGCTTCGGCAACGCCGGCCAGACCGATTACAGCGTCGGCCAACGACCTGCTGTGCAAGCGATGTCGAGCGCCTGCACCGCACGCGGCCGGCGACGCGCGGCGATCGCCATCGACTGGACGGCCTGGGGCGGCATCGGCATGGCCACTCGCGGCTCGATCCCGCAGATCATGGCGGCGGCCGGCATCGACATGCTGCCGCCCGAGTCCGGCATCCCGACCGTGCGGCGCGAGCTGGTGGCGGGCGGCGGCTCGGGCGAGCTGGTGGTCGCGGGCACGCTCGGCGCGATGGGCGGCGAGCTCGACGCCACGGGCGGCCTCGACGCCGACAGGATGAACGCTGCCCTGGCGCGACGCGAGCGGCCGCTGCCGATGGTGGGAGCGGTCAAGGCGGCGCGGCTGTTCGGCGGGCTGCTGGTCGAGACGACGCTCGACCCGGCGCAGCAGCCGTTCCTGTTCGATCACCAGATCGACGGCGTGCCCGTCCTGCCGGGCGTGATGGGCACGGAGGCGTTCGCGGAGGTGGCGAGCGTGCTGTGCCCCGGCTTCGAGCTCGCGTCCATCGAAGACGAGTCGTTCCTGGCGCCGTTCAAGTTCCACCGCCGGCAGCCGGCGACGCTCCACCTGTCGGCCGTGGCGCAGCCGGCCGGTCCCGGCGAGCTGGTCGTCGCCGCGCAGCTGCGCTCGATCGTCCGGCCGAGGCCGGAGCTGCCCCCGCAGGAGCGCGTGCACTTCGAGGCCCGCGTGCGCATGCGCCGCGAGGCGGGGGAGAAGCCGAGGGTCGCGTTCAAGCAGCCCCCCGCGAAGGCGCTCACGATCGGCAGGGAGGCGGTCTACGGTGTCTACTTCCACGGCCCGGCGTACCAGGTGATCGAGCGGGCCGCGGTCGAGGACGCCTCGGTGGTGGCGTTGATGTCCGAGGCGCTCGGGCCGGACACGTACCCTGCCAACGCGGCTGCGGTGACCGCCCCGCGCCTGCTCGAGCTGCTGTTTCAGGCAGCGGGCCTGTGGCTTCTGGCCAGGAGGAAGACCATGGCGCTGCCGACCCGGCTCGAGGTCGCGCGCTTCCATCGCCGGCCCGAAGAGGCGAAGGCCGGGCGGCTCTACGCGCAGGTCGAGGTGCGCGAGGACGGCGCGGCGTTCGACGGCAGGGTGCTGGACGAGAAGGGCAACGTCTACGCGGAGCTGGTCGGGTACCGCACCGTCGCGCTGCCCGGGGAGATCACGCTCCCGGCCTAGGATCGCTCGACCAAAGACGCGCCTGCGACCGGGCCGCCCTCGTCAGCCGCGCTGTGCTGGCGCACTGGCGCCGGCGGGGAGTGTCACGGCTCGCAGTCCTGTCGGCCCGCCACCTGTCGGATCGGCGCAGACCTGGGACTTGTACGAACCGCTGTCGTAGCCGTAGACCGCGAGCAGCTCCTGCCAGGAGCAGTACTGGCCCTCCAGGTAGACGTTCAGCTGCTGGGGGTGACTCGCGGCGCAGTTCTCGCAGAACTTGAACACGGTCCGGCCCGCTCCGCCGGGGCAGGCGCCGATCGGCGGCGCACTCGTCGGGTCTCCGGGGCCCGACTTGACGAGGGCCGGCCCGCCGCTGACGCACGCCTGCTGGCTGGGGTCCGGATCCCGGATCAGGGTCACCACCAGCGGGCTGCTGCGGCCCGGGCTGCTGCTCGACCTGTCGAACACGTCGAGCGTGCGGAAGTCGGCGCAGGTGGAGACGGTGACCGTGATCTGCCACGTCTTGGTCGTGCCGTCGTCGGTCGAGCTGACGCCCACCTGGCGGGCCAAGGCGACCTCCTCGGGGGAGCCGGGGTTCCCGGGCACGCTCGTGTCGACCTGCGCCAGCCGGACGTTGGCGGCGCCGCCGCTGCGCTCCAGCTCGACGTCGATGTCCGTCAGGGTGGGGGCGGTCACGGTCAGAACGGCCGTCCGATTCAGGTGGGTGTGCGACGGGTTGGACGTCGACGGAGCCAGGATGGGTGTCAGCTCCCATCCGGACTGGCTGATCGTCGGGAGGGCAGGGCAGGGGAACGAGAACTGCGTGCCGCTCCCTGCCGTGAAGCTCCCGCAGACGCGGTTCCCTACGAGACGCACCGCCGTGAGCTTCGGCTGCGTTGGATACGGGACCTTGACCGCGCCCGGCTGGCATCCGGCTGCAGCCGCGGACAAGAGCACGACGATCGGCCGCGCGTAGCGCATGGACCCCCACCTGAGAGACTGTGCAGCGAGTGTTGAGCTGCAGTCTCCGACGGTCTGCGGGAAAAGGCAAGGCACGGACGAGGCAAGAAGGACGCCGGTCCGCTTGCGGGACGCCGGCCGAGACGGCTATCCTGCTCCGTTCGAGACAAGGGGAACGAGGCACGATGAGCGACCGCAACCAGGCCATCCTGTACGGCGGGGGGCACAAGGGGACGGAGGCGGAGTTCGGCCGCTGCGCGGAGAAGTGGGGCGTCCGGCAGGTGACCCTCTCCTACGACGGGCACGTCATGGAGTACAGCCGGGACGTCGAGCTGCTCTCGGCCGAGGAGCTGCTGAAGGGCGACGTCAGCATGGAGATCGTCTCGAAGCGGCTGGGGCGGACCTACACCAGCGTCGAGCAGATCCGCCGCGTCTGCCAGCTGATCTTCCACATGGTCTCGCGCACCTACTGCGTGTTCGTGGTCGGGTGGATCCAGGGCGACGACACCGTCCAGGGCGGGACGGGCTGGGGGGTCGAGCTCGCGAAGTTCTTCAACCGCCCGGTGAGCGTGTTCGACCAGGCGCGCCACGCCTGGTTCACCTGGAAGGACGGGCACTGGGCACGGGACACGCCGGTGATCCCGGAGCGGCCGTTCGCGGCGACCGGTACGCGGAACCTCACCGACGAGGGCCGCCGGGCGATCGGCGAGCTGTTCAAGCGCTCGTTCGGAGCGCCGAAGTAGGGCTCAGCGGGCGCTGGCGCTGTTGCCGCCCGCGCCCAGCTGCTTGCGCAGGAACTCGACCGTCCGCCCCCAGGCGAGGTCCGCGGCGGCCTTGTCGTAGCGGGCGGCGTTCGTGTCGTTGTTGAAGGCGTGCTGGGCGCCCTCGTAGACGAACAGCTGGTACGGCTTCTTGTGCTCCTTGAGCGCGGCCTCGAACGCCGGGATCCCGGCGTTGATCCGCTCGTCCCTGCCCGCGTAGTGCAGCAGCAGGGGCGCGCGTGACCCGGGGCACCTCCTCCGCGGGCAGCGTCTGCCCGTAGTACGCGACGGCTGCCGAGAGGGCGGTCCCGGCCGCGGCGAGCCGGTTGACCATGCCGCCGCCCCAGCAGAAGCCGACGGCGCCGACCTTGCCGTTCGACTCGGGGTGGGAGGCCAGGTAGGGGACGGCGGCCGCCAGGCGCGCGACGGTCTGGACGCGGTCGAGGCGTGCCGATCAGCTCGCGGGCCTTGTCCTCGTCCGCCGGCGTGCCGCCGAGCGGCGACAAGCGCGTCGGGGGCGAGCGCGAGGAAGCCCTCGACGGCGAGGCGCCGCGCCACGTCCCGGATGTGCGGGTTGAGTCCGCGGTTCTCGTGGATGACCACGACGGCCGGCCGCCGCCCGCCGCCCTTCGGCCGCGCGAGGTAGGCGCTGACGCGCGTCCCCGCCGCGTCGTACTCGGCGGTGCCGGTGACGAGGCGCGGATCGTTCTCGGCGATCTGGCCGGCCTGCGCGTAGTCGTTCTGCAGCACGCTCAGCAGCGCCGCAGCAGCGGCGGCGCCCCCCGCCACCTGGCCCAGGCGGTCGAGGAAGTCACGCCGGTCGAGGGCCCCGTGGGTGAAGGCGTCGTAGAGGTCGATGATTCTCTGGTCCATCAGGTCCTCCTGTCAGCGGCTCGTTTGCGGGCGTCGGCGCTGGTCGCGACGTAGACGACGATCCGGCGCGCAGTGGGCAGCGGGACCTCCCGAGTGGCGAGGCAGAGCGTGGGTTGAGGAAGAAGCTGCCTTCATTCTAGCCGCCCGCGTGCTGCGAGGCGACCGGGCTGGCCGCCGCGGGCTAGCGAGGTCCAGGCCGGCCCCCCTGCGGTGCGTGGCTCAGCGGGAGCGCGGCCGCAGGATCAGGCCCCAGGCCCACGGCGCGAGCAGTGTCGCGCCGAGCACGAGCGGCCACAAGCGCCCGCGTGCGAGGTTGTAGTCCGCGAGCAGCTCCTGCCAGCTCCTGCCGGAGGCACGGCCGAAGCCGAACTCGAAGCACAGCGTGAGCGCGAGCCAGACCGCTCCGACCGGCAGCAGCTCCCGCGCGGAAAGCGGGCCTGCGTGGCGGACGTACGCGAAGGAGAACGCCACGACCAGGGCGACGCCGACCAGGGTGGCGAGGCGGCGGGCCGCATCCTCGCCCAGTCGCGGCTGGAGCACCACCGCCCGCACGATGCCGTTCGAAAACATGATCACGAGCAGGACGAGCCAGGCAGAGGCCGCGCTGCGCACGAGACGCGCGCTCATGCGGCGATGATGGCCTCGCCGGGTGCGCAGGGCAATGGATCATCGGCATCGGCCGGCTTGCCAGTCGGATTGACGCCGGTTCGAACGAGGGCGTATCGTCCGGGCTCGTCCGACCACGCGGAGGATCCCATGCCCGTCGCCCCCTTCGAGCCGAAGTTCATGAAGATGGGCGTGCTCACGGCCGCGCTGCAGGAGCTGACGCCGCGGGAGAAGCGCGACCCCGACCCCGACCTCGCGATCGAGGAGTGGATGGCGTTCGCGCACGAGCTCGGCGCCGACTACATCCAGCTCTCGGCGGCGCTGCACCCGAGCGAGGCCGACGTGCCGCCGGAGGCGATGCTCGACCCGGTCGCGAACACGCTCGACCTGCGCCGTCCGTTCGACGAGGCGCGCGCCCAGCGCGTGCAGAAGTCCCTGGCGGCGAGCCGGGTCGGCCTCTCGGACGTCGCGTTCTTCGACAACATGCTCCACGACGACCCGACGATCCGCAGGAAGAAGCACGACTTCATGCGGCGCGTGTTCGAGGCGGCGAGCCTGCTCGGCACGGAGGCGGTCTGCGGCTTCGTCGGGCGCAACCAGAAGCTGTCGATGGACCAGAACCTCGTCGATTTCGAGCAGAGCTTCGTGCCGCTGCTGAAGGAGGCGAAGGCGCGCTCGCTCGTCTACCGCGTCGAGCAGTGCCCGATGCCCGGCTGGACCACGGGCGACAACTGGCACAACAACATCGCCTACACGCCCGGGACGTGGATCGCGCTGCACCGGATCTGTGAGCGCCACGGCGTCGGCGACCAGTTCCGCATCCACTACGACCCCTCGCACGCGATCCTGATGGGGCAGGACACCCGCTCGCTCTTCCAGTACCTGAAGGACGAGGGCTACGGCTTCCTGATCGCCGGCTTCCACGTCAAGGGGCAGGTCATCGACGCGAAGGGGGTGGCGGCCTGGGGCTACGGCGGCCAGACCGTCGAGCGCGGCGACTGGAAGGATGGCAAGCCCTCCGCGAACCCGGCCGACCAGGCGAACGCCTGGAAGAAGCAGATGGTGCTGTGCGAGCACGAGCTGCCCGGCACGGCGCGGCACGACCCGCTGGCGTACCTGCAGAATCGCAGCGTCGACTGGCTCGACCACCAGCTGGCGGCGCGCGAGCTGCTGGCGCTCGACGTGGCGAACACGCACCTGGTGGTCGAGCACGAGTACCCGAAGGCCCGCATCCAGGACAAGGAGCGCCTGCGGCCGATCCTGAAAGGCTCGATCGCGTTCACGCGCAAGATCGACGAGGCCGCCGGCTGCATGTACGCGCTGCAGCACGAGGTGCTGGCCGGCCAGGGGATCCCGGTCCAGGGCCACGGGCGACAGGCGTACCGGAGCTGAGCCCGGGGCTCAGCGCGACAGGGGCCTGTCCCCGGCCACGAGCGTCAGCACGGCCAGGAGCAGGAACAGGGCCGCGGCCACCCAGCGCATCCACCTCATGTCGATCCGCCGGGCCAGGGTCTCGCCGACCCAGACGGCAGGCACGTTGGCGATCATCATCCCGAGCGTCGTCCCGCCGACGACGGCCAGGAGCGACTGGAAGCGCGCGGCCAGGGCGACCGTCGCGAGCTGTGTCTTGTCGCCCATTTCGACGAAGAAGAATGCGACCAGCGTGGTCAGGAAGACGCCGCCGCCGCGCAGCTCGCGGTCCGGCTCCGGCTTGTCCGCCTTGAGGGCCCACAGTCCGAACACCAGAAACGAGCCGGCCACGAGGACGCGCAGCGTGGCGGGTGAGACGAGGCTCGCCAGCCAGGCCCCGATCCAGCCGGCCAGGAAGTGGTTGGCGAGGGTGGCGACCAGTATGCCGAGCACGATCGGCACCCGCCGCTTCAGCTTCGCCGCCAGGACGAAGGAGAGCAGCTGCGTCTTGTCGCCCATCTCGGCGAGGGCGACGATCACCGTGGACACGAGGAAGGCTTCCAGGGGAACCTCGATTCAGTCCGGCAGCCGCCTCGGCGGCGGCTGCGCCGGACAGGCAGCGCGGCTCAGCAGATGAAGCCGCCGTCGACGATCAGCGTCGTCCCGGTGGTGAAGGCCGACTCGTCGGAGGCCAGGAACAGGTAGGCGGCGGCCATCTCCTCGGGCGTGCCCAGGCGTCCCATCGGCTGCCGCGCGACGAGCGCCGCCATCGCGGCCTGCGGCTCGGGCGCCTCCTTCAGGCGCTCGTCGATCCAGGGCGTGAGGGTCGTGCCGGGGCACACCGCGTTGACGCGGATGCCGTCCTTCACGTGGTCGAGGGCCATCGCTTTCGTCAGGCCCACGACGCCGAACTTCGTGGCCACGTAGGCGGCGCGCTCGGCCACCGCGCGCACGCCGGCGATCGAGCCGGCGTTCACGATCACGCCGCGCCGGCGCGGCACCATCACCTGCAGGGCCGCGCGCGACATCAGGTAGGTGCCTTTCAGGTTGACCGCGACCAGGCGGTCCCAGGTGGCCTCGTCCGTCGTCAGCACCGTGCCGCTCGTCCCGACGCCGGCGTTGTTCACCAGCACGTCGAGCGGACCCAGCCGCGACTCTGTCTCCCGCACCAGGCGCTGGCAGTCGGCGGCCAGCGACACGTCGCCCTGCAGGGCGATCACGCGCGCGCCGTCCTTGCCGGCTTGCTTCGCGACGGCTTCCGCCTTGGCGTGCGACACGTCCGCCAGCGCCACGAGGGCGCCCTCGCCCGCGAAGGCGAGGGCCGACGCCCGGCCGATCCCCGAGCCGGCGCCGGTCACGATCACCACCTTGCCGACGAAACGCTCGCTCACGATGCCCCTCCCAGGATGCCGTATAAGCGCAGCGCGTTGGCCCCGAGGATCGCCGCCTGCTCGTCCGCCGACAGCGAGGCGATGAAGTCCGTGGCGAGGCCGGTCACGCGCGCGTAGTCGCCGGCCAGCAGGCAGACCGGCCAGTCCGATCCGATCATCAGGCGCTCGGGGCCGAAGGCCTCGAGCGCCGCCTCCAGGTAGGGCCGGACGTCGTTGGCGGTCCAGCCGTCCCAGTCCGCCTCGGTCACCAGCCCCGACAGCTTGCAGGCCACGTTGCCGTGCGCGGCCAGGCGCCGGAGCTCGCCGCGCCAGGGCTCGAGCCGGCCGGAGCGGATCTCGGGCTTGCCGAGGTGGTCCAGCACGAACGGCTGGTCCGGCAGGTGCCGGGCCAGCTCGATCGCCGCCGGCAGCTGCCGCGCGTAGACGAGGATGTCGTAGCTGAGCCCGTAGCGCCGCAAGGCGCCGATCCCGCGCACCACGTCCGGCCGGGCCAGCCAGCGGTCGTCGGGCTCGTCCTGGGCGATGTGGCGCACGCCCCGAAAGCGCGGGTGGCGGGCGAGCGCGTCGAGCTGGCGCTCCAGGTCGGGTGAGACGAGGTCCACGTAGCCGACGACGGCGCGGACGAACGAGTGCCGCTCGGCCAGCTCGAGCAGGAAGCGCGTCTCCTCGAGGGTCTGCGCGGCCTGGACGGCCACGCAACCGTCGAAGCCTTGCGCCCGCAGCAGCGGCTCGAGGTCGCGCGGCAGGTAGTCGCGCTTGAGGACGGCCATCGTGTCGGAGATCCAGCCGTGCGTCTCGGGCCGGTAGCGCCAGAAGTGCTGGTGGGCGTCGATGCGCATCGTCGTCTCCGCGGCTCGGGGCTGGCTCAGCTCGAGGCCACGACCTGCTGCCGCTGGCGGCCCAGCTTCTCGATCCCCAGCTCGACGACGTCGCCCGCCTTCAGGAACACCGGAGGCGTGAAGCCCATGCCGACGCCGGCGGGCGTGCCGGTGCTGATCACGTCCCCGGGCAGCAGCGTCATGAAGCGGCTGAGGTAGCTCACCAGGGCCGGCACCTGGAAGACCATCTGGTCGGTGCTGCTCTTCTGCCTCGTCTCGCCGTTCACGCTCAGCCAGGCCGCGAGGGCGTGCGGGTCGCCGACCTCGTCGGGCGTCGCGAGGAAGGGGCCGAGCGGGGCGAAGGTGTCCTGGCTCTTGCCCTTGGACCACTGCCCGCCGCGCTCCAGCTGGTCCTGGCGCTCCGAGTAGTCGTTGTGCAACGCGTAGCCGGCCACGTGGCCGGGGGCCTCGCCGGGCGAGACGTAGCGCGCGCGGCGGCCGATCACCACCGCCAGCTCGACCTCCCAGTCCGTCTTGACCGAGCCGCGGGGCAGCACCAGGTCGTCGTCGGGGCCGCACAGGGCGCTCGTGGCCTTGAAGAAGATGATCGGCTCCTCCGGGATCTTCGCCTGCGTCTCGCGCGCGTGGTCGGCGTAGTTGAGACCGATGCAGACGATCTTGCTCGGGCGGGCGATGCAGGGGCCCAGCCGCACGGCCTCGGGCACGCGCGGCGCCGTAGCCGCGTGCCGCGGCGCCCAGGCCGCGAGCCGGGCGGGGCCGTCCGTGCCGAAGAAGCGCTCGTCCCAGTCCTCGCCGAAGGCGGCCGCGTCGACGCGCGTCCCGTCGCCGAGCAGCAGGCCCGGCCGCTCGCTGCCGGGCGCCCCGAATCGGATCAGCCTCATGCCTCGTCTCTCCTGCGTTCGTGCCGCCAGCGGTCGACCGCGACGGCGACCACGATGATCGCGCCGATCAGCATCTCCTGCACGTGGCTGGGCCAGCCCATCTGCTGGCTGCCGTTGCGCAGGAAGGCCATCACCAGGGCCCCGATCATGGAGCCGAGGACGGACCCCTCGCCGCCGTTGAGGCTGCCGCCGCCGATCACCACCGCCGCGATCACGTCGAGCTCGGTGCCCGCGGCCACGGTCGGGTCGCCCTGGCGCAGCCGCGACATCTGCATCACGCCCGCCAGGCCGAAGAACAGGCCCGCGATCGCGTAGACCGCGAGCTTCAGGCGCTCGATCGCGATGCCGCAGGCGCGGGCGGCCGCCTCGCTCGAGCCGAGCGCGAACACGCGGCGGCCGAAGACGGTACGGCGCAGCACGAAGCCCATCAGGGCGGCCAGCGCCAGCGCGATCCAGACGCCCGGCGCGAAGACCAGCCAGGCGGCCGTGGGGAAGGTCACGGCCAGCTCGCTCACCCAGGTCGCGGGCGCCTCCACGGTCGTCTGGTGCGCCAGCCACTTCGCCGCGCCGCGCGCGACGCCGAGCATGCCGAGCGTGGCGATGAACGGCACCACGCGCAGGCGCGTGATCGCCGCCGCGTTGAGCAGGCCGACGAGGGCGCCCAGCAGCACGGCGCCGAGCACGGCCAGCGACGGCGCCAGGCCGTCCCGCAGTGCCAGGGCGCACAGGACGCCGGTCAGCGCGATCGTCGAGCCGACCGAGAGGTCGATGCCGCCGGCGACGATCACCAGCGTCATGCCGATCGCGCCGATCGCGACGATCACGGTCTGCGCGAGCACCACGCGCAGGTTGTTGGCCGAGAGGTAGCGCTCCGGTGCGCCGCTGGCGAGGGCGAAGAAGGCGACCACCAGCAGCAAGCCCAGGAAGGGGCCGAGCCGCGACAGCCGGCCGCGCAGCAGGCTCATGCCCCGATCGCGGCCTCGAGCGCCGCCTCCGGCGACCACTCGGCGACCGGCCGGGCGGGGGAGAGGCGTCCGCGGCTCATCACGGCGAGGCGGTCGCAGACGCCCAGCAGCTCCGGCAGGTAGGAGCTGACCATCAGCACGGCCTTGCCGCGCCCGGCGGCCCCGGCGATCGCGCCGTAGATCTGGGCGCGGCTGCCGACGTCGACGCCGCGCGTGGGCTCGTCCAGCAGCAGCACGTCGGCGTCCTGGTGGACGAGCCGGGCGAAGGCGACCTTCTGCTGGTTGCCCCCGGAGAGAGCGCTCACGGGCTGCCGGGGCCCGGCCATCCTCAGGGACAGCTCCTCGGCCCGCCGGCGGGCCTGCTCCTCCTGGCGTGCCGGCTGCAGCACACCGAGCCGCGCGCACGCCGCGAGGCGCGTCAGGGTGACGTTGTCGGCGACCGACAGTGGCAGCGCGAGGCCCTCGCCCTTGCGGTCCTCGCTGAGGTAGCCGAGGCCGCGACGCAGGCGCGCGTCGGGCGGCTCGGCGAGGCGGCAGGCGCGGCCGGCGACGGACAGCTCGCCGGCGGCCGGCCGGTCCAGCCCGAAGAGGGCGCGGACCATCTCCGTGCGCCCGGAGCCCATCAGGCCGAAGACGCCGAGCACCTCGCCCGTGCGCAGCGAGAAGGACGCCTCGTGGAGGGCCGGCGGGCTGGCGAGCCCGCGGACGTCGAGCGCCACCGCGCCCGCCGCCGCCTCCCTGCGTCCGGGGAACAGCTCGGACACCGTGCGCCCGGCCATCGTCGCGATCAGGGTGTCGTTCGGCACCGACGCCAGGCGGCCGTCGGCCACGGTCCGGCCGTCGCGCAGCACGGTGAAGGTCGAGGCGACCGCCCGGCTCTCCTCCAGGAAGTGGCTGATGTAGAGCACGGCCACGCCGCGCTCGGCGAGCCTGCGCACGAGGGCGAACAGCCGCTCGACGTCGCCGCGCGGCAGGCTGCTCGTGGGCTCGTCCATCAGCACCACCCGGGCACGGGCCGCGATGGCGCGGCAGATCTCGACCACCTGGCGGGCGCCGATCGGGAGCCTGCCCACGCGCGCGTCGGGATCGATCTCCGGGTGGCCGAACTCGGCCAGCACCTCCCGCGTCTGCCGGCGCGCGGCGTCGCGGTCGACGACCCCGCGGCGGCGCGGCTCCCGGCCGACGAGCACGTTCTCGGCGACGGAGAGGTGGGGGAAGAGCGAGAGCTCCTGGTGGATGAGCGCGATGCCCGCGGCACGTGCGTCGCGCGGCGAGCACGGCGCGTAGGCGCCGTGCTCGAGCTGCATCGAGCCGCCGTCCGGCTGCAGCAGGCCGCCCACGATCGACAGGAGCGTGCTCTTGCCGGCGCCGTTCTCGCCGACCAGCGCCCGCACCTCGCCGGTCCGCGAGCGCCAGCGAAGCACCGTCGAGCGCGACGGTCGCCCCGAAGCGCCTGGCGATCCCGTCCAGCCGCAGTGCGCTGGTCATTCCCCGGGCTGCAGGTACTTCTCGAGCGGCGGCGAAAGCAGCTCCTGGACCTCCGGGGAGTCGAGGTTCGCCGGCGTGACCAGCACGACGCCGGTGTCGATGCGGCGCGGCACCGGCTTTCCGAGCAGGTGGTCGACGAGCGTCTTCACGCCCAGCTCGGCCATGCGGAACGGCGCCTGCAGCACGAAGCCCTGCATCTGGCCGGCACGCAGCGCGGCCACGAAGGCCGGCGTCGAGTCGAAGCCCACGAACTTGACGCGGCCGGCCAGGCCGCCGTCCTGCAGCGCGAGCAGCGTGCCGGAGCCCGTCGACTCGTTGACCACGAACAGGCCGTCGGTCTCGCTGCCGAAGCGGTTCAGCAGGTTCTCGGCGGCGCGCTTGGCCGTGTCGCGCGTCGCGCCGGCGTGCTGGTCGAAGGAGAGCAGCTGCAGGCCGGGCCAGGCGGCCTGCAGCCTCGCCAGGAAACCCTCCTCGCGCGCGGTCGTGCTCGCCGAGCCGTCCTGGTAGCGGAGCAGGATCACGTGGCCCTTCCCGCCGAGCAGCCGCCCCATCTCGTCCGCGGCCAGCTCGCCGCCCTTGCGGTTGTCGGTCGCCACGAAGCTGACGATCTGGTCGGAGGCGAGCGCCGAGTCGATCACGACCGTCGGGATGCCGAGCCGCTTCGCCTCCTCGACCGGCCGCACCAGGGCGCGCTCGTCGAGCGGCGCGAGCACGATGCCGTCGACGCCCTGGCTGGCGAACGACTCGACCACCTGCACCTGCTGCTCGCGGTCGTCTTCCCGCAGCGGCCCCTTCCAGAGCAGCTCGACCCTGGTCCCCGTCGCCTCGAGGTCGCGCGCGCCCTTGACCGCGCCCGCGTGCACCGTGCGCCAGAAGTCCATGTTGGTCGCCTTCGGCACGAAGGCGATGCGCAGGGGCCGGTCCTTGCCCGGCGCTCCGCCGCCGCGGCGGCAGGCCGGCTGGGCAAGGGCGGCGAGGGCGGCGAGCGCGGAGACGGCGAGCAGGGCCGGGCGTCGCCGGGGATTCGTCATGTCCCGCCGGCCCTCAGGCCTTGTCGACCGAGCCGGACGCGGCGTTCCACCTGACGCGGGCGCCAGCGAGCAACGACTGGTTGGCGATGTGCGCGGCACGGGCGGCCTGCATGCCGACTCGCATCGGCGCGTTCGGCGCCTTGCGGCTGCGCACGCAATCGAGCCAGTTGCGCAGGTGGCTCGAGCTGCCGTCCGCCTGCGAGCGCACGAAGATCTCGGGCTCCGGCGTCATGCGCCAGGGCTGCCCCTTGCGCGAGTCCTCCGAGTAGACGGCCAGCCGCTCGCGATCCACCTTGAGCGTCGCCTGGTCGCCGCGGAACTCGAGCCCGCCGTCGTCGATCGAGCTGGCGTAGGTGCCGGTGTGGGTGACCATGAACTCCTTCGGGTAGGAGAGCGTCGCGGTCACCGTGTCCGGCCACTCGATCGTCTTGATGCGGTAGTTCGCGCCGGTCGTGACGGCGCCCTGGGGCGTGTCGACGCCCAGGTACCAGTGGACGACGTCGATCCAGTGGGTGAGCAGGTCCGTGAGCACGCCGCCGCCGAAGTCGCGGAAGTGCCGCCAGCGGAAGAAGCGCTCGGCGCTCCAGGGCTGGTCGGGCGCGCTCCCGAGCCAGCTCTTCCAGTCGAGCCTGGCCTGGTCCACCTCGGGGAAGCCGCCCGGGAGCATGCGCTGGTGCCAGTAGGTGTGCACGAACGTGACCTGGCCCAGCTTGCCCGAGTCGAGGATCTGCTTGCCGAGCGCGAAGTGCTCCCAGCTGCGCTGCTGCGTGCCCGTCTGCACGACCTGCTTCGAGGACTCGACGAGCTTCACGAGCGCGTCGCCGTCCGCCAGCGTGCGAGAGACGGGCTTCTCGAGGTAGACGTCCTTGCCGGCGGCCAGCGCGTCGGCGGTCATCTTCAGGTGCCAGTGGTCGGGGCTGCCGATCAGGACCGCGTCGATCGCCTTGTCGTCGAGCAGGCGGCGGTAGTCGGCGTGCTTGACGCAGCCGGCGCCGGCGATCTCGGCCGCCTCGAGCGCGCGTGGCTCGTAGACGTCGCTCACCGCGACGAGAGCGTTGCCGGGCAGCTCCTTGAGCAGGCGCATCAGGTAGCGCGCGCGGCCGCCGCTGCCGATCACCCCGACGCGCACCCGGTCGCTCGCGCCGAGCGCGGCCGGGGACGCGAGACGGGTGCCGAGCGCCGCGGCGGTCGTCGCGAGGCCGGTGCCGATGAAGCGGCGGCGGTTCCAGGGGCGGGAGCTTTGTGCCAAGGGGTGCCTCCAGTGGGTGGGCCGGCCGTCGCTGCGGCCGCCGGCGCGGTCGATTATCTGCCGCGGTCCGGGCCTGTCAACCCGCGCCAGGGGCTACGGAAGCGTCCACGCGAGGCGGTATCATCACCAGGCCGGGCGCGGCGTGCTCGCCGTCCCGGCCGCCGACCGGGAGGACCTATGCGCTGGGAAGGCCGCGCCGAGAGCGACAACGTCGAGGACCGCCGGGGACTGCGGATTCCGGGCGGGCCCGCCGGCGTCGGCTGCGGGGGCCTGCTGCTGGTGATGGTGATCTCGCTGCTGACGGGCGCCGACCCGCGGCAGCTGCTGGCGGTGCTCGGGCTGGTCCAGCAGGTGGCGCCGCAGGTGACGCAGCAGCGCGTCCCCGAGGCGGCGCCGCCGGCCGACGACCCGCAGGCGAAGTTCGTGCGCGTGATCGTGAAGGACACCGAGGACGTGTGGACGCAGGTCTTCGAGAAGGGCGGGCGCGCGTACCGCAAGCCCCACCTCGTGCTGTTCAGCGACCGTGTCGAGTCGGCCTGCGGGCTGGCGTCCGCGGCCGTCGGCCCGTTCTACTGCCCCGCCGACAGCAAGGTCTACCTGGACATGGCGTTCTTCCGGGAGCTCCAGGACCGCTTCCGCGCGCCTGGCGACTTCGCGCGCGCCTACGTGATCGCGCACGAGATCGGCCACCACGTGCAGAACCTGCTCGGGCTGTCGGACCAGGTGACGCGGGCCCAGCAGCGCGCCGGGTCGCAGGAGCAGGCGAACCAGTACTCGGTCCGGCTCGAGCTGCAGGCCGACTGCTTCGCCGGCGTCTTCGGCCACTACGACCAGCAGTACCTCGACCCGGGAGAGGCCGAGGAGGGCCTGCGCGCCGCGGCCGCGATCGGCGACGACAACATGCAGAAGCAGTCGCAGGGCTACGTCGCGCCCGAGTCGTGGACCCACGGCTCGTCGGCGATGCGCGTGCGCTGGCTGCGCAAGGGGCTGGAGACGGGCGACCTCGGCTCCTGCGACACCTTCCGGGCGCCCCAGATCTAGGCGCCGCCCGTGCAGATCCTGACGCCGTCCGAGCCGTGGGACGTCTGCATCGTGGGCTCGGGGGCCGGTGGCGGCATGGCGGCGAAGGTCCTCGCCGAGGCCGGGGCCCGCGTCGTGCTGCTGGAGGCGGGCCCGCCGTGGGACTCGGCGAAGGACGGCGCGATGTTCGCCTGGAGCTACGACTCGCCGCGCCGCGGGCGCGCGCACCGCGCGCGGCCGTTCGGCGAGTTCGACGGCTGCATCGGCGGCTGGGACATCGAGGGCGAGCCCTACACGGTCGCCCCGGGCGAGCGGTTCATGTGGTTCCGCGGCCGCATGCTCGGCGGCCGGACGAACCACTGGGGCCGCATCTCGCTGCGCTTCGGCCCGTGGGACTTCAAGGGCCGCAGCCGCGACGGGCTCGGGGACGACTGGCCGATCGGCTACGACGACCTCGAGCCGTACTACGACCGGCTCGACGAGCTGGTCGGGATCTTCGGTACCAACGAGGGTCTCGAGAACGAGCCGGACGGCGTCTTCCTGCCGCCCCCGAAGCCGCGCTGCTACGAGCTGGCGATCCAGAAGGCCTGCCGCGGTATCGGCATCCCCGTGATCCCATCCAGGCTGTCGATCCTCACGCGGCCGAAGGGCGAGCGGCCGGCCTGCCACTACTGCGGCCAGTGCGGCCGCGGCTGCGCGACGCACTCGAACTTCTCGACGCCGTCGGTGCTGCTGCCGCCGGCGCTCGCGACGAGCCGCCTGAAGATCGTCACCGGCGCCATGGTCCGTAGCGTGACGACGGACGCGGAGGGCCGCGCCACCGGCGTCTCGTACGTCGAGACGGCCAGCGGCCGGGACCGCGAGCTGCGCGCGCGGATCGTGGTGCTGGCGGCGAGCGCCTGCGAGACCGCCCGCATCCTGCTCAACTCCCGCGCCCCGCGCCACCCGGCCGGGCTCGCCAACTCGAGCGGCGCGGTCGGCCGCTACCTCACGGACAGCGTCGGCGTGCACGTGTCGGGCTTCGTGCCGTCGCTCGCGGGCCTGCCGCCGCACAACGAAGACGGAGTCGGCGGCATGCACGTCTACATCCCGTGGTGGCTGGACAACCGCGCGCTCGACTTCCCGCGCGGCTACCACGTCGAGCTGGGCGGCGGCCGCCAGATGCCGGCCTTCGGCGTGCTGAGCGGGATCCACAGGGTGAACGGCGGCGGCTACGGCCTGCAGCTCAAGAACGACTACCGCCGCCACTACGGCGCGTTCGTGAGCTTCTCCGGCCGCGGCGAGTGCCTGCCCAACGCCGACTCGTACTGCGAGATCGACCCCACGACGGTGGACCGCTGGGGGATCCCGGTGCTGCGCTTCCACTGGAAGTGGTCGAGCCACGAGCTGAACCAGGCCCGCCACATGCAGCGCACGTTCCGCTCGATCGTCGAGGCGATGGGCGGCACGCCCGTCGAGCCGGAGCCCGGGCCGGAGGCCGGCCACGGCATCTCGACGGGCGGCGAGATCATCCACGAGCTGGGAACGGTGCGCATGGGCCCGAGCCCGCGGACCTCCGCGCTGAACGAGTGGTGCCAGGCGCACGACTGCCGGAACCTGTTCGTCGCCGACGGCGGGCCGTTCGTCAGCAACCCGCACAAGAACGCGACCTGGACGATCCTGGCGCTCGCGATGCGCACGGCCGAGCACATCGTCGACGAGCGTCGGAAGGGGGACCTGTGAAGGACGAGGCCGACGATCGCGGCGGCAAGCGCTCGGACCCTCCGGCCGCCCCCATCGACCGGCGCGAGCTGCTGCGCCGGGCGGGGGCGATCCCGATCGCCGGGCTCGTCTTCTCGGCGGCGGCGCTGGAGGCGGCCCACGAGCACGTGGCCGGACAGCGGGCCGCGGCGCGGGAGGGCAAGGGCCCCTACCAGCCGCGTTTCTTCACGGCGCAGGAGTGGGCCGCGGTGCGCGCGCTCGGCGACATGGTGATCCCGGCCGACGGGCGGTCCGGGAGCGCGAGCGACGCGCTGGTGCCCGAGTTCATCGACTTCCTGCTCACGGACCCGCTGTCGCAGCCGCGCGAGCGGGAGCGGCTGCAGACGCAGCTGCGCGGCGGGCTCGCCTGGCTGGACCGCGAGTGCGGGGGAAGGTTCGGCCGGGTCTTCGTCGCGTGCGCCGACGGGGAGAGAAGGGCGGTCCTCGACTCGATCGCCTGGCCCGGGCGCGCGCGGCCGGAGATGGAGGCGGGGGCGGCGTTCTTCACCGCGTTCCGCGACCTCGTGGCCTCGGGCTTCTGGACGAGCCGGATGGGCGTCGAGGACCTGGGCTACACCGGCAACACCTACGTGGCGGAGTGGAAGGGCTGCCCGGCCGAGGTGCTCTCCGCCCTCGGTCTCGGCGAGAAGTAGGGAAGGGTTTCCGGCGGCCGCGCGCACTCAGCCGCCCGGCTGCCGGCTCCCCGGGGTCCTCGTATAATCCGGCCGGCCTCGCCGCGGAGGCCGCTCCTGGCCCGGAGGTGAGTGATGAGGCGTGCGCTGTCCGTTTCCGCCGTGCTGGTCGTGCTCGCCAGCCTCGCCGCGGCCGCCCCGGCTCAGGAGGGCTACACGCCGAGCCCCGAGAACCTGAAGGCGCGCCAGTGGTTCCAGCAGGCGCGCTTCGGCCTGTTCATCCACTGGGGTGTCTACGCCGTCGCCGGCGAGGGGGAGTGGGTGATGCAGCAGAAGCGCATCACGATCCCGGAGTACGAGCGCGACTTCCCGCCGGCCTTCAATCCGGTCCGTTTCGACGCGGCCGCCTGGGTGAAGATGGCGAAGGACGCGGGCATGAAGTACATCACGATCACGTCGAAGCACCACGACGGCTTCGCGATGTTCGACTCGAAGGTGAGCGACTACGACGTCGTCGACCGCACGCCGTACGGCAAGGACGTGCTGAAGCTGCTGGCCGACGAGTGCCACCGGCAGGGGGTCAAGCTCTTCTTCTATCACTCGCAGCTGGACTGGCACCACCCCGACTACTTCCCCCGCGGCACGACGGGCCGCTTCGCGGGCCGCGACGAGAAGGGCGACTGGCACCGGTATCTGGACTACATGGACGCGCAGCTACGGGAGCTGCTGACGGGCTACGGCGAGGTGGGCGGGATCTGGTTCGACGGCTGGTGGGACAAGCCGGAGGCCGACTGGCGGCTGGGCAGGACCTACAAGCTGATCCACGACCTGCAGCCGGCGGCGCTCGTGGGCAGCAATCACCATCGCCTGCCGAACCCGGGCGAGGACTTCCAGATGTTCGAGAAGGACCTGCCCGGGCACAACACGGCCGGCTTCAACGACAAGGTCGAGATCGGCACGCTGCCGTTCGAGATGTGCGACACCATCAACAACTCGTGGGGCTACAACAAGCACGACGGCAGCTACAAGAGCACGAAGCAGATCGTGCAGCTGCTGGTCAAGGCGGCGGGCTACGACGCCAACCTGCTGCTCAACGTCGGGCCCGCGGCCGGACGGCACGATCCAGCCCGAGTTCGTGAAGCGGCTGGCCGAGGTGGGGGACTGGCTGAAGACGAACGGTGACACGATCTACGGCACGCGCGGCGGCCCCGTGACGCCGCGGCAGCTGGGGCGTCACCACCCAACGCGGCGACCGGGTGTACGTGCACCTGCTGGACTGGAGCGACCCGGTCCTGCCGCTGCCGCGCCCGTCTCGGCGGGTGAAGGCGGCTTCGCTGTTCCGCTCGCAGAAGCCGGTCGCCTTCACGCTCGAGCGCGACGCGCTGCTGCTGCACCTCGATCCGAAGGCTCTCGACCCCGTCGACACGATCGTCGTGCTCGACCTCGGGAAGTGAGGGCCGCCGCCGCGACGTGGACCCGCGTCCCCGCCGCGGCAAGCGTCTGCCTGGCCGCGCTGGCGCTGTCCGCCTGCGGCGGCAGCGGGTCGGGCCCCACAGCCCCCACTCCGTCGCCGACACCGACGCCGGGCCCCGCCTGGAACGAGGTGGCTCCGTTGCGCGACGCCGCGGCCACGAGCGGGGTCCTGATCGGAACGGCCGTCTTCTCCTCCGGCCTCGCGAGCGAGCCCGTCTACGCGGCGGCGGCCGCGCGCCACTTCGATTACGTCACCGCCGAGTGGGAGATGAAGTGGGACCCCGTCCAGAAGACGCAGGGCGTCTTCGACTTCTCCGGAGGCGACGCGATCGTCGCCTTCGCCGAGTCGCGCGGGATGCAGGTCAAGGGCCACACGCTGGTGTGGCACCAGGCGCTTCCGAAGTGGGTCGAGGCGCTCTCGCCGCCCGAGCTGCGGATCGCGCTCGAGGACCACATCCGCACGGTGGTCGGGCACTACCGGGGCCACGTCCGCGCCTGGGACGTGGTCAACGAGGCGATCGACGACACCACGCTCGGCCTGCGCAGCACGGTCTTCTCGCGCGGGCTCGGCGACGACTACGTCGCCGAGGCCTTCCGCCTGGCTCGCCGCGCCGATCCCGACGCGGAGCTCGTCTACAACGACTACGGCGGCGAGGGCATGAACCGCAAGTCCGATGCCATCTACGCGCTGGTGAGCGACCTCAAGGCCCGGGGCGTGCCGATCGACGGCGTCGGGCTGCAGATGCACGTCTCGGCCTCGGGCTTTCCGGCGCCGGCCGAGATCGCGGCGAACGTCAAGCGGCTCGCCGACCTCGGCCTGCGCGTGAACTTCAGCGAGATGGACGTGCAGATCCGCAACCTGCCGGGCGACACGGCGAGCCGGCTGGCCCGGCAGCGCCAGGTCTACCACGACGTCGTGGCCGCCTGCCTCACGGTGCCGCGCTGCGAGGCGGTGACGCTGTGGGGCTTCACGGACGCGCACAGCTGGGTGGACGCGGCGTTCGGTGCGGACGACCCGCTGCTGTTCGACGAGCAGTACCGCGTCAAGCCGGCGTTCTACGGGGTCGAGGACGCGCTGCTCCGGCGGTGAGGGCCGGCAGAATGTGGGAGAATGGCCGCGTTCCGTGTCATCCGCTGAAAGGGGTCTGGTCATGAATCGGTCCGTTGTCCTCGCGGCGTGCGCCGTGGGCTCCGTTCTCCTTCTCGCCGGCTCCGCCGAGGCGCAGATCGGGTCCACGGTGCGCGGGTCGGTCAGCAGCACGGACGGGAAGCCGCTGCCCGACGTCAACATCGACTTCGTCTTCAAGGGAGAGTCGCGGGTCAAGGTCGTCAAGCACGCCAAGACCGACAAGAAGGGCCAGTTCGTGCGCGTAGGGCTCCAGACGGGCGAGTGGGCCGTCACGTTCGCCAAGGCCGGCTACCACGACCACACCATCAACACCTACCTCTCGGGCGACGCTCTCAGCGAGGTGCCGCCGATCGTCCTGGCGCCTGCCGCCGCCGGCGAGAAGACCGCGACCTCCGCGGCGGAGGCGGAGGCCTTGAAGAAGGAGAAGGAGAAGGAGAAGCAGCTCGGCGCCACCTACGCGAGCGCCCTCGAGGCGCTGCGAGGGGGTGATCCGGTGAAGGCCGAGACGCTGCTCAAGCAGGTGATAGCGGCCAACCCCGCGATCGCCGAGGCCCACTACAACCTCGGCTACGCCTACATGCTGCAGAACAACGCCGACGCCGCGGAAGCGGAGTTCCGCACGGGGATCACGACGGACCCGTCGAAGAACGACTCCTACATCGCGCTCAGTACGCTGCTGGCGGCGAAGGGCAAGGGGCAGGAGGCCTTCGACCTGCTCGAGGGCGTCAAGGGGTTCTTCCCCCTGGACGGGAAGTTCCAGTTCGCGCTCGGTATCACGGCATCGAACGCCGGCAAGGACGACGCGGCCCGCGAGGCGTTCGCCAAGGCCGCGGAGCTCGATCCCGCGAACGTCGAGTCGCAGTACTACCTCGGCACGCTGTCCGTCGCCTCCGACGTGCCGAAGGCAATCGGCTACCTGGAGAAGTACCTGGCGGCCGCTCCGGCGGACGCGCCGAACCGCGCCACCGCGGCGGCGCTGCTCACTGCGCTCAAGAAGAAGTAGCGCTCAGTCGGCGCGACGGAACGGCAGGCCCCGCTCGTACAGGGCGAGTCGCTGCTCGGCGCCGGCTGCGAGCTTCGTCCTCTCGGCGGACCTTGCGTACCAGAGAGTCAGCTGCGCGAGCTGCACCGCCTGCTCGAAGCGGCCGGCCTCCGCGTAGGCGCCGGCCAGCACGTCCAGCGCCTCGGGGATCTGGAAGCGCGTGATGGCGCAGACTCGTTTCGCGAGGCGCACGGCCTCGTCGCCGTCGCGAAGGTCGGCCTCGCGTGCGGCGGCGCGCAGGGAGGCCAGGACGAAGAGCGAGGAGACGTCTGCCGGCGTCTGCTCGAGCTTGCGGCGGCAGGCCTGTGCCGCGAGCCGCGGCGGGTCCGGAAGGTCCAGGGCGATCCCGCCGTCGTATGCCTCGGGCAGCCTCCCCCAGTGCGGCGCGATCTCGAAGGCCCGCTCGAGGCGCGGGATCGCCTCGCCGTAACGGTCCTGGAGGAAGAGGGCGAAGCTCAGGCTGTACTGCGCCTCCGGCCGCTTGGGGTCGAGCTCGATCGCCTTCTCGTAGTGGCGGAGGCTCTCCTCCACGCGGCCCGTGCGCCACAGCGCCGTCCCGAGCAGGAGATGGGCCTTCACGCTGTCGGGGTCGATCGCCAGCGCCTGGTTCGTGGCGGCGATCGCCTCGTCCCACTTGCCCTGCTGGGCCAGGTCCGTGGCGCGGTTGAGATGCAGGTACTGCTCGACCGAGGGTGCCTCGATCTTCTGCAGGCCGTCGTACGCGATGTTGACGAACTCCGGGATGTTGGCGGCGCGGTTGGCGGCCGTCGAGTCCGGCACCAGGATCGGCGGGCTGCTGTGGCCGGCGCTGTCGAGGTGGCTGAGGAAGAGCTGGGTGTAGGGCGTGTTCACCTTCGAGGAGAAGACCAGCCAGCGCCCGTTCGGGCTGAAACTGTGCCAGGAGTTCATGAGCGCGGTGTTGCACTCCATGTCGCGGGCCACGCCGCCTGCCAGGGGCACGATCCACAGCCTGCTGTCGGGCCGCAACAGCTGGCCGTTGGCGGACTTGACGAACACGACGAAGCGGCCGTCGGGCGAGATCTTCGGGAAGGAGTTGCTGACGCCGTTGTCGGAGGCCCCCTCGACCGGCACCGGTGTGCCGCCCTTGCCCTCGTTGAACGGCATGCGGTAGAGGTCGTAGCGCATCGGGGTCTCGGCCGGGTCGTTGGGGTACGCCGCGAGCGGCGCACCGCGCACGTACGAGTCGCGCGCCCGCGCCCGCGCGAACACGATGGTCTTGCCGTCCGGGCTCCAGGTCGGGTCGCAGTGGACGAACGCGGTGTCGTCGGCTCCCGGCAGGGCCTTCATCTCCTCGGTCTTCGTGGAGTAGTAGGCGAGGATCCCGCGTGTCGGGTAGAAGACCTGCAGGAAGCGGTAGGCCGTGAAGTTCGAGACGTAGAGGTCCTCGTTCACCGTGCTCAGCACGTAGCGGCCGTCGGGCGAGATCCGCGACAGGAAGCCGATCGTGCGGTGGTTCTTCGGCTGGTCGGGGAACGAGTTCCAGGTGATGATCTCGTCCCTCGTGATCCGTGTCGTGGGGCGGATCGGCGCGATCGCGTAGGCACCCTTGTCGCCGTCGGGACCGTCGACGTCCATGGCCAGCGTCCTGCCGTCGGCGGAGAACGAGTGGCAGTTGGCGCAGGTCGGCATGTCGTGGAGCACGACCCGGCTGTCGTGGCGGGAGACGTCACGCAGACGCCAGGCGATCAGCGGCAGCGCCTGCTCTGCCAGCGGCTTGATCACGTTGCGGTCGTTTCGCGAGGGCATCAGCGGCACGTCGCGGTAGAAGAGGGGGGCCCCCACCGGATCCGGCGAGGTGCGAAGCGTCACCTGTCCACGGCTGGACACCGCGCCCGCTGCGCCCGGCTGCACCCCCAGAATCGTCACCACCGCCGGCTGGGCGACGGACGTCTCGCGGATGAGCTTCCAGACCGCGTCGCTGGGCTGCCAGCTCCGGGCGGAGGCCTGGTAGGGCGTCGGCCGGTAGACCTCGTTGGTGGGGCCGAGGGCGCGCGGGTCGATCTCGCCGCCTGGCGCTGCCGCGCCGTCCGTGAGCAGCGACAGATGCCCCCGGCCGTCCCGCAGGGCCACGTCCACGAGCCAGAGGTCGACCCCGGGCGCGGGGTCGTGCCACAGGAAGCGCGGGGCGACCATGTCGGGCGGGAAGATCGATCCACGCAGCGGGTAGTCGATCACGATCGGCGCCGCGCCGGCCTCTCCGCCCGCAGCGAGCAGGGCGCTGATCCTCTGCGCGTCCGCGGGCTCCACGGTCGACGGCAGGTGGAGACCCCGGGCCAGAACCGCGTCCTCGGCGCGCGACGCCGACCGAGCGCCGGCCGCCAGCGTCCAGGCGGCCGCCAGCCCGGCGAGAAGCCGCCCGATCGTGGGGGGCCGGCTCACGGCAGGCTCACCGGCTCGCCGTGACGGGCGGGGTTATCGTGAAGGGCTCGACCAGCTCTTTCGAGGTGCCGCTCACCTCGTCGGTCACGTCGAGCACCAGCTCGTAGTCCCCCGGCGGGTAGGGACGCAGCGGGATCTGGACCATCCGGGCCAGCGAGCCGAGCGAGGTGGGCTCGATCAGGCTCGGTGCGGCCCGGCCGATGATCTCGCCGCCGCGGCGCAGCAGGTGGCTGGCCATCACCCGGGGAAGGGCGCCCGGGCCCTTGGCGGCGCCGTACACGTCGAACCGGCAGTAGAGCTGCGCACTCTGCGCGAAGGTGCGGCGAGCGAGCAGCACGGGGGTCGCGCCGCGGCCGGCGTCGCTCAGCGTGTCGCTGAGCACGGGCGTCGAGACGCGGAACTGGTCCTGGCTCGGGACGCTGAACTCGTGGACCACGGAGCCCACGCGGTTCGTGGCGGCGTCGCGCACGATCACCTTCGCCTGGTGCTCGCCCTTCCCCACCTCGAACTCGCGGACGAAGGAGTACCACATCGGACCGCTGGCCTCCGTCATCCCGGGGCGCCGCTGGATCTCCACCTTCTGGTCCGAGCGCAGCGCCTCGCCGCTGTCGCGGTCGGCGACCACGACCAGGGTGTCGAGGTTCGCCCGCGGCTGGCCGTCGACCTCCGCGAAGTCCACGTGCGAGACGTCGGCGTCCGCCACGAGAACCACGCGGGTCCGGTTCAGCCCCGATTCTTCGCCGACGTACGCGGTCAGGCGAAGGGGGATCTCGGCCGCGGGGCGGGGAGAGTCGAGAGCCTGTTGCAGCACCGGGTCGACGTCGCTGGGAGGCTTGGCGGCCGCGTCACCCTCGGCAGTCGGGGCGTAGTATCCCTTGCGAGCGCGGACCGTGTAGTTCCCGCGCACGCGGACGTCGATCTTGCGGAAGCGACCGTCCTGGGGATCTCGCCCGGGTTGTAGCCGAGCAGGTAGTAGCTCTGCGACTCGCGGCCGATCCGGACGATGCCCTGCTCGAAGCCGTTCGTGTCGCGGATGCTGCAGCCCGCCCGTCTGCTCGGCGAGGGCGGCGGCGCCTTCCCCTTCCCGGCTGAGGTCGGCGATGGCGCTCATCGTGTCGCGGCTGTCGAGGGCAGGGCCGAACTCCGCGCTGTACATGGGGTCGAGCAGCCTCAGGCCGCTCGGATCGATGAAGTAGATCGTGGCGTTCGCGCGCCGGGCGGCTTCGACGACCCGCCGCGGGCCGGCCCGGGTGGGGTCGTCCACGAAGCCCTCCGACACGAGCAGCAGCGCCTTGCGGGATCGCTCCTCCGTCAGCGCCTTGATGGCGCGCTCGATCGTCTCGAGGCTCGCCTGCATGCGGACCTTGGCCTTCAGGAACGCCTGCAGCGCCATGTTCTCGACCATGGGGTCGATGACACCGCGCTGGAAGAGCTCCCGGGCGTCCTGGTAGTTGGCCTGGTCGGGAGCCTGGAGGAGCTTCGTGCCGTACTTCTCCAGGCGCTCCTGGACGCGATTCGCAACCAGCGTGTCGCGGTAGTAGACGATCTGGACGGCCTCGTAGTCGGAGATGCGCTCGGTGGCGGTCTCGAGCCGCCGCCGGCCCTCCAGCCGCTTGAGGATCGCGAGCAGGTCCTGCTTCCCGCCCATCATCTCGGTCGTCCACCACGCCGTGCCCGACGTCGTGAACAGCGTGACGCGGTCGCCCTTCACGGCTCCCTTGTCGAGGAACGCCGCGATCGCCTTCTTGGCGGCGATGGCCGTGGGGGCCGTCAGGTTGAGGTCGTCGAAGAGAATGACGAACGTCCGGCCCTGTGCCGGGCCTGTGCTCGGTGCGACGTTCGTCGAAACCGGCGATAGTCGCTTCGGGGCCGCGGGCTCGTCCCCCGGAGTGCGGTCGATCGAGTCGAAGCTGGCGATCGTCTTGGGCCGGTCTTCCTCGAGGATCGAGAAGTCGTCCCGCGTCAGCCCCTTGACGGGCTGTCCCTTGCGGTCCAGGACGACGACGTCGACCGTGACCTGCTCGACCTGGCTGGCGATCTGGGGCACCGGCGCCGGCTGCGTGGGGGGCGGCGCTTGCGCTTCGCCCCCCGCGCGGACCGCCGGGCTGGCGGCTGCGAGGGCGAGAACGGACAGGTACAGGAGGGGCTGCCGTCGCTGCACTCTGGACCTCACTCGGCGACGACGAAGGGGGTCTGCCGGCTCGCGGTCTGCTCCCCGGAGGCCACGGTGACCCGGAGCACGTAGTCGCCCGGCGCCAGGGAGCCGAGCGGCAGCGCGGCGGCGTTCTGGATGCGTCCGTGCGTGTCGACCGCGGGGAGCGAGAGCGGCAGCTTCGCCGTCACCGCGCCGCCCTTGAGCAGCTCGACGATCGCCTGCCGTGGCGGAGCGCTCGGCGATCCGTACGCGGTGAAGAAGAACCCGAGGTTGGGGCTCTGCGACTTGTGGAACGGCGCGCCCATGTTGGGGTAGAGGATCGTCTCGCCGTAGTAGAGCGGGTTGTCCTTGGACTGCTCCGCCGGGCTGAGCTTGTCGACCCTCTGCAGCAGGACCAGGCTGGAGAGGCGCAGCTGCCCCTCGCTGACCGCCGGGACGTCAACGGTGGACGTGCGCACGCTCGCCTTCTTCGACACGGTGTCGAAGGCCGCCGCCTCGAGCGTGTAGCGGCCGGGTCGCAGATCGGTCTCCTGGAAGAAGAGCACGTCGCCCCGGCGGGCGGCCTCCAGCCTGTCGGCGGGCACCGTGAGCGGGTAGTCGCGGCTGAGGCGGTCCACCTCGCGGCCCTGGGAATCGCGCAGGCGCACCACGATCGAGAAGTCGGCCTGGTAGAGCTTGCCCGTCTTGTCCGGCGCGAAGCCGATCGCCGACCCGGGCATCTCGACGAGCACCGGGACCCGACCGGGTCGCTTCGACTCCGGGAAGGACAGCGCCGTGGCGGTCAGCGGGAAGTCCGAAGGGGCGGGGTGGCGCTCGAACTGGGCCAGGGCGGGGGCTTCGAAAGTGCGGACCGGCACCGACGTGTCCGGTCTGACCGCCAGGTAGCCATTCCGGGAGTGGACCTCGAGCCCCGGGCGATCGAGCTTGACGGAGATCGTCCGGAAGCTGCCGTCGAACGCGGGGTTGCTCGGGCTGTACGCGAGCAGGTAGTAGAAGCGCATCTCTTCCTGGATGCGCTGGAAGCCCTTGGAAGGGTCGTTGGTGTCGGCCACCAGGAAGCCGCCGGTCCCCTCTGCGAGCTGCCCCAGTCCCGACTTCGGGTTCAGGCGCAGCATGTCCTCGGCCCGCTCCTGGCCACGCGTCAGGGCTCCGTCCGAGCCGTCGAGGTAGCCGCGGGACTCCTGGGCGAGCCGCCTGTTGGCCCGGTTGACCAGCTCGTCGCGGGCTTCCGTGGTGTCGCTGTGCGTCCTCAGCCCGCCGGCGTCGATCGCGTACACGGTGACGTTCGCGCGGTTGGCGGTGGCGATCACGGAGCGGAACTGCGCCTCCACGTTCGAGGAGATGCTGAGCCCCTCGGAGAAGAAGACGATCGTCTTGCGGCCCGGCAACGCCTTGAGGCCGGTGACCATCGCCATCAGCCCGTTCGTCGCCGAGAAGCCCTGCTGGTCCCGCTCGAGGCGGTCGAACGACTGCAGCATTCCCTGCTGGAGCTGGTTGAACTCGAGCTGGACCGCGAGGTTCGCGGCGGCCACCGCGGGCGACGTGTTGCCGGCCGTGCCCTGGGTGATCCCGCCGATCGCGGCCTCCAGCCGCTCGCTGTCCGCCTGGATGCCGCGCGCCTGCTCCCTCACGTCGGCGGCGTACGGCGTCTGGGCGTGGAGGGCGACGCGGTCGAACGCGCCGCGTATCGACCCGAGGTCCTTCGTGAACGGCTGGATCGTGTGGAGCGCGAGGTCGAGCGCGAAGACGCCGACGACGTCGCCGTCCACGTGGCCGCGCGTCGTGTAGGCGAGCGCCGCCTTGTGTGCGTTGTCCCGGCCCTCGGTCGACAGGCGATCGAACAGGAAGGCGATGACGGCCGGGGTGGGCGTGGATCCGCTCGACGCCGCCTCCGCCGCGCCAGCGGCCGCCGGCGCCGCTGCGGGCGTGGCGGGCGTGGCGGCCTGGCCTGCCGCCCCTGACGGCGCCGTTGCGGCGCTGCTCGACGGTCGCTCGGCCTCCGCCTGCGCGGCGTACTCCGGGCTCCTGTCGAACACGCGGAAGGAGCTGATCGCCTGCTTCTGGCCGTCCTCGAAGACCTGGAAGTCGGACTCCTTGAGGTCCTTCACCAGACGGCCCTTCTTGTCGCGGACGACGACGTCGAGCAGGACCACCGACGACTCGACACCGAAGACCGGCACCGCCTGTTCGGCGGCGGGCGTCTGGCTGGCCGCGGGCCTGTTCTCCTGTGCGGGCGCCGCGGCGCCGGTCGGAGCGGTCCCGAGGGCCAGGGTCAGGGCCAGGACGAGGGAAAGAAGTGCTCCGAGCGCGGAGATCGCCTTCATGGTCTTCCTCCTAGTGGGTGTCGGGTGGCGGCGAGCCTGGATCGTCTTCCGGCTGCGCCGGGGAGGCGCCGGCGGCCTTCTGCAGCTTCAGGAAGGCGCTGCGCTCGCGCGCGGCGTCCTCCGCCCGCCCGGCCTGCGCGTACGCTTGGGCGAGGTCGTAACGCAGGCGCGGGTTCTTCGGCGCCAGGCGCGACGCCTCCTCCATCTCGCGCACGCCCCGGGCCACCTCCCCGGTGGCCAGGAGCGAACGAGCGAGTGCGAGGCGAGCGGCGGGAACGGTCGGGGCGAGCTGGACGGCACGCTCGGCCGTGGGCAGCGCCTCCGGCGCACGTCCCCTCTTGAGCTCGGTCAGCGCGAGCTGGATCATCGCCACGTAGTGGCCGGGCGTCACCGCCAGCTCCCGGTGAAACTCCTCGACCGCCGCGGCCGGGTCGTCGGGCAGCAGGTACATGCCGAGCGCGTAGTGCACGTTCGAGGTCGACGGATAGCGAGACACCAGCTCTTCGAGTGCCATGCGCCCGATCGCGGTGCGTCGCGCGCGCGCCATGTGGTAGCCACCGCGGCCGGCGAGCAGCACCATCTCCCGCTTGTCCGCGGGCACCTGGCCCGGCAGCAGCGGCAGGCGCAGCATGATCAGGCCGAAGGCTTCGATGACCAGGGGTCGATCGTCGCCGTCGACGGCGAACGGACGCAGCACCTCGAACGCCCCGTCGGGGTCGCCCAGCCGGTTCAGCAGCGCGGCCGTCTGGAACGAGGCCACCGAGCGGATCGCCGGCAGGCCGATGCCGAGCTTGCGCGCCTTCATCAGGGCCTCGAGCGCCGCCTCGTCGTCCCCCAGGTGCGCCCGGCACAGGCCCAGCAGGGCGAGCGCCTGCGGGTCGTCCGGCCGGGCCTTCACGATGCGATCGAACTGCTCCCGCGCCTCGGCGAACTCGTTGCGGTCGTAGTGCAGCGTCGCCAGCGCCCAGCGGCCCTCCAGCCACGTCGGCCGCGCGGCGACGGCCCGCCGGTAGAGCCGCACCGCCTCGTCGAGCTGCCCCGCCTGCTTCGCCTTGGCGGCACGTGCCGCCAGCGCGGCGAACGACGACGCGGGCGCGCGCCGGGGAGCCGGATCAGTCTGGGCGAGCAGGGGAGCGGCCGAGAGGAGCATGGTTGCGAGCGCGGCGCAGCGTGCCGGGCGGTGGCGCCAGGGCGTGGACAGGCACATCGGCGAACGGGAATACAGCGACGCCCCCCGGGGTGGAAGTATACCAGCGGCGGCGCCCCGAAACGACGAAGGGGGCGACGAGCGTCGCCGCCCGCCACCCCCCTTCGAGAGCCGGCCGGTCGGCTTGTGGCTCGACCGGCCGTTCCCGCCTAGAAGAAGAACCTCACCGCGACCTCGATCGTACGGTGTCCACGCTTCGTGATGATCTTGCCGTAGTTGGCGAGCGTGTTGGCGGTGAAACTGTACCCACCGGTCGGGTCGCAGACGTCCGCCGTCCCGCCGGCCCCGTTCGGAACCCCGGTCACCCGCACGTTGCAGGTGGTGTTGAGGTGGAAGTCGATGTCCTGGCTGTTGATCATGTCGGGGTACGCCTGGTTGAAGAGGTTGAAGGCCCCCAAGCGTAGCTGCAGGCGCCGCGCGCCACCGAGCGGGAAGTCCTTGAACACCGTCAGGTCGTGGAACATCCGGGCCGGCGTGCGGATCGTGTTGGGCGGATAGTTCGGACCGGTCTGACCGAACGCCGGGATGCCGATGCAGCCGACGTCCCAGACCTTCTCCCCGGGAGCCGGGTTGCCGGCGCCGAGGCTTGGGTTGCAGCTGTAGGTCGGCGCGATGCCACCCGGCGTCGAGTTGATGCCGCCGCCCTGGAAGTCCTGCGTGCCGTACCAGGCCCTCTCCGCCTGGTCTCCGCCGATGTCGCCCTCGAAGTACGGCCGGAAGGGCTGACCGGAGCTCCACGTGGAGATCCCGGACAGGTTCCAGTCGTTCAGGATGTACTTGCCGATGCCGCTCTTGACCGGCGAGGGCAGGCGCCAGCTCCAGGAGAGGTTCAGGATGTGGGTGCGGTCGGTCGTCAGGATCCCGTAGTCACGCGTCTCCCAGTTCGGGAACGGGTCGAGTTGTGCGAAGTCGTTCGCGACGGTGCCCTTGGCCTGGGACAGCGTGTAAGCGACCAGGTAGGTGAAGTCGCCCGACTGGCGGCTCAACGTGGCCTGCAGCGACTTGTAGTCCGAGACGCCGCCGTAGACCGGCAGGTTGATCGTGCCGACGTTCGGGTACGGCCGGAACCGGTTGTAGACGTTTCCGTCGAGCGCCGCGAGCAGCAGCGGGTTCGTGGAGTAGTCCTGGAACAGCGCTCCCTCCGGCACGTAGTTGATGTTCTGCTGGCCGACCAGGTTGCGGCCCCAGGTGCCGACGTAGCTGACCTCGAGCACGTTGCGCCAGGGCAGGCGCTGCGCGATTCCGATGCTGGCGTTGTAGGTGCGAGGCCACTTGAGGTCGTTGATGTTCGGCGTGCCGACGGAGGCCGGCGCGGCCAGGGCGCCGAAGGGGTTCGCCAGGGCAGTCGTCTGGTAGTCGAGGCCGTTGTAGCCGTTGTAGCCCTGGGTCCCGAAGGCGTTCTGGAGCGTGCCCGCGTCGAGCGTGACGTTGAACGAGTTGGGCGGGACGTTGATCACGTTGTACTGGACGTTGCCCTGCTCGCGGACGTAGAAGACGCCCGCGCCGCCGCGCACGATCGTGTCGCCGTTGCCCTTGATGTCCCACGCGAAGTTGGCGCGCGGCATCCAGAGCAGCGGACGATTCGGGACCATGCCCTGCGGGATCTGGCCGAGGGCCGTGTAGGCGAGGCCGTTCAGCCTCGCCGTCGAGCCGCTGCCGATGATGCCGCCCTGCGTCGGATCGTAGTACGCGGGATCCCAGACGGCGCCCAGGTTGTTCGTCTCGGCGTTGTTCGTCCACTTGCCGAAGCGCACGCCGTACTCGAGGGTCAGGTTCTTGCTGACCTTCCAGGAGTCCTGCGCGAAGGCCTCGAGGTTCCAGCAGATGAAGTTGCCGATCGCCGAGGGCTGGCCGACCGCGGCCTGCGCCGGGCGGCCGACGAGGATGTCCGCCACGTCGTTTCCGGTGCTGCCGTTGCCCCAGGGCGCGAAGTTGTACTGGATGTTGGCGTTGTGCTGGAAGTTCTGGTTCTTGTACTGCCGCTCCACGACGGCGCCGAACTTCAGCGCGTGCGTGTTCAGCACCTTGGTCAGGCTGTCCTGGAAGCGCAGGAAGCCGTTGTAGGAGAAGATGTCGGCCACGTCCTGCGCGAACCACACGCTGGCCTTGCCGCCGTCGAACTCGTTCAGCAGCTCGGGGACGTACGGGCTCGACTGGAACGGGTTGTCGAGGCCGGTGATCCCGTAGGTCGACTTCATCATCTTCGACGGGTCCTGCCAGGTGTTGTCGTTCTTGAGCCGGCTGAACGAGAAGATGAACTCGTTCGTGATCGTCGGGTTGAGGACGCTCGTCAGGTTGAAGACGGCCGACTGGCCCTTGGCGTTCTGGATGAGAGGCGTCGGCAGCTCGATCGAGCCGGGCTGCCACCACAGGCCCCGGTAGCGCTGCGGGCTCTCCGAGTCCTGGGCCAGACGGACGTAGGCACGCGTCGTCTCGGTGATGTTGTAGTCGAGGCGCAGGACGCCCTGCTTGCGGTCGTTGTTGTTCAGGCGGGTCGTGATGTAGTTGTACCGGTTGTTGGGATCGCTGTAGTTCGGCAGCGGGTACAGGCCCATCAACCCCGCGCCGTCGGGTGTGATGTAGGGCGAGATGTTGCCCCCCGGCACCGGGCTGCCCGCGCCCGGGTAGCCGCGCGGGATGTTGAGCGTCGTGCCCAGGTTGAGGTTCTGGCCGCCGAGGTAGGAGCTGAAGTTGCCGGCGCGCATGTCGGCCGTCGGAACGACCGCCAGCACGGAGCCGGTGTCGACGTTCTGCTTCTGCCACTCCCAGCCGAAGAAGAAGAACGCCTTGTCGCGGTTCTTGTTGAAGCTCGTGCCCGGGATGAGGATCGGACCGGACAGGGTGAAGCCGGGGTACTTGAACTCGCTCTTGGGGCGCTCCCCACCGGCATAGCTGCGGGAGCGGTCGTTGGCCGAGAGCTGGTACGGCCGCGTGTAGTAGTAGGCCGAACCGTGGAACTCGGAGCTGCCGGCCTTGGTGATCGCCTGCACGGAGACGGTGGCGCTGCCGAACTCGGCCGCGTAGTTGCTCGTCTGGACCTTGACTTCCGACACGAACTCGTTGTTCGGGACGTTCATCATGCCGCTGTTGTTGCCGATGTCGCGGAGGTTGGCCCCGTCGAGCGTGACGCCCAGGTTCTCGGCGCGGGCGCCGTTGATCGAGAACGAGCCTGCGCCGACGCCGCCGAACCCGGTGCCGATGCCGACCTGCTCGAACTGGTCCTGGCTCGGAGCCACGACGCCGGGCAGGATGCGGAGCAGCTCGGTGGGGTTGCGGCCGAGGATCGAGAGCTTCTCGATGCTGTCCGGCGTGATCAGGCCCTCGCGGGCGCCGGTCTGCGTCGAGATGACCGTGCGCTCGGCAGTGACCTGGACCGTCTCGCCGATCTGCCCGACTTCGAGCTTGACGTCGACGCCGACGGTGTCGTTCGCGCTGAGGCGCAGACCCTTGCTTTCGTAGGTCTTGAAGCCGGTGAGCGCGACCTTCAGGGAGTAACGGCCCGGATCCACGGAAGCGAAGAAGAAGCCGCCCGTCGCGTTCGTGACGCCCTCACGGCTGAACTTCGTGCCTTCGTTGACCAAGGTGACGGTCGCGCCGGGGACTACCGCGCCGGTCGAGTCCGTGACCGTGCCTCGGAAGCTGCCGGCGCTCTGGGCGAACGCCGACGCCGCCAACGCCGCGACCCCGAGCGTCAAGCCCAGTCGACTGACTAGCCTGCTCAACATGCCACCTCCCGATTGCTGAGAAACGTCGCCTCGGATGCTCGTATGCGCCCTCGGACGTCGGCCACGGTCGTCCACGTCGCGATTCCCACGACCTCGGTCTCAAGGCCTATGGCACACATGGCAGAGGGAGCGTCACCACACTGCCTAGACCCGATGCGCACGTGTAATTTTTTGCGTGCAGGGTGCGCGTGTCAAGGACTTTTCTGACTCGCCAAATGCTCTATGTACCTGTAAAGCTTCGACTTCTTGGATTCTGGCGAATCCAGGTCGTTGGATTCAGCGGGCCGTCGGAACTGCCTCCTGGGGCAGCACTTCGAAGCCGGTCCGTGCCGTCAGAGCTTTACCCGTGAGGCGATCTTGGATCACGAGAGCGAGAAAATACGGGCCTGGCTCGAGGCCGTCGAGGGGCAGAGCGATGCGGCGAACCGCATGGCGCCCATCTGCGGAGTCGATCATCGTTGGCGCGGCCTCACTCACGACGGTGCCGGAGGACCGCTCCAGCGTGTAGCCGCCGAAGAGCTGAGGCACGCCCGCCAGCGCCAGGCCGCCATACGAGAACACCTCGTACTGGCAGTACAGCGTTCCCTTCGGCTCGAAACGGCGCCGTGCCGTCGGCACCAGGCGCGGCGGCTCACCCGGCCGAAGGGGCGGCAGCGTCCGGTCGCTGAGCAGCGGCGTCGACAGGTACGGGCGGTCGACGTCGGGCACCTCGATGCGCTGTGCGACGAGCCCGACGTGTCCCGAAGCCACGTCCTTCACGAGCGCGCGGACCTGCGAGACGCCCGGCTGGAGCCAGACGTCGCGCGACACGAGCCACCAGCCGTTGCCGACGTCGCCCGGCCGGAGCGTCAGGTCGAGGCGCTCGTCGACTGGGACGATCGGCGGGCGGAAGAGCCCCGCCGCCAGGATCGAGAGATCGAGGCTGGCCGTCCAGGGCGTCACGCTGCGGTCGATCTGCACCTGGCTGTTGTCGATCTCGAGCGCGACTTGCACGCGGGCCGCGCCCGCGCCGTTCGTGTCCATCACGTAGGTCGACAGGCGCAGCGCGAGGCTCCCCCGTGCGCTGCCTGCGAGCAGCGCAGGGGCGAGCGGCCTCTTGCCGACGCGGGCGGCCTTCGGCTCCTTCGACGTGCGCGCCGCTTCGACCTGCTGCTTCGCCGCCCGCTCCAGGTCCTGCAGCCGCCGCGCGCGGTAGCCGCGTCGTGCGCGCACCTCGACGCCCGGCCGCGCGACCTTGACCTCGAGCTTGTGCCAGCCGCCGTCCGGCGGTTTCTCGGGCTGGTAGCCGAGGAGGTAGTACACCGACGAGTCCGCCGCCATGCGCTCGAGGCCGGCCGCGAGGTCGTTCGAGCGGGTGAGGCGGCCTCCGGTCTCGTCGGCCAGGGACTCGCCGCCACCGGTCGCGACGACGCTCTCCTCGACGTTCAGGGAGCCAAAGTCCTGGGACCGCGGCGGCTGTGCCGCGGCCGCTGCCTCCATGAAGTGAGCGCCGGCGAGACCGCGGGCGTCGACGAAGTAGAGGGAGGTGTTGGCCCGCTGCGCGGCGTCGATCGCGTCGCGGAACGGGGCGCCGAGCGAGGCGTCGTGGACGAGCGCCTCCGAGACGACGAGCATCGACTTGCGCCCGTGGGCGGCAGCGAGCCCCCGGGACAAGCGCGAGATGGCTCCGAGCACCGCCGCCGTCCGTCGCGCCGCCCCGTTGTGGATCTCGGTCGCGCGCATGCGCACGCGCTGGAAGCACTGCCGGATCTCGAGGCAGTCGACCGGAGAGGCGTGGGGATCGGTGCAGGGCGGGCAGACGTGCGAGTCCAGCCAGCGCTGCACGACCCGCTCGGTCGCCGAGTTGCCCACGAACTTGACGCTGCCTCCGACGCCGCCGACGGCGTCGGTCGGCCGGGAGCGGTCTCCGTTGCCCACGGCGAACTCGGTGCTCTGCTCGAGGCCGTCGATGCGGTAGGCCTCGGCCTCGCTCATCTCCTCGCCGCCGCCCTCGGCCAGCAGCTTTCCCTGGACCCGCCCCAGCACCGTGAGCAGGTCGTCTCGGCCGGTCTCCACGACGTCGCTCCACCAGATGGAGCCGCTGGTCGTTATGATCGTGATCTCGTCGCGCGGTTGCGCGTGCCGGGCGATCCAGTCGGCGAGCGCCGGCTTCAATTGACCTGCGACCGGGGCCGAGATCCCGAGGTCGTCGATCAGGAGGGCGAGGACGCGGCCGGGCTGCGCCAGAGGACCCGCGTTCGTCGCGACGGCCGCCACGGTCTCGGGGGCTTCGGCCGCCGCCTTTGTCTCGACGAGGACGTCGTGCACCTCGAAGCCGACGATCGGCTGCGGCCTGCCGTCCTCGAGGATCGTGAAGTCGTCCTTCGTCAGGCCGGGCACGGGCTGGCCGTGCGCGTCGTCGACGACGACGTCCACGACGATCGCCGTCGCCTGCGCCGGGTAGCGCAGCGGAGGCTCCTGTCCCGACAGGGGGACCGTCAGCACGAGCGCGATCAGCGCGAGTGCGAACGAGGTGGCGAGACTCGCCGACCCTGTGCGAGCCATGCGCCTAGTATAGTCGGCGGCGGTTTGACGGATCTTCGTGGGAGTGGGGTAAGCGGCGCAGGAGTCGGTGAAGGATGTCGAAGCGGAGGCGACGGCGGCGTGCGGAGGCGGCGGGGACGGCGGGACAGCCGTTGCGTGTGGGCTCTGAGCGGCGGGCCATCCCGCGAGGGTCGGTTGGTGTCGTGGGTCGGCGTTGGTGGCAGTGGCTGGGGCTTGGGGCCGTGCTGTGTGTGGTGGTGCTGGCGGGGTACTGGCCTGCGCTTCGCGGTGGCTTCATCTGGGACGACAAGGTGCTCTTGACGGAGAGCCCGCTGGTGCACGCGGCGGACGGTCTTTACCGTTTCTGGTTGACGACGCAGGCGCCGGACTACTGGCCTTTGACTTCGACGACGTTCTGGGTGGAGTGGCGGCTGTGGGGGATGGATCCGCTGGGCTATCACCTGACGAACCTGGCGTTGCATGCGGCCGAGGCGCTGCTGGTGTGGGTGATTCTGGAGCGGCTGGGGGTCTGGGGGGCGTATCTGGCGGGGCTGTTGTTTGCGGCGCACCCGGTCAACGTCGAGTCGGTGGCGTGGATCGCGCAGCGGAAGAACCTGGTGGCGATGCTGTTCTTCCTGCTGGCGATCCTGTTCTGGCTGGAGAGCGAGCGTGGGGAGGGGGCGAATCGCGGCTCGGCCAGGGGCTGGTACTGGGCGAGCGTGGTGATGTTCGTGCTGGCGATGCTGGGCAAGGGGTCTGTGGCGCCGCTGCCGGCGGTGCTGCTGCTGCTCGTGTGGTGGCAGAGGGGTCGGCTGGGGGTGAGAGACCTCGTGCGGGTGGTGCCATTTGGTGTGGTGTCGGTGGTGCTGGTGGTGGTCAACGTGTGGTTCCAGACACACGGGACGGGAGCGATCCGGCAGGCGGGCATCGTCGAGCGGCTGCTGGGGGCGGGCGGGGTGGTGTGGTTCTACCTGTGGAAGGCGCTTTGGCCGCTGGGTCTTTCGTTCGTCTACCCGCAGTGGAAGGTGGATCCGGGCCGGGTCGTGTGGTGGCTTCCACTGCTGGGGGCGGTGGCAGTGACGCTGTGGCTGTGGCGGAGTCGTGACGGCTGGGGCCGTGCGTATTTTGCGGCGTGGTGTTTCTTCTGCGTGTCGCTGGTGCCGGTGATGGGGCTGACGGACGTGTACTTCATGACGTTCTCGCTGGTGGCGGACCACTACCAGCACGTGGCGCTGATCGGAGTGATGGCGCTGGTGGCGGCGGGCTGGGCGTGGTGGTGGAGGCGGCTTTCGGGGCCGTGGCGGCCGGCGTGGGTTGGCGTGGCGGGGCTGGTGGTGGGGGCGCTGGTATTGCTGACCGCACGCCAGAGCGCCGCCTACCGCGACGAGGAGACGCTCTACCGGGCCACGATCGCGGCGAACCCCGACTGTTGGATGGCCTACTACAACCTGGGCGTCGACCTCCGCGACCGCGGGGAGCGCAGGGAGGCCATCACCCAGTTCGAGCAGGCGCTGCGCGTCTGGCCCGACTACGCGGAGGCGCACGACAACCTGGCTCTCGCGCTCTCGGCGGAGGGCCGCAGCGCGGAGGCGATGGCGCACGCCCGGGAGGCGGTGCGGATCAAGCCCGAGATGGCCGAGGCGCGGGTCAACCTGGGGATCCTGCTGAGCAAGAGCGGGCAGGCCGCGGAGGCCTTGACGCAGCTGGAGAAGGCGGTCGCGCTGCGGGCGGACTCTGCCGAGGCCCACTACAACCTGGGTCTGGTGCTGGCGGCGCTGGGCCGGCTGCCCGAGGCGATGGAGCACTATCAGGAGGCGCTGCGGCTCGAGCCGGGATCGGCCGAGGCGCACAACGCGCTGGGCACGGGGCTGCTCGCGCAGGGTCGCAGCGCCGAAGCGTGCGGCGAGTTCGAGCGAGCGCTGGCGATCCAGCCGGGCTACGCCGAGGCGCTGGGCAACCTGGGGCTGGCGCTGGTGCGCTCGGGGCGGCCGCAGGAAGCGATGTCGCGCTACGAGGAGGCGTTGAGGCAGCGGGCGGACTATCCCGAGGCGCACTACAACCTGGGGACGCTTTTGGCCTCGGCGGGTCGCACGGCGGAGGCGCTTTTGCACTACGAGCAGGCGGTGCGGCTGCGGCCGGACTACGCCGAGGCGCAGAACAACCTGGCGGTTCTGCTCGCCGGGACGGGTCGTGCCGGCGAGGCGCTCGTGCACTTCGAGCAGGCGGTGCGGATCAAGCCGGACTTTCTGGCGGCACGGCTGAACCTGGCCGAGACGAGCGCGCGAGTGGGCCGTTTCGCCGAGGCCGCTGCCCAGGGCCAGGCGGCGCTGGGGCTGGCCGCTCCCGAACAGAAGCTCGCCCTCGAGAGGAAGGTCCAGACCTGGCGCGCCCTCGCCCGCAGGAGTCGGTGAAGGATGTCGAAGCGGAGGCGACGGCGGCGTGCGGAGGCGGCGGGGACGGCGGGACAGCCGTTGCGTGTGGGCTCTGAGCGGCTGGGCATCCCGAGAGGGCCGGTGGGTGTCGTGGGTCGGCGTTGGTGGCAGTGGCTGGGGCTTGGGGCCGTGCTGTGCGTCGTGGTGCTGGCGGGGTACTGGCCTGCGCTTCGCGGTGGCTTCATCTGGGACGACAAGGTGCTCTTGACGGAGAGCCCGCTGGTGCACGCGGCGGACGGTCTTTACCGTTTCTGGTTGACGACGCAGGCGCCGGACTACTGGCCTTTGACTTCGACGACGTTCTGGGTGGAGTGGCGGCTGTGGGGGATGGATCCGCTGGGCTATCACCTGACGAACCTGGCGTTGCATGCGGCCGAGGCGCTGCTGGTGTGGGTGATTCTGGAGCGGCTGGGGGTCTGGGGGGCGTATCTGGCGGGGCTGTTGTTTGCGGCGCACCCGGTCAACGTCGAGTCGGTGGCGTGGATCGCGCAGCGGAAGAACCTGGTGGCGATGCTGTTCTTCCTGCTGGCGATCCTGTTCTGGCTGGAGAGCGAGCGTGGGGAGGGGGCGAATCGCGGCTCGGCCAGGGGCTGGTACTGGGCGAGCGTGGTGATGTTCGTGCTGGCGATGCTGGGCAAGGGGTCTGTGGCGCCGCTGCCGGCGGTGCTGCTGCTGCTCGTGTGGTGGCAGAGGGGTCGGCTGGGGGTGAGAGACCTCGTGCGGGTGGTGCCATTTGGTGTGGTGTCGGTGGTGCTGGTGGTGGTCAACGTGTGGTTCCAGACACACGGGACGGGAGCGATCCGGCAGGCGGGCATCGTCGAGCGGCTGCTGGGGGCGGGCGGGGTGGTGTGGTTCTACCTGTGGAAGGCGCTTTGGCCGCTGGGTCTTTCGTTCGTCTACCCGCAGTGGAAGGTGGATCCGGGCCGGGTCGTGTGGTGGCTTCCACTGCTGGGGGCGGTGGCAGTGACGCTGTGGCTGTGGCGGAGTCGTGACGGCTGGGGCCGTGCGTATTTTGCGGCGTGGTGTTTCTTCTGCGTGTCGCTGGTGCCGGTGATGGGGCTGACGGACGTGTACTTCATGACGTTCTCGCTGGTGGCGGACCACTACCAGCACGTGGCGCTGATCGGAGTGATGGCGCTGGTGGCGGCGGGCTGGGCGTGGTGGTGGAGGCGGCTTTCGGGGCCGTGGCGGCCGGCGTGGGTTGGCGTGGCGGGGCTGGTGGTGGGGGCGCTGGTGCTGCTGACCGCACGCCAGAGCGCCGCCTACCGCGACGAGGAGACGATCGATCGCAAGACCATCGCGGAGAACCCCGACTGCTGGATCGCTCGCTACAACCTCGCCGTCGAGCTGGGCGATAGTGGAAGGCAGGAGGAAGCGATCAGCCAGCTCGAGCGGGCGGTGCGGATCAAGCCCGGGATGGCCGAGGCGCGGGTCAACCTGGGGATCCTGCTGAGCAAGAGCGGGCAGGCCGCGGAGGCCTTGACGCAGCTGGAGAAGGCGGTCGCGCTGCGGGCGGACTCTGCCGAGGCCCACTACAACCTGGGTCTGGTGCTGGCGGCGCTGGGCCGGCTGCCCGAGGCGATGGAGCACTATCAGGAGGCGCTGCGGCTCGAGCCGGGATCGGCCGAGGCGCACAACGCGCTGGGCACGGGGCTGCTCGCGCAGGGTCGCAGCGCCGAAGCGTGCGGCGAGTTCGAGCGAGCGCTGGCGATCCAGCCGGGCTACGCCGAGGCGCTGGGCAACCTGGGGCTGGCGCTGGTGCGCTCGGGGCGGCCGCAGGAAGCGATGTCGCGCTACGAGGAGGCGTTGAGGCAGCGGGCGGACTATCCCGAGGCGCACTACAACCTGGGGACGCTTTTGGCCTCGGCGGGTCGCACGGCGGAGGCGCTTTTGCACTACGAGCAGGCGGTGCGGCTGCGGCCGGACTACGCCGAGGCGCAGAACAACCTGGCGGTTCTGCTCGCCGGGACGGGTCGTGCCGGCGAGGCGCTCGTGCACTTCGAGCAGGCGGTGCGGATCAAGCCGGACTTTCTGGCGGCACGGCTGAACCTGGCCGAGACGAGCGCGCGAGTGGGCCGTTTCGCCGAGGCCGCTGCCCAGGGCCAGGCGGCGCTGGGGCTGGCCGCTCCCGAACAGAAGCTCGCCCTCGAGAGGAAGGTCCAGACCTGGCGCGCCCTCGCCCGCTCCCGCTGAGCGGGAGTCGGCGGCGGCGCGGGGTATAATCGTGCGCTGAGCGCGTGCCGCAGCGCGCGCGCTGCCGACGCTCGAGCCGAAATGCGCCACCCACGATTCAACCTCGCGGTCCTCGCCGCGTCAGCGGCCCTCAGCTTCTCGGCGGCGGCCGGCGCCCAGACCGTCGGCAAGGACCCGGACGAGCTGTTCGCCAAGGCTGTGATGCTCCACCAGTCGGGCGACACGCTCGGGGCCATCCAGTACTACGAGGCCGTGCTCGAGAAGCAGCCCCAGCGCGTCGAGGCGCTCTCGAACCTGGGGGCCGCGTACATGAAGCTCGGCCGGCTCGAGGAAGCGATCCAGCGGTACAGGAAGGCGCTCGCGGTCCGGCCGGACATGGCGAACGTGCGCTTCAACCTGGCTCTCGCGTTCTACAAGGCGGACCGGATCGACGAGGCGGCGCCCGAGTTCGAGGCCGTCCTCAAGAGCGATCCGAAGCACGCCGCCGCGACGCTGCTGCTCGCGGACTGCCAGCTGCGGATGGGCGCCATGCAGAAGGTCGTCGACCTGCTGACGCCGCGGGAGGCGGACCTCGGAAACGATCGGCTGTTCGTCTACCTGCTGGGCACGGCGCTGCTCGAGACGGACCATCTCGAGCGCGGCCAGCAGATGATCGACCGGCTCTTCCGCTCGGGTGAGTCGGCCGAGGGGCACGTCCTGCTGGGCGTGCAGTACCTCCGCCAGGGCCAGGCCATGAAGGCGCGCCCCGAGATCCTGAAGGCCGTGGAGCTCAAGCCCACGCTGCCCGGCGTCCACGCTCTGTACGCCCGGGCCCTGCGCTTCGACCACGACAACGCGGGCGCGGCGGTCGAGTACCGCAAGGAGCTCGAGCACAACCCCAACGACTACGAGTCGAACCTCTGGCTCGGATTGCTCCGGACGGAAGCCAACCAGCTCGACGAGGCGCTCGAGTACCTCGAGCGGGCGGGCCGCCTGCGCCCCGACGACCCGGCGGTGGCCTACGGCCTCGGTCGCGTCCACCTCGCCGCGGGCCGGCTGGAGCAGGCCCGCAAGGCCTTCGAGCAGCTGGTCGCCGCCGCTCCCGCCTACCAGCAGGGGCACGTCCTTCTGGCGACCGTCTACTACCGCCTCAATCTGCGCGAGAAGGGCGACGAGCAGCGCGCCATCGTCGAGAAGCTCCGGGCAGAGGCGAAGGAGAAGGGGGCTCAGGAGGAAGGAGAACAGGGCCCGCCGGGCCGCTGAGGATGAAGAGGCACTCCGCGGCGATCCTGGTCCTGCTGCTGGCAGGCGGCTCGGCGTCCGCGCAGGACGCGGACCTCGACGCCCTTCTCTCGCGGGCGGTCGTGCTCCAGCAGGCGGGCGATCTCGCGGGCGCGGCCGCCCTCTACGTTCAAGTCCTTCGCGCCCGTCCCGACGCCTCCCGCGTCCGGTCCAACCTCGGCGCCGCCTACGCCGGTCTCGGCCGCTACGAGGAGGCGATCACCGAATACGGCAAGGCGCTCGAGGCGGAGGAGGATCCGTCGATCCGCCTCAACCTGGCGCTCTCCCAGATGAAGGCCGGCCACCTCGAGGAGGCGGCGGAGAACGCGAGCCGGACCCTGAGTACGGAGCCCGGCAACCGGAACGTGGCGCTGCTGCTCGCGGACTGCCGGCTCCGGCTCGGCCAGAACGCACAGGTGGTCGAGCTGCTGCAGCCGCTGGCCGAGGCGTCGCCCGACGACAAAGCCGTGGCCTACCTGCTCGGCTCGGCGCTGCTCGGCCTCGACCGCACCGCCGAGGCCCAGGTCGTGATGAACCGCCTTTTTGCCGACGGCTCGCCGGAGGCGCACGTCCTGCTCGGCTCGATGTACTCGCGCCGGCAGCAGTACGACGAGGCGATCGAGGAGCTCGGGAAGGCGCGCGCCGTCAACCCGAGACTGCCGCTCGTCAATTTCCTCTATGGCCGATGCCTGATGGAGAGGAGCGACTGGGCGGGAGCGGCCGCGGCGTTCCGACAGGAGCTCGAGATCGATCCCAACCACTTCGAGTCGAACCTAATGCTGGGCAATCTGCTGCGTGAGGAGGGCAAGCACGAGGAAGCCCTGCGCTACCTGACTCACGCGTCGCGGCTGCGGGCCAGCGACCTCTCGGTGAAGTACTCCCTTGGAGTGGTGTACCTCTCGTTGGGCCGGACGGACGACGCTCGACCACTCCTCGAGGAGGTGGCGGCGGCCGCCCCCAACCACCTGCCGACGCACATGCAGCTCGCCGTTCTGTACCTCCGGCTCGGCCGGACGGAGGATGCGGTTCGCGAGCGGTCGATCGCGGCCCGCCTGCAGAAGGAGGCCGATGCGCGCGGTGTCCAGGGAGGGCGCGAGCGCCTGAACGACCTTCTCGGCAAGTCCGGCGCCGCACCAGACGCCGCCGCACCGAAGCAGCCCTAGGACCCGAACCCACTTGAGATCGCCTTCCGCCCGGTCCCTCGTGCGCGCCGCCGGCTTCATGGTCGGCGTCGGCCTCGCCACCGCGGTGGGGGCGGCGCCCGTCCCCCCGACGAGCGCTGCGGCGGCGATCGTCCGGGGAACCGTGGTGTTGAAGGGATTGAAGACGAACGCGGACGCCGTCGTCACGCTCGAGGCCCCCGGGCTCCCGCTGGCCCCGCCCGCCGAGCCATTGCGGATCGACCAGAAGGGCTTCCGCTTCATCCCGCACGTCACGGTCATCCAGACAGGCGGGGCGGTGCGCTTCCTGAACAACGACCCCGAGCCCCACAACGTGTACTCTCCGGAAGGGCGCTACAACCTTGGAACCTGGCCCACCGGCGACACCCGTGACCACGTCTTCAAGAAGCCCGGGATCTACACGCAGCTCTGCAACATCCACCCGGACATGCTGGCCTTCGTCGTCGTGGTCGACACACCCCACTTCGCCGTCACCGACGCGACGGGGGCGTTCGTGATCCGCAACGTCCCTCCCGGCAAGTACAAGCTCGTGGTGTGGCACGAGAAGAAGGACGGCCTCGAGCAGGACGTCGAGGTCGTCGCCCGCCGTCCGCTGAAGCTCGACCTGGTCGTCGAGAAGTGAACCCCCCTTCCCATGACCGGCCCGCCGCAGCCGTGAGCGGGGAGTCCCGGCGGCGTTTCCTGGCGGTCGCAGGCACGAGCGGCACTGTCGCCGGGGCGCTCGGCCTGCTCGGGATCCTGGCCCGCTCGATCGTGCCCGAGGTGCTCTACGAGCCGGCGCGCCGGTTTCCGGTGGGAAGGCCCGCGGATTTTCCGCCCGGCAGCGTCACCCTCGTCCCCGAGCGCCGGCTCTTCGTCTTCAACACGAGCGAGGGCTTCCATGCCGTCTCGGCCGTGTGCACCCACCTCGGCTGCAACGTCAACCACGAGGAGGGCAGGGGCTTCGCCTGCCCCTGTCACGGCAGCACGTTCGACGAGGAAGGGCGCGTGCGAAAGGGGCCGGCCGCCTGGCCCCTGCCACGCTTCGCGATGACGCTGTCCCGGCGCGGCGAGCTGGTGGTCGACACGCGGCGCCTGGTCGGGCCGGCGTTCCGGCTGAAGGCGTGAACATCCCCCTGCAGGCCGGGGCGCGAACCGCGGGGATCAGCGCGACCCGGCCGCGGCGGCGACCGTGAGGCAGGTCTTCCAGCGGCTGTACCGGTCCGTGTTCCGCACCGGCTGGCCGCGCAGCCCGCAGCAGAGGCTGTCCGCGATGCTGTCGAGCCTGGTGCTGCACGTGCACCCGACGCGCGTGCGCGTCGCCGTGCTGCGGCCCTCGTACACGCTCGGCCTCGGCCTCGTCAGCTTCTTCCTCTTCGTCGTGCTGACGGTGACGGGCCTCGCCCTGATGCTCTACTACGTGCCCGACACCGCGGCCGCCTATCGCAGCATGAAGGACCTGCAGTACGCGGTCGGCTTCGGGATGTTCCTGCGCAACGCGCACCGCTGGGCGGCGCACGGGATGGTCGCGGTCGTCTTCCTGCACATGTGCCGCGTGTTCTTCACGGGAGCCTACAAGCCGCCTCGCGAGTTCAACTGGGTCGTCGGGGTGCTGCTCTTGCTGCTGACGCTCGCGCTCTCCTTCACCGGCTACCTGCTGCCCTGGGACCAGCTGGCGTACTGGGCGATCACGGTCGGCACGAGCATCGTCGCCTACTTCCCGCTGCTCGGGCCGCAGGTGCGCTACCTGCTGCTCGGCGGCCACGAGATCGGCCAGGCGGCGCTCCTGCGCTTCTACGTGCTGCACTGCATCGTGCTGCCGCTCGCGCTGGCCGGCCTGGTGGCGCTTCACTTCTGGCGCGTGCGCAAGGACGGCGGCCTGAGCGTGGCCGGGCAGTCGTCGCAGCGCCGCGTCAGCGCCTGGCCCCACCTCGTCTTCCGCGAGCTGCTGGTGCTGGTGGCCGTGGTCGCGGCCGTCAACGCCTTCGCCCTGCTGTTCGACGCGCCGCTCGAGGAGATCGCCGACGCGGCGCGCACGCCGAACCCGGCCAAGGCACCCTGGTACTTCCTCGGCCTGCAGGAGCTCGTGCACTACGGCGCCATCCTCGGCGGCGTGGTCGTTCCGACCGTGCTCGTGCTGGCGCTCGTGGCGCTGCCGTACCTGGACAGCCACCCGCGCGGCGTCGGCGTGTGGTTCGCGCGCGAGCGCCGCGTGGCGAACGCGGTGTTCGCGGCCGTGGCGCTCGCCCTCGTCGCCGTGACGGTGATTGGAACGTTCTTCCGCGGCCCGAACTGGGCCTGGGTCGTGCCATGGGCCCGCTGAGGCCGAATCGCGGCCTGGGCCCCCGGCTCTCGGGCGGTCTGCGCTGGGCCTTCGCGCTGGCGTCGCTCGCCCTGCTGGCGACGGTCGTGTGGGCCGTGGCCGCCGAGTACCGCGCGGAGTGGCGCGTGCTGCAGCGCCGGTACGCCGCGCTCGAGGCCCGCCGGCCCGCGGCGGTCGCCGGTGGAGAGGGCGCGGAGCCGGCGGGACTGCAGCAGATCTGGCTGCCCGACATCGACCGCGTCGACCGCTGTACGTCGTGCCACCTCGGGATCGCCGAGCCTGCCGTGAAGGACGCAGCCCGGCCGTTCCGCACGCACCCGGGCCGCTGGCTCGAGACGCACCGCGCCGACCGCTTCGGCTGCACCGCCTGCCACGGCGGGGAGGGCGAGGCCACGACCTACGCGGGAGCGGCGCACCGCCGGGCGAGCGGCGGCACCAACCCGATGGCGTCGCGCGAGCTGATGGAAGCGCGCTGCGGCGCCTGCCACCGCGAGCGGCAGCCGAAGGGGACCTACTGGCTGGCGCGCGGGCGAGCGCTGATCGCCGACCGCAACTGCGTCGCGTGCCACGAGCTGCCGGGCTACGACGCGGCGGAGGTGCGGGCACCGCGGCTCGACGGCCTGCCGCTGAAGGTCTCCGCCCGCTGGCTGCGCGGGTGGCTCAAGCAGCCGAGGGCCTACCTCCCGCGGTCCCGGATGGGGGACTTCCGCCTCTCGGACCGGGACGTCGAGGCGCTGACCGCGTTCCTGCTGGAGCAGCCGCGCGAGCCGGCGCTCGAGCCTGCGGACTGGACGAAGGCGAACGTCGAGAACGGGGGCGAGATCTTCCGGCGCTCGCGCTGCGTGACCTGCCACGCGGTCAACGGCCGGGGTGGCACGCTGGGACCGGACCTGACCCACGTCGGCTACAAGGTCTCCAGGGAGTGGCTCTACTCGTGGATCCGCGACCCGCACCGCCTGCAGCCGAAGACGCTGATGCCGCGCTTCCGCTTCAGCGACGCGGAGGTCCGCGACCTGGCGGCCTACCTCGCGTCGGAGCTCTCGGACCCGCCGCGGCAGCTCGACGCGAGCGACGCGCCGCCGAACCCCGCCCTCGCCGCGGAGGGGAGGCGCGTGTTCGAGAAGCGGGGCTGCTACTCGTGTCACGATCTCGCCAGCTTTCCGAAGCTGGCGCGCATCGCCCCGAAGCTGACGGCCATCGGCGACCGGGTCCTCGAGCCCGCGCCGCTCCAGGCGCGGGGCATCCGCGCCACGCTGCCGAACTGGCTCTACACCAAGGTGCGCACGCCCGACGCGGTGCTGGAGGGCGCACGCATGCCGACGTTCGGCTTCTCCGAGGAAGAGGGGGCGGCGCTGGTCGTCGCGCTGATGAGCCTGCGGGCGAGGGAGATGCCGCCGGCGCGCACGACGACGGAACCCGTGCCGCCCACCTTCGAGCCCCAGGGGGAGTTCGGCGCCCTGGTCCGCCGCTACCGCTGCCTGTCCTGTCACTCGATCCGCGGCAGCGGCGGCACGCTCTCGACGGTGGCGCTCGACCGCATCGGCTCGCAGCTCACGCGTGACCATATCGAGCGCTTCGTCCAGAGCCCGTACGGCATTCGCGTGGGCCTGCAGGAGCGCATGCCGCGGCTCAACGTCCTGCCGGACGAGGCCCGCGTCCTCGCGGACTTCCTCTCGCGCGTGATGGTCGACGACAGCCTCGAGTCCTCCGTCGCCTCGGACGCCGGAACCCTCGCGCGCGGGAAGCTGCTGTTCGACCGTGACGGCTGCGTCGCCTGCCACATCGCCGGCGAAAAGGGCGGCTACGTCGGGCCGGAGCTGAACGGCAGCGCGGCGCGGCTCAAGCCGGGCTGGACCGTCGCCTGGCTGATGGCGCCCCAGCGCTGGAAGCCCGGCACCCTGGAGCCGGATCGCGGCCTCGCGCGGGCTGACGCCGAGGCGCTGGCCGCCTACGTCCTCTCGCTGCCGGCGCGCAAGGCGAAGGCAGCCGCGAGATGAGGCTGGCCATCCCGGCCGCGGCTGCTGCGCTGGCCACCACCCTGCTGCTCGCGGCCGCGTGCTCGCGCGGCCCGTCGCTGCCGCCGCAGGACGCCGTGCAGGAGGCCTTTCGCGAGGACGCCCTGAGCTACTCCGAGGCGCGCGGCCACCGGCTGTTCCGGGAGCGCTGCGCGACCTGCCACGGGCAGGAGGGCCACGGCGACGGCCAGAACGCCTACAACCTCGACCCGGCGCCGCCGGACTTCGCGACCTCGCTGGCCCGGCTCCCGGTCGCCGCTCGCCGCAAGGTGATCGAGGGTGGCACGGCCGCGATCGGCCGCTCGCCGCTGTGCCCGCCCCGGAGCCGGGCACTGGACTCCGACGAGGTCGACGCGCTGGTCGCGTGGCTCGCCGTCGCCGCACGGCCCGCAGCCGAAGGGCCTGCGCCGGCGGCTCGCAAGCGACGCTGAGGCCGCCCGCTCACGGGCGGCCGGCGGGCGAAGCGTGGGGCTGCTTCGCCTGGTTCACCCACAGGTCCACCGTCGTGTCCGCCTTGAAGCCGGTGTCGGTCTTCGTGAACGTGAAGCCGACGAAGTTGCCGGTGACGATGTCGACGTCGCCGTCGCCGTCGAAGTCGCCCACGTCGAGCGTGGTGTGCGTCAGCTTGCCGGTCTCCAGCGGGTGCGGCACGAAGACGCCCTTGCTCGTCTGCTCCAGCCAGCCGATCGAGGTGAACGGCGCCAGGTTGCCCTGACGCTCCAGCAGCTGGAACGCCGGGTGCTCGGCGTTCGGCAGGAACGCAGCGCACACGATGTCCAGGTCGCCGTCGCCGTCCAGGTCGGCCGCCTCAGCGCGGTGGACGCCCGGCATCGCGACGAGGTCGTGCTGCCGCCAGGGGTAGCTGCCGGTGTTCTCGAACCAGCGCACGCCGTGGAACGGGCGCACGGTGAAGTCGTCGAGCGAGTCGCCGTTCGTCATCAGCAGGTCGAGGTCGCCGTCGCCGTCCATGTCGACGAGCTGGATCCCCGACGAGCCCCAGACGGGCACGATCGCACGGAAGATCGTCTCGGCCCGGAAGCCCTTGCCGGGGCCGCGGTTGATGTACGCCACCACGTGCTCGTACTGCTGCGAGATCAGCGCCACGAAGTCCATCTTGCCGTCGTGGTTGAGGTCGGCGGGGATCACGTGGATGCCGCCCGGGCGCGCGTCGACGGGGTAGCCCTCGAACTTCGGGTGCGCCCAGTCGGTGGTCTGGTTCTCGTAGACGTAGATGCCGCCCACCGTGTGCCAGCCGAAGGCGGCCACCACCAGGTCGAGCTTGCCGTCGCCGTTGAAGTCGGCGGCCTCGACGTCGGCCGTGCGCGCGAGGTGGTCGACCAGCACGTGCTTCTCGAACTGCAGCGGGCCGACCTGGCGCAGCCAGACGACACTGCCCTTCTCGTGGTCGCCGGGCATGAAGTCGCCGAGGTCGGCGATCAGCAGGTCCTGCTTGCCGTCGCCGTCGAGGTCCACCATCGCCGCGTGGTCGGGGTTGGGGACGCGCGCGATCTCGCGCAGCTCGCCGGGCTTCTTCAGGGGCTCCCCGAGATAGACGACGCCGTGGCCCATGTCGGAGGCCACGATCTCGGGAAGGCCGTCGCCGTCGAGGTCGAGGAAGCGCGTGTTGGCGATCACCGGCACCTGGCCCTGGCCGGGTGGGTTCATGTACTGGTGCGAGAAGCGCAGGCCGCCGTCGCCGGGCGGCCAGGGGTCGGGCAGCGGCAGCGTGACGGGCGAGCGTGCCTCGAAGTAGCGGACGAACTGGGCCGTGTCCATCTGCCACAGCACGCTCTCCTCGCCGGGCGTGACGCCCGTGCCCATCAGGCTGCGCTGGGCCATCTCCTGGATGCGCAGGCGCCACATCCCGCGCGGCAGGTACTGCGGCAGCGGCACCACGTGGCACTTCGAGCACTGCTGCTTCACCGTGGCGCCGAACGCGGCGTCGGGCAGCGGATCGGGCTTGCCGTCGAGGCCGAGGATGACGCCGCCCGCGGCCGGCGCCGCGGCGCTCGCCTGGGGGGCGGGCGCGGCCTGGCCCCGCGCACGCGCCGTCGCCAGCGCGAGGCCGATCGGGATCATCAGGGAGAAGAGGACCAGCGACCGACGAAACATCACGAGGACCAGTCTACAACGCCGTGCCGGAGTGACCGCAGAAGAGGGGACCCGCGGCCTATAATCGTGCGCAGCGGCGGGCCCACGACGGGCCGCCGTGGCGTCCGATGACCCTCCTGCCCGTCGTTCTGCTGCTCGCGAGCCTGACCGCGTCCGATCGCCAGGCGGCCGTACCGCCATCCCCACCAGCGGCGCCCGCTCCGGCGGCGCCCGTCCCGGCGGCGGCTGAGCCGTCGGCCGATCCGAACGCGCTCGTGGCGCGGGCCGTCTCGCTCCAGCAGTCCGGCGACCTGCAGGCCGCGGTCGCGGTGTACGAGCAGGTGCTGGCGCTGGGCGCCGAGAGCCCGGCCGTGCGCTCGAACCTCGGCGCGGCGTACGCCCAGCTCGGGCGCTACGAGCAGGCGATCGAGCAGTACCGCCGTGCGCTCGCCGCCGAGCCGGGCAACCTGGCGATCCGCCGCAACCTGGCCCTGGCCTACTACAAGACCGGACGCATGGGCGAGGCCGCCGCGGAGGCGCAGGCGGTGGCGGCGGCGCAGCCCGACAACGAGGCCGCCACCGTGCTGCTCGCCGACTGCCTCTTCCGGCTCGGGCGGACGTCCCGCGTGATCGAGCTGCTGCAGCCGATCGCCGCGCGCAGCCCGGACCGTGCCGTCTCGTACCTGCTCGGGATGGCGCTGATCGGCGAGGGCAGGATGAAGGAGGCCCAGACCGCGATCGACCGCGTGCTGCGCGACGACTCGCCCGAGGCGCACGTCTTCCTGGCGATGATGTACCTGCGCGACCAGGACTGCGACAGGGCGCTGCCCGAGATCCGCAAGGCCAAGGACGGCAACCCGAAGCTGCCGCTCGTCCACTTCCTGGACGGGCAGTGCCTGATGGACGAGAAGCGCGGCGACTGGCCGGGCGCGATCGCGGCGTTTCGTGCCGAGCTGGCGATCGACCCGAACCACTTCGAGTCGAACCTCTACCTGGGCGACCTGCTGCGCGAGGGCGCACGCCACGACGAGGCGCTGCCCTACCTGGAGCGCGCGCTGCGCCTGCGACCGGACTCGCTCGCGGCGAAGTACTCGCTGGGTGCGGTCTACGTCGCGCTCGGCCGGACGCAGGAGGCCCTGCCGCTGCTGGAAGAGGTCGCCGCCGCGGCGCCCGACCACCTGCAGACGCACATGCAGCTGGCAGTCGTCTACCACCGCCTCGGGCGCACGGCCGACTCTTTGCGCGAGCGCGAGCGGGTCGGAAAGCTGCAGAGCGAGGGCGAGAACCGCTTCTTCAAGGGCGTGAGCGACGCGCTGGGCCGGCTGCTCGGCAAGACGCCGGCGCCGGAGACGGGAAAGCAGTAGGGCGCCGCCGCCCGTCGCTGCGCGGGCGCCGCCGCCCCCGGATCAGCGCTTCGCCCCCTGGAGGTTGCGCCACAGCTCGACCCAGCCGTCGGCACGGAAGCCGGTGTCGGTGCGGGCGAAGGTGAAGCCGACGAACTCCCCGCAGACGAGGTCGACCCGGCCGTCCCCGTCGAAGTCGCCGGCGTCGAGCGTCGTGTGCGCGAGCAGGCCGGTCTGCAGGGCGTGGCGCACGAAGACGCCGGGCTGCTTTTGCTCGAGCCAGCCGAGCGACGTCAGCGCGCCGCGCGTGCGCTGGGGGTCGGGCAGGAACGCGGCCACGGCGATGTCGAGGTCCCCGTCGCCGTCGAGGTCGGCGGCCACCGCGCGGTGCGCGCCCGGCAGCGCCGCGATCTCGTGCCTCTCGAACGGGTAGCCGCCCTTGTTCTCCAGCCAGCTCACGCCGTGCCAGGGCTTCACCGTCGCGTCGTCGAGCGTCTGGCCGTTCGTCAGCAGCGCGTCGAGGTCGCCGTCCCCATCGAGGTCCACCAGCTGGACGCCGGTCGCGCCCCAGGCGGGCGTCGACGCCGTGAACAGCGTCCTCGGCTCGAAGCCGCCCTCGCCGCGGTTGTAGAAGGCGACCAGCTTCTCGTGCTGCTGCCCGAGAAGGGCCACGAAGTCGGGCCGCCCGTCGCCGTCGAGGTCGGCCACCGGCACCTGGAGCGCCCCGGCCCGGCGGTCGAGCGTGCGCGGTACGAACTGCGGCTCCTTCCAGTCGGTGGTGCGGTTCTCGAACAACAGGATGCCGCCCTCGGAGTAGAGGCCGGAGGCCGCGACCACCAGGTCGAGCCTGCCGTCGCCGTCGAAGTCCGCGGCCTCGACGTCCGTCACTCGCAGCAGCTTCTCGGCCAGCACGTGCTTCTCGAACGTCAGGTCGCCCTTGCCGCGTAGCCAGACGACCGTGCCCTTGGTGTTGTCCTCGGGCATGAAGAAGCCGATGTCCGCGATCAGCAGGTCCTGGATGCCGTCCTTGTCGAGGTCGACCATCGCCGCGTGGACGGGGTTCGGGACCTTCGCGATCTCACGCAGCTCGCCGGGCCGCCTCTTCGGGTCGCCCAGGAAGACGAGCCCGTGGCCCATGTCGCAGGCCACGATCTCGAGCCGGCCGTCGCCGTCGAGGTCGAAGAACTGCGTGCTGGCGACGATCGGCACCGGGGCGGCGCCCTTGGGGCTGAGCGTCGTGCGCTCGAAGCCGCTCGGCTCGGCCGGCGGCGGCCAGGGCTCGGGCGCCGGGAGCGACTCCGGCGCGCGCCCCTCGAAGTAGCGGACGAACGGCTCCAGGTCCATCTGCGCGAGGGCGCTCTCGCGTCCCTCGGGGACGCCGATCCGCGACAGGCTGAAGCGCGCCATGTCCTGCAGCCGCTGGCGCCACAGCCCGCGCGGCACGTCGCCGGGGCGCGGCGCGCGGTGGCAGACCGTGCACTCCCTGCGCGCCACCAGGACGAACGCCGCGTCCGGGCGCGTGTCGGGCTGGCCGTCGAGGCCCAGGACCACGGGCGGGGGAGGCGGCGCCGGCGTGGCGGGCGGCCGCGCCCGCGAGACGCACGCGAGCACGGCGACGACGGCAGCCGCCGGCAGGGCGAAGCCGAGCAAGGCTGTCCTGTTCACGCCACGCAGTCTAGCAAGCCACGCCCCGCAGGTCCGTGAGCCGGAGGCTCGGTGCGATGGGCCGTCGGCGCGGCGTCGGTGGTATAACCCACGGCTTCGGAGGTCTGCCCATGAGAGCGTTCGCGATCCTTCTGCTCGCCGCCAGCCCCGCCTTCGCCCAGGCGCCGCCCGACCCGGAAGGCTGGGCCCAGCACGACGAGAAGCGGCCGCAGCCCGTCGTGGTCGACCCGGGCAGCGGCGTGCCCCCCGAGGCGCCGGGCCAGCCGCCGTCCGACGCCATCGTCCTCTTCGACGGCCGGGACCTGTCCTCCTGGAAGAGCCAGAAGGGCGACCTGCCCGCGCCGTGGAAGGTCGAGGGCGGCCACTTCGAGGTGGTGAAGGGCACGGGCGGGATCGAGACGAGGCAGTCGTTCGGCGACATGCAGCTGCACATCGAGTGGATGACGCCGTCGCCGGCCGTGGGCCACGGCCAGGACCGCGGCAACAGCGGCGTCTTCTTCGGCGGCGGCCGCTACGAGGTCCAGGTGCTCGACAGCTATGGCAACCAGACCTACCCCGACGGCCAGGCTGGTGCCCTCTACGGCGAGTTCCCGCCGCTCGTGAACGCGTGCCGTCCGCCGGGGCAGTGGCAGGCCTACGACATCGTCTACGAAGCGCCCCGCTTCGATGCGAAGGGCCAGGTCACGAAGCGGGCCCGCGTCACCGTGTTCCAGAACGGCGTCCTCGTCCAGCACGAGATGGAGCTGATCGGCCCTACCACCAACAAGGTCCGGACGCCGTACTCGGCGCACCCCGTGAAGCTGCCGATCAGCCTGCAGGACCACAACCATCCCGTGCGCTTCCGCAACGTCTGGGTGAGGGAGATCAGGCCGCGCGAGCCGAAGCCGCGCGGCTAGAGCGGGCACGTCTCGCGTGGTGCCTGAGCGGGCTTCGGTCGGCTCAGGGAAGGATCGGCGGAGACAGCGGTCCGGGCCGGCCGAAGTAGTAGCCCTGGGCGTGCGAGAAACCGGCGCGCTGGCACTCGGCGGCCTCCGCGGGGGTCTCGACGCCCTCGGCCACCGTGTGCACCATCAGCTCCCGCGCCGCGGCCACCAGCGACGCGACCAGGCGCCGCCGCGACGAAGGGGCGCTCTCGATGCGGGTCACGAAGCGACGGTCGAACTTGAGATAGTCGGGCGGGGCCTCCGCCAGCTCGAGCAGCCGCGCCTGGCCGGCGCCGAAGTCGTCGTAGGCGAGCCCGATCTCGAGGGTCGCCAGACGGCCGCGCAGCCAGGCGATGAACTCGGGATCGGCGAGCGCGCTCTCGTGCACCTCCAGCACGAGCTTGATCGACGGAGCGGCCGCCCGCAGCTCCTGCAGCGACGGCAGCAGCCCGGGCCGCTCGAGGTCCGCCGGGTGCGTGTTGAGGAAGAGCAGCGGCGGGTCGGGTCGGTCCTTCACCATCTCGACGGCCCTTCTTCGCATCATCCGGCTCAGCTCGGCCTGGGCCTCCGAGCCGAGCGCGCCGGCCAGGTCGAACAGCTCGACCGGGCTGCGGGGCAGCCCGGCGAGGTTGCCCTGGCCGAGCACCTCGTAGGCGACGAGCGCGCCTGTGCCGAAGGCCACGATCGGCTGGAAGGTCAGGATCACGGCCTCCTTGTCGATCAGCTCCCGCACGCGCGCGGCCGCGATGTGCCGCGTGAGCGGCTGCGTGTCCGCCGCCTGCGCCAGCCCCTCCTCGTCCGGCACGATCCGGAACTCGTAGCTGCCGATGCCGAGGACGTCGCCCTCGTGCAGGGGGGCGTCGGTCACCGGAAGGTGGTTCAGGAAGGTCCCGTTCCGGCTGCCCAGGTCCTTGATCCGCAGGGCGAGACCGTCCGAGTAGATCTCCGCGTGGGCCTTCGAGACGTGCACCGAGGGGAGGACCAGGGCGAGGCCGGGCGCGCGCCCGATCGTGAACGGGACCGGCTGCACCAGGGTCCGCTCCAGCTCGCCGGTCTCGCCCACGGGGCTCTGGAGCACCCAGCGGCCGGTCGCCCCGACCGCGGCCGGGAGCCGCAGGCTCTCGCGCAGCTCCGCAGCCGGCCCCGGCTCCAGGTCCAGCGTGTCGCGCCAGAACGTTCCCGGCGGCCGTTCGCTCGCCGTCATCGGCCCGCCGTTGCCCGCATCGTGTCCCGCCTCCGGAGGTTGATTGTACAGGCGGCCACGGGCGGGCGCGCGCGCTAGCGCCGCGCCCCCCGGTCGCCGAGCACGATTTGCGTCCAGCCGTTCGAGTCGGCACGCTCGATCGTGCCAGCGAGATCTCCTGTGCATCGGCGGCCTCCTCGGGCGTGGTCGACCGGCTCGTAGCCTCGAGGCGGGACGGCCCGAGGCCTGGCCTATACTCGCGCCCGCGGAGAGAAGGCATGCCGATCGACAACCTGCCCGACGGAGCACAGCTCGGTGAGGGACATGGCGGCCTCGAGCGCCTGGCCCTCGCGACGCCCGACGCGGAGGCCCACGTCTACCTCCCTGGCGCTCATCTGACGCACTTCCAGCCGCGCGGCGAGAGGCCGGTGCTCTGGCTCAGCGACCACAGCGCGTTCGCGCCGGGGAAGGCGATCCGTGGCGGCGTGCCGATCTGCTTCCCCTGGTTCGGCCCGAAGGCTGACGATGCCGCCGCCCCGATTCACGGCTTCGCACGACTCGCCCCCTGGTCGCTCGCCGCGGTGGAGAAGGGGCCGTCGGGCGAGCTCGTCGCCGCGCTCGAGCTGAGTTCCGGCGAGGACAGCCGCCGCTCCCTGCCGGGCGCGTTCCTGCTGCGGATGACCGTGGCGGTCGGGCACGCTCTCAGGATGGGCCTGCGGGTCACCAACACCGGCGAGCAGCCGTTTCGCTTCGAGGAGGCGCTGCACAGCTACTTCGCGGTCGGCGACGTGCGCCGGATCGCGATCGGCGGCCTGGAGGGCGCGGCCTACGTCGACAAGGCGGACGGCTGGGCGCGGCGCACGCACGGCTCGGCGGCGCTCCGGATCACCGGGGAGACCGACCGCGTGTTCTGCGGCCGGCGCGGCCCGATCACGATCGAGGACCCGGTGTGGCGCCGCCGCCTCGTCGTCGGCCGCGCGGGCTCCGCCACGGCGGTGGTCTGGAACCCGTGGCAGGCGAAGGCGAGGGCGATGCCCGACTTCGGCGACGAGGAGTGGACCGGGATGGTCTGCGTCGAGTCCGCGAACGCGATGGACGACGCCCTCACGCTCGAGCCGGGCTCCTCCCACGAGCTGGTCACGACGGTGGAGGTCCGGACGGACTGACCGCGAGCGACTTTCTTGAAGCTCCCGCCGGGCGAGGTGACATGTCTGTCCCCTGGCGGCCCGCCGAGCCGGTCGCCGGCGACGCCCGCCGCGTGAAGGCCCCGGCGGGCGAGGCCCGGCTCCGCGGGCGCGCCCGGGATCGCGACATTCGTGTGAGACAGACGGCCACGGTCCGACAAGAACGTCTCTGAGGCGCGCCTCTTCGCCGCGACAGGCTCTGCCTCACAACCTCCTTTGCCACAGCGACTTGTCGGACGGCGAGCCGTTACGCCCGAGGGGGGAACGGTCCTTGCTGCACTCCGGAGCGCGGCCAGGGCCGCAGGAGGCGCTGGCGAGCGCCCGCGGCGCGTGAGCCGAGCAGGATGACATCAGGACGGGATGAGATGAGTCAGGAGGAGGCTCAATGACCTCGAGCGACGTGTTGAAGCTGGCGAAGGAAAAGGGCGTCAAGATCGTCGATCTGCGCTTCATCGACATGCCCGGTCTCTGGCAGCACTTCTCGATTCCCGTGGCGGAGCTGACCGAGGAGCTGTTCAAGGAAGGGATCGGGTTCGACGGCTCGTCGATCCGCGGGTTCCAGACGATCAACGAGTCGGACATGCTGCTCGTGCCCGATCCCGACGACCGCCGTGATCGACCCCTTCACCAGCGTCCCGACGCTGGTCCTGATCTGCGACGTGCAAGGACCCGATGACGGGCGCGACGTACTCGCGCGACCCGCGCTACGTGGCGAAGAAGGCCGAGGCCTACCTCAAGAGCACCGGGCATCGCGGACACGATCTACATCGGGCCGGAGCTGGAGTTCTTCATCCTGGAGAACGTCCGCTTCGACCAGGACTACAACTTCGGCTTCTACTACCTCGACTCGGAGGCGGCCTTCTGGAACGCGGGGCGCGAGGGCACGCCGGAGCGGCCCAACCTCGGCTACCGGCCCCGCTACAAGCAGGGCTACTTCCCGGTGCCGCCCGGCCGACCACTACCAGGACCTGCGCTCGGAGATGGTGCTGAACCTCGAGGCGTGCGGCGTCAAGGTCGAGGTGCACCACCACGAGGTGGCGACCGGCGGCCAGACCGAGATCGACATGCGCTTCGACACCCTCGCTGCAGATGGCCGACAAGGTGCTCTGGTACAAGTACGTCACCAAGAACACGGCGAAGAAGCACGGCAAGACCGTGACCTTCATGCCGAAGCCGATCTTCCAGGACAACGGCTCGGGCATGCACACGCACCAGTCGCTGTGGAAGGACGGCAAGAACCTCTTCTACCAGAAGGGCGGCTACGCCGACATCTCGCAGACCTGCAAGTACTACATCGGCGGGCATCCTGAAGCACGCGCCGGCGCTGTGCGCCCTGATCGCGCCCTCGACCAACTCGTACCGCCGCCTGGTGCCGGGCTACGAGGCGCCGATCAACCTCGCCTACACCGCGCGCAACCGCTCGGCGGCCGTGCGCATCCCGATGTACTCGAGCTCGGAGAAGGCCAAGCGCCTCGAGTTCCGCACGCCCGACCCGACCTGCAACCCGTACCTGTCCTTCTCGGCCTGCCTGATGGCCGGGCTCGACGGCATCCAGAACAAGATCGACCCGGGAGAGCCGCTCGACAAGGACCTCTACGAGCTGCCGGCCGAGGAGGCGGCGAAGGTGAAGCAGCTGCCGGGCTCGCTCGACGCGGTGCTCGACAACCTCGAGAAGGACCACGAGTTCCTGCTGAAGGGCGACGTCTTCACGCGGGACCTGATCGAGACCTGGATCGAGTACAAGCGCAAGATAGGAGGTCGACGCCATTCGCCTGCGGCCGCATCCCTGGGAGTTCGCGCTCTACTTCGACATCTGAGCGTGGCGCGGCCCCCGGGGTGCGCGAGCCGGTCGCTCCCCGGGGGACAATCGCGCCGTGATCACCAGCGAGCGGCTGCTCGAGGACCCGCCGGGAGAGGCGGCGCTCGCCTGGCTCCGCCGCGCCGGCTTCGGCGAGCCGGAGCGCGCGGCGCGGGAGCTGCGGGCAATCGTCGCCGAGCCGCGCGCGGCCGCCGCCCTGCAGGGCCGGATCGGCCCGCTGCTGGAGAGCGCTCGCTCTTCTGCCGGACCCGGAGGGGGCCCTCGTCCGCCTGGAGCGCTTCGTGCGTGCGGGTGGCGCGGGCGTGTTGTCCGCGCTGGGCCGGCGGGACGCGGCCGCGAACGATGCGCTGCTCTGGGCCCTCGGCGGGAGCCCCTTCCTGGCCGAGCAGGTGATTCGGCACCCCGAGTGGGCGGAGTGGCTCACCCGGCCGGCCGTGTTGTCCCGGCCGCGTCGTGCCCGGCAGGTGGCGGCCGACGCCCGGCGCGAGACGCGAGGCAGCGCGCGCGAGGCCGGCCGCGACGCCCTGCGCCGCGCTCGGCGGCGCGAGGTCCTGCAGATCGCAGTCCGTGACCTCCTGCGTCTGTCGCCGGTCGCCGGGACGCTCGAGGCGCTCTCGGCTGTCGCCGACGGCCTCGTCGCCGTCGCGCTCGAGATGGCCCTGGCAGAGCTGTCGGAGTCGCGCGCCCCGGACGCGGAAAGGGCGGGGGCGGTCGGCTTCGTCGTGCTCGGCCTGGGCAAGCTCGGGGGCGGCGAGCTGAACTTCAGCTCGGACATCGACCTCGTCTACGTCCACCGCGGCGGCCGCCAGCCGGGCGGGCCCCACGACGGGGCCGCGCAGGCTCACGCGCTGGCCCGGCAGCTCACGGCCGTCCTGGGAGAGACGACCCACGAGGGGCACGTCTACCGCGTCGACCTCAGGTTGCGGCCCGAGGGCCGCGCGGGCGCGCTCGTCCACTCGCTCGACGCCGCCGAGGAGTACTACGGCGGACGGGCCGCGACCTGGGAGCGCCTCGCGTTGCTGAAGGCCCGGCCGGTCGCGGGAGACGCCGCGCTCGGCCGCCAGTTCTCGCGAACGGTCGCTCCGTTCGTCTGGCGCAGGCCCTTCGGTGCCGAGGAGGTGCGCCAGGTCCTGCGCCTCAAGCAGGAGGGCGACCGGCGGCTCGCCGCGCGCGGCCTCCTCGGCCGACACGTCAAGCTCGGCCGGGGCGGTATCCGCGAGATCGAGCTGGTCGTCCAGGTGCTCCAGGTGCGCCAGGGCGGCCCGCTGCGCGCCGTGCGCTGCCGCGGCACGCTCTTCGCTCTCGACGCCTTGCGCTCGGCCCGGGCGCTGGCGGCGCCCGAGCACGACACGCTCGCCCGTGCCTACCTCTTCCTGCGCGACGTGGAGAACAAGCTGCAGATGGCGCACGACACGCAGACCCACGTGCTGCCCGACGACGAGGAGGCTTTCGGCCTGCTGGCGGGGAGGCTCGGCTACGGGCCGGGCCGGCCCGGCCGCGCCGAGGCGGCCGCCCGGCTCCGGCACGACCTGGCCGAGCACACGTCGGCCGTGCGCCGCCTGTACGAGGAGCTTCTCGGCCGCCTGGTCAGGGGCGGAAGCGTTCCCTGAAGAAGCGGGCGACGCCGTCGCGGTGGCGCGCGACGTCGCCGAGGAAGGCGCCGGCCGCCGCCGACCAGTCGCCCGCGTAGCCCAGCCGGCGGGCGAGGAAGCGCACCTCCTCTTGTCCCGCTCTCGGGGAGCAGCAGGTCGCGGGCGTTGCCCGCGGACCATGCGCAGCGCGTCCGCCACCTGCCGCCAGAAGACGTAGGCCGCGCGCAAGAGATCGCGCTCGGCGCTCGCGAGCAGGCCGGCCTCACGGAGGCGGTCGAGGGCCTCCAGGGTGGACGGCGTGCGCAGGCCCGGATCGGAACGCCCGTGCTCGATCTGCAGGTACTGCACGGCGTACTCCACCTCGACCAGCGCCCCCGGGCTGTACTTGACGTTGAAGCGGCCGGCCGGAACCAGCTCCCGGCACTGGCGTTCACGCAGGTGGAGGGCGTCCTGCCGGTCCCAGGGCTCCTCGCCCCAGACGAAGCGGTCGCGCAGGCGATCGACCTCGGCGCCGAGCGGCCTGGTCGCCCGCGACCGGGCGCAGCTTGATCAGCGCCTGTCGCTCGAAGGCCGCGGCGCCCCCTCCGGGCCGGTAGTACTCGCGGAACGTGGCGAGAGGCGTGGCCAGCGGGCCCTTGGCCCCGAGCGGGCGCAGCCGGAGGTCCACGTGGAAGATGCCCTCCTGGCGCGCGGCGATGAAGCCGGTGAGCTCGCGCACGACCTCCTCGAAGAAGAGGCCGGCGTCGATGCCGGACCGCTCGGTCTTGCCGGGACCGCCGTACACGAAAACCAGCTCGATGTCGGAGGCGTAGCCCATCTCGCGGCCCCCGAACTTGCCGAGGCCGACGACCGCGAGCGGACAGCTCCCGCCGCTGCCGTCACGGGGCGCCCCGTGCGCGCGCGCCACTCTCCTCCACGCAGGTGCCAAGGGCCGTCTCCACCACGGCCTCGGCCAGGTCCGTGATCGCCCGCGAGAAGGCGACGAGGTCCACCTCGGGATCGAGCAGGTGCCGCATGTCCGCGAGCAGCATCTCCTCGTCCTTGAGCTCGTTCAGCAGGCGCCGCTTCTCCTCGAACGTCGCAGCGGAGGCGAGCCGCGCCCCCAGCTCGTCGAGCAGCTCGTCTCGTCCGCGCAGCGGGCGGCGCCGCCAGCCGTCGAGCACGGGCAGCAGGTGCTCGGACTGCAGGCGCAGGAAGTCCTCCCACAGGAAGGTGCTCGCGCCCAGGAGGCGGGCGAGCTCGCGCAGGCCGTCGGGCGAGGCCAGAAGCCCCAGGGCGTCGGGCCCGGACGGCTGTGCGAGCAGCCGGTCCACGAGCTGTGTGAAGGAGCGCAGGGCCGGGGCGGGATCGGGCGCGAGCGGGAGAAGATGGGTGAACTGCTTGAGCAGCGCGACCGCCGCCCGCAGCGTCGCGAGCTGTGCCGGGTCCTGAATCTTGCGCCCGTCGCGGGTCCCGATCAGGAACCGGTCGCGCGCCTCCTCGCCGACGCTCGCGATCGAGACCTGCTGCACGTAGACGTCGCGCAGCCGCGAGCGCCGTGGCGAGGGCGTACAGGAAGCCCGGCGTGTCGCGGCCGCGCACCTCCATCCTGGTCCAGCGCGGGTCGGCCTCGTTGTCGAAGTAGATGCCCAGCGGCGCGAGCGCGCCGGCGGGAGGGCCGCCGCGGAAGAGGCGCTCCGCCAGCCGGCGGTCGAGTCGGCCGCGCGCCTCGTCGGCGCGGCCCTGCCCGACGAGCCCGAGCAGGTCGACCACCTCCGCCTCCAGCCGCCTCTCGATGGCGGCGGCTTCGCGGTCGGGCGCGGCCTCGCGCAGCAGCACCCGGAACTCGTCCACGATGATCCGGCCCGCGGGCGCGGCCGGCTCCAGGCGGGGCGCCGGCCGCCGGCCGCGTGGGCGCAGGGCAGGGGGGGCAGCGCGCGCGAGCGGCGCCGAGGTGAAGACCTGGCCCGACTCGATGTCGAGGCCGGCGGCGGAGAGCACGCCGCACAGCAGTGCGAACTCCGCGAAGAAGTCGAGCGCCACGATCGTGACGTCGAGACGTCCCTCCGGCGCCTCGGCCACGCTGACGCGGCCCGGTCGCGACGCGCTCAGCTCCTCGGCGAGGCGGATGTGGGCGGCGACCTGCGCGGTCGTGTGGCGGGCGGCGTAGTCCGGGCCCATGCGCGCCACGAACTCCCGGACGGCCTCGGTCTCGTTCCTCACGCCCATCCTGCGCTCGACCGGCTCCTGCTCCTCGGTTCGCGGCCGGCGGGTGCCGGCGGGCGGACCATAGCCGTGCGCCGAAGCGCCCGTCAAGCGTATGATCGATCCAGCATACGGAGGAGAGCATGGGCCGTCGCTCGTTCGCTGCCGCCGCATTGCTGATCGCCGCGGCACTCCCCGGCTGCCGCAAGCAGACGGTCACCCAGCCGACGCTCAGCGCGAGCTGCGAGGCGCAGCCGGCCTCCGGGGCGGCGCCCCTGGCCGTCGCGTTCCTGGTGTCCGTGGCCGGCGCCGAGGGTGCCTTCACGGTGGCCGTCAACTACGGCGACGGCACGAGCGGCAGCAACCCCGACCTGCCGCACACGTACACCAGCGCGGGCAGCTACACCGCCTCGTTCACGATCACGACGGCCGGCCAGAGCGCCCGCTGCGCGGCGGCGGTGACGGTGACGACAGCTTCGCCCGCGAGCACCGGCAACCGGCCTCCGCTGGCGGTGTTCAAGACGACGCCCGCGGCCGCCGGCTCGAAGATCAGCGGCAAGGCGCCGCTCACGGTCCGCTTCAACATGTGCGCGAGCAGCGACCCCGACGGCGACGGCCTCTACTTCCTGATGGACTTCGACGGCAACGGGAAGTTCGACAGCGGCGGCGTGACGGGCGCCGCGTGCCGGCAGGACCACACCTACGCGACCGTGGGGACCTGGGCCCCGGAGGTCTGCCTGCACGACATCGGGCCGGACCGCGTGGCGCTCCACGACGACCAGTGCACGACATACGTCGTGGAGACGACGCCCTAGGCGGTCCTCGTGCGCTCGGAGGACGGCGGTCCGACGCGGCTGGTCCGCCTGCCGCTAGCCGATGCGTCGGCGGGAGAGCAGGAGCTGGTGCTGACGGCCCGCTACCAGGCTTCCGGGGCCTAGCCGGGGGGCCGCTGCAGTCTGGACGGGCGGCCGGCCGCCCGGTCCAGCTCCTCCTCGTAGCGAGCGCGGGCGCCCGGCTCGCAGAGCACCTCGTGCGCGTGGCCGAGGCGCTGGAAGATCTGCTCCAGAGGCTCGCAGAGGTCGGAGAGCACGGGCTCGTGATGGCCGTCGGGATGGAACCGGCGCGCGAGCTGGGCGTACGCCACGCGCACCTGGGCCACCGTAGCGTCCCGCCCGACTCGCAGCAGCTCGAAGTGGTTCAGCCGGTCCAGCGACGAGTGGACGTTCAGGATCTCCAGGCGCCGCTGATCGAGAGGTGGCAGGGGCTGCGTCTTCTCCAGGTAGGCCGGCGGCGGAGCGGGGCCTGCCGCCGCCGGGGCCGAAGGCGGGGCAGGGCCCGCCGCAGGCTGCACCTTCGTGGCCGGCCGCGGCTTGCGCTGGCCGGGCAGGAAGTCGACGACGCCCGCGGACAGCAGGCCGTACAGGCTCCGATACACCTGCTCATCCGTCAGCGGTACGAGCGAGCACAGCTCGCGCGCGCTCAGCGAGCCGTCGACGCGGGAGAGCACGTAGCCGTCGGCCGGGCTGAGGCTGATGTGCTGGTACCGCAACAGCGGGTCCGTCGAGAGCGCCACCCGCCGGTCGATGTCGCCGAGGTTGTAGCGCACCACGTCCGGGTCCTGCACGCTGCGCGCGGCCTGCAGGATCAGGTCGCCGGTCGACAGCCTCAGGGTGACGTCACCCGCCTGCGAGGCGGAGACTTCTTCCTGGAACCGGTAGCTGCCTTCGTTCCAGGCGAACACCTTGCGGAGCACGTGCCGGGCGTGCGCGCACACGGCATCCTCCAGCCCCTCGGCGTCGAGCAGTCCCAGCTCGACGAGGACGACGCCGAGGCGCTTGCCGTCGCGCAGGGCGAAGCCCATGGCCCGCTTCATGTCGGCGGCCGCCAGGCGCCCGCTCGACACGAGCAGCTCGCCCATGCGGTCGCCACGCACACTGGTCTCCCCGCTGACGATGTGGCCGACACGGAAGTGCACGCCCTGGCGCTCGTCGCTCCTCTCGAGGACGAGCCGGCCCGTGGCGCGGCCGACGTAGAGCCGGCGCAGCACCCCCGGCAGCACGCCCTCCCACAGGGATCCTTCGACGAGGTCCATCGGCCACTTATCCTACACGGGCCGCCTGTCCTCACCTGACGACCCGCCGCGCAGGCGGATCGGCCATAATATCCTTGCCGGCACCGGGAACGCCATCCCGAGGCCGATTCCCGAGGTCCGATGGACGAGACGCCATTCGTCAGCCTCGAAGCAGCGCACGAGTACGTGAGCCTGCTGCTGGACGAGGTGAGACGGACTCGCCAGGACGTGGCCGAGGACCTTGCCGAGGCGCAGGGAAACGGCAGCGCCCGCCGCGGCGAGGCCCTCCAGCTCGTGGCCTGGAAGCTCGAGCGGCTGGAGCAGCAGCTCGGGTCCAGCCGGCGCCTGATGAACGACCTGCGCCGGCTGCGGCACCTGCTGCTCGGCGAAAGCGAGGAGCCGGGCACGCAGCGGGCGGCGCCGGCCGCCGAGGCGAACCCCGCTCTCGACGCCCACGACGAACCCTGGGAGGGCTCGTAGCGCAGTGCAGCCGCCGGCGGCGACGCCACGGGGGCCGCGTTGAAGCCGGTCCTGCCGCGCGTCACGGAGGCGCTGGCCCGCGCCTCCCTGCGCTGGGTCCCCGACTCGCTTTCGATCGTGCTGCTGCTGACGCTCGTCACCTTCGCGCTGGCGCTGACCGTGGGCGGCGCCAGCGCCGGGGACGCGCTGCGCGCGTGGGGAAGCGGCCTGTGGAGCCTGCTCGAGTTCTCGATGCAGATGGTCGTGGTGATCTTCGCGGGGTACGTGGTCGCCGTCTCGCCGGCGGTGACGCGCCTGCTGGAAGCCGCGGCGCGCGTGCCGCGCACGCCACGTCAGGCCGTGGCCTGGACGGCCGCGCTGTCGATGGCCCTGTGCTGGCTCAACTGGGGCGTCGGCCTGATCGTGGCGGCGATGCTCGTGCGCGCCGTAGGTCGAAGGCGCCCCGACGCCGACTACCGCCTGCTCGTCGCCTCGGCCTACCTCGGCATGGGCACGACCTGGCACGGCGGGCCGTCCGGCTCGGTGCCGCTGCTGCTCGCGACGCCGGCCTCGTTCATGGTCGAGGACGGGCTGATCGCCGCGCCGATCCCGCTGTCGCAGACCGTCTTCACGCCGGGCAACCTGGCGCTGATGGCCGTCGTGCTCGTCGCCTTCTCGCTGCTGGCCGCGGGCCTGCACCCGGCGCCGGAGCGGACGCTGGCGGCGCCGCGGGCGGCGCTCGACGCGCTCGCGCCCTTCGTGCCGCCGGCCCGGCCCGCGGCGCCGACGCCCGCCGAGCGCCTGCTGCACAGCGGAGCGCTCAGCCGGCTGATCGGCGCGGCGGGCCTCGGCTACCTGGCGCTGCAGGCGCAGAAGGGCGCGCTGACGCTGACGCTCGACACCGTCAACCTGCTCTTCTTCTGCCTCGGCCTGCTGCTGCACCCGAGCGTTTCGTCCGTGCTGCGGGCCGCGGAGGAGGCGTCGCGCTCGCTGCATGGCGTCGTTCTGCAGTTCCCGCTCTACGCCGGGCTCTACGGCCTGCTGAAGGGCACGGCGCTCGCCGGCATGGCCGCGAAGGCCTTCGTCGCGGTCGCCTCCAGCGCGACCTACCCGCTGGTCGTCTTCTGGTACTCCGCCGCCCTCAACTACGTGGTCCCGTCCGGCGGCGGCAAGTGGGCGCTCGAGGCGCTCTACGTGCTGCAGGCCGGGCGCGCGCTCGGCGTGCCGCCGGCGGTCGCGTCGATGGCCTACGCCTACGGCGACATGGCGACGAACCTGATCCAGCCGTTCTGGGCGATCCCGCTGCTGGGCGTGGCCCGCCTGGAGTTCCGCGACATCTTCGGCCACGAGCTGCTGTTCTTCGCCGCCTACTTCGTGCTCGTGAGCGGCGTGCTGCTGGCGGGACTGGTGTAGCAGCGGCGGAGCCACTGCGGCCGCGGCCGCATCTGCTAGGCTCAGGGCGCCTGTGTGATCCCGGGAGGCCCCATGAAGCCCGTTCCCACCGCGGCCCTGCTGCTCGCGCTCTGCGTGCCCGCCGTGAGGGCCGACGAACGCGCGATGAACCTCCCGCTCGGCGACCCGGCCCGCAGGGACAAGGAGGCCGTGGTCGTCGTCGACGGCATCACGGACACGGCGCGCGGCGACGTGCTGACGCCCCCCGAGGCGGCGGCGCGGCTGGACGACGTGAAGCTGCTGTTCGTCGGCGAGAGCCACACCGACATGGACTTCCACCGCGTCCAGCTGCGGGTGCTCCAGGAGCTGCACAGGCGCGGGCGGCAGGTCCTGATCGGGCTCGAGATGTACCCGGTCACGGAGCAGCGCTGGCTCGACCGCTGGCACTCGGACCGCAAGCTCACGGAGGAGGGCTTCCTGCGGGAGTCCCACTGGTACAGGAACTGGGGCTACCACTGGGACTACTACCGGGACATCTTCCTGTTCGCCCGCGACGGCGGGATCCGCATGTTCGGCGTGAACGTGCCGCGCGCGGTGGTGCAGGCGATGCGCGCCAAGGGGTGGGACGCGCTGACGGCCGAGCAGAAGGCCATGCTGCCGGAGCGCATCGACACCGAGAACGCCGAGCACCAGCGCCTGTTCCGGGCGTTCTTCGCCTCCGCCGACTCGCTGCACGGCAACATGCCGGACGCCATGTTCCAGGGGATGTTCCGGGCGCAGTGCACCTGGGACGCGGCCATGGGCTGGAACGCGCTGCGGGCCTTGAAGAAGCACGGCGGTGAGAAGGCGATCATCGTGGTGCTGATCGGGGCGGGCCACGTCGCGTACGGCCTGGGAGCCGAACGCCAGGCGCGGCTGTGGTTCGACGGCAAGACCGCCTCCGTGATCCCGGTGCCGATCGCGGACCCGGAGCACCCGAAGCCGGTCGAGAAGGTGCAGGCGTCCTACGCCAGCTTCGTCTGGGGACTGCCGCCCACCAGCGAGCCCCTCTACCCGAGCCTCGGGATCGCCACGCCCGAGCAGAAGAAAGGCGAGCGCTACCAGGTCGTCATGGTGGCGCCCGACTCGCCCGCGGCGGCGGCCGGCTTCAAGCTCGACGACGAGCTCGTCTCGATGGACGGCGTGCCGATCACGGACAAGGAAACCGGCAACCGGCTGATGTCCGAGAAGCGCTGGGGCGACGTGGTCGTCTACAAGGTGCTGCGCGACGGCGAGGAAGTGACGCTGACCGCGTTCCTGCGGCGGACGCCGCCCAGGAAGGAGAAGGAGCCCGAGCCGCCGTCGGGTGGCGGTCGGTGAGCGGCCCGCTCGCGCTCGCTCTTGCCGCCACCCTGACGCTGCCGCCGGAGCACGCGCTCGCGGCGTCCGAGCCGGCGCGCGTCCGTCACTCCCTCCACGTCGCCCTCGACCCGGCACGGCACCGGCTGTCGGTGACCGACACGCTGACGCTGCCGAGCGTCGCTGGCGACGGCGCCCGCAGCGTCGACTTCCTGTTGAACGCGGCGCTGAAGGTCGGCGCGTCTCTGCCGCCGGTCACCGAGGTCCCGGCTGACGGCAGGGACGCCGCGCGCCTCTTCGGGATCGAAGGCGCCCGAGACCTGTACGTGGCCGGAAAGCTGAAGCGGTACCGCGTCGCGCTGCCGCCGACAGGCGGCACGCTGAAGCTCTCGTACGGGGGTGTCTTCGACTTCGGCCTTTCCGACCCGAAGGAGGAGTACACGCGCGGCTTTCGCGAGACGGCGGGCATCGTCTCGCCCGAAGGTGTCTACCTCGCCGGCAGCGGCTTCTGGTACCCGCAGCTGGACGCCGGCCTCGTCGAGTACCAGCTCGAGGTGCGCCAGCCCGCGGGCTGGCACACGATCGGCGCCGGCAACGGCGCCTCGCGCGACGCGAGGGGCCTCGCCCGCTGGGACTCCCACGGCGCCGTCGACGAGATCACGCTCGCTGGAGGGCCGCTCGTCGTCTACCGCGACGCGGCCGGGCCGGTGGAGGCGCTCGTGTACCTGCACCAGAGGGACGACGCGCTCGCCTCGAAGTACCTGCAGGCGACCGCGCAGTACCTCGAGATGTACCGCGGCCTGGTCGGGCCGTACCCGTACGGGAAGTTTGCGCTCGTCGAGAACTTCTGGGAGACGGGCTACGGGATGCCGTCCTTCGCGCTGCTCGGCCCCCAGGTCGTCCGCTTCCCCTTCATCCTCACCTCCTCCTACCCGCACGAGATCCTGCACAACTGGTGGGGCAACTCCGTGTTCGTCGATCAGCGGACGGGGAACTGGTGCGAGGGCCTCACGGCCTACATGGCCGACCACCTGATCCAGGAAGAGCGGGGCAAGGGCGAGGAGTACCGGCGCGACACGCTCCAGAAGTACCGCAGCTACGTGAAGGACGGTCGCGACTTCCCGCTCTCGGAGTTCCGCTCGCGCCACAGCGCCGCGACGGAGGCGGTCGGTTACGGCAAGGCGCTGATGGTCTTCCACATGCTGCGGCAGAAGCTGGGCGACGACGGCTTCCGCAAGTGGGCCGCCGGCTTCTATCGCGCGTACGCAGGCCGGCAGGCGTCGTTCGCGGACGTGCGCAGGACGGCCGAGGCGGTGCTCGGCCAGGACCTGGGCCGCTTCTTCGCCGACCACGTCGGCCGGCCGGGCGCCGCCCGGCTGTCGGTCTCGCTGAGCGACCTGCGCGACTCGACGGCGGCGGGCTACGACGTCGCCTTCGTCCTCGAGCAGACGCAGGCGGAGCCGCCGCTGGTGCTGGACGTGCCGGTCGTGGTGCAGACCACCGGCGAGCCGGTGAGGGCGGTCGTCCACATGACCGGCCGCCTCGTGGCCACCACCGTGCGCGCCGACGCCGAGCCCCTGGCCCTGCACGTCGACCCGTCGTTCGACGTCTTCCGCCTGCTCGACCCGCGCGAGACGGCCCCCTCGATCGGCCAGATCTTCGGCGAGCCGAAGGTCCTGGCCGTGGTGCCGGCCGGGGCGCCCGCGGCCGAGCGGGACGCCTATCGCACGCTGGTGGAGGGCTGGAAGAGCGACAGCCAGCAGCCGGAGATCAAGACCGACGCCGAGGTCGGCGAGCTGCCGAAGGACCGCGCCGTCTGGCTGCTGGGCCGCACGAACGCGCTCGCCCCGAAGCTGTTCGCCTCCGGAGCGGATTACACGCTCGACGCCTCGAGACTCGACGTCGATCGCGAGCAGATGCTGCTCGCCGGCCACGTGGTCGTGCTGGTGCGCCGGCACCCGGCGAACCTCGAGCAGGCGATCGGCTGGATCTTCGCCGACGGCACGGCCGCACTGCCCGGCCTCGGCCGCAAGCTGCCGCACTACGGCAACTACTCGTACCTCGGCTTCGAGGGCGACGAGCCGACGAACGTGCTGAAGGGCCAGTGGCAGCCCAGCGACTCGCCGCTGCGGGTCGACCTGCGGCCCACGGCCGAGCGGGCGAAGCCGATCCCGCCGTTGTCGCTGCCGGCGCGCGCGGCGCTCGCCGAGCTGCCGCCCGTCTTCTCGCAGAAGGCGCTCGTCGGGCACGTGTGGTGGCTGTCGGCGCCCGAGCGCGAGGGCCGCGGCATCGGCACGCGCGGCCTCGACGCTGCGGCCGAGTACGTCGCCGCGGCGTTCAAGGCCGCGGGCCTGCAGCCCGGCGGCGACGGCGGGACGTACTTCCAGTCGTTCCCGTCGCAGAGGTCGCCCTCGGGCGCGCCGGTGACGCTGCGCAACGTGATCGGCATCCTGCCGGGGACGAGGCCCGAGTGGCAGGGCCAGTCCGCCTTCCTGACGGCGCACTACGACCACCTCGGCTCCGGCTGGCCCGACGTGCACAAGGGGGACGAGGGGAAGCTGCATCCGGGGGCGGACGACAATGCGAGCGGAGTGGCGGTGCTGATCGAGCTGGCGAAGGCCCTCGCCTCCGGCGAGCGGCCGCAGCGCACGCTCGTGTTCGTGGCTTTCTCGGGCGAAGAGGCCGGCCTGCTGGGCTCCAGACACTACGTCGAGCATCCGAGCTTTCCGCTCGCGAAGGCGACGGGTGTCATCAACCTCGACACGGTCGGCCGGCTCCTCGACAAGAAGCTGTCGGTGATCGCGGCCGGGACGGCCTCGGAGTGGCCGCACATCTTCCGCGGCGCCGGCTTCGTGACCGGCGTCGAAGCCCGCATGATCCCCGAGTCGCTCGAGTCGTCGGACCAGAAGAGCTTCATCGAGCGGGGCGTGCCCGCCGTGCAGATCTTCACGGACCCGCATCCGGACTACCACCGTCCCGGAGACACGGTCGAAAAGATCGACGCGGCGGGGCTGGTGAAGGTGGCGACGTTCGTCCGGGAAGCCGCCGCGTACCTGGGCGAGCGGGCCGAGCCCCTCACGAGCACGATCGCGCCGCCGAAGGGGGAAGCAACGAGGGCGCCGTCGGCCGCGTCGACGACCGGGCGCCGCGTCAGCTTCGGCATCCTGCCCGACTTCTCGTTCGCAGGACCGGGCCTGAAGGTCGCCGGGGTCACGCCGGGCTCGCCCGCGGAGAAGGCGGGCGTCCAGGCGGGCGACGTGCTGCTGAAGGTGGGTGGCAGCGACGTGGCCAACCTGCAGGGCTTCTCGACCATCCTGCGCGGGCTGGCGCCGGGGCAGACCGTGCAGGTGCTGCTGGAGCGTGGCGGGCAGCCGCGGCAACTGGACGTGGCCGTCGTCGGCCGATAGCGTGCGGCGTTTGACCGCCCACGTGGCCGTCGATACCCTCGCCAGCCATGACGAGTCATGGCCATCTCGTTCTCCCGACCTTCCTGCTCTGCGTCCTCCTCTCTCCGTTCGCGGCGGCGCGCTCGGCCGCCGCGGACCTCGCGCGCGGTCTCGACGAGCGCGACCCGGCGCGACCGCCGCGGGCCGCGATCTTCCGCGCGCCGGGGTTCCCGACGGTCGACGCGCCGGTGATCGACGACGCGACGTTGTCGGCGGCGCTTTCCGGCCTCGCGGTCGAAGCGCTGGACTCGCCGGCGGCCGTCAGCTCGCGGCTCCGGTTGCGCGATTTCGACGTGCTCGTGCTGCCCTACGGCAGCGCCTTCCCGGTGGACGCGTGGCCGGCGATCCGCGACTTCGTGCACGCCGGAGGCGGGCTGGTGGTCCTCGGCGGTGCGCCGCTCCACCAGCCGGTCCGGCTGGAGAAGGGCGGGTACGTCGCCGCCTTCCGGCAGCCGACCTACGCGCACGAGCTGCTGATCGGCCCCGCACAGGAGGCGGACCTCGCCTCCTTCGCCGGGCCGCTGAAGACGGCTGCCGTGGAGGGCGCCGGATGGACGGCGCCGCTGCCGGGCGCGACGCGCACGTGGGCGTTGACGCTGCGGCTCTCGGACAAGGAGGACCAGCCGGGCGAGGGCGGCTCGGCAGGCCCGCGCGAGGGCGTCGCGCGGCCGCTCGCCCATGTGCTCGACGCCGAGGGTCTGCCGCGCGCCTGCCCTCTCGTCGAGGTCGATCGCCTGCGCGGGCCCGGCCAGGGCGGCCGCTGGCTGTTCGCTCCCTCGGACGCTCGGCTGCCGGCCGAGACGATCCGCGCCATCCTCCTGCGGGCGCTCGAAGGAGCCTCCGAGCTGGACGCGCGGCCGGTGCGGGCGGCGGTCGAGCCGGGGGAGACGGCGGTGCTGCGGATCCGCGTCAGCCGGCCGCTGCCTCGTTCCGGCGAGCCGAGCCCGAGGGCGAGCGTCAGCGTCCGCGACGACGCGGGCAAGGTCGTCTTCTCCGGTGAGGCGACGCTGGACGGCACGCCCGAGGCGCGCCTCGGCTACGCGCGGATTGCAGCCGCGCCGAAACCCGCCCTGCCGCCCGGCCTCTATCGCGCCACGGTCGAGCTGCCGGGTGTCGGCTGGCAGCCTCACTCGGTCGTCACCGGTTTCTGGGTGAAGGACCGGAAGCTGCTCGCCGCCTCTCCACGGCTGACGGCCTCGCGCGACTGGCTGCGCCGCGACGGCCAGGTGATGCCCGTGATCGGCACGACCTACATGGCCTCCGACGTCCACCGCAAGTTCCTGTTCGAGCCCAATCCGGCCGTCTGGGACCGCGACTTCGCTCTCATGCAGCGGCTGGGAATCAACATGGTGCGCACCGGGCTGTGGACGGCCTGGAGCCGGGTGATGCTGGACCCGGGCGCGCTCGACGAGAACGTGCTCTCCGCCCTCGACGCGTACGTGCTGAGCGCGGCGCGGCACGGCATCGCGGTCTGCTTCAACTTCTTCGCCTTCATCCCGCCCTCGTTCGGCGGCAGCAACCCCTACCTCGACCCGCGCTCGCTCGAGGGCCAGCGAGCCTTCGTGACGGCGTTCGCAAGCCGCTACCGCGGCGTGGGCTGGGTGCACTGGGACCTGATCAACGAGCCCTCCTACGCGCGGCCCGAGGACACCTGGAAGAACCGGCCCATCCGCGACCCGTACGAGCGCGCGGCCTGGACCGCCTGGGTGAAGGCGAAGCACGGCGAGGACCCGGCCGCCATCCGCGACCTGTGGCGCGACGCGGGCGGCGACCTGTTCGACGTGCCGCGGGGCGACGAGTTCGAGCAGCAGTTCCTGCGCGAGGGGCGACGGCCGCGCAAGGCGCGCGACTTCGGCGAGTTCTCGCAGCAGGCGGCGGCCCTGTGGATGCGGACGCTGCGCGGGATCATCAAGGCCGCCGCCGGCGACGTGCTCGTCACGCTCGGCCAGGACGAGGGCGGTGCCGGCACGCGGCCCTCGCAGTCCATCCACTACGACTCGCTCGACTACACGTCGGTCCACACCTGGTGGAACAACGACGACCTGCTCTGGGACGGGGTGATGACGAAGGCCCCGGAGCTGCCGGACATGCACCAGGAGACGGGCCTGATGAGCCTGGAGGACCTGGACGGCTTTGCGTGGCGGTCGGCGGAGGCCGCGGCGGACCTGCTCGAGCGCAAGTTCACTTACGCGTTTCTCGGCCGGGGCGCCGGCGTCATCGAGTGGGCCTGGAACGTCAACCCGTACCAACCGATCGACAACGAGGCGACGATCGGCTTCTGGCGGCCCGACGGCACCGCCAAGGCCGAGCTGCGCTCGGTGCCGGCCTTTTCGCGGTTCTTCGCGGAGGCGGCCCCGTACCTGGACGACTTCGCGCCGGATCCGGTGGTGGTCGTGATCCCGCATTCGCGGATGTTCATGGGGCGGCCGGGCGGGCTGGAGGCGACGAAGCGCGTGGTCCGCCTGCTGGCCGAGCGCTACGGCGTCGTGCCGACCGCGCTGTCCGAGATCCGGCTGACAGCCGCGCGCCTCCGGGACGCGAAGCTGGTGCTGGTGCCGACGCCGGAGTTCCTGCAGGAGGAGGCGGCGGCGGCACTGCTGGCGGCTTCGACGGCCGGGACGAAGGTGCTGGTGACGGGCGCGGTCGAGGGCGACAGCTACGGACGCGCGACGGACTCGCTGAAGGCGCTCGGCATCGTCGACCGGGGCCGGCCACTCGCTCTGCACGAGCCGACGGGCTGGGGCGGGGCACGCACGGTCGCGTTCGAAAACCTCGCCCAGGAGAAGATGCGGCGGGCGTCCGGGACCTCGCCGGCGGCCCTCACCGGCAACGTCTGGCACGAGCCGCTGCCGCTCGAGTTCGCGCGCGAGACGGAGCCGCTCGTGGCCCTGCTCGGTGCGGCGCTGCGGGCCGCCGGCGTCGAGACGCAGCCCGGCGAGGGCGGCGTCGCGGCGCGGCTGCTCGTCGCGCCGAAGGCGATCCTGGCCGGCGTCGTGAACGAGACGCCGGTCGACGCGCGTCGCCGTCTCACGGTCGAGGGCAGGCCGGTCGAGATCCCGGTCGGCGCGTTCCGCGGCCGGCTCGTGCTGTTCGAGCGCGGCACGGGGAAGGTGCTGGCGGCGACGCCGGGCGACCCGATCGCGCCGGCGGGTTGACCTGCCGGGCGCTGCCGACTTCTCCGACGCGCGGCTCGAGGTGGAGCACGCCGGCGCCTGCGGCTACATGCGCGCGATGCGGACGAGCTTGTCGCTCTGGCCCAGGCGGTAGAAGCGGCGCGCCTCGCGGGCGAGATCGGCGAGGCGGCCGCTGCGCAGGAAGCTCGCCTCGAGCCAGCCGCAGTAGCGGTCCGCGAGCCGGCTCGCCGCGTGGTAGCGCTCGGCCCGCTCGGACGTCAGCCCATCGATCAGCCGGTAGCGGCGGAACAGGGCCTGCCGCAGCCCCGCCGTCAACGCGCCGTCGTTCTGCAGCGACAGGAAGGCGACCGCGGTCAGGTACTTGTCGACCTCGGCTTGCAGCTCCAGTTCCAGCTGCGTGACCGAGCGCTCGGCGCCGGCGCAGAACATCACGTAGACGAAGTGGCTGACCTCCTCGGTGGCGGTCGCGAAGGGGCTGAGGTTGGCGGAGTCGAGGCGCACGCGCGGGTCGCGCTCGCGCAGGCCCCGGGTGGTGGCCTCGTCGAACACGACGCCGACGGAGACCGAGCCCCCCTCGTCCTTCACCAGCGTCCGGCTGCCGCCGCCGGGATACCTCCCGGCCTCCTCGTGGGGGATCACGAACTCCGTCACCGGGGCCTGCGGCTCGACGGCGTAGAGCGTCTCGAGCCGGCGCTGGAGGTCGACGAGCAGGTCCGGCGGCGGCGTCGACGGCGTCAATCGGCACGCCCCTGGCCGGGGTCGACCGGCGTGATGCCCTGCTGTTGGAGCAGCCGGGCCGCGTGCCGGCTGCCCGTCTCGGCCCAGCGCTGGTACAGGCGCACCACGGAGCGCGAGCTGGTCAGGCGCGTCGACTCCGAGACCTCGGAAAGCACGTCCGCGAGGTCGCGGAAGCGCGCGGCCAGCTCCGAGAAGACGTCGGCGCCCAGCCAGTGGCGCTCGCGGCCCAGCCGCGCGTAGGCGTCGCCGCCCAGCCTGCGGTAGTAGCGCAGGTCGCCGGACCTCTCGACGAGCGCGTCGCCGAAGAAACCGCACACGAAGAGCGCCACGTCGCCCGTCTCGCGCAGTCGCCGGGCGCGCTCGTGCGACGCGGCCTGCAGCGCGCGCAGGTAGAGCAGCGCGAGCGGGGGCTCGTCGAAGCCGGGCTCGGCCGCGGGCAGCGCGTCGGCGCGCAGGCAGCGGGCGAGCAGGTCCACGACGTAGCACTGGGCGAAGGCGGAGGCTTCGGTCCGCTGGTGGTCCATCGCCTTCGCGACCAGCTCGCGGAAGAACTCGAGCGGTGCCAGCTCCTCCAGCAGCTTGCTGCTCATGGCGCTCCTCCCAGCGTGCGATGGCCCTGAGTGTCGCACGCGCGAACGGGCGATCAGCCCGTACCAATCGGAATGCACAGAGCGTGCAAGCGGTCCTCCGGGAAGAGTGCTAGGGGAACAAGGTGCTCCAGACCAATCGCTTAGCCGAAATGGGACGCCTCCCACCCGTCCGGCAGGTGCCCTCGCGACAGGTCACCGGCGACGACAAACCGTCGCGAACCACGCGGGCGTGGCCGTTCCCCGGTCGCCCGCCTTCAGCGCGGCGTCCGGCTCTCCCGGTCGCCGGCGCCGTCCGGCGCGCGGCCGAGCAGCACGACGCTCTTCGCGCGCAGGTAGACGTAGCCCCCGGCCGCCTCGACACGGCCGCGCACCTCGAGCCGGAAGCCGCAGTCGCCCTTCGAGCGTGGGTCGAGCGACCAGCCGCTGCCCCTGGGCGCCTTGCCGGTGACCCACACCGAGTAGGGCCCGTCTTGAAGCACCCAGTCGGAGGGCTGCCGGCGGGTCTCCGCGGGAAGGTCGCCGAACAGGTTCGCCCCGCGGAAGACGCCGCTCACCGTGATCGCCCGGCCCGCGGTGGCCTCGGGGCCGCGCACGAGCGACTCGAGTGTCGGGCCCTCGCGCGGGCTGCGCCGCGTGAAGCCGCCGCTGGCGAGGGATATCGACCACACCTGGAACGCGAGTGGCGGCGCCTGCTGATCGTATGGGTTCGGATTCGGGACGTTGTCGATGGCGCCGATGACCTCGACGTCCTGGAACTGCCACGCGCTCGCTGCCTGGAAGAAGAGGTCGCGCAGCTCGGGGACCGGCATCAGCGCGAGACAGTGAGTGCGGCCGCAGAGCATGTGCGCCGTGTACCTGCTGTCGAACTCAAGCAGGCGCCCCGTCTGCGGCACGGCGGCGCCGCGGCCCTTGCCCGGGATCTCCGTGAAGCTGCCGACGGTGCGGATGTTCTGCATTCGCGGCCAGGGACGGGAGCTCTCGTCGTCGAGCGCGCGGAACTCGGGCGTGCCGTAGAGGGCGCGGAAGCGCCCGATGTCCTCGCCCAGCGTGACGCGCTCGCCCGTGCGCATGGGCGGCCGGATCGGCGGCACCTGGGTCGGCCCCGGCGAGGGTGCCGCAGGCGAATGAGACGCCGCGGCCAGCAGCAGCGTGACGAACGCGACGGCGGCGGCCCTCCCGCCGGGTTCCCGGGAACACGCCATGGATCCTCCGCTGCATTGACTATCGGCCCGGGTGCCTGTTCCATTCAAGGGCTTTCGAGCGCAGGCCGTGGGACGGTCGAGGCCGGCGGGCTGCGACACTGACGGGGGACCCATGCGCAGAGCATTGACGTTGGCCGTGGTCGCCGTGGCGGTCCTGGCCGTCGCGTCGGCGCCCGAGCCGTCGGGCGCATCCGGGCCGGGAGCCGCGCCGCCCCGCCGGATGAGCCGTGCCGTGCTCGAGGACAAGATCCGCGGTGGCTGGGCGGGGCAGGTGATCGGCGTCTCCTACGGCGCGCCGACCGAGTTCAAGTCGAACGGCAGGATCAACGAGGCGAAGATCAAATGGTCGCCAGAGATGGTCTCGAACGCCATCCACCAGGACGACCTCTACGTCGAGATGACGTTCGCCGAGGTCATGGACCGCCTCGGCCTCGACGCGACGACCGAGCAGTACGGCGACATGTTCGCCGGCTCGAAGTACTCGCTCTGGCACGCCAACGCCGGCGCCCGTCGCAACCTCAACCGCGGCATCAGGGCGCCGCTGTCGGGGGACCCGCGGTACAACATCCACGCGAACGACATCGACTTCCAGATCGAGTCGGACTTCATCGGCCTGATGACGCCGGGGCTGCCGCGCGAGTCGAACAAGTACGCGGACCGCGTCGGCCGCGTGATGAACTACGGCGACGGGCTCTACGGCGGGCTGCTGTTCGGCGCCATGTACTCGGCGGCTTTCTTCGAGAGCGACCCTCACGCGGTCGTGGAGCAGGCGCTGCGCTCGATTCCCGCGGGCAGCGGCTACGCGCAGGTGATCCGCGACGTGCTCTCCTGGCACGCGCAGTACCCCGACGACTGGAGGAAGGCCTGGGCGCTGCTCGAGGCGAAGTGGGACAAGGACGACGTCTGCCCGGACGGGGCCCTGGCGCCCTTCAACATCGACGCCAGGCTGAACGGCGCGTACGTCGTGCTGGGCCTGCTCTACGGCGACGGCGACCTGGGCCGGACGCTGGAAGTGGCCACGCGCGCGGGGCAGGACTCGGACTGCAACCCCTCGAGCGCGGCGGGCATCCTGGGCGTGATCCTGGGCTACTCCCGGATCCCGGACGCCTACAAGGGCGGGATCGCGGCGCTCGCGGACGAGAGGTTCGAGTTCACGCAGTACTCGTTCAACGAGATCGTGGCCTCGACCGTGAAGCGTGCCGAGAAGGTCATCGCCGGGGCGGGCGGTCGGGTGACGGCGACCGAGGTGGTGGTCCCGGTTCAGGCACCGCAGGTGCCGCCGCTCGAGCAGTGGAAGTCCGGCGTGCCGACGGCCCGTCTCGAGCCCGGCGACCCGGCGTGGGCCTGGAAGGGCGGCTGGACGGCGGCGACGAGGAAGGACGACGGGTCGGAGCAGCGAGCGAAGCAGGCGCACGGAGCGGGCGACGAGGCGACGCTGCGGTTCGAGGGCACCGGAGTCGCGATCGTCGGCGCGATGGGCCAGGAGGGCGGGCTGGCCGACGTCTGGGTCGACGGCGAGAAGCAGCGCCTGCTGCTGGACGCCTGGATCCCGGAGCGCACCTACGACGACGACTACTGGCACGTGACGGGTCTCGCGCCGGGACTGCACACGCTGCGCCTCGTCGTGCGCGAGGACGCCGACCCGCGGTCGAAGGGACACGAGCTGCTGATCGAGCGTGCGATCGTCTATGGCGAGAAGAAGTAGCGTCTCGCGCCGAGGCCTCGCGCTGCTGGGCCTGCTGCTGCTCGCGGCCTGCGGCGGCCGGGAGGCCGTCGGCGGCGCGCACGCCGGCCGCTTCGAGCCGTCCTGGGGCGACGAGTTCGACGGCCCGGCGGTCGACGCCTCGAGGTGGTACGTGATGGACGAGCACGAGGACGCCTGGCCCGAGACACCCTGGCGGCGCAACTGGAAGAAGGAAAACGTCCGCATCGAGGACGGCGCGCTCGTGATTCGCACGGTGCGCGACGGCGCGGGCTTCTCGAGCGGTGCGCTGCTCACGGGAACCTGGGGCAAGCCCACGAAGTTCCAGCAGGCCTTCGGCCGCTTCGAGGCGCGCGTGCGCTTCCCGCGCCAGCAGGGCCATTGGTGCGCGTTCTGGCTGGAGAGCCAGGACGAGCCGCACCTGGACGGCTCCGGCCGCGACGGGACGGAGATCGACGTGATGGAGAAGGCCTGGCTGATCGACCAGGCGCAGCACACCCTGCACTGGGACGGCTACGGCCCCGAGCACGGCACCGCCTACCAGATGGTGCAGGGCCGCCACCTGGACGACGGCGGCTGGCACGTGTTCCGGGTCGACTGGTACCCGGACCAGTACGTGTTCTTCGTCGACGGGCTGGAGAGCTGGCGGACGAGCGCGGGCGGCGTGGGGCAGACGCCGAACGACGTGCTCCTGACCGACGAGATCGGCAACTTCGGCAGCGGGCCGGGGCAGTGGGGGACGGGGCCGATCGGGGAGGCGTCGCTGCCGGACGAGTTCCGCGTGGACTACGTGCGCGTCTGGCGCTGGGTGCCCGCGCCGTAGGGCAGGCGCCGCCTGAGGTCCCAGGTGAGCAGCGCGAGCGCCGTCCAGATGCAGGCGAAGCTCACGGCGTGGGCGGCCGTGAACGGCTCGCCGTAGAGCAGCACCGCCAGCAGGAACTGCAGGCTGGGGGAGAGATACTGGATGAAGCCCAGCGTCGACAGAGGCAACGCGCGGGCCCCGTGGGCGAAGAGGGCGAGCGGCAGCGCGGTGACGGCGCCCCCGAGCACCAGCAGCGCCGACGCGCCCGCCGTGGCACCGAACGCCCCCGTGCCTCGGGCCCCGAGGAAGACGAGGTAGCCGACGGCCGCCGGCGCCAGGATCGCCGTCTCCCACGCCAGCCCGACGACGGCGTCGGCGGCCACGGTCTTGCGCACCAGGCCGTACAGCCCGAAGGTGGTGGCGAGCGCGAGGGCGATCCAGGGAAAGCGCCCGTACCCGAGCGTCAGCACCGCGACGCCGGCAGCGGCGAGAGCGACCGCCAGGCCCTGGCCGCGGCTCAGCCGCTCGCGCAGCACGGCCACACCCAGCAGCACGTTGACCAGCGGGTTGATGTAGTAGCCCAGGCTCGCCTGCATGACCTGGTCGTGCGTCACCGCCCAGATGTAGAGGAGCCAGTTGAGGCCGATCAGGGTCGCGCCGGCCGCGAGTTGGACGAGCGTGCGGGGCCGCCCGGCGAGCGCGGCCGCCTCGCCCCAGCCGCCGCGCAGCAGGAGCCACAGCGCGAGGCAGGCGAAGCCCCAGGCGGTGCGGTGCGCGACGACCTCGAGCGCCGGCACCGCCGACAGCTGCTTCCAGTAGAGCGGGAACAGGCCCCACAGGAAGAACGCGGCCACGGCGCTCGCGGCGCCCCTGCGCGGGGACGCGGGCGTGCTCACATCGAGGCGTCCTGCACGATCTGCCAGGAGTCGCCGCGCGGGCGCAGCACGATCAGCGTCAAGCCGGTCGCGTCCGGCTGCCCGGCGCGCTTCAGCGTCCAGCGGGCCACGACCGACACCGCGTGCACGCGGCTCGGCACGGCGTCGTCGAGCAGTGAGACCTCCGTGCCCCAGGCGCTGCGCAGCTCGAGTGGCTCGAGCGTGAGCGCCCCCATGGCGTCGCGGCCGGGGTAGCGGCGGCGGTAGCGCTCCAGCACCTGCTCCCGGCCGTGCACGACGCCGCTCGGCGATGCGAACGTGGCGTCCTCGGCGTAGGCGGAGCAGAATGCCTCGAGATCTCCCCGCGTCCAGGCAGCGGACTGCGCCTCCAGCAGGCGCAGGACCTGCGCTCGCGCCTCGCGCTCCCGCTGCACGGCTGCCAGGCGATCCCAGAGGCTGAAGCCGTGGCTGGCCGGGAGCCGCGGCAGCTCGGCAAACGCCGGGTCGGCGAGCACCTCGTCGGCGGTCGCGAAGCGGTGGCCCGTCTGCTCCAGCCAGTGGAACAGGCGGTCCCAGTTCTCGGCGCCCACCTGGTTGGCGTGCAGCAGGAGCACCTGGGGCGACGTGCGTCCGAGCAGGCGGTCGCCGTTCGCCTCGTGGTGTCGCACCGACAAACGCAACGCCGCCAGGTAGTCCTCGCGCAGCGCGGCCAGGGCGGCCTCGTCGCCGGAGCGTCGCGCCTCGACCCAGGGCCGCTCGAACGACCAGTCCTGGTCGTCGATCGTGACCGTCAGGTTGCGCAGCGCGTGGCCGGCGAGCCAGCCGCGGGCGGCGTCCAGCTTCGCCTCGGTGTCGCCCTCGTTCAGGAACGGGAAGCGGAAGAAGCGCAGGCCGCGGCCGCGTGCACGCAGGAACGCGTCGAGCTGCGCGCGGCCGGCCTCGACGTCGGCGAGCCAGGCTCCGGCGTCGGCCTTGGTGAGGTTCAGGTGATGGTCGGAGTGGCTGCCCAGCTCGTGGCCGGCCGTGAGCCAGGCCTCCAGCAGCGCCGGGTCGCGCGGGTCGACGACGTTACCCCAGGTCACTAGGCCCACCGCCGGGACGTGGTGGCGTGCGAGGGCGGCCAGGAGACCGTCGGTGATCTGCCGTCGCTCGCCGGCCGCCGGGTGAAGAGCGCCCGAGATCGGCAGGTCGTCGACCGTGACGAGCAGCGGGCGTGCGACCGGCGCGGCGAGAAGGGCGGAGAGGGCGAAGGCGAGCATGGGAAGAGGCGATCCTATCTCCGCCAGCTGAGCGGCGGAGCGGAGCGTGCCGAGAACGCCGGCAGGCCGGCGATCTCGGCGAACGCGGGGCCCGGCACCACCACCGCCAGGGTCGCGCCGTCGGCCGTGGTGACGCGATGCAGGACGTCCGTTCGCGCCGCGAGCTCGAGCACCTCGCTTCGCTTGCCCCGCAGAACGAGCACGTCGAGCTGGTGGCGCTGCAGCTCGGCGCGCGCGAACTCGAGTCCCGAGAGGCGCCGGGCCTCGTCGCGCACGACCTGGGGTGGGTGGCCGGAGACGACGACGTGCGTCCCGTCCTGGCGGGCGGCAGCGGCGATCCAGGCCACCGCCTGGTGCACGCTGTTGCCCCAGTAGTCGAGCTCGTAGCGCCCGAGCGCTCCCCGCGGACCTCCGGCCAGGGCGTTGAAGTAGACGCACTCGTTGGGGTGGTTGCGCCAGCAGAACCACGCGGGCTCCAGCAGACCCCCGGCGAGCACGCAGGTGGCGGCCAGGCGCCGACCCCGCGCCTCGCCGTCGAGCAGCCCGTGCCAGCCGCAGGCGGCCAGCGCGACGAGCGGCGGGTACGCGAAGAGCAGGTGACGGATGCCGTCGTAGATCGTCGCTCGGCTCACCACCACGTACGCGGCCGGGAAGAGGGCCGTCGCCCACAGGCCGAGCACGCGCCAGCGACCGGTGCCTGACCGGCGCCGCAGCAGCAGCAGCGAGGCGGCGGCCCCGAGCAGCACGACGGGCGGCGTCGTGACCGCCGCCCAGCGCGGCACGTAGTCGAGGGGCAGTGCCGTCGCGCGCACGTCGGCTCCGTCGAACAGCACCGTGCGGTCCCAGTCGAACGCGGAGAGGCGCTGCAGGGCCTCGAACGGCCTCTTGAGCGGCTGCACCTGGGCCCAGGGCCAGGCCAGGGTCCCGGCCAGCAGGACCACGACCGTGAGCGCGAGCCAGGAGCCCGCGGTCACGGCCAGCCGGCGCGGGGCGAGCGCCCGCGCGGCGAGCGTCAGGCCGGCCAGCGCCACCGCGACGTAGGCGAGCAGCAGGAGCGCGCCCGCGCGCACGTTGAGCGCGAGCGCGATCGACAGGGCCAGGGGCACGAACTCGCGCAGCCCGAGGAACGGGAAGCTCGGCCGCAGCCGGAACAGGTAGTAGAGGGCGACCGTGACAAGCGCCGCGAACGGCGCGTCCTTCGAGTTGTTCATCGAGTCGGCGAGGTAGCGTGGCGACAGCGCGAGCAGGGACATCGCCAGCAGGCCCGCGGCGGGGCCGGCGAGCAGCCGGCCCAGGCGGCCGAGGTACACGATCCCCAGCCAGCCGAAGAGCGCGTTCACGTAGTGGCGGGTCGTCCAGGGATCGCCCGGCAGCAGGCGCTGGGCCGCAACGCACAGCGCGTCGAACAGGCCGCCGTGCAGGTACATGTACCAGTCGTGGAACCAGTGGCTGTCCGCCCGCTCCGTCACGAACTGCCAGACGGCCTCGCCGTACATCTGGTGCGTCTTCTCGTCCCAGGTGATCCCGAAGTCCCGCGAGGCGACGAGCATGACGGGCAGCAGGGCGAGGGGGAACAGGCGGTAGGCCCAGAGCAGCGCTCGTCGTTGGGACGCTGCGGCGGCGGGAGGGGTGGGGACCGGTGCGTCGGCGTTCGTCTCGGGACCAGGCATCGGCCGGCGATTGTATCCGGCTACAATCGCGGCCGTGTCGCGCGGCCCTGCGCGAGGGCTCGAGCGGCGGGAGGGAGCCGGCGCGGGATGACGCCGACGGCCGACAGCGAGACGACCGCGGCGGCGAGCTGGCGCGAGCTGGCGTGGGTCGGCGCGCTGTTCGTGCTGCTGACGTCACTGATGACCGCGCCGCTCAGCCTCGCGCCGGCCACGAAGGCGCTGGCGCTCTCGGCCGACACGCGCCTGTTCCTGTGGACGATCTCCTGGGACGTGCACGCGCTCCTGCATCGTCCCCTGTCGATCTTCGACGCCAACATCTTCTACCCCGAGCCGCGCACGCTGGCGTACTCCGAGCACCTGCTGGGCAGCGCCGTGCTCGGCGCTCCGGCGCTGCTGGCGACCGGCAACCCGGTGCTGGCGCTGAACCTGATCGTGCTGCTCTCGTGCGTCCTGTCCGGACTGGGCGCGTACTTCCTCGCGCGGCAGCTCGGTGTGTCCGTCCCCTCGGCGCTGGCCGCGGGAGTCGTGTTCGCCTTTGGCGGTCCTCGCTTCGTGCGCCTCGCGCAGGTGCACCTCGCCACGGTGCAGTACGTCCCGTTCGCGCTCGCCTTCTGCCACCGCTACGTCCAGGGCCGGCGGCGTCGCGACCTGCTGGCGGCCCTGGCGTTCTTCACGCTGCAGGCGCTCACCAGCGGCCACGGCGGGCTGTTCCTCGCGCTCGCGCTCCTCGCCCTGGTCGTCTACAGCGCCGCGGTCGGGACATTGCCGCCCGTGCTGCGCCTGCTGCGGGACGCTGGCCTGACCGGCGCATTGTTGCTGGGCGCCAACGCCCTGCTGCTCGTTCCGTACCTGCGGGCGCAGCACGACGTGGGGCTGCACCGCACGCTCGGGGCCGTCTACGACTGGGCGCCGAACGCGGCCAGCTTCCTCGCGGCGCCGTCGCACGTGCAGGCCTTGCTGCTGGCGCTCGTCCCCGGCCTGCTCGAGCGAGTCGACCACGCCAGCGCCTACCTCTTCCCGGGCTGGATCGCCCTCGTGCTCGCGGTGCTCTCGCTCGGCCGCAGGCGGCCGCTGGTAGAGGCACCGCTGCTGCAACGATCGGGTGGCGCTGCTGGCGGCGAGGCGGCCGCCCCCGGGCGGCCGTCCGCAGGGCGGCTGCCTGTCTGGCTGAAGGTCCTCGACACCACGATCGTGGCGGTCGCGGCAATCACGCTCGCGATCCACGTGGCGGGCGGCATCGACTGGACGATCGGGGGGCTGCACCTGACGGCGCGGAGCGCGGGACGCGCACTGCTCGTGCTGGCCCTTCTCGTCCTTCTTCGGCTCGCGCTCGCGCGCGTCGCGCGCCCGTTCTTCGCCCCCGTGCTCGCGAAGGCGGGCGATCGCCTCCGGCAGTTCGCGGAGGCGCGCATGGGCCTCGCGGCGGGCTTCTACGTGGTGCTCCTGGTGCTGTCGGTGTGGGCCAGCCTGGGCCCGGGCTTCTGGCTCTACACGGCGCTCTACCGCCTGCTGCCCGGCTTCGACCTGATCCGCGTGCCCTCCCGGCTCGGCGTGCTGACGCTGCTGGCGGTCGCCGCCCTGGCAGCCGTCGGTCTCGAGCGCCTGCTGTCACCGCTTGCGGGGCGGGCCCGGGTCGCGGCGGGTGCGGCGGTGGTCGTCCTGCTGCTGGCCGAGTTCGCCGCGTTCCCGCTCGCCGCCCGGCCCTACGAGATCGAGGCGCCGGCCGTCGACCGCGAGCTGGCCGCGCGGCCGCGGCCCTTCGCCGCGGTGGAGCTGCCCGTGGCCGACCCCGCGAACGCCGTGGCGTCGGCGCGCCTCAACTCCCGCTACATGCTGCACTCGATGCTGCACTGGCAGCCGATCGTGAACGGCTACAGCGGGATCGTGCCGCCGCGCCACGAGCGGCTGTTCCGCATCCTGACGGCGTTTCCCGACACGGCCAGCCTCGCCGAGCTCGAGGCGATCGGCGTGCGCTACGCCGTGCTGCACCGCGAGTTCTACTCGGAGGCCGAGTGGGCGAGCGTCGTCGCCCGTGCCGACGGCCTGGCCGGCCGCCTGCGCCTGGAGGCGGAGACGGCGGACGGGCGGCTTTACTCGCTGCCGCTCGCGCGGCCGCTGCGCTAGGCGGCGGGCCGGCGGGCCCGCTACGGCATCACGACCTTGCTCAACGCCATCGGCGAGTCGCCGGAGGCGATCGGCTTGAGGACGAAGCGGTACGCGTACGGCGCGGCTCGGATCCTGTACTGCGGCAGCGGCAGCGCGCCCCAGCTGTCGTCGCCGCCGAGGCCCATCTGCCTCCAGTCGAGGTTGAGCCAGGTCTCGCCGTGCACCGGCAGCTCGTGGTGGTGGCCCGCCTGGTCGATCTCCTGGGTCGGGTGGTGCAGCGCGTTCACGCCGAGCAGCGGCTGGCCGGCCGCGAGCAGGCCGTCGCCCGAGCCGTTCGTGATCGCCGCCCAGCGCACCTCCACCTTGTTGCCGGTCTCCTGCGGCTGCGAGTACGGGAAGTAGTTCCCGGCCACGGTCGTCGTGTAGACGCCGACCGGCAGGTCGCGGCGGTCGACGTAGCTCTCCTGCGGGCCCGGGCCGTACCAGGCCAGCCGCTCGAGCCCGGGGACGAGCTTCGCCTGCATGCCGAAGCGCGGCAGCTCCGGCAGCCTCGCGTCGCCCGGCTCGAACGAAGGCTCGACGACGAGGCGGCCGTCGCCGTAGATCGTGTACGTGATCGAGTACCGTGCGCCGACCGACGCCAGCTCCGCCTCGAGCCGGAGCCGCACGACGCCCGGGGCGGGCGTCTCGGTACGGAAGCTGCGGGCGCTGAGGAAGCGGTGGGCGTCGCGCCACACGCCGAGGCGCTTCGTCATGTCGCTGCCGCGGTCGTTGTCGTTGGGCGCACGCCAGAAGTCCGGCCGCAGCGGGCCGGCGAGGAGCTCGTTGCCGTTGCGGCGGATCGAGGTCAGAAGCCCGGTCGCGGGGTCGAAACCGTAGGCGAAGTCCCGGCCGCTGACCTCGATCGCCCTCGTGCCGCCGGCCACGGACAGCTCCGGCAGGCCGGCCGTCGCGAAGGCGGGCGCCGGCCTGCCGAAGGGCAGCTTCAGTTGCTCGCGCGCGAGGACGTGGCCGGCCTTCGCCCACGGTCTGTCGGCCTTCAGGGCGAAGACGAGGTCGAGCCAGTACTCGACGCCCGGCTCGGGGGTGATCGGCGGCAGCGCGACCGTGAAGGGCTTCGACTGCCGCGGCGCGACGTCGAGGGGAGCCAGCGCTCCCTCGGCCAGCAGGCGGTCATCCGCCCGCACCTCGAAGCGGCCGCTCGCCAGCTCGGAAAGGTTCGTGAAGTCGTACCAGTTGCGGATCGCGATCCGGCCGTTCGTCAGGTCCACGGGGGCGGCCTCGACGTACTGCTGCATCCTCGCGATCTCGGCCACGCCGGGGTGGGGGGTGCGGTCCGCCGAGACGACCCCGTTCTGGCAGAAGTTCTCGTCGGAAGGCGTCGTCGTCGGACCGAAGTCGCCGCCGTAGGCGAAGTAGTCGCCGCCGCCGCCCGGCGCGATCTGCTTCGCGTCCTCGAGGTCGAGCCACAGCACGAGCCCGTCCGTGGGCCGTGTCGGGGCGGCCACCTCGGCCTCGCTTAGCGCGCGGGCCCAGATCCGCGCCTCCCGGAAGCGCGCCGGCGTGCGCATGTCGATGCGCTCGGGGTTGCGGCCCACGTTGACGGGGAAGTGGCCTGGCGACAGCCGGCCCGCCTTCGCGACGGAGGCGACCGGCCTGCCGTCGACGTAGAGCGCCGCCAGCCGGCCGTCGTACGTGCCGGTCAGCCGGTGCCAGGCGTTCCACCAGTCCTCCGGCGCCTTCGCGCGGACCAGCAGCGGCTCGGCCTCGCCCTCGAAGCGCAGCCACAGCTCGAGCTGGCCGTCGTCCTGCATCAGCTGGAAACCGAGGTCGCCCTTGGAGACGTAGGGGTGGAAGCGGGCGACGTGGGGGTAGGCCGCTCCCATGATCGGCTGGCGCGGGAAGATCACCGCCTCGAGAGTGAGCGCGTCGCGCAGGTTCAGGGCTTCGGCGTCCGGCAGGCTCAGGTAGCCCTCGCCGCCCTCGCCCGGCTGCGTCGCGCCGACGAACAGCGCCTCCAGGGAGTGCTGCACGCGGTCCCTCACCACGACCCGCGGGGGGACCTTTTCCCGGTGCCCCTGGTCGATCCAGTCCCAGATCGCACCGCCGCGCGCGCGGGTGCCGGCCTTGAACAGCTTCCAGTACTCGTCGAAGCCGCCGCTGCTGTTGCCCATCGCGTGCGCGTACTCGCACTCCACGAGCGGCCGCGGGTCGGGCAGCTTCGCCTCCTCGCCGAGGCGCGCCGCCGGCATGTACATGTAGCTGACGAGGTCGACGTAGGGCTTCCGCTCGGCGCGCTCGTAGTGCACCGGCCGCGTCGGCTCGTGCTCGTGGATCCACTGCGCGGCGGCGACGAAGTTCGGGCCGTCGCCCGCCTCGTTGCCGAGCGACCAGACGATGATCGACGGCTGGTTCTTGAACGTCTCGACGTTGCGCCGCGTGCGGTCGAGGTGCGCCTTCAGCCACTCGGGCTTGTTGGCCAGGGTCTTGTCCGGGTCGTATCCCATCCCGTGCGACTCGATGTTCGACTCGGCGATCAGGTACAGGCCGTACTGGTCTGCGAGCTCGTACCACTCCGGGACGTTCGGGTAGTGGGACGTGCGCACGAGGTTGAAGTTGTGCCGCTTCAGCAGCTCGATGTCCCTCACCATGTCGTCGTGGCGCACGTCCTGGGCCGTGTCCATGTCCCACTCGTGGCGATTCACGCCGCGGATGAGGATCGGCTGGCCGTTGACGAGCAGCTTGCCGTCCCTCGTCTCGACCTTGCGGAAGCCGACGCGGGTCGGGACGACGCCGAGCGAGCGGCCGGCCGCGTCCTTCAGCGTGACCAGCAGCGTGTAGAGGTTGGGCTTCTCGTCGGACCACTTGAGCGGGTCTCTCACCGGCGTCTGGAGCTCGACGCTCGCCGCCTGAGAGGCGGCGGCCCGGGCGGTGGACGACAGCGTCGGGAAGACGGGCTTGCCGGCCGCGTCCAGCAGGCTGGCCTCGACCGCGAAAGCCGACTCGGCCGCGCCGGCGTTCGCGACCGTCACGCCGACCTTCAGCGTTGCGTCGCGGTACCGGGCGTCCAGGTCGGTCACGACCCGCAGGTCGGCCACGTGCACGGGAGCGGTCGACCAGAGCACGACGTCGCGGAAGATGCCCGACATCCGCCAGAAGTCCTGGCACTCGAGGTAGGCGCCGTCCGTGAAGCGGTAGACCTCGACCGCGAGCAGGTTCTCGCCCGGCCGGACCGCGTCGCTGACGTCGAACTCCGCGGGGCCGCGGCTGTCCTCGCTGTAGCCGATCTTCGTCCCGTTGACCCACAGGTAGAAGCCGGCAGAGACACCGTGGAACGTGAGGCGCACCCGGCGGCCCTGCCACGTCGCCGGCAGCTCGAAGCGCTCGCGGTAGGAGCCCACGTAGTTGAGCGTGTGCGGGATGCGCGGCGGATGGCCCCAGCCCCAGGCGTAGCCGATGTTGACGTACACCGGCGGGGCGTAGCCGTTCTTCTCGATGTTCGAGGGCACCGGGATGGTGTCCCAGGCGCTGTCGTCGAAGGCGGGCTCGAAGAACGTCAGCGGCCGCGACTCGGGGTCGGGCGAGAAGTGGAACTTCCAGCGCCCGTTCAGCAGCCGGTAGTAGGGCGACCTGGCGCGGTCGAGCGTGGCCGCGCTCGCGGCGTCGGCGAACGGATAGACGGGCGCGTGCGGGTCGAGCTTGTTGATGCCGACGACCTGCTCGTTCTCCCAGTCCGGCAGGTCCGCCGTGCGGGCCGGGACCGGGCGGAGCAGCCAGGCGCCTGACGACGCGCCGGCAAGGGCGAGAGCGGCGAGGATGAAGCGGCGCACGCTGGTCATGGCCGGGCAGTCTTGCCGACCGGCCGTGACCGGTCAAGAGACGAAGGGACCACCCGCTACGAGTCGGGGTCGCCGGACAGCTGCTGCACGCGGTGCGCACCCGCGATGGCCGAGCGGGCCGCGCGCGCGGCGGCGGCCACCTCAGGATCGGGGTCGTTCAGCAGGGCCTGCGCGGCGGGATCGGCGTAGCTGAAGGCGAACAGGGGAGCCGCCGCCAGCCCGCCCACGCGCGCCTCGGGCGCGGGGTCGCGCAGGAGCGCCTGCACGAGCGCCCAGCCGGCCTGCACCCCCATGAGCCCGCGGGCGAGGCGCTGCCGCAGCGCGCGTGCGGCTGCGGCCTTCGCAGGGCCGCTGCCCGAGGCGCCGACGTCCTCCAGGCAGGCGTTGGCTTCTTCGTGGCGGACGACGCCAAGGGCGAGCGCGGCCGTGGCGCGCACTTGCGGGCGCGCGTCCGCCAGACGGTCGCACAGGGCAGGCACCGCGTCCGCCGCTGCGCCCGCCAGCGCGGAGGCCGCGTTGCGGCGCAGCCGGCGGGTGGTCAGGGCGTCCGGCCCGTCCAGCGGGGCGCCATCCACGACGTCGGCCACCATCGCGGCCGAGGCCCGCGAGCCGACGCAGGCGACGTCGTGCGCGTCCGGGTTGCCGGAGCGCAGCGCCTGCAGGTGCGTGTCGTAGTCGGAGGGCGAGCAGCGGTGGACGAACGCCACCAGATCGATCAGGTCGACCTCGGCGCGGACCTCGTCGGCGAGTGGCGACAGGCGGAGGCGTGGCGCCGGCCGGCGCCAGCTAAAGAAGAAGCTGATCAGCACGCTCGCAGCCACGATCGCCGCCAGCGCGAGCCAGCGCCAGGGCAGCCGTCGCGCGGCGCGCGCCGCTGCCTGCGGAACCTGCACGGCGGCCGTCGACGAGCTGCGCAGCTCGTCGCGCAGCGTGGCGGAGGCGCTCGCGGTCGACCGGCGAGGGGCGACCGTGCGCACGCTGGGGGCGCCGCCGGACACGATCGTGTCGCGAGCGACTGCGTTCGTCTCGGGCTCCCAGTCGAGGTGCCAGACCCGGGCGCTGCGGTCCGCGCCGGCCGTCAGCAGGACGCCCCCCGCCGGGCCGAGGCCGAGGCCGAGGACCATGTCCGGGTGGGACAGCGTGCGGACGGTCTCGCCGCGCCGCAGGTCCCATGCGCGCACCGTGCGGTCACGGCTCGCCGAGAACAGGAAGCGGCCGTCGGCGGTGTAGGCGAGGCCCGTGACCTCGCCCTCGTGTCCGCTCAAGACGCGCAGCTCCCGCTTCGAGCGCGGGTCGAAGAGCCGCACGCTGCGGTCCTCTCCGCCGGTCGCCAGCTGGCGGCCGCCGGGATGCCAGGCGAGCGCGGTCACGTTGCCGGCGTGGCCGCGGAGGATTCCCAGCTGCTGGCCCGCTTCGGGATCCCACAGGCGGGCGGTCCCGTCCCAGGCGGCGCTGGCCAGGACCTGGCCGTCGGCGGAGAAGCGGACGGCCGCGACGTTGGCCTCGTGACGCAGCACGCCCAGCAGCGCCTGGCGGCGCAGGTCCCACAGACGCACGCTGCCGTCCCAGCCGGCGCTGGCGGCCCGAACGCCGTCGGGCGCGACGTCCACGTCGGCCACCGTTTCCTCGTGACCTTCGAGCGTGGCGAGGCTGGCGCCGCTCGCCGCGTCCCACAGCCGCAGCGTCCGATCGCGCCCGCTCGAGACGACCTGGCTCCCCGCGCCCGCGAACGCGACGCCGGTCACCGCGGCCCCGTGACCCGCCAGGGTAGGCCGGGCTTGCGCGACTGCAGGTCCCACACGCGCGCCGTCGCGTCGAGGCCGCCGGTCGCAGCGCGCGGCGCCCGTCGCGTCCACGGCCACCGCGAGCATCTGGTCGTCGTGGCCCTCGAGGCGCGCGTCCTCCCAGGCGGACAGCAGCGAGACCGCGCGGCAGCCGCGCGCACAGGTCGTCCCAGACCGCGAGCATGGCTCCCGACCGCTCGTGCCCCGGGACGGAGCGCGCGGGGCGCGCGAGCGGATCGCGTTCGCAGGTCGCCCGCGGCCAGCGAGCGGCGGGCCGGTCGAGCCGCGCCTCGACCGACGACGCCCGCGCCTCCTCCTCGCAGGCGGAGGCCGGGCGGCACAGGGCCGTCGCGGGCAGGGCGAGCGGTGGGCCGAGGCGGACACTGATCGACCCGTGTGCGGCCCACAGGTCCCGTCCGGGCCCCAGGCGAGGGCGTGGACGGCGCCGTCCAGCCGGCACGAACGACAAGCCGCTCCCCGGTGTCCAGGCCGCGGACCGTCCGGTCGGCTGCCCGAGACGATGCGCGCTGCGTCGGGCGACAGCAGCGACCGCCAGAACGGGCTGCGCGTGAGAGGGGTAGACGCGGACGGTCTCCCGGGAGTGGAGGCCCCAGTCGCTCACCGAGGCCGTCCTCGCCGGCGGAGACGAGACGCGCCTCGCGCTCGTCGAGCGCCACCGCCAGGACGCGCCCCTGGTGGCCCCGCAGCGCGCCGAGGCAGCGCCCGTCCTCGGCGCCCAGACGCGCACGGTGCCGTCGCGGCTCGCGGACGCCAGACGCGTCTCGCCGGAGACGACCGCGGTGACGGCGTCCTCGTGGCCGTTCATCTCGTGAGTGCTGCGCCCGCTCGCGGGGTCCCAGAGGCGGACGACGCGGTCGGAGCCGCCGGAAAGGACGAGCCCGCCCTCGCCCACGACGGCGAGGCTCGTCGCGAAGCCGGCGTGGCGCGTCGAGGCTGCGGCTCGCCGCCCGGACGCCAGGTCCCAACGGAGAGCGGCGCGCCGTTCTCGACGCCCACCAGGAAGCGCCCGTCCGGGAGCAGGGCGAGCGAGCGGCCCGGACCGGCCCGTCGGGGACGGACAGCGCGCGGATGAGCTGGCCCGTGGCGGCGCCCCACGCGCGCAGCTCCGTTCGGCGGCGGCCGATCACGACCGCACCGTCGGGCGTCGTCGAGAGCGCCCCGACGGGACCGGGCAGGCCGCGCACCGTCCGGGGCGGGGTCCGCGCGGCCGCGACGTCCGCGCGCTCGCCGCCAGCGGGGGCCGTCGCGCGCTCGACGCGCGCCGCAGGGCCTCGGCCGTCTGCAGGCCCAGCAGGTGCACGCGCCCCAGCAGCGGCCGCGCCACGTCTCGCGTAGGGGGAGGCGCAGGACTCCTCCAGGCGGCGGAGAAGCTCGGGGTCGGCCAGCGGCCTTCGACCCAGGCGGCGAGGCCCGAGTTGTAGGTGGCCTCGACGTGCTGCGGCTCGGCCTCGAGAGCGCGCCGCCACAGCGTCGCGGCCTCGGCGGCCCGGCCGAGGTCCACGAGCGAGACGGCGCGGTTGCTGAGCGCGTCCGCGGAGCCTCGACCGCCCCTCGCCTCCCGTCGCGGGTAGGGGCGCCCCGCCAACTGCTCCCAGGCGGCCCGCAGGCCGCCGACCACCTCGACGAGGTCGTGGGGACGATCCTCGGGTCGCTCCTGGAAGCACCGGGCCAGGAGGTCCGCGACGGGCTCGGGCATCGCCGGGCGCCCGCCGGCCGAGAGGCCGTTCCGCCGTAGGTGTCCAGCACCGCCGGCGCCGCGAGGCCGTACTCCCACGTACGCCCTCCGAGGAACGCCTCGAGCACGGAGAGGCCGAAGCCCCACAGGTCGGATCGACGGTCGAGCGCGTGGCCCGCGGCCTGCTCGGGCGAGAGGTAGGCCGGCGTGCCGCCCCCGCCGCCCTCGACCGTCATCGACCGGCCGCGAGCCGCGCCCGCGGGAGCCTGGATTCGGACGGAGCGGGCCCGGGCCAGCCCGAAGTCGGTGACCTTGGCGAGCCCGTCGGAGGTGAGCATCACGTTGGCCGGCTTCACGTCTCGGTGCACGAGGCCCTGCTCGTGGGCGTGGTGCAGCCCCCACGCGAGCTGGATCGCGACGTCGAGGATGGCCTCCGCGGAGTCGAGGCGCCGGCCGCGGATGGCGTCGTGCAGGCTCCCGCCGTCCACGTACTCCGCGAACACGAGCGGGATGCCGGAGACGCGGCGGACGTAGTGGCACGTGACCACGTGCGGGTGGAGGCCGAGGTTGACCCACGTCTCCGCCTCGCGCTCGAAGAGGTCGGCCCCTCCGGAGGCGTCCAGCGCGGCGGCGAGCGGCGCCTTGACGGCGAGGTCGAGGTCCCAGCCGCGGTGCCGCACGCGGTAGACGCGGCCCATGCCGCCCTGCCCGAGCACGCCCTCGACCTCGTACAGCCCGAGCACGATCTCGCCCGGCTCGCCATGCCGGCCGTGGCAGAAGCGGCCGCGCGGCGGCGCCTGGGCCAGCGCAGGCGCGGGTCGGCACGACTTCGGCCACGGTGGGCGGCGGGCCCGCCGCTCGGTTCGGGAACGGTCGGCGCGGGCACGCGGGCGTCCGGCACGGCGAAGCGCGCGGCGCAGCGCGGGCAGCGCACCGTCCGGCCGGCGAGCCGCGCCGGCACGCGGTCGGAGGCCGCGCCGCACGCCGGGCAGCGCACCGTGGCAGGGTCTCGGCCATCGTAGAGCACGCCTCGCAGCGCGGGCGCGAATGCGCGGGCGGTCGGGAAGCGGCGCTACGGCTCGTCGTCGAGCGCGCGGTCGATGACCGCGGCGAGGTCCTCCGGAAGGGACGGGTCGCGCTGCCGCAGCGGGCACGACGCCGCCCCTCAGGATGACGGCGAGGGGGTCGGAGTGCGCCGCGAAGTCGCGGGCGTACTGGCCCGTGAGCAGGTAGTAGATGGTGGCCGCCATGCTCCAGACGTCGGTGGTCGGCCGCGCCTGGCGGTAGCTCGTGAGCTGCTCGCGCGGCATGAACTGGAAGGTGCCGGCCACCGTGCCCGTCGCGGTCATGCCCGAGAGGCCGGCCTGCTGGAAGCTCTTGGCGAGCCCGAAGTCGGCGAGCCGCGCGGCGCCGTCCTCGCCGAGCAGGACGTTGTCGGGCTTGATGTCGCGGTGGACGAAGCCGCGCTCGTGCGCGTCGGCGAGCCCCTCGAGCGCGTCGACGGCGATGCGCAGAGCTGCGGCAGGGGCACCCGCCCGCCGTGCGCGCCGGCGGAGCTCCTCCGCGCTGCCGCCGGCGCAGTACTCGAGGGCGAAGTAGAAGCGGCCCTCGTGCGTGCCGAAGTCGAGCAGGCCGACGATGTTGGGGTGGCGCAGCGCCCGCGTGACCTCGATCTCGCGGAGGAAGATCTCCTGCGCGCCCTCGTCCGCCAGCCGTCGGGCAGCATCACCTTGAGCGCCACCGGCGCTCCGCCGCCGCCGCGCCGCGCGAGGTAGACGGCGCCCATCCCGCCCCGCCCGAGGAGGCGCTCGATCGCGTAGGGCCCGATCGCTGCCGCCGGGCGACGCTTCGTCCACGGGCGCCGGGTGCTGCGCGCGCCGGAGTGCCGTGCGCAGCGCCGGCGTCGTGCGCGGCGAGCCCGGGCGGGGCCTCGCGATCTCCACCCGGATCACCGTGGCGCCCACGCGGATCTCGTCGCCGTCGCGCAGGTCGACGCTCGCGGGCCGGCCCGGCGCCTCGCCCGCCGCGCGGCGCCGCCGTGCCGCACGCCGTTCACGTGGGTCCCGTTGAGGCTGCCCAGGTCGCGCAGGCGGGCGCAGCGGGGGATTCACCTCGAGCAGGAAGTGGTGGCGCGAGGCCGAGACGTCGCTCGCGGCGAGGCGCGCGTGGCAGTCCGGTGCGCGGCCGAACAGGAAGGTGTCGTGGCTCGGGAAGTCGAAGCGCTGGCCACGGATCGGCCCGGCGGTGACGACGAGGCTGACGGTGCCGGGCATCGCTCGCCCGGATTATAGGCGGCACGGCCGTGCGCCGGCCGCGGCCGCACTGCGCTATCCTTGTGCGCGAGATCACGGGGAGGGCGATGAGCGGACGGTGCTGGTCGTCGGTCTGCTGGCCCTGGCGGTGCTCGGTTGCGAGGACCGGCGCAAGAAGGCGATCGAGAAGATCGGCGCGGACGAGGAGATCCTGAAGCAGGGTGAACGGCGGCGGTGAACGAGGTGATCCGCAACGCGCCGGACTGCGAGGTGGCGAAGCCGCTCCTGACCGAGGCCTACGAGCGGATCGAGGAGGCGCGGCCCAGGTCACGCTGCGGCGCGAGCCAGCAGACCCTCGACGCGCTGAAGGTCGCAGGTCGACCGCGTCGCCCAGGCCTGCCCGTAGCCGGGGTCGCGGTCTCGGGCCCGCAGTCTTCGGGCGTAGCATCGGCGCCGGATACGGAGGTGGCCGTGCGCGCTCGCTCGCCGTTCGTGCTGCGCTTCGTGCTGGCCCTCGCGGCGCCGCTGCGCCGGGACGCGCATCGACCTCGACGGCCCCTGGCAGTTCCGCGTCGACGCGGACGGCTCGGGCGAGCGGCCGGATGGGCGACGGACGCCGCCGGCCGAGGTCGAGACCGTCGACGTCCCGCACACCTGGGGCGTCGGCCCGCACGCCGAGCACGAGGGCCTCGCCTGGTACTGGAAGCGGGTCGCCGTGCCGCCGGCGCTGCGGGGCACGCGCCTGGAGCTGCACTTCGGCGCGACCTTCTACCAGGCCCGCGTGTTCGTGAACGGCACGCTCGTCGGCGAGCACGAGGGCGGCCACACCGCCTGGTTCGCCGACGTCACGAAGGCCCTCGGCGCCGGCGGCCTGCTCGCGGTCGAGATCGACAACCGCCCCGGGCTCGCGACGATCCCGGGCTGGGCGATGAAGCTCGAGGGCAGCGGCAACGTCTGGTACGACTGGTGGCACTACGGCGGCATCGTGCGCGACGTCGCCCTCGTCGCGCAGGAGCGCGTGGCTGATCCGCCGGCAGGAGATCCGGACGAAGCCGGCCGCCGACGGCGGCGAGCGTGACGACGCGGGTCTTCTCGAGCGGTTCGCGGCCGGCGCGGCCGGCTGACGCGTGGACGCGCAGGTCCTCGACCCCGGCGGGCCGCGCGGTCGCGCGCGCCGGGCAGGCGGTCGACGCGGCCGGCGGGCGCGGCGGCCGTCGCGCTGTCGCCTGAGCGTCCCCGCGCCGCAGCTCTGGCACTTCGACCAGCCGCAACCTCTACCGCATGGCGGTCGAGCTGCGCGACGGCGGGCGGCTCGCTGCTCGACCGCCGCGAGGAGACCTTCGGCATCCGCACGCGTCGAGATCCGCGACCGCGGCCTGTGGCTGAACGGCGAGCGCGTGCGCCTCACGGGCGTGACGCGCCACGAGGAGTCGCCGCAGGAGGGCCTCGCCGAGACGCGCGGCACGATCCGGCACGACTGGGACGACATGAAGGCGCTGCAGGTCGTCCTCACGCGGCCGGTCCACTACCCGCAGCACCCGTACGTGCTCGACTACGCCGACCGCAACGGCGTCCTGCTCGTGCCCGAGATCCCGATGTGGCAGTTCAGCGAGGCAGCAGATGAAGGACCCGAGGGTGCTCGCGCTCGCGAAGCGGATGATGCAGGAGATGATCGAGCAGGCCGGCAACCACCCGAGCATCTTCGCCTGGAGCGTCTGCAACGAGAGCGCCACCAGCACGCCGGGCGGCCGGGCCTACGTGAAGGCGATGGTCGACCACGTGAAGGCGCTCGACCCCGGCCGCTACGTCAGCTACGCCGACGACGGCCTCGGCGTCGCTGACGGACCCCGCGCAGAACGCGCAACCAGTACACCGACTTCGTGATGATGAACCAGTACTTCGGGAGCTGGGCCGGGCCTGCCGCAGGGCCTGGCGCCCGCGCTCGAGCGGGTCGGGCGGATGTTCCCGGACAAGATGGTCGTGATCTCGGAGTTCGGGCTGCGCGGGCCCCTTCGCGCCGGACACCGCGCAGGCCGACCGGATGCGGGTCGAGATCATGCGAGAGCCAGCTCGCCGAGTTCGCGCGCCACGACTTCATCGCCGGCGCCGATCTTCTGGTGCTACCAGGACTACAAGTCGCACCGCAACCTGTGGCCGGGCGAGACGACGGGCTTCGTCGAGATGGGCCTCGTCGACGAGAACCGCCAGCGCCTGCCGTCCTACGACGTGTGGAGGGAGCGGACGAGCCCGGCGCGGCTGTCGGTCGAGTGGACGCGCGCCAGCCCGTACGGGCCCCCGACGGGGTTTCGGGCGACCGTGCGCGCGGCGACCGCCGACGGAGCTGCCGTCCTACGACCTGCGCGGCTACCGGCTCGAGTGGGAGGCGCGCGACCACGACGGCACGCTGCTCGCCAGCGGGTCGACAGCAGCTGCCGCTGATCGGCGCGCCGGCCGACCGTCGAGGGCTCGTGGCCGGCGACGGCCTCGCGCGAGCTGCGCCTGTCGCTTGCGGCTCCTGCGCCCGACGGGCTTCGTCGCGGCGGAGAAGGCGGAGCGCTGGTGGGAGCCCCGCTCGGGAGGGCTGTCGCCCGAGGAGGCGAAGAAGCGGGGGCTGGCGGCGCCCTAGCCTCGCGTCGACGGCCAGCCCACCGCCGCGTGCGCTACTTCAGCTCCTTGATCGCGATGTTCCGGAACTGCACGAGCGAGGGCGGACCGGTCCAGACGCCGTCCTTCTTCTGGCCGTGGTGCTGGAGCGCGATCGCGCCCCGGGCCGGCACGCCCGGCAGCTGCGCGTTCTCGATCACGGTGACGCCGTTCAGCGACCACGGTCAGCCGGTCGCCCTTCATCGTGATCTCGAAGGCGTTCCACTGGCCGATGTCCTTGTCGGCGTTCGCCTTCGGCGTCACGCCGGCGCGCACGGCCGGCGGCATCGTCTCGTCCATGCGGTAGCCGTAGACCTCGCCCGAGCCGGTCGGCCAGCACCAGATGTTCACCTGCGACTTGCTCGAGCCGCGCAGGAAGATGCCGGAGTCGGAGTCCGGGACGGCGATCGTGATCTCCTTGCCCGTCGCGTCCTTCTTGTGGGTGCCGTCGTAGCGGATGATCGGCACGTTCGGGTTCACGTAGGGCGTCTCCTTGATCCGCCACTCGACGTGCAGCACGAAGTCGCCGTACTCGCCGACGCGTCCAGAGGTTCTTGTCGTCCGGCGGCCTCGCTCTGCGCGTCGTAGTCGATGACGCCGTCGACGACCTTCCAGTGGCCGTTGTCGCCGGCCGGGACCTTCCAGCCGGCTGAGGTCCTTCCCGTTGAAGAGGGCGAGTGAATCCCGGCCGGCACGCCGGCCGCGGCAGGACGAGGCGGCGGCGGCGAGAACGAGCCAGAACGAAGCGCCCAGCGAGCGAACGGATCCTCATCACGAGCCTCCTTAGGTTGAGCCACGCTGACTACCGGCCCGGGGGACGGCCCGGGCCGCTACAGTACGACAGCGCCGGCGCCGTGGTAACTTCTGCCCGTCCGGCGCCGCCTTCGGCGCTCGTGCGCGGGGGCGGCCCGCCGCGTCCTGAGCCGATGAACAGCCGCGAAAGGAGACGCCCCGCATGAACGCCGACCTCACGCCTGTCCCCGTCCGTCCGCGGGCGACTGTCCGCGATGATGTTCCTGCAGTTCTTCGTCTGGGGCGCGTGGTTCGTCACGTTGGGCACGTACCTCGGCCAGGGCCTCGCGTTCGACGGACGTGCAGGTCGCCGCGGCGTACAGCACCATGCCCTGGGGCACGATCGTGGCGCCCTTCTTCATCGGGATGGTCGCCGACCGCTTCTTCGCGGCCGAGCGTGTGCTCGGCGTGATGCACCTCGCTCGGCGCCGGGCTGCTCTTCCTGGCCTCGAGGGTCGTCGACGCCGGGCGGAGTTCTTCTGGGTGCTGCTCGCGCTACGCATTCTGCTACAGCCCGACGCTCGCCCTCGTCAACGCGATCTCGTTCAACCAGATGGCGAGCCCGCGAGAAGCAGTTCCCGGCGATCCGCGTGTTCGGCACGATCGGCTGGATCGTGGCCGGCCTCTCCGTGGGCTTCATGGGGGTGGAGGCGACGGCGATGCCGCTGCGCATCGCGGCGGCCGCCTCGCTGGCGCTGGCCCTGCTCGCCTTCGGGCCTGCCGCACACGCCGCCCGAAGTCGCTCGGCCGCAAGGTGAGCGTGCGTGACATCCTCGGCCTCGACGCTCTCACGCTCATGAAGGACCGCTCGTTCGCGATCTTCGTGCTCGGCTCGCTCCTCATCTGCATCCCGCTCGCCTTCTACTACGGGTTCACGAACCTCTTCCTGAACGAGAAGGGCGTCGTGAACGCGGCGGGGAAGATGACCATGGGCCAGATGTCCGAGGTCCTGTTCATGCTCGTGATGCCGTTCTTCTTCCGGCGGCTGGGCGTGAAGTGGATGCTGGTCGTCGGCATGGCGGCGTGGGCGGCGCGCTACCTGCTCTTCGCCTTCGGGAACCCGCGGCGAGCTCGTCTTCATGTACTACCTCGGCATCGTGCTCCACGGCATCTGCTACGACTTCTTCTTCGTCACCGGCCAGATCTACGTGGACAACACGGCGCCGAAGACCATCCAGGCGAGCGCTCAGGGCTTCATCACGCTCGTCACCTACGGCGTCGGCATGCTGATCGGCACCTGGATCTCGGGCGTCGTGGTGAAGGGCTACCAGCTCGCGGTCGACAACCCCGCCGCCGGACACGACTGGACCTCCGTCTGGCTGATTCCCGCTTCGATGGCATTCGTCGTGATCCTGCTGTTCGTGGCGCTGTTCGACGGCGGCAAGGGCGTCGAGCGGAAGGCCGCGTGAGGGACAGATTGGCTGCAGCCAGCGAGGCGCCAGCCGCCTGCGCTCGGGTTCGGAGGGTGCCGTGTTTCTTGGGGCAGTGATGGTGGCGCTGGCGTCGGCCGTGGCGGGCGGGGCGGAGAGGCCGGCCCTGATGCCGTGGCCGTCCTCGATCGAGTCGACGGGAGGTGAGCTGGCGGTCGGCCCGGGCTTCCGGGTGTCGGTCACGGGCAGGGGCGGGCCGCTCGTCGAGCGCGCGGCGCGGCGCCTGGAGGAGCGGCTCGCGCGGCAGACGGGCCTGGTGCTGCCCGACCCGGTGACGCCCGCGCCGAAGGCGGGGCTCGAGATCCGCTGTGACGCGCCGGGCCAGGCCCTGCCGCAGCTCGGGATGGACGAGGCGTACGCCCTGACGGTGACGCCCGAGGGCGCGACGCTGCAGGCCGCCGAGCCGTGGGGCGTGCTGCGGGGGATGGAGACGTTCCTCCAGCTCGTGACGCCCGGCGGCGCGTCCGGCTTCCGGGCGCCGGCGGTCGTCGTCAAGGACCGCCCCCGCTTCCCGTGGCGCGGCCTGCTGCTCGACTCGGGCCGACACTTCCTCTCCGTGGCCACGGTCAAGCGCACGCTCGACGGCATGGCCGCCGTCAAGCTGAACGTGATGCACTGGCACCTCACGGAGGACCAGGGCTTCCGCATCGAGTCGAAGCGCTACCCGGAGCTGCAGCGGATGGGCTCGGACGGCCTCTTCTACACGCAAGCCGAGGTCAGGGACGTGATCCGCTACGCGGCCGAGCGCGGCATCCGCGTGTACCCGGAGTTCGACATGCCGGGGCACACTACGGCCTGGTTCGTCGGCCACCCCGAGCTGGCCGCGGCGCCGGGGCCGTACCAGGTCGAGCGCCGCTGGGGGATCATGGACCCGGCGATGGACCCGTCGAAGGAGGAGCTGTACCGCTTCCTCGACGGCTTCGTCGGCGAGATGGCGGCCCTGTTCCCCGACCCCTTCTTCCACATCGGGGGCGACGAGAACAACGGCCGCGCCTGGGACGCCTCCGAGCGGGTGCAGGCCTTCAAGCGCGAGAAGGGCCTGAAGACGAACCACGACCTGCAGGCGTACTTCAACCGCCGAGTGTCGAAGATCGTCGCCTCCCACGGCAAGCAGATGATGGGCTGGGACGAGATCCTGCACCCCGACCTGCCGAAGGACACGGTGATCCACTCCTGGCGCGGCCAGGAGTCGCTCGGCGCCGCGGCGCAGCAGGGCTTCCGCGGCGTGCTGAGCAACGGCTACTACATCGACCTCGTCTGGTCGGCCGACCGGCACTACCTGGTCGACCCCTGGGACAAGGGTGTCGACCGGCTGCCCGAGGCGGACCGCGCTCGGGTCCTCGGCGGCGAGGCCACGATGTGGTCGGAGTTCGTCGACGACGAGACGATCGACTCGCGGATCTGGCCGCGCACGGCCGCGATCGCGGAGCGGCTGTGGTCGCCGCGCGAGCTGCGGGACGTCGACGACATGTACGCGCGCCTGGACGCCACCAGCCGCTGGCTGGAGTGGCTCGGCCTCGACCACCGCGCGGGCTACGCGCGCATGCTGGAGCGGCTGGCGGGCCGCGGCTGGCGGGCGCTGCGGGCGCTCGCGGACGTGGTCGAGCCGCTGGAGGACTACCAGCGCGGCGACACGGGCAGCTACACCCAGCAGACGCCGCTCAACCGGCTGGTGGACGCGGTGCGGCCCGAGAGCGACGCGGCGCGCGGCTTCTCGCGCATGGTCGACGCGCTGCTGGCCGACCCCGCGCACGCTCTGGGACGCGAGGCCGTCCGCGCGCGGCTGGCGGAGTGGCAGGGGCTCGAGGTTCGGCTGCGGCCGCTGCTCGAGAGCCGGCAGCTCCTGCGCGACGCCGTGCCGCTCGCCGGCGAGGCGTCGGCCCTGGCGGCGGCCGGGCTCGAGGCCCTGGGCTTCCTGGAACAGGGCACGAAGGCGCCCGACTCCTGGTGGACCGAGCGCGCGCCGCTGCTTGGAGCGCGAGAAGAGGCCCGCCAGCGCGCTCGAGGTGGCCTACCGGCCCGCGGTCCGCAAGCTGATGGAGGCCGCGGCGGGCCGCTGAGGCGCTCTCAACGGCCGCCACCCTCGCCCGGCTCCGGCAGCGCGGACAGGAATGCCGCCACGCTCGGCTGCTGCGCCCGCTTCCGCGCCAGGCACTGGTCGGCGGCCTCGAGCGCCTGAGCGAGGTTGCGCTGACCGCCGTCGACGCCCGCGAGTTGCTCGCCGAAGAATGCGGCCGTCTCCCGCCGGGACTCTGGCGAGCACAGCCCGGCCCCGATCCACGGCAGCGCGGCGAGCGGCGAGAACAGGCCGCGCGGCAGGCGGGCGCGCAGCGCGTCGTAGTGGGCGCGCAGGAAGTCGAAGGCCGCCCGCCGCGTCTCGCGCTGCGAGCCGAGGGCGAGCAGCAGCCGGGTCGACTCCCGCGGCTCGAGTCGGGTGTCCAGCGTGAGCCGGAGCAGCTCGCCCGCCAGCACCGGGTCGCGCACGGCCCCGAGCGCCCCGAGCAGCCGCTCGCGCAGCGCGCGGTCGGCGGAGCGAACTGCCGCGCCCTCCAGCCTCTCGAGCAGCTTACGGTCGCCGGAGGCCGCGGCGGCCGCCAGCACGCCGTCGATCATGTCCGGGTCGACCACGGAGCGTCCGTCCATCCAGTCTCCCGCGAGGCGCGCCGCCTCGAGCGTCAGGCGCTCGTCGTGGCCGAGCCGGGCCACGGCCGGCACCAGCATCCGCCGCAGCAGGCGGACCTCGTCGCCCTCCCCGTCCCGGCCGCTCCAGCCCAGCGTTCCCGCGCGCTCCGCGAACGACTCGCGAACGAAGGCCGCGAAGGCCGGCTGCAGCTCGTCGGGGACGAGGGGCTCGACCTGCCGCAGCAGGGCGAGCGCCGCCTCGACGACGTGCCGGTCTGCATCCTTGGCCAGCAGCGGGACGACGTCCAGCGCCTCGGCCGCGGCCACGTCGCCCGAGGCGACCAGCGCGCCGAGGTCGTCGGCGAGCACGACCTTCTCCGTGGCGCTCAGCCGGCCGCGCTCCAGCACGCGGCGGCCCTGGCCGGGCGCCAGGGCCGAGCGGTAGTAGCCCGCGGCACCCGCGTTGGCGAACGCCCAGTCGGGGCAGCCGGGCGCGTCGAGCGGCACGCTGCCCATGGGGGAGGCGAGCACCGTGCACGTGCGGCCGGGCAGCGTACTGACCCGTACGCAGACCGGAACGCGCCAGGTCTGCCCGGCTTGCGCCGTCGTGCCGAGCGGGCGGTACGGCTGCTGCGCGAGGAGGAGCGTCGGTTGGCCGTCGCAGCGGACGTCCACGCGCACGACCGGCGCACCCGTCTGGTCCAGGAAGCTCGAGAGCACCGGCCCGCCGTCGCCTGCCATGGCCGTGAGCGCGCCCAGGAAGTCCTTGGCCGTCGCGACGCCCCACTCGTGGCCTTGAACGTAGGATCGCACGGCGCGGCGGAACACGTCCTCGCCCAGCCACGACTCGACCATCTCGAGGAGCGCCTCGCCCTTCGCGTAGGTGATCCCGTCGAACGAGCCCAGGATGTCGGCCTTGGAGGCGATCGGCTGGCGTACGCGCCGGGCGCTGCCGAGGCTGTCGTCGGCGAGGGCCTGAGAGCGGGTCCGGGCGCGCTCGGCGGCGGCGCCCCACTCCGGGCGGAAGCGGTCGGTCACCTTCTCGCCGAGCCAGCTCGCGAAGGCCTCGTTGAGCCACGTGTCGTCCCACCACGCCATCGTGACCAGGTTGCCGAACCACTGGTGTGCCAGCTCGTGGGCGGCGACGCTGACCCACGCGCGGCGTGACTCGAGCGCCCCGGGCCGGCCCGAGAGGAGCAGGTCGGAGGCGTAGGTCACGAGCCCCGGGTGCTCCATCGCGAACTCGACGCCCGGGATAGCGACCTGGTCGAGCTTTTCGAACGGGTACGCGCGGTCGAAGTAGTCCTCGAGCAGGGACAGGATGCGCGGCGTCGTCTCGCGCGCCCAGGCGGCGTCGGCGGCCCGCCCCTTCGGCACCACGAGCCGCGTCGGGGTGCGGCCGCGGCCCGTCCGGCCGAGGTCGACGAGGTCGAACGGGCCCACCGCGAACGCGACGAGGTAGCTCGGGAGCGGGCGGGTCGGGGCGAACACGGTCACGTCCCGGGGGCCCTCCAGGCCGCTGGCCACGGCCGGCGTGTTGGACAGCGCCACGAGACCGTGCGGTACGCGCAGGGTGAGCGTCCAGGGGATCTTGTAGGCGGGCTCGTCGAAGCAGGGGAAGGCTCTGCGCGCTGCGATCGGCTCGAATTGAGTGAACAGATAGAAGTCGCCGCGCTCGCGGACGGCGAACACGCCCTCGCTCTCGATGCGGGAAGCCTTGCCTTCGAAGGAGGCACGCAGGCGGGCCCTGCCGGCCGGCAGCGGCCGCTCGGGCACGAAGCCGACGAAGTCGCTGCCGCCCGCGACCACGCGCGCCGCGCGCATCCCGTGCGGGTCGCCGAGCGCGGCGGACGAGAGCTTGAGGCCGGCCGCGTTGAGCCAGACGACCGAGACCGGGCGCTTCACCTCGAGCTCGATCTCGGCCGTGCCGGAGAACGACTCGGCGGCGGGGTCGACCACCAGCTCCACCGCCTGGCGCACGGGCCGCACCTCGGGCGGCAGGCGCAGTGTCGGTGGGGCGCCCGGCGGCGCGGTGGGCGTGGAGCCGACGACTGCCAGCGCGAGCGCGAGGTGTGGAAGCGGAGGCACCAAGTCAGGGGACTCCAGACGGAAACCCCCGGTGGCCGGGGCCACCGGGGGTCTCGCGCACGTCAGGTCCGGCTTCGGGCTACTTCCAGCTGTTCGGGCGGAAGCGGAAGCCGCCCCAGACGATGTAGTTGCTGTTGAGGTCGCCCATGTGCTTGAAGGGCGCACGCGCCTGGCCGACCAGCTGCCACTTGCCGTCCTTGTCCAGGTCGAAGCCGGCCTGGACCAGCAGCCCGACCGAGCGCGTGTCGCTCTCGGTGAGGTCCCAGGCCGTCAGGCCGCCGCCGAAGAAGCCGCGGGCGAGCAGGTAGTTGATCGCCACGTCGCCGAAGATGCTGGTGTTCTCGCTGTCGCGCAGGTTGAGCTTCACGCCCACGGCCGCCTCGAACTCGGCGTTCTCGGCGATCTTGGGCTGCACTCCGATCTCGGCTGCGAGCAGGCCGGCGCAGCGGCCGCCGGGGTAGTTGTCCTGGAACAGCCGCTCCTTGCCGCCGTACACACCGAGGAAGAGCGGGAAGGCGCTCTTGACGTCGATGTCGGCCTGGCAGGAGTTCGCCGAGACCTGGCCCGCCTCGTCCGTCACGACGGCGCGCACGGTGTGCGGTCCCGACTTCTTGATCACGATGTCGTTGCGCGTGAAGTTGGGCGCCGTCAGCTCGTACGTGGCCTCGACCGTGTCCTGGCGCAGCACCTCCACCTTCGCGGACTTGATTCCGCCCGTGACGCCCGCCGCCACGCGCGAGCCCGTCACGTCCACCGTCACCGGGCGGCCGGCCTTGGCCGGGTTCGGCGAGACGGTGATCCCGCAGGTCGGCGGGCAGGGCTTGACCGTCACGCTGGTGCGGCCCGTCACGCCTCCCGAGGTCGCCGTCACCTCGTACGTGCCCGGCTGCGCCGAGCCGGGGAAGGTCGCGCGGTAGCTGCCGGCCGACAGTGAGCCCGCCGTCAGCTCCTTGCCGTTCACGGACACCGCCACCTTGCCGTCGGCGGGCGGGTTCTGCACGTTGACCGCGATCTCCACCGGCTGCGTCACGCAGGCCTCGCCGGGCGAACTGACGCTCACCACCGGCGGCGGCGGCGCGGGTGCGCACTGGGGGCTGGTCGTGTCCTTGCCCGTCTCCTCCACCCAGAAGTTGCCGCAGGCCCTGGGTACCAGCACCCGGTAGACCACGCAGTTCGAGGTCACGTCGAAGGCCCAGGTGTCGATCGGCTTGCGCCCCGCCCACAGCACGTCGATCAGGGCGTGCGGCTTGTGGCCCTTCGTCTTCTCGCGCGACGCCATGAACGGCAGCCGCGTGCCCGGCGCGATCTTGACTTCCGTGATCTCGGCGGTGGCGGCGGCGCGGTCGAAGTCCTCCAGGCTGCCCTTCCAGCCCGCCTGGCTCAGCACCTCGGCCACGTCGGCCTTCGTCTTGTCGCCGCGGAGCAGCACGCGCGCGTCGTCTGCCTTCATCGGCGGCTTCTTGGCAAAACGCGTCGCGGGGTTGCCCAGCCGCGTCGCCTTGTGCTGCTGCGCCTCTGCGGAGACCACGAGAAAGCCCAGGGCCAGCGCGGGGGCGAGCATGACGGCCAACTTGAGTTTCATTTCTTGTCGTCCTCCGGTACGCGGCGTCGGGAACGCCCGGCTCGCCGGCAGCGCCTCGCTCCCGCCGTCCTTGGCATGACTCCAGGCCGGCACACCCGGCCCACAATTCGGAGCGTATCAAAACGCAGAGCCCGTGCAAACACTCTGCCGCTCGTCGGGCAGCGGGCACCGCTCAAGCTAGCCGACGGCGCCTGTGCCGTCTGTTCAATAGTGCTCACGGCCGAGGCCGCGGCCGTGTTGGTCGATCGTGACAGTCGCCGGCCCCCGGGCGTTCAAGGCGGGGTCGTGGCGGCCGTCGGAAGCGCGCCCGGGGGAGCGGGATCTCGCCTACCTCGCCTCGTAGTCGAACCAGTCGAAGCGGGCCGGGGCCGACGCCGGCTGGCCGTTGCCCGTGGCATACAGGCCGAAGTACACGCCGGTGAACCCGCCGGCGACCTCGGACGAGAGGTAGCGCGTGAGCGCCCTGCCCAGCGGCCTGGTGGCAGTCTGGGGTCGTCCGCTGATCCCCAGCCCGTACGAGAACGCGTACTCCGTGGCCGTGGCATCGACCTGCAGGACGACCGGCTCGCTGCCGTCGAGCGTCGCGCTCGCGGTGATCGCTTCGACGTACGGCCCGATGCGCTGGCGCACGAACACCTGCCGGCGGCCGTTGGCGCGACGAACCGCGATCTCGTAGCGATGATCAGGGTTCATGTAGACGCTGAGCCCGGCCTCGTCGCCTTCGCGGCTCGGCGCGAACCGGAACACCGTCGCCGCCCGGCACGCGAGGTGCTCCTGCCGGCGGCCGACCCACGTCGGCGAGGCAGCGGCGTCCAGCGCGATCGCCGTGCCGTGCAGCACCAGCGAGTCCGCCTCGACCGCGTAGGACTCGCGCCGCGGGTTGCGCAGGTAGTTCCACTCGGGGCCGAGCGGGCGGCCGAACGCCGTGCGCACGGGCACGCTCGCGAAGGGCCGCTCGGGCAGTGCCCGCGGCGCAGTGACCTGGGGCCCGACCGGCCTGCCGCCATTCACGACCGGCCAGCCGTCCGCGTCCCACGCCACCGGCGCCAGGTTCGTCTCGCGGCCGAGGTGGTGCCAGTACCCGCCGCCGACGGGCCGGAAGGCGAGGAACACCATCCACCAGCTGCCGCTGGCATCCTCGACGAGGTCGGCGTGGCCGGTGCCCTGGATCGGCACGTCCATCTCGGTCTGCCGGTTCGTGAGGATCGGGTTGCCCGGGCAGGGCTCGAACGGGCCCCACGGCGAGGCGGCCCGCGCGATCAGCTCCATGTGGCCGTACTCGGTGCCGCCCTCGGCGATCATGCAGGTAGTAGCGGCCGCGGATCTTGTAGAGGTGCGGCCCCTCGGGATAGCGCGATCCCGCACGGTCCCAGATGAGACGGGCTGGTGTCAGCAGCCGGCCCGCCTTCACGTCGAGCTCAGCCTGGTAGATCCCGCGCGGCTGGCCGCTGCCACCGCCCGGGCCGGTCACGTAGACCTTGCCGTCGTCGTCGAAGAACAGCGACGGGTCGATGCCGGGGAAGTCGCGCAGCCACACCGGATCGGACCACGGCCCCGCCGGGTCCTTCGCCGTCACGTAGAAGTTGCCGCCGCCGTCGACGTTCGTCGTGATCATGTAGAACGTGCCGTCGTGGTGGCGGATCGTCGGCGCGTAGATGCCACCGGAGGGCCGCGCCTTCTGCGAGCGGCAGCTGGCTGTCGCGCGTGAGCACGTGCCCGACCTGCTGCCAGTGCACGAGGTCGCGGCTGCGGAAGATGGGCACGCCGGGGAAGAACTCGAAGCTGCTGGTGACGAGGTAGAAATCCTCGCCGACACGCACGACGCTCGGGTCGGGATGGAACCCGGGGATGACCGGGTTGGAGACCACGGCCACAGGCTTGGTGGCATCGCCCGTCGCGCCGCCCACGCGGGCGCGCACGGCTTCGCCCGGCGCCGCCCAGCCCCACAGGCGCGCCGGCTGGTCGCGCTGCAGGACCATGTGGCTGCCGACGAGCGCCGGCAGCCGCACCTCGGCGCCAGCAGGCGCGGTCGCGCCCGCCGCCGCGCCCAGAGTCAGGGCGACGGCCAAACGAGCGATCTTGCGGTCGGTCCTCATGTCTCCTCGCAGTCCTGGAAGCCCACGCCCGGTGTCTCGCGGGCGTCCGTGGCGAGTGCGGCGACGCGCCGCCCTGCACGACCTCGTACGGCGCCCCCGTGCGTCCAGCGCGCCGCCTCCACGAGCCGCGAGCGACGCCGGTCGCGGGAGCGTACGCCAGGGCCGTCGGGCTCGGCAATCGGCCCGTGGGCCGCCGACTACTCTCGGACGCTGTCGATCGTCAGGCGGACGCCCTTCGCGGGCACCTTGACGTTACGCGCCGTGCCCTCGAGGTCCCCCTTGGCAGGGATCGCGTCGCCCGTCTTCGAGACGCGCGCGACGACGTCGACGGGACCCTCGAACGCGATGCCCGCCACCATCGCGTCGCCGCCGGAGATCTCGAACGCGAGCGGGAACGACGGTTTGTCGAATCGGCGCGCGGCGAGCGTGCTCGTCCCCTTCTTCGCCATCACGTAGAGCACGTCGGATGGCGAGGTGCTGAGCTTCGGCGAGAGCGTGATCGTGCCGCTGACGCTGCCGGCCGACCTCGTCGGGCCGGCCTCCGAGACGTTGCCGTGGGGGTCGGCGGCGCCGATCGGGGGATGGCCCGGCGGGAGGGGTGCGGCGGCGTCGGTTCCGCCGGGCATGGCCGTCGCCGGACCGGGCGCCGGCGTCGGCGTGGCCACTGTCTCACGCGAGGACAGCGGGCTGATCTCGTCGCTCCCGCGCGGCGGCGCTGCGCTGGCGACGGGCGGGGGCGGGCCCTGTGCGCCGCCGCAGGCGGCGAGTGCCAGCACGAGCGGCAGGGAACGCAGGATCTTGCTCAAGGCGTGCTCTCCTCCGAAGGGGGCGCTGCCGCGGCGGCCAGCAGTCGTGGCAGCTCCTGGACGAACGCCGAGCGTGCGAGCACGCGGCTGGCGCCCGCCGCCTGCGCGTCCCGGGCGCGGTCGGCGTGGACGTGGCTCACGAAGGCGACCACGGGAACGGCCGGCCGCCCGGGGGCCGGCGCGCGCGGCGGCGATGGCGTCCCGCCACGGCAGCCGGTCGCTGTCGGCGTCGACCAGCACGAGCGGCGTGCCGTCGCGGACGGCCGCGGCGACGTCCTGGGCGCCACGCGCGGTGCGCACGTCCACGCCGGCGCTGCGCGCGGCCTCGCGGATGCGGCTGGCGAACAGCAGGTCTTCCACGAGGGCGATCACGGGCCGCATGAACAGCCCAGTATAGCCATAATGATCGCGAGCACGAGGACCTGCATGAGGCACCTCCCGGCGGTATAGTGGCCCGCTCCATGCTGAACGCGCTGCCCCTGGTGCGCCCCGCCGAGCGTCGGGGCGCGGTCGCCGCCACGCTGACCATCTTCGGGACGCTCGCCGCGCACACGCTGCTCGAGACGGCGCGCGACGCCCTGTTCCTCGCGCGGCTGCCGGCCTCCCGGCTGGCGATCGTCTACCTCGGCATCGCCGCCGTCGCCGTCCTCATCTCGCGGTTGCCGTGGGGCCTCGGGCTGTCGAGCGGGCCGCTCGCGCTCGGCCGGCTGCTCGGCGTCGGCGCGCTGGTCACGTTCGTCTTCTGGCTGGTCGGGCCCTGGCAGAGCCCGTTCGGGCTCTACGCGCTCTACATCTGGACGGGGCTGCTCGGCAGCCTGGCGGTGCTGCAGTTCTGGATGGTGCTGGGTGACCTCTACACGCTGACGCAGGCCAAGCGCCTGTACAGCCTCGTCTGGACCGGCAGCCTGCTGGGCGCGACGGCGGGCGCGTTCGCCGCGCGGCTGATCGCGGGGCGCGCCTCCACGTCGACGCTGGTGCTGGCCTCGGCGCTGGTGTTCGGCGTGACCGCGGTCGGTCCGGCGATCGCCCTCGGCCGCGCCGCGCCGGCGGCCGAGCGGCGCCCGCGCGGCGCCACAACGCTGGCCGAGGGAGTGAAGCTGTTTCAGTCGGACGCGTACGTGCGCAGCCTGGCGGTGCTCGTGCTGGTCTCGACGATCGCGCTGACCCTGGGCGACTACGTGTTCAAGAGCAGCGTCGCCCGCAGCGTGCCGCAGCAGGAGCTCGGCTCCTTCTTCGGCGGCTTCTACGCGCTGCTCAACCTGCTCGCGCTCCTGGCGCAGGTCGCTCTCGGAGGGTGGCTGTTCCGCGTCGTGGGGCTGCACCGCGCGCTGTGGATCCTGCCGACGCTGCTGTTCCTGGGGGCCGCGGGCACGGCTCTGGGCGGCGGCCTGGCGGCGGCGCTCTTGCTGAAGGGCGCCGACGGCAGCCTGCGCAACTCGCTGCACCGCACCGGCAGCGAGCTGCTCTACGTCCCGCTGCCGGACGCCGTGCGGGCCCAGGCCAAGCCGTTGATCGACCTCCTCGGCCAGCGTGGCGGCCAGGCGCTCGCCTCGCTGCTGATCCTGTCGGAGTCGTTCCTGGCGCGCGGCGACGTGGTGCTGGCCGGGGCCTCGGCCGCCGTCTCGCTCGTCTGGATCGCCTGGGTCGCCGACCTCAAGGAGCTCTACCTCGACGTGTTCCGCTCCGCGCTGCGGGAGGGCACGCTGCGCCCCGCGGCCGACCTGCCGCCCGTCGACCTCGTCTCGCTGGAGACGCTGTTCGCGGCGCTCAACAGCGCCGACGACAACGAGGTGCTGGCGGCGATGGACCTCCTGGCGGAGGAGGGGCGGGCGCGGCTGATCCCGGCGCTGATCCTGTACCATCCCTCGCAGAGGGTCGTGCTGCGCGCGCTCGAGACCTTCGCGGGCGAGGGCCGCAGCGACTTCCTGCCGGTGGCCGACCGGCTGCTGCGCCGCGCCGACCCCGAGATCCGCGCGGCGGCCCTGCGCGCGCGCACGCGTGTCCTGCCCGACGAGACGCCGCTGCGCGCCGCGGACGCCGACCCGAGCCCGCTCGTGCGCGCGACCGCGCTGGCGGGCCTGGTGGCCGCCGGCTGGGCGGGAGAGGAGGGGCCGCGCCAGCTGGACGCGCTCCTGGCCGAGGGCGGAGCGGAGGCCGAGCTGGCGCTCGCGCGCGCGATCGCCCAGCAGCCGTCGCCCGCGTTCGAGGCCGTGCTGCTGAGGCTGGCCGACTCCACGTCCGAGGAGGTGCTGGTCCACGCGGCGCGCGCGATCGGCGCGCTGCGCAGCCCGCGCTTCCTGCCCTCGCTGCTCGGCATGCTCGGCCAGCGCGACGCGCGCGCCGAGGCACGCGCGGCGCTCCTGGCGTACGGCGAGGTCGGGCTCGCCTTCCTCGACGAGGCGCTCGGCGACCGCGCGCTGCCGATCGAGCTGCGCCGGCAGCTGCCGCGCACGATCGGCCTGTTCCCGGCGCGCGCCGCGGTCGGCGTCCTCGAGCGTCATCTTCTGGAGGAGCGCTCGGGGGCGGTGCGCTACCGGATCCTTCGCGCGATGAACCGGCTGGCCGCCTCGCCGGAGGCCGCGTTCGACGGCCAGCGCCTGCGGCACGGGGCCACGGCCACCGTGGAGGCGACCTTCCGGGTGATCCACTGGCGGCTGGTGCTCGAGCAGGGCGCCCGCGCGATGCCTGGCCGGGCGACGCCGGGCCACGCGCTGCTGGTCGAGATGCTGCGGGACAAGGAGGCGCAGTCGCTCGAGCGGCTGTTCCGGCTGTTCTCGCTGGTGTATCGGCGCGAGGACTTCAAGGGCATGTATCGCGGCCTGCGCTCGGCGGACGCGCGCGCGCGCGCCAGCAGCCACGAGCTGCTGGAGAACCTCCTGGAGCCGCCCCTGCGCGCGCCGGTGCTGGCGCTCGTGGACGAGGGCCCCGACGCGGCGCGGCTGGCGCAGGCCGAGGGCGTGTACGAGCGGCCCGCCATCGACTACGTCGGCGTGCTGGCCCTGATGCTGGAGCAGGGCGGCGAGTCGCTGCGCTGCATCGCCGCGTACCACGTCGGCGAGCTGGGGCTGTCGGCGCTGCGCCCGCGGCTGGAGCGGCTGAGGCAGGAGGGCGCGAGCTTCTTCCTGTCGCGCGTCGTGGAGCGCACGCTGGCCGGCCTGGCCCCGCCCGCGGGAGGCCTCGCCGGTGCCTGAGACGACGCGGCTGATCGCCCCGCTCGAGCGGGTGCTGCATCTCAAGCGCGTGCCGATGCTGTCGGGGCTGGCGAGCGCCGAAGTGGCGATCCTGGCCGACGCCGCCGCCGAACGCCTCTTCCCCAAGGGCGCGGTCGTGTTCCGCGAGGGCGAGCCGGTCGGCGCCGTGCACTTCGTGGTCCGCGGCGCGCTCGGGAGCTTCCGCAAGGGAGCGCCCGCGGGTCGCTTCGGCCCGGGCGCGGGGATTGGAGGCCTGGCCTTGCTCGCGCGCGACCCGCTCGGGTCGCGGGTGGTGGCAGACGAGGACACGCTGACGCTCGAGCTGGACGCCGACGCGGTCGTGGAGGTGCTCGAGGACCGCTTCCCGATCCTCCAGCACATCCTGCGGGAGACCAGCCGGCGCGCGATCGCGCTGCTCACGCGCCTGCGCCTGGACCCGGCAGCGGGCGTCCCGGAGCTGCCGCCGGACGAAGGTCACCCGGGCGAGATCGACCTCGTGGACCGCATCCTGTTCCTGAGGCGGATGGAGGTCTTCCGCCGCAGCTCGGTCACGGCCCTGGCCGACCTCGGCCGCGCGATGGCCCAGGTGCGCTTCGAGGCCGGCACCACGCTGTGGCACGAGGGCGAGCCGGGACCGTCGATCCTGCTCCTGCGCAGCGGCTTCGTGGCGGCACGCTCCGCCGCGGGCCCGTCCTTCCGTGCGGGCCCCGGCTTCCCGCTGGGCGCGCTGGAGGCGCTCGGCGAGCTGCCGCGCTGGTACGAGGCGGTCAGCGAGACGCCCGTCGTGGCTCTGCAGGGCCACATGGGGGCCCTGGTGGACGTCTTCGAGGACCACTTCGAGATGGCGATGGACTACCTCGCGGTCGTGGCGCAGTCGGCGCTGCGGATGCTGGACTGGGGCGCTGCCCACGGGGAGCCGGCGTCCCTGGAGTGAGCGCGCTGCCCTGCGCGGCGGCCGTCGAGCAGCAGCAGGAGCGGCGAGTGTTGCGGGCGGGCGCGGCGCTGAACTAAGCTAGTGCGCGCCCGCGCGGGCAGCGGGCGCGGAGGTCAGCCATGGCGAGCGACGAACACGGCACGGCCGGAATCCTGCTCTCCTTCATGCTCGGCGCCCTCTCGGGCGCCGCCCTCGCAATCCTGTTCGCGCCGCGCTCGGGCCGCGAGACGCGCGAGCTGCTGGGCGACAGGATGCGCGATACCGCCGATCGCGGCCGGCGCATGGGAGAGCAGGCGCTCGAGAAGGGCCGCGAGATGGCCGAGGACGCCTCGAGCTACGTCGACCGCCAGCGCGAGGCGCTCGAGAAGCGCCGCGACCGGCTGGCCGCCGCCGTCGAGGCCGGCCGCCAGGCGTACCGCGAGGAGAAGGAAAAGAGCTAGCGCCCGATGGACACCTGGGGTGTCTTCTTCCTGGGCGTGATCGCCCTCGCCTCGACGGTACAGGGCGCGTTCCTGATCGCCCTGATGCTGTTCGGCCGCCGGCTCGCGCAGCGGATCGACGCGCTGCAGACGCGCATCGACCGCGACATCACGCCCTCGCTCGACAACCTCGGCCGGGTCAGCCGCGCCGCGGCGGAGATCGCCGACCTGGCCGCGCTGCAGGCCCGGCGGGTCGACCTGCTGCTGGCGGACACGGTCGAGAAGATCGAGGAGACCACCACGACGGTGCAGCGGCTGGTGCTGCGGCCGCTCAAGCCGCTGGGCGCCGTCCTCGCGTTCGTCAAGGGGCTGCAGCGCGGCGTGGACGTCTACCTGCGGCTGGACGAGAAACGCCAGCGGCCGACGTCCGCGCGCCGCCGGCACGGCGCGGAGGACGACGAGCACCTGTTCATCTGAGCTCCCGCCGGCGGCGGGGCCCGGCGTGCGCCGTATTTGACGGGGGCCTGGCGGGGGTCGAAACTGCCCCGGTCCCATGCCGCGCCTCCTGCTCGTCGACGACGATCCGCTGATCGGCAAGACGCTCGTGGACCTCCTGGCGCTCCACGGCTACGAGGCCGGCCGCGCCGAGTCCGCGGAGGCCGGGCTGGAGCTGCTCGCCGGCGGCGGCTACGACCTGGTGCTGCTCGACGTGCGGCTGCCGGGAATGACCGGCTTCGACGCCTGCGTCCGTATCCGCGAGGCGCACGGCCCCTACCTGCCGGTGATCATGATGACGGCCTTCGGCGACCCGGTGGCGGTGCGCCGTGGCTACGAGTCCGGCGCGGACGACTTCCTGCACAAGCCGATCGACACGCCCGCGCTGATCCTGAAGGTGCGGGCCTTCCTGCGCCTGAAGTCCACCCACGACGCGCTCGCGCGCAGCCGGGAGGAGGCGCAGGCGCGGGCGCGCGCGCTCGCCCAGCTGCACGAGATCGGCCGCGACTGGTCGCTGATCGCCGAGCCGGCCGAGTTCTTCCGGATGGTGACCCAGCGGCTGGCGGGGCTGATCGGCGCGCCGATCGTGGGCATCGCGCTGCAGGACCCGCTGACGCGCTGCATGGAGGCGGCGCTGCCGGTGCACGGCCTCGACGAGCAGCGGGCGCGCGCGTTCCGCTACGTGCCGCGGCCCGAGTACCGCAGCCTGTGGAGCCCGCGCAGCGGCCGGCCCTGCGTGATCAACCAGCCCGGCTCCGACCCGCGGCTGGCGCAGGAGATCGCTCTGCTGGCCGAGGCGCAGTCCGTGGTCCTGGTCCCGCTCGTCGCCGAGGGCGAGCTGATCGGGCTGCTCGGCGCCGCCGACAAGCCGGGCGGCTTCACCGACGGCGACGTGCAGCTGCTGTCGACCTTCGCGGGCCCGGTGGCCACCTTCCTGCGCGGCCGGCAGAGCTTCGACCGCGAGCGGCGCCAGGCGGCGCGCTTCGAGACGCTGGCGGCCCTGGTGGGGGACATGGCGGCGGCGTCCGGCCGCGCGCGGCTGCTGGAGCTGACCGTGCAGCGCGTGCAGCGCGACCTCGGCTTCGAGCACGTGGCCTTCCACGCCGCGGGTCCGGAAGGCGGCCTGCTGGTCGAGTGCGAGGCCGGCGGCCCGGCGCTTCTCGCCCAGCCCGAGGCCGTGCGCGTGGCTCTGCGGCTGACGGGCCCGGTCGAGGTCGCGCGCGACGAGAGGGCGGCCGCGCTGGCGGTGCCGGTGCGGGCGGGCGAGCGCGCGCTGGGCGTGCTCACGGTCACCGCGCCAGGCAGGGGCGAGCGCTTCGACGAGGAGGAGACCAGCCTGCTCGCGACGCTCGCCGGCCAGCTCGCGCTCGCGCTGCGCCGCGCCGAGAGCGAGGCGGCGACCGAGCACCTGGCGCGGCAGATGGCGACCCTCTACGACCTCGGCCTGGAGACCGCGGCGCTGCGGGACCTGCCGGCGCTCGTCGCGCGCGCCACGGAGGAGGCCGGTCGCCTGATCCGGGCGGACCACAGCTCGGTGTTCCGCTTCGACGAGCGCGAGCAGGTGCTCCGGCAGTTCGCCGTCTGGTCGCGCGAGCCGGAGCTGCCGCCCGAGCCGCGGCCGCAGTTCCGGCTGGGCGAGGGGATCGCCGGGCGGGTGGCCCGCGACCTCTTGCCGGTGCTGGTCAACGAGGCCGAGAAGCACCCGGACTTCGTGCCCCGCACGCAGCCGGTGGCGCGCATCCTGTGCGTGCCGCTCACCCACTTCGATCGCGAGCGCGGCCGACCCGTGCTCTACGGTGTTCTCAACGCCAGCCGTGTCCCCGGCTCGGCGGCGTTCAGCGAAGACGACCGCGACTACCTGACGCGCTTCGCGAGCCAGCTCTCGATCGCGGTGGCCAACTCGGTGGCGTTCGCGGCGCAGCGCGAGCGCAGCGAGCAGCTCTCGCTCGTCAACGCGGTGCTGCGCGAGACGGCGGCGATCCTGTCGCGCGAGCGCATCCTCGACGCGGCCGTGCGCCGGATCCACGAGCACTTCCGGCCGACCCTGGTCGCGATGCTGGTCCCCGAGCAGGACGTCTTCCGCGTGGCCGCCGCGGCGGGCGCCGCCCGCGACGGCTGGACCGGCGGCGCGCTGGGAGAGGGCGGCGCCGCAGTCGCCCTGCGCGAGCGGCGGACAGTGCTGGCCGGCGAGGGCCAGCCGGGCTTCGTGCCACGCCTGCCGGCGAGCCGCTGCGCGGTCGCGGTCCCGATCCTGTGCGGCGGGGAGGTGGCCGCGGTGCTGCAGGTGGAGGACGCGCGGGCCGGCACCTTCGACCCCGGCGAGCTGATCACCCTGGAGACGCTGGCGGACGGGATCGGGATCCTGCTGCGCACGGCGGAGCTGTACGAGGCCCTCGAGAGCACGAACGCGCGCCTGGTCGAGCTGGACCGCATGAAGAGCGAGCTGCTGAACGTCGTGGCCCACGACTTCCGCGCGCCGCTCGCCGCCATCCTGGGCTGGGCGGAGCTGCTGAACGAGCCCGCCGACGAGACCTCGGAGAGGACGCGCGAGCGGGCGCGCGCGATCGTGGCCGCCGCCTCGCGCATGGCGTCGCTCATGGACCGCACGCTCGACACCACGCGCCTCGAGACGGGGCAGTTCGCATTCGACTTCCGGCTGGTCGACCTGGCCGCGCTGCTGCGCGAGACGGTGGCCCAGCTCCGCCTCCGACCCGGCGCACCCGCTGCGGCTGGAGCTGCCCGACGAGCCGGTCCCGTGCTGGGCGGACGGCGGGCGCATCGCGGAGGTGGTCGAGAACCTGCTGCTCGAACGCGGTCAAGTACTCGCCCGCCGGCGGAGAGGTTTGCCTCACGCTCGTCCGGCAGCGCGAGGCGGCGGTCGTCAGCGTGGCCGACCACGGCATCGGCATCGCGCCGGAGGACCTGGGCCGCCTGTTCCGCCCCTTCTCGCGCGTCCACGACCGCAGGGCGACCGGCATCGAGGGCTTCGGCCTGGGCTTGTCGATCTGCGAGCGCTTCGTGCGCGCCCACGGCGGCCGGCTTCGACGTGGAGAGCGTGCCCGGCGAGGGCTCGCGCTTCAGCTTCACCCTGCCGCTGTTCGGCGCGCTGGCCCAGGCGCGGGCGCCGGTCGTCGTGGTGGCGGCGCCGGACGCGCGCACGCGCCGGCAGGTGCGCCGGGCCGCCGAGGGGCTGGGCTTCGCCGTGCACGAGGCCGTGGACGGCCTCGAGGCGGTGGAGGCGGCGACGCGCCTGCGGCCCGCCGCGGTGGTGCTCGACCGCATCCTGCCGCGCCTGCGGGCCGACGAGGTCGCCGAGAGGCTGCGCGCGTCGGCAGCCACGAGCGCCGTGCCGGTGTTGGCGCTGGCCGAGGCGGGCGACTTCGGCGCGCGGTCCGCCCTGTTCCGCGAGACCCTCGCCCGGCCGCTGGAGCCGGGGGCGCTGGCGGCCGCGCTCGACCGGCTCGACCGCGCCGGGGCTCGTAGAATAGTCGGGTGCGTGAGGTGCTCGAGGCGGCGCTCGCCGCCGAGGCGCCGGGGAGCCGGCCGCGCTCGTCACCGTGGTGGCGACCGAGGGCTCGACGCCCCAGAAGGCCGGGGCGCGCATGCTCGTCTACGCGCGACGGCCGCGATCGTCGGCACGATCGGCGGCGGCTGCCTCGAGGCCGAGATGAGCCGGCGCGCGCGCGAGGCGATCGCGGCGCGGCGCAGCGAGCTCGTCCCCTACGACCTCACCCCCGACCAGGCGGCGGACGACGGGCTGGTCTGCGGAGGGAGGATGCAGGTGTTCATCGAGCCGATCGAGGCGACGCCGGTCCTGTGCCTGTTCGGCGCCGGACACGTGGCCCAGCCCCTCGCGCGGATGGCGAAGGCCTGCGGCTTCCGGGTCGAGGTGGCCGACGATCGCGATCAAGTTCGCGAACGCCGAGCGCTTCCCGGACGCCGACCGCGATCGTGGTCGACGAGCTTCGTCGCGGCCGCGGGGAAGATGACGCTCGGGCCGAGCTCGCTACGCCGTCGTGGTCACGCGCGGGCACAAGGGCGACCGCGAGGTGCTCGAGGCCGTCCTCGGCCGCGGGCTGCGCTTCGTGGGCCTGCTCGGCAGCCGGCCGAAGGTCGTGCACATCTTCGCCGCGCTCGTCGAGAAGGGCGTCGCCGCGCGAGGAGCTGGCGGAGGTGCACGCCCCGCTCGGCCTCGAGATCGGCGCCCAGACCCCCGACGAGATCGCGGTCAGCATCCTGGCCGAGATGATCGCCGTGCGCAGGGGCGTCGATCCGGCGCTCGGTGCGCTCGATGAAAATGGAGCTTCCGGGTCGTCTGGGCGCGGGCACGACGAGTGAAACGTCGTTGAAGTAACACCTGAACTGTAATAAGATAACCATCCGGACTGCTGGATGAAGCAGAAGCTGCGGGCCGTCTGCGCGTGTCTGTTCTGCTTGCCGGCGGCGGCCGTCGCCGGCGAGAAAGGCGGAGCATTCCCTGCCCTGACCGAGCAGTCCACACGAACGCCTCGCAGACGCGTCCGGTTCCGGACGCCCGCCGGCTGGACGGTGACAGGACGGCGCGGGCGATGCCGGAGGTCACCGAGGCGCGCGGCGACGGTCTGGTCCTGCGCCTGCTCCGGCGCGAGGGCGAGCTCGGCCTCGACGCGCTGCACGTCGACTGCATGCTGGTCCGCCTGGCGCGCGGAGAACGCAGAGCCGAGCCGAGACGTCGACTACGAGTACGATTTCGTCGAGCGGGGCGCTCGGCTACGCGCCGTGCGCTCGACTCGGCCTTCGTCGTCCACTACGACGAGCCGATCGACGGCTCGCGCGACTGGCGCCAGCGGAACGTGAGCGTCGTGGGTGAGGGCGAGTCGGTCTGCATCATCGGGTACGGGCCGATGCCGGCCTCGAAGAAGTCGAAGCCGACTGCGCAGGCTGCTGGACGCCGTGATGGCGAGCGTCGAGTTCCGGCCATGGCGCTGAGCGTGTCCGAGCTCGTGCCCGACGCCCGGCGCCGCCCGCCGCGCAGATCTGGTCCGTCGGCGGCGGCAAGGGCGGGATCGGCAAGTCGCTGCTGACGGCGTCGATCGGCTGGCAGCTGGCGCGCATGGGCCGTCGCGTGGTGCTCGTCGACGCGGACCTCGGCGGTGCGAACCTGCACACCTGCCTGGGGCTGCCGCCGGCGGGCCGCACGCTCGCCGACTTCATCCAGCGCCGGGTCGGCGTCGATCGAGGACGTCCTGATCGAGGCGGGCGCGCCGGGGCTGCGCCTGATCAGCGGCGCCTCGGACCTGCTCTCGGCGGCGAACCTCAAGCACCTGCAGAAGGTCCGGGTGATGAACCACATCCGCTCGCTGGACGTGGACGTGGTGCTGATCGACCTCGGCGCCGGGGCGTCCTTCAACACCCTCGACTTCTTCCTGCTCTCGGACGTGTCGATCCTGGCCGTCGTTCCCGAGCCGACCTCGATCGAGAACGGCTATCGCTTCATCAAGAGCGCGCTCTACCGGCGGCTGCGGACCGCGGCCAGGACCAGCGCGGTCCGCGAGCTGGTGGACGCGGCGCTCGACCCCAAGAACGCCGAGGGCATCAGGACGCCGCTCGACCTGCTGGCCCGCGCCGAGGCGATCGACCCCGAGGCCGCCGAGGAGCTGCGCCGGGAGATGGGCCGGCTTCCAGCCGCGGTTCGTGGTCAACGAGGTGCGGGACGCGAGCGACGTCGGGATCGGCCACCAGCTGGTGGCGGCCTGCGCCCGTCACCTGGGCCTGCGCGCGAGCTACGCGGGCTTCGTGCACCACGACGACGCCGTCTGGCAGGCGGTCCGGCGCCGGCGGCTGTTCATGGTCGACGCCCCGACCTCGCGTGCGGCCGAGGAAGTCCGCCAGCTGACGCGCGCGCTGGTCAAGGGCGAGAGCCTGGGCACCGGGTACTGAGCCGGTCCTCGTGCGCGACGACCTCTACGGCGTCCTCGGCCTCGAACCGCGGGCCAGTGCCGAGCAGGTCGAGCGCGCGTACCGCTTCTGCCTCGAGCTCTACGCGGAGGGGTCGCTCGCGACCTACTCGCTGCTCGAGCCGAGCGAGGCGGAGGACAGCGTCACCGCGTGAAGGAGGCCTACGACGTGCTCTCCGACCCCGAGCGTCGCCGCCACTACGACGAGAGCCACGGCTTCCTGCCGCCCGATCCGCCGCAGCTGCCGTTTCCGGAGCCGGCCGGCCGGCCGGCCGAGCTGCCGGCCGAGGTCACGGGCAAGGCGCTGCGGCGCCTGCGCGAGGCCCGCGGGCTGTCGCTGAGCCACATCTCGTCGGTCACGAAGATCGGCGTCCGCTTCCTCGAGTACATCGAGGAGGAGCGCGTCGCCTTCCTGCCGCCGCCGGTCTACCTGCGGGGCTTCCTGCAGGAGTACGCGCGCCAGCTCGGCCTCGACCCGCGCGCCCTGGCCGAGGCCTACATGCGCAGGCTGCCGCCGGGCAGCTGAGCCTACCGACCCCGGGCCTCGGCCAGGATCGTGACTCCCGAGCTGGTGCCGATCCGGCTGGCGCCCGCGGCGACCATGGCGAGCGCCGCCGTCCAGTCGCGGATGCCGCCGGCGGCCTTCACGCCCACGCCGTCGCCGACCGCCTGGCGCATCAGCGCGACGTCGGCCGCGGTGGCGCCGGAAGGGCCGAAGCCGGTCGAGGTCGTGACGAGGCCGGCGCCGGCGAGCTTGGCGATCGCGCAGGCGGCGACCTTCTCCTCGTCGCTGAGCAGCGCGGCCTCGACGATGACCTTCAACACCGCCCCCATCGCTCCGCAGGCGTCCGCCACGGCCCGCACGTCCTGCTGGACCAGCCGCAGGTCGCCGGCCTTCAGCGCGCCGAGGTTCAGCACCATGTCGATCTCGCGCGCCCCGTCGCCGATCGCCTGGGCCGCCTCGTTCGCCTTCACGTCCGCCCGCGAGGCCCCCAGCGGAAAGCCGGCCACGGTCGCGACCAGCGTGGAAGCGCCGGCGAGCTCCTCGTTGCACAGCTTCACCCAGACCGGGTTGACGCAGACCGCGGCGAAGCCGTGCGCACGCGCCTCGGCACACAGCTGTCGCACCTGAGTGGGCGCGGCGTCGGGCCTGAGCAGCGCGTGGTCGATCAGGCGCGCCAGCGCGGCGGCGCCCGGCGTGCCGGCGAGCGGCGCCGTTCCCGCGCGCGGCTCGGGACGGGCGGGGCAGAGCGCGTCCACGACCTGGTGGCAGGCGCAGAGGTGGCGGTCCGGCTCGAGCCGGGCGCCGACCTCGCGCAGCGTGCCGAGCACGTCCACGCTCATGCCGGCCTGCGGCGCAGGCCGAGCCCCGGGCCGTCGGGCAGCAGCAGCCGGCCGTCGCGCACGGCGACGCCCTGGTAGGGGTCGTTCGTGATCAGCAGCTGGCCGTCGAGGTCGGCGAAGTCCACGAGCGGTGAGATGTGGGCGGCGGCCGTGGTGCTCACCGAGCTCGAGATCATGCAGCCCAGCATCACCTTGAGCCCGCACGCGCGCGCCGTGTGGATCATGCACACGGCCTCGCGCAGCCCGCCCGCCTTGTCGAGCTTGACGTTCACGCCGTGGTAGGCGGCGGCCAGCGTGGGGATCGAGCTCGCGCGCAGGCAGGCCTCGTCCGCGAACACCGGTATCGGGGAGCGCGCCTTGAGCCAGGCGGCCTCCTCGAGCATGGCGGCCGGCAGCGGCTGCTCGATCAGCTCGACGCCACGAGAGGCGAGCCACTCGATCTTGCGCAGCGCCGTCTCCTTGTCGTGCCAGCCCTCGTTCGCGTCGACGCGCAGCGGCTTGCCGGTGGCGCTGCGTACGGCCTCGATCGTGGCCTCGTCGCTGTCGAGCCCCACCTTGACCTTGAGCACCGGGAACTCGGCCGCCTCGCGCACCTTCTGGCGGGTGAGCTCGGGCCGGTCGATGCCGATCGAGAACGTGGTGATGGGCGCCGCCCCGGGATCGAGGCCGAGCAGGCGGTAGACCGGGATAGAGAGCCGCTGGCCGATCCAGTCGTGCAGCGCGATGTCGAGGGCGGCGCGGGCGGCGTACTGGCCCTCGAGCTGGCGGAAGACCTCCGCCTCGGTCGTCTCTAGCAGCCACGGGTCGGCGCCCAGCACGACCCCCCGCGCCGCCTCCAGCGCCTTCTGCGCGTCCTGCGCGTTCTCGTGGTAGCGCACGATCGGCGCGCCCTCGCCGGTGCCCGTCACGCCGTCGCGCGTGAAGCGCACGTGCAGCGTGTCGCGGTACTCGCTCGAGGACATGGTGGTCGTCCAGGTGTGGCGCAGGCGCAAGCGCACGACCTCCGTCTCGAGCGCCGCCCTGCCCTGAACCGGCTCGGCTGCGGCCCGGCCGCGGGCCGCCTCGAAGGCCGCCGCTGCCGCCGCGCCCGTCGCCTTCATCCAAGCCCTTCGCTGCATCGCTTCCTCGCCGAAGCGCGAGCGTATCACGCGGAGGCGTGGCCCTTTCGTCTATCATTGCGCGGCCGCCTGGCGGCTTCTCCCGGAGAGCGACTGGTTGACTCTGGCCGTCACGGACGGGCTGTCGGGCGTGCTGGCGGCGCTTCCGGCGCGGCTCTCGGAGCTCGTGTTCGCGGCGAGCGACCTGCTGTTCGGCCCGTGGACGATCGCGCTCTTGCTCGGCAGCGGCATCTTCCTGAGCCTGCGCTTCCGCTTCGTGCAGCTGCGCCACTTCAGGGACGCCGTGGCCGGGCTGCGCCGCGTCGATGGCCGCGGTGCGCTGACGCCGTTCCAGGCCTTCAGCACGGCGCTCGCCGCCTCGATCGGGACGGGCAACATCGCCGGCGTGGCGACGGCCGTCGTCTCGGGCGGCCCCGGCGCGCTGTTCTGGATCTGGGCCTATGGGTTCGTGGCCACGGCCATCAAGTTCGCCGAGGCCGTGCTCGGCGTGCGCTACCGTTCGCTGGGCGAGGGGCGGCTCTCGGCCGGCCCCATGCACTACCTGCGCGCGGGGTTGAACATGCCGCGCCTGGGCTGGCTGTACGCGCTCGTGGCCGGCGTCGCCGCGCTCACCACCACGCCGTTCACGCAGCCGAACTCGATCGCGCTCGTGCTGGCGAGCCAGTTCCGGCTGCCGACGCTGGTGACGGGCGTGGGCGTGGCGCTGCTGACCTGGCTGGTGGTCATCGGCGGCGTGCGCTCGATCGGCCGGGCGGCCCAGACGCTGGCCCCGGCCAAGGTCGTGCTCTACCTCGCGGGCGGGCTGCTGGTGATCGCCCTGCACGCCGACCGGCTGCCGGCGACGATCGCGCTCGTCTTCGCGGAGGCCTTTTCGCTGCGGGCGGCGGCGGGCAGCGCCGCGGGCGTGGGGATCGTGGTGGCGATGCGCTACGGGCTGGCGCGGGGGCTGTACGCCAACGAGGCCGGCTACGGCACCGCGGCGGTGGCGTACGGCAGCGCCCGCTCCGAGCAGCCGGTGTTGCAGGGCTACGCGGCCGTGATCGAGGTGTTCGTGATCTCGTTCGTCACGTCCACCATCAGCGCCCTGACCATCCTGGTCACCGGCGTCTGGCGCTCGGGGCTGACCAGCACGGCGGCGGTGGCCGAGGCCTTCAACCACGCGCTGCCGGTCGCCGGCGGCTGGATGGTCGCCTTCTGCGCGTTCCTGTTCGGCTACACGACGCTGATCGGCTGGGCCTACTATGGCGAGCAGTGCCTGGAGTACGTGCTGGGTCCGCGCGTCGTGCGGCCCTACCGCTGGCTCTATTGCGCCCTGATCGTGCTCGGCGCGACGAGCCGGGTGGAGCTGGTGTGGGCCTGGGGTGACCTGATGAACGGCCTGCAGATCTTCCCGAACCTGGTCGGCGTGCTCGGGCTCTCCGGCGTGGTGGCCGCGCTGCTGCGCGAGCAGGAGGCGGCGGACGGGCGCGCAGCGAAGGCAGGCCGCGCGTGACGGAAGTGACGCGCGGCCCGGACGGGCTCCGGCTGGACGGCGTGCCGCTCGCCGACGTGGCCCGGGAGTTCGGGACGCCGCTCTACGTCTACAGCCGCGCGGCGATCGAGAGAGCCTTCCAGGCCTACGAGCGTTCGTTCGCCAGCGTGCCGCACCGGCTCTGCTACGCGGTGAAGGCGAACGGCAACGGCGCGATCCTGCGGCTGCTGGCGGGGCTCGGCGCGGGAGCGGACATCGTCTCCGGCGGCGAGCTGCGGGCGGCGCTGCGCGCCGGGTTTCCCGCCGGGCGCATCGTGTTCGCCGGCGTCGGCAAGAGCGACGAGGAGATCGTGCTGGGCCTCGAGCAGGGCATCGGCGAGATCAACGCCGAGAGCGAGCAGGAGATCCGGCGCATCGCCGCGCTGGCGGCGGCGCGCGGCGAGCGAGCCCGCGTCTCGCTGCGGGTCAACCCCGACATCGACGCCCGCTCGCACCCCTACATCTCGACGGGCCTGCGCGAGGCCAAGTTCGGCGTCGACATCGCCCTCGCGCCCGAGCTGCTGCGGCGCTCGCGCGAGCTGGCCGGGATCGAGCTGGTCGGCCTGCAGTGCCACATCGGCTCGCAGATCACGGACCTCGAGCCGCTGGCCGCCGCAGCGCGCGCTCTGGCGGGACTGAGCCGACAGCTGCTCGACGAGGGCTTCCCGCTGCGCACGATCGACCTGGGCGGCGGGCTCGGCGTCGGCTACGACGGCCGGCGCTCGCCGGACGCCTCGGCCCTCGCCGCGGCCGTGCTGCCGGCCGTCGAGGGGCTGCCGCTCACGCTGGTGCTCGAGCCCGGGCGCTCCCTCGTCGCGTCGGCGGGGGTGCTGCTGACGCGCGTGCTGTACGTCAAGGACGGGCCGGCGCGCCGCTTCGTGATCGTGGACGCCGGCATGAACGACCTGCTGCGCCCCGCGCTCTACGACGCCTATCACCGGGTCGAGCCGGTGCTGCCGCGCGGGCGCGGGCTCGAGCTGGTCGACGTGGTCGGGCCGGTGTGCGAGACGAGCGACTTCCTGGCCCGCCGGCGCGAGCTGGAGCGGCCCGACCCGGGCGACCTGCTGGCAGTGCGGGACACCGGCGCCTACGGCTTCGCGATGGCCTCGAACTACAACATGCGACCGCGGTCCGCCGAGGTGATGATCGAGGACGGCCGCGCGCGCCTGATCCGACGGCGCGAGAGCTTCGAGGACATGGTGGCGACCGAGGCCTGATCGCCGGCTGCGCCCGCGCTGCGCTCAGCGCTCGCTGATCACCCTGCCGTACTCCGAAGAGCGCGCCAGCCGGTCGAAGGTGCCGTAGATCGCCGCCGAGAGCTCGGCGATCGCGGCCTCGCCCGCCGGCTCGCTCCTCAGGTAGCTGGTCATCACGGCGGCGGCGTAGGGCCGCCCGCGGACGTCCACCCAGGCGGCCTCGCAGCGCACGCCTTCCAGCGAGCCCGGCTTGCTCACGGCCTTCTGCCCTTCCGGCAGGCCGCGCCGGAAGTACGAGCCCTCGGCCGCGACCGAGGCCACCGCCAGGATGTCGCGGGCCGACTCCGAGCGCAGGCCTTCGCCGCGCGCGACCAGCGACGCGAGGCGCGCCAGCTCGCGCGGCGTCGACACGTTCTCGTCCCCGCGCCGGGCGGCCTCGCTGTCCATCATCGCCCGCCGCAGGCGCGTGCGAGGCAGCGAGAGCGAGTCGAGCCGGCGGTTGACGGCGTCCAGGCCCACGCGCCGGATCAGCAGGTTCGTGGCCTCGTTGTCCGACCAGCCCATCATCAGCACGGCCAGGTCGCGCCAGCTCAAGCTCACGTGATCGCCCAGCTCCTGCAGCACGCCGCCGCCGCGCACGCGCGCCGCCGGCGGGACGGTGATCCCGGCCAGGTCGACGCGGCCCTCGTCGGACTGCCGGTAGAGCTCGTAGAGGATCGCGAGCTTGATCGACGACGCCGTCGGGAAGACGAGGTCGGCCCGGCGCTCGACCCGCGCGCCGGTCGACAGGTCCTCGACGTACACGCCGAGCAGGCCGTCGAGTCGCGCGTCGACTTCCTCCACGCGCTGCCGCAGCTTGTCGAAGAGCGCCTGCTGGCCGGCCGGAAGCTCGGCCGCCGTCGTGGCCGCGGCGGCGAGGCACGCGCAGACGGCGGCCAGGAGCGTGCGGGCGCGGAGCGGGCTCAGCGTTGCTTCCATGCCTTGTCGAACCTCAGGGTGCCGGTCGGGCCGGTCACCAGGCCCACCACCTCCCGGCGGTGGACCGTGAAGGTGGAGGCGTGCAGCAGCGGCACGAACGGCATGTCCCTCAGGAACAGCTCGATCGCCTCCCGGTAGAGCACCCGCCGCGCGCCGGGCGCGCCGTCCATGCGGGCGCGCTTGAGCAGCGTGTCCATGGCCTGGCTGCGGTAGCGGCTGCGGTTGGTGACTCCGACCGAGGCCGAGTCGACGAGAGCGGTCAGGAAGTCGTTGGGGTCCGGCGTGTCCGCGTGCCAGCCGAGCAGCGCCAGCTCGAAGTCCCCGCGCGAGGTCAGCTCGACCTGCTCTGACCAGCTCGCCAGCTCGCGCAGCCGCACCGCGAGGCCGACGCGGGCGAGGTCGTCGCGAATGCGGGCGGCGATCGCGACGGGCTCGCTCAGGTAGGGCCTGGGCGCCCGTGACACCGTGAGCGTGAGCGCGCTGCCCTCGGGCACGCGCGCGGCTGCCAGCAGCCGTCGCGCCGAGTCGCGGTCCAACAGCAGCTCGCGGCTGCGGACGTCGTGCTCGAAGAGCGACGGCGGCAGCGGCCCCTGCGCCGCCTCGCCGTGGCCGCCCAGCTGCTGCAGCAGGGCCCGGCGATCGATGGCGCGCGAGAGGGCCCTGCGCACGCGCGGGTCGCTGAGCGGCGGGCGCTCGTCGTTCAGCGCCAGGTACACGAGGTTGAGCCCGGTCTGCGAGTCGAGTGCCAGGTCGGCGCGCGGGCGCAGCCGCGCCACCTCGGCCGGCCCGATCGCGGAGGACACGTCCGCGGCGCCCGTCTCCAGCGCCCGGGCGAGCGCGTCGGCATCCGGGAAGCGCCTGAACTGCACCCTGCTCAGCCGCGGGCTGCCGCCCCAGTAGCGGTCGAACGCCGCCATCTCCACGAGCCCGGGCCTCAGCGCGCTGAGACGGAACGGCCCGGTGCCGGCGGCGAGGCCGCCCCCGCCGTCGAGCTGGCGTGGACTCTGGATCGAGAACTGCGGCTGCGAGAGCGTGGGCAGCAGGGCCGCGTTCGCCCGTTCGAGGGCCACCTGCACCAGGTGGGGCCCGATGCGCCGGGCACGGCCCGCGAAGCCGCGGATGCGCCGCAGGTGCTCGAGGTTCGCCACGACCACGTCCGCGTCGAGCGGCGTCCCGTCGTGGAAGAGCACGCCCTCGCGCAGCGTGAAGGTCCAGGTGCGCTGGTCGCCGGTCGCCCAGGCCGTGGCCAGCACTCCCTCCGGGCGTAGCGTGCCCGGGCGCACGCGCACCAGCGTCTCGCACACGTTGGCGAGGATCTCCGAAGCGACGACGTCGGTCGTACGATGGGGATCGAGGCTCGTCGGGTCTGCGAGCGTTCCCACCACCAGCTGCGTGGCAGTGGCCGCCTGGAGCGCCAGGGCGAGCAGCAGGGGGCTCAACGCGGCCGCCGTGCCCCCTGGTAGAGAGCCGCCCAGTGGGGGTCTGAGAGCCGGTCCTCGCGGACGATCGGCGTCCGGTAGGTCGTGGCGTTGATGAAGCGGCCGCCGCCCAGGTAGATCCCGACGTGAGAGACGTGCCTGCCGTCTTTCCCGAAGAAGACGAGGTCTCCCGGCCGCAGGCGCCCGCGCGGGACGGCGGCGGCGCTCCGGTCCTCGAACTGCATGTCGGCGTCGCGCGGCAGCTCGACACCGTTCACGTGGTAGACGCGGCTCGTGAGGCCGGAGCAGTCGATCCCGCGCGCCGTCATGCCGCCCCACTGGTAGGGCACGCCCAGGAAACGGCGCGCCGTGGCCACGAGCTCCGCCGGCGTGCCGCGCCGCCGTCGCGCCGCGGCGTCCACGATCCTGACGTCTCCCTGCTGGACGTAGCCGGTGTCGCCAGCGGGCAAGCGCACGGGCAGCCAGCGCTCGCCGGGCGGTCCCGCCAGCTCCAGGCGTGCCGCCAGCGGGGCCTGCAACCTGGGCCGCGCGCTCGTCACGTCGGGGTCGCGATACACGTTGGCCATCACGCTCGTGACCTCGGCCACCCGGCCGCTGCCGGCGTAGCGCGGGGTGCTCGCGTCGGGGTACTCCGCGATCGCCGCGCGGGGCAGCCAGCCCTCGTAGCGGTCGGGCGTGCGCACGCGCGCGAAGGCGCCCGTGGTCTCGAGCAGCTCGACCGTCTGGCCGAGCGTCGCCTGGCTGACGACGTCCTTCGACTCGTCGGGCGCCGAGTACATGTTCTCGACCGTCACGACGACCACCCCCTCGCGCGCGGCGGCCGCCGGACGGCAAGGCCGGCGGCCCGCCGGGCGAAGCCTGCCCGGCGGCGGAGGAGAAGCCAGGAAGCAGCAGCGCGGCCACCAGGGCGGCGAGCCTCATGGCCGCGATTCTACCCGCTACTCGTAGCGCAGCGCCTCGATCGGGTCGAGGTTCGCGGCCTTGCGCGCCGGATACCAGCCGAAGAAGATCCCGACGCCCGCCGCGAACACGAAGGCGACCAGGATCGCGTCGGGCGTGATCAGCGTCGGCCAGCCCAGGACGCGGGTGAGCGACTTGCGAGATGCCGACCCCGAGCGCGATTCCGACAAGCCCGCCCAGGATCGACAGGCTCACGGCCTCGGTCAGGAACTGGCTCAGGATGTCGCGCGTGCGCGCGCCGACCGCCATGCGCAGCCCGATCTCGCGCGTCCTCTCGGTGACCGAGACCAGCATGATGTTCATGATCCCGATGCCGCCCACCAGCAGGCTCACGGAGGCGACGCTCATCAGCAGGCCGGTCATCGTCTGCGCGAGCTGCGTGCGGGTCTGGGCCATCTCCTCGACCGTGCGCACCGAGAAGTCGTCCTCGTCGGGGTTCTGGATGCGGTGGCGCTGGCGCAGCAGCTGGGTGACCTGCACGGCCGTCGGCTCGACGGCCTCCGGCCGTGTCGCCGAGATCATGACCTGGTGGATGTAGGTGATGCCCGAGCAGCTTCTTCTGGATCGTGGTGTAGGGCGCGATGACGATGTCGTCCTGGTCCTGGCCCCACTGGCCCTGGCCCTTGGGGGTGAGCACGCCGATCACGCGGAACGGCAGGTTCTTGACGCGCACGATCTGGCCGACGGGTCGTCGCCCGGGAAGAGCGTCTTCGCGACGGTGTCGCCGAGCAGGCACACCTTGTCGGCGATCAGCACGCTCGCGCGGGCTGATGTTGGACCCCGCTCGCGATCGGCCAGTTGCGCACGACCAGGTAGTCCTCGTTGCCGCCCTCGATCGAGGTGTTCCAGTTCTGGTTGCCGGCCACGACCTGGGCGCGGCCGCGCACGACCGGGGTCAGGTGGCCGACGGTCGGGATCTGGTCGCGGATGGCGGCGGCGTCCTCGAGCGTGAGGGTCTGGACCGAGCCCATCCCGCCGTGCGCGGCGCCGGGACGGTGCCCGCTGCCCGACGAGACGTAGACGACGTTGGTGCCCGTGCTCTGGATCTGGGCGTCGATCGCGGCGCGCGCGCCGGAGGAGAGCGCGATCATGGCGATCACCGAGGCGACGCCGATGATCACGCCGAGCGCGGTGAGCGCGGAGCGCACCTTGTTGCGTGCCAGCGCCCGGAAGGCGATGCGCAGGATGTTGAGGATCTCGCGGATCACAGGACCTCCTCGACCGGCGGCAGCGCGCGCAGCTCGGCGCCGGCGTCGCGCCGGCGCGCGACCGGCTCGTCCTTCACGACGCGCCCGTCGCGGAAGGCCACGACGCGCTCGGCGTACTCGGCGATGTCGGGCTCGTGCGTGATCAGCACGACCGTGAGCGCCGCGCTCGCGGTTCAGGCGCTGCAGGATCTCCATGATCTCGACGCTGGTGCGGCTGTCGAGGTTGCCGGTCGGCTCGTCCGCCAGGATCAGCTCGGGCTCGTTGACGAGCGCGCGGGCGATCGCCACGCGCTGCTGCTGACCGCCGGAGAGCTGCGCCGGCGTGTGGTGCACGCGGTCGCCGAGGCCGACGGCCTCGAGCAGCGCCTGTGCGCGCGCGTGGCGCTCCGGCGTCGGCCGGTGCGCGCCGTTGTAGAGCAGCGGCAGCTCGACGTTCTCGAGGGCCGAGGTGCGCGGCAGCAGGTTGAAGCTCTGGAACACGAAGCCGATCGTGCGGTTCCGGATCACGGCGCGGCGGTCGCGGTCGAGGCCCGAGACGTCCTCGTCGCGCGAGCAGGTAGCGGCCGGCCGTGGGCTGGTCGAGCAGGCCCAGGATGTTCATGAGCGTCGACTTGCCGCTGCCGGAGGCCCCGATCACGGCGACGAACGAGCCGCGCTCGATCGTCGAGGTCGATCGCCGCGCAGGGCGCGCACGGTCATGTCGCCGACGTGGTACTCCTTGCGCAGGCCCTCGACCCGGATCAGGGGAGCCATCGCGTCGCTCAGCGGCTCCGCGGCTGCGGTCGCTGCGGCTGGAAGGGGTTGGTCGTCCCGGGGGACGCCGACGGCCTGCGGACGGCCGGCGCCCTCCTCGATGCCCGTGACGACGCGGGCGCCCTCGTGCGAGTGCCGTCGACGACCTCGACGAAGCGGCCGTCCGAGATGCCGAGCTTGACCGGCGTCGGCCTTCGGCTGTCCGTCGGGTCCGAGCACGAAGACGAGGCCGGGCCGGCCGCCGCCCGCGCCGCCCTGCGCATCCGGCCGGCCGGCTCCCGGCCGCAGCCCGGCCTGCCCGCCGCCCGGCGCGTTCGCCGCCCGAGCCGCCCGCGCCGCGGCGCCGCGCCGCCGCGCCTGGGCGCCGACGGCCGCCCCGCGCGGCCGCGCCCGAAGCCCCGCGCTGGGCGGCCGCACGCTGGTCCACGAAGCCCTCGGGCCGGAAGCGCAGGGCCGCGGTCGGGACGCGCAAGGCGTTCGGGCGATTGCGCACGATCACGGAGACCGTGGCCGTCATCCCGGGCATCAGCCGCAGCCGCGAGTTGTCGACGCTGATGATCGTGTTGTAGGTGACGACGTTCTGCGTCGTGACCGGCTGCAGGCGGACCTGCTCGAGGCGCCCTGCGAAGTTCTGCTCGGGGAAGGCGTCCACGGTGAACGTGACGTCCTGGCCCGCGCGCACGCGGCCGATGTCGGCCTCGTCGATCGAGGCGTTCACCTGCATGTGCGAGAGGTCGTTCGCGATCACGAACAGGACCGGCGCCTGGAAGGAGGCGGCCACGGTCTGGCCGACGTCGACGTTGCGCGCGAGCACGACGCCGTCGACCGGCGCGGTGATGACGGTGTGGTCGAGGTCGACCTGGGCCTGGTTGAGGGCGGCCTCGGCCTGCTTGACCGCGGCCTGGTTCGGCGTGGTGCTGCGCGACGCGCACCCTGGTAGGTGGCGCGCGCGGACTCGAGGTCGGATGCGGGCACGCAGGTTCTGCTTGGCCAGCTCCTGGGCGCGCTCGTACTTCTGCTTCGCGTCGTCGATCGCGGCCTGCGATCGTCTCGACGTTGGCCCGGGCGGATCGCCAGGTTGGCCTGCGCCTGGTTCAGGCGGGCCTGGAAGGAGGACGGCTCGAGCCGCGCGATCACCTGGCCCTTCTTCACGGTCGAGTTGAAGTCCGCGCCGCAGCTCAGCTGATCGTGCCGGAGACCTGCGAGCCGACCTGGACGGTGATCACGGCCTGGAGCAGCCCGGTCGCGCCGACGACGTCGACGATGTCGCCACGATCGACCGCGGTACGGTCGCGTAGCGGGTGGCCTCGCGCCGGCCGCGAACGACGAAGACCGCCGGCGACGAGGACCACGGGGATGAGGAGGAGCCACAGCAACCGGCGTCGTGATGCAGGCATATGCACAAGTTTAGACCGAGCCGCGGGCGCAGGGTTGCGGCGGCGGCGCGGGTAATGACGATGTGAGCAAGCGCGGCCGCTCAGGCGGAAACGATGAAGAAAGGGGGCCGCGCGGCCCCCTTTCGGAACGCAGCGGTTCGCGACCGCGTCTAGAAGCCGCTGTCGAGCTCTGGACAACGAGGACGCCTGGCTCGACGCAGCGCGGCGCTGCTCTGTGCCGAAGAACCCGTGCTGAGCGTCGACCGTCGACCCGCCGCCGCTCAGGCCGGCCTCCTGGACGCGCTGGAAGTTGATCACGGCTCTTGCGGTAGTCGGCGATCGCCTGCAGCTCGGCCACCTCGGCCGTGAGCGAGGTCGCGCTGGGCCTGCATCACGAGGAAGTTCGTGGACATGCCGGCCGCGAACTTCTTCTCCTCGGCGTCGAGGCGCTGGGCGGCGAGATGCGCGCCGCCTGCGTCGTCCCCACGCGCTTGAAGCCGGACTCGACGCCGCGCGCCGCCGTTCGCACCTCGGTGGCCACCGACAGCTCCAGCCGGCGGAAGCTGGCGAGCGCCTGGTCCTTGCTGATCCGCGCCTGGGCGGCCGCCGCCTTGGCGCTGCGGTTCGGGATCGCGTACGCGACGTTCGACGCCGACGCGTCCAGGTCGGGAAGTCGCGCCCGAACACCTCGCTGAGCGCGTCGCCGTAGCCGCCGGGCACCGTCGAGACGACCGGGCCGCCGAGCCCGGTCACGGATGAGCTGCGTGCCGCCGGCGCCCGCAGCGCCGTAGCTCGCGACCAGGTTCGAGGTCGGGCAGCAGCTGGTTGCGGGCGTAGCTGGAGCGAGATAGTCCGAGCTCTCGAGGCCCTTGCGCGCCGCGACCACGTCGGTGCGGTTCTCGAGCGCGCTCTTCACCGCGGCCTCCGACGTCGACCGGGACGGGCTCGGCCGTCGGTCGGTCGGTGGGCACGATGCGCGTGGCCCACATGGCGGGGTCGTTCGCGGGGAAGATCGCCTGCTTCAGGTTGTCCTCCGCGTTGCCGAGCGGCGTTCTCGGCGACGATCACGCCCTCTTCGCGGCTCGCGACCTCGGCCTGCGCCGTCACGATGTCGAGCGGCGCCATGGTCCCGACCTTGACGCGGATCTCGTTCTCGTTGAGCAGCCGGCTCGCGAGATCCTAGGCTCTTGCGCGCGGCCGCCAGGTTGTCGAGGGCGTAGATGCAGGTCGTAGTAGGCGCCCTTCACGCCCGCCACGGTGTTGACGATCGTGGCGTGGAACTGCACGTCGCTGATCTCCCGGTTCTTCTTGGCGATGCGCAGCTGCTGGCGCGGCGGAGTCGATCAGCAGGTTGCGCAGCAGCGGCTGGGTGAGCGTGAGCGTGAGGCTGGAGTTGTAGACGGGGTTGAAGCTGCGTGAACGACGTTGTTGGTGTCGACCCGGCTGTTGTTGAAGCGCGAGCCTGCACGCTGCCGCCCGTCGGCGCGACCGGCACCGCGGCGCCGAGGTTCCAGACGTCCTGCTTCGTGTTCACCGCCGCGCCGCCGCTGAAGGCGTTCGTGCCCTTGGTGTCGGACGAGCTGCGGCTGTAGGTGCCCGTGAGGTAGGGGTCGTAGTAGCCGAGGTGCGCCACGCACGCTCTGCTCGCTCAGCTGGGGGTTGTAGCGCGCGACCGACGATGTCGGCGTTGTTCTCGAGGGCGCGCTTGACGGCCTCGTCCAGGGACAGCTGGAGCGTCTGTTGCTTCGGCCGGCGCGGACTGCTGCGCGACCGCGAACGGGCGTCGTCGCCGCCCGAGACGAGCATGAACCGCCGTCAGCAGGGCGAATGGAGCCCGAATCCTTGCTCTCATGTCCTTCATGACCTCCAGGATTGCGATTGGCGCGGCATCGATCGGCTGCCGCCGATTCTACTCCACGGGCACGACGCAGACCCCCACGCGGCCCCCGGCCCCGCGGGCATCACTCCTACAAACGAGCCGTCGCGGCCAAAAGATCCGGGAATTTGCATTCTTTCCACCACAGCGCGTTCTGCGGCCTCGGCTCGCCGTGATTCGCCGGCTTCGCACCGCCAGGGTCCGACGACAAGGCGACGGCCGAGCGACACGAGGCCGCTCGGCCGTCGCGGGCGCCGGTCCGGTAGAGGCTAGTTGAACGAGTAGCGCAGGCTGAACTGGATCTGGTAGACGTCGGTGAGCCCCGCGGTCGTCTCCCAGGACTTGCTCATCAGCTGGTTGTTGACCACGCGCATCCTGTAGGTCGCCCGGCCCTGTGCATCGACCCCGGGGTTCGTGAGGGGCTGCGCGTTCACGAGGCGCTGGCCGACGCCCCAGTCGTGGTTCAACAGGTTCGAGAAGTTGAGGAAGTCGGCGCGGAACGTGAGCGTGTGGCGGTTGCTGCCCAGGTTCCTGAACAAGTCCTGCGCCACGCTGAAGTCGAGGCGGAACACCATCGGGTAGCGCACCGCGTTGCGCACGGCGTACTCGCCCCGGTGCTTGCTGAGGTAGCCGTCCTGCTTGATGTAGGCGTCCCAGGCCGCGGCCTGGTCGGCCGCGGCATAGGTCTTGCCGCCCGAGGTGAACGTCTGGAAGTTCATCTCGGACTGGTCGCGGGGGATGTAGATCAGGTCGTTGCCCGTGCCGAGGTCGCCGTTGAGGTCGCCGGCGTACGTGTAGCTGTTCACGCCGTTGGTGTAGCCCTGCCAGAAGAACGAGAACGTGGTCGCACCGAACTTCAGGTAGTCGAGGCGGTAGGAGCCGGCCAGGAACACCCGATGGCCCGGGAACTGGTTCGAGTAGCCCACGCTCGGGTTGTTGGGATCGTTCGAGATCGCGTTGCCCGTCCAGGAGCCGAAGGCGATGGAGCCGGGATCGACCGTGTTCTTCGACTGGCCGTAGCTGTAGGCGGCCTTGAGGAAGCCCTGCCGGAACGTCTTCTGGAGCGATCCCGAGGCGTGCCAGGAGTAGCCCTCATTCTCGTTGCCGAGGACGACGTTGTCGGCGACGTTCGAGTTGATCTTGTTGCTCGTCCAGCGGGGGCGGGTGTCGGCCCCGGCGAAGCTGGTCTGGGCCGCGGGCAGGTTCGCGTTGATGTAGGAGATGCCGTTGACGTCCTTGCTGTAGATGAACTCCGCCGTCCCGACGAGGCCCCAGGGCAGCCGCCGGTCCACCGCGACGTTGGTCCTCCACACCTGGGGGAACTTGAAGTTCTTGGCGGTCACCGCGAGCTCGTAGCTCGAAGCCGGCTCTCCGGTCACGTTGGCGGGCTTGTAGGCGTCCGGGCTCGGGTTCCACGGCCGCGCCTTCGTGTTGCGCAGGTCCTGGAAGCCGGTGAGCACGCCCGTGTTGCCGATCTGGTTCGAGATCCAGACGTAGAGCGGGGGGCCCGTGAAGAGGCCGGAGCCGCCGCGCACCTGCGTCGAGCGATCGCCCGTCACGTCCCAGTTGAAGCCGAACCGCGGCGACCAGAGGATCTTCGCGTCCGGCAGCTTGCCGGTGTTGTACTGCACGGCGTTCCCGCTCGAGTCGCGGAAGCTGAGGGCGTCGGCCGCGGCGTTGTCGTAGGCGGTGTTGCCGAAGGAGGAGACGTCCGCGCGCACGCCGTAGGTCAGGCGGAGGTTGCGGCTGGCCTGCCACTCGTCCTGGGCGTACAGGCCGCCGTACCACACGTCGAGCGGCTGCAGCGGCTCCGTCTGGCCCGGGATGTTGTTCCAGCGAACCTGGAAGATGGAGAGGGCCACCGGCGACGTCGTGCGGTTCGGGTTGGCCAGGTAGTCGTTGGCGTCGGTGTAGAAGTCCGCCAGCGAGTTGTAGACGTAGACGCTCTGGGCGCCGGGGAAGAACACGTTGTCGGAGTGGTACTTCTCCACGGTCCCGCCGAAGGTGAACGTGTGGTTCCCGCGGTTCCAGGTGAAGTTGTCCTGGACCTGGAAGGTGTGGTAGCGAAGCTGGTTCGAGGGCGTGAAGGGCTCGTACCCGAACGTGGTGTAGACCGTGCCCGCGTTCAGGATGTCCACCATCGGGAAGAGCTCACCCTTCTGGGGGCGGCTCTCGTCGTTGGTGGTGTAGCCCGCGATCAGCGAGTTGGACATGTTGCTGCCGAGGATCGAGTTCCACTCGGCGACGCCCGACTTGATGTTCTCGAGGATGGCGTAGTTGGAGTTGGCGAAGTTGAGCCCGTCGGTGTTGCTGCGCCGGCCGCCGCGTCCGAGTGAGCTGGAGGTCGAGATCAGGACCGGGGTCGACGAGTCCAGCTGCAGGTAGCGGACGCTCACCTTGTTGCGGTCGTTGAGGTTGTAGTCGAGCTTTCCCAGGTAGCGCTTGGCCGGGGTCTCGAAGGGGTAGTCCTGGTAGGGGCCGGTGTCGTAGCCGAAGTTCGTCTTCAGGTACGAGCTCAGCGTGTCGAGGTCGGAGGCGAGAACGCGCGTGATGTTGCCGCCCACCGTCTCCCCGCCCGTGTTGGCGCGGAACGTGGTCCCCGGCGAGGTGAACTTGTCGTTCTCGTAGCTGCCGAAGAAGAACAGCTTGTCCTTGATGACCGGGCCCGACAGCCAGGCTCCGTAGCGCTTGTAGTCGAACGTGCCGGGATTGTACGCGTTGCCCTTGGCCTCCGTACCCACCAGGCCGTCGTTGCGCCACCAGTAGTAGCCGGAGCCGTGGAACTGGTTGGTGCCGCTGCGGGTGACGGTGTTGACGCCGGCCCCCACGAAGTGGCCCTGGCGGACGTCGTAGGGGGCGGTGTTGATCTGGATCTCCTGGATGGCCGCGGTCGAGATGGGCGTGACGCCGGTGCGGTCCCCGGGCTGGCCGGCGAGGCCGAACGAGTTGTTGAAGTAGGAGCCGTCGACGGTGATGTTGTTGAGGCGGTTGTCTTGGCCGACGAACGAGCCGCCGAAGGGCCCCCCCGAGTACTGCGGGCTCAGACGGGCGTAGTCGTTGATCCGGTCCGTGATCGTGGGCAGGGTCTGCAGGACCTCCCGGTTGATCGCGGTGGCCGCCCCGGTGCGGGTGGAGCTGAAGACCTCCGACGTCTGCGCGGTCACCGTCACCTCCTCGGTGATCGCGGCCTGGGTCAGCGTGAGCTGCAGGTCGGTGGCGACGCCGAGGCTGACGATCACGTCCTTCGCGCTCTGCGGTCTGAATCCCGCGAGCGTAGCGGTCACGGTGTAGGGGCCGCCGACCCTCATCCCGGGCAGCGAGAAGCGGCCGTCCGGACGGGTGGTGGCCTCGTAGCGGGTCTTCGACGGCTCGTGCACCGCGACGACGGTCGCGCCGGGCACGGCTGCCTTCTGGGCGTCCACGACGACGCCCGTGATCGAGCCGGTAGTCACGCCCTGGGCGTGGGCCTGGCCGGCGGGCCAGCACAGCACGCACAGCGCGATCAGGGCCAGTGTCGTGCGTACGCTCAGCTTCATTCGATTTCTCCTGGACTTTTCTGGGCAAGGCGCGCGCAGGACGAGCCCCGGCGATGGACGCTTCGTTTCGAGGCGACGGCCGGGCGCATGCAGCCTGCGGTGGGGTACGAACGCAATGTGGACTGAAGCTCCGAAGGGATGACTCCTGGGGCCGGGAGGGCCCCGGACGACGCGGATGCTATTGCCGGCCGGCCCCTCCCGTCAATCATTTCGTGAAGCATGGCGGGCCCGCGACCGGGCGCGATATGATGACTGCCCCCGGGAGGCGCCAGCGTGAAGAAGGTGTTACTTTCCTTCGACCAGATCCAGCGTCGTATCTTGGAGATGGGAAAGCAGATCGCCACCGACTACTCCGGGCGCGAGCCGCACCTCGTGGGCGTGCTCAAGGGCGCCTGCCCCTTCATGACCGACCTGGCGCAGGCGATCGAACTCCCGCTGACCCTCGACTACATCGCGGTCTCGTCCTACGGCAAGGCGACGAAGTCGTCCGGCGAGGTGAAGCTGGTCAAGGATCTGGATCAGGGGCTCGACGGGCGCGACCTGATCGTGGTCGAGGACATCGTGGACACCGGGCTCACGCTCAACTACCTGGTCAACCTGCTGAAGGCGCGCGGCCCGCGCTCGCTGAAGGTCGCGGCGCTCCTGTCCAAGCCCGCGCGGCGGCTCGTGAGCGTCCACGTCGACTACGTGGGCTTCACGATCGAGGACGAGTTCGTCGTCGGCTATGGTCTCGACTACAACGAGAAGTACCGCAACCTGAAGGACATCGTCGTCTACGGCGGCTGAGGGCCCGGCGAGCGCGACTCTCACGCCCTCGCGAGGGCCTTGCGGACGTGGCCTCTGGCGCGCGCGATGCGCCTGCGCGCTTCCTCGGCGGACACGCCGAGCCGCCCCATCACGATCGCGGTCTTGACCTCGCCGCCGGCCTCCGCCAGCAGGCGCTCGCCCGTTACGGCGTCCTTGGCCGCGGCCGCGGCGACGATGCGGCGGCTGCGGTCCACGAGCTTCGCGGAGGTCGGCTTCAGGTCGACCATGAAGTTCTGGTAGGCCTTCCCCAGCCGGACCATCGCGGCGGTGGTGATCGCGTTGAGGACGGCCTTGGTGGCCGAGCCGGCCTTCAGCCGCGTCGAGCCGGTCAGCACCTCCGGCCCGCTGCGCACGACGACCACGACGTTGGCCAGGCGCGAGAGGCCGCGGCCCGGAGCGCAGGTGACCAGCACCGTCTTCGCCCCGCGAGCACGCGCGCCGGTCAGCGCGCCGCGCACGAAGGGCGTCAGCGAGCTGGCGGAGACGCCGACGAGCAGGTCGCGTGCGGCGAGCAAGGCGCCCGCGGCGTGGCCGGCGTCCTGGTCGTCCTCCGCCCCCTCGCGCGAGCGGAACACCGACTCCTCGCCTCCCGCCATCACGGCGCGGATCCGGCGTGCCTCGCAGCCGAACGTCGGCGGGCACTCGGCGGCCTCCAGCACGCCGAGCCGACCGCTGGTCCCGGCCCCAGCGAACACGACGTCGCCGCCTGACTCGAGCACGTCCGCGGCCAGGCGCGCGGCCCGCGCGATCGCCGGCGCTGCGCGACGGGCCGCGACCAGCGCGCGCCGGTCCTCGTCCAGCAGCAGCGCGACGACCTTCGTGGTCGCCATCGCGTCGAGCCGCCGGGAGCGCGGGTTGCGGCTCTCGGTCGGCAACCGCGACCAGCGGCTGGCCCGCGGCCGCTTCAGAGGTGGCCCTCGTCGAAGGGAAACGGCAGCAGCTGGCTGAGCCGCAGCGTACGCGAGCGGCCCTTCAGGTCGACCATGTGCACGGTGAGGTCGCCGCAGTACTCCCACAGGATCTGCCGGCACGGGCCGCAGGGCGGCGTGAGCCGCCTGGAGTCGGCGGCGACCGCGATCGCGTCGAAGCCGGCCAGTCCCTCGGAGACGGCCTTGAACACGGCGACGCGCTCGGCGCACATCGACAACCCGTAGGAGGCGTTCTCGATGTTGCAGCCGGTGACGATCTCGCCGGTGCGGGTCTTGAGCGCCGCGCCGACCCTGAAGCCCGAGTACGGCGCCTGGGCCCGCTCGCGGGCTTCGACCGCGAGCGCCGCCATCGCCTTGAGCATCGAGCGCGTGGGCGGTCTGGGCCTGGTCGCACGGCGTGCGGTCGCCCTCCGCTTCTTCATGGCTGCTTCGCCGCCTCGGCCACGATCCGCGCCAGCACTTGCAGCAGCGCCGCCGTCACGCGCTGGCCGGTCTCCAGTACCTCGCGGTGGTCGAGCTTGTGGTCCGAGACCCCGGCCGCCATGTTGGTGATGCAGGACAGGCCGGCCACGCGCATCCCAGCGTGGCGCGCGGCGATCACCTCGGGCACGGTCGACATCCCGACGGCGTCCGCGCCGAGCACCCGCGCCATGCGGATCTCGGCCGGGGTCTCGTAGGACGGTCCGGTCATCGCGACGTAGACGCCGCGCTGGCAGGGCACGCCCACCGCCTCGCAGGCGGCCTGCGCCACGTCGCGCAGGCGGCGGTCGTAGGCCTCGCTCATGTCGGGGAAGCGCGGGCCGAGGGCGTCGTCGTTGGGGCCCACGAGCGGGTTGCCGAGCAGGTTGATGTGGTCCTCGATCACCATCAGCTGGCCCGGCGTGAAGAGGGGATTGATGCCGCCTGCGGCGTTGGTGACGACCAGCGTGCCGACGCCGAGGCGGCCCAGCACGCGCACCGGGAACACGACGTCGGCGAGCGAGTAGCCCTCGTAGAAGTGGACCCGGCCCTTCATCACGGCGACCGGCACGCCTGCGCAGCGGCCGAGCACGAGCGCCCCGCCGTGTCCGGCGACGGTCGAGGCGGGGAAGTGCGGGACCTCGGCGAACGGGAGGACGCTGCGCTCCTCGAGCGCGTCGGCGAAGGCGCCTAGGCCGGAGCCGAGCACGACGCCCACGGCCGGCCGCAGCGGCGAGCGGGAGCGGACGTGGGCGGCGGCCTCGTCGAGGCAAGCGGCGAGGCTCACAAGAGCGCCCCCGCGATGCAGGCGGTCATGAAGTTGGCGAAAGTCCCGGCGACGAGCGCCCGCAGGCCGAGCCGAGCGAGGTCGCCTCGGCGCTCGGGGGCCAGGGCGCCGATGCCGCCGATCTGGATGCCGATCGAGCTGAAGTTGGCGAAGCCGCACAGCGCGTAGGTGGCGATCGTGAAGCTGCGGGGGTCGAGGGCGGCCTTGAGGGGGCCGAGCCGCGAGTAGGCGATCAGCTCGTTGAGCACCATGCGCGTGCCCAGCAGGTCGCCGATGGCGAAGGCGTCCTTCCAGGGCACGCCCATCACCAGGGCCAGGGGCATGAACGCGTAGCCGAGGATGGTCTCCAGGCTCAGCTTGACGTGGAGCCAGCCTCCCAGGTGTCCCAGCAGGACGTTGACGAGGGCGACCAGGGAGAGAAACGAGATCAGCATCGCCGCCACGTTCAGCGCGAGCTGGAGGCCCTCGGTCGTGCCGCGCGCAGCGGCGCCGATGATGTTGGCGTCCACGCGCTCGCTGTCCAGCTTCACCGTGCCCGCGGTCTCCGGCTGGCCGGTCTCGGGCACCATCATCTTGGCCAGCAGGATCGTCCCCGGAGCGGTCATGATGACGGCGGCGAGCAGGTGCTTGGCCTCGACGCCGAAGGCGATGTAGGCCGCCATGATGCTGCCGCTGACGTGGGCCATGCCCGCCGTCATCACGCACATCAGCTCCGACTGCGTCATCTTGTTGAGGAAGGGCCGGATCGTGAGCGGTGCCTCGGTCTGCCCCATGAAGATCGAGGCGGCCACGTTGAGGCTCTCGGCGCCGCTCGCCCCCATCAGCCGCGTCATCACCTTCGCCACCGCCCTGACGATCACCTGCATGATCCCCAGGTGGTACAGGATGGCGAAGGTGGCGGCCACGAAGATGATCGTGGGCAGGATCTGGAACGCGAACACGAAGCCGAGCGCGGCCGTCCCGTTGGCCTCGCCGGCCTTCACGGCCAGCTGGCCGCCGCCCTGGATGCCCAGGGCGCCGAACACGAACGAGGAGCCGACGAACGAGAGGTTCAGCAGGCGCGTGATGCGCGCCCCGACCCAGGAGAAGAGGTCCTGCCCGATCGGGGCCCTGAGCACGAACAGCGCGAGCGCGAACTGCAGGCCGAGGCCCCAGAGGATCGTGCGCAGCCGTATCGCCTTGCGATCGGTGGACAGCGCCCAGGCGATACCCAGGAACACGAGCAGGCCGAGGAGGGAAAGCAGTCGTTCCATGGTCGCGGGCCTCCGCCAAAGCGCGCCAGAGTGTCGAGCCTCGGTCGGCACCGCGTCAAGCGGCGCCGCCGGCGCCGCTAGACCAGGATGTCGAGCACGAGCGGCACCCGGGCTGGAGCTTCCGAGCCGAGCACGATCGCCTCGCGCAGCCGGGCGATCGCCGCGTCGCGGCGCTCGGGCGCTCCGGCGTGGACGGTCACGATCGCCTCGCCGACGGCGACCGGGTCGCCCACCTTCTTGTGGAAGACGAAGCCGACCGCGTGGTCGATGGCGCTGGCCACCGTCTCGCGCCCCGCGCCGAGCAGCATCGCGGCGTGGCCGATGGCGCGGGCGGCCAGGCGCACCACGCGGCCGTCGCGCTCGGCCCGCAGCACGACCGTCTCGCGCGCCTGCGGCAGGAGCGCCGAGGTCGTCGCACACGCGCGGGTCGCCGCCCTGCAGCTCGATCACGCGCCGCAGGCGGTCGAGGCCCTCGCCCGAGGCGAGGGCCTGGCGCACGCGCGTGCGGGCCGCGTCGAGCGAGGCGGCGGCGCCGGCCAGGTGCACCATCCAGGCCGCCAGCTCGACGGAGAGCGACTCCAGGTCCTTCGGGCCGCGGCCCTTCAGCGTCTCGACGCACTCGGCGACCTCGAGCGCGTTGCCGACGTTGCGCCCGAGCGGCTGCTCCATGTCCGTCAGCAGGGCGGCCACCTTCTTGCCCATGCCCTTGCCGATCCCGATCATCGTCTGCGCCAGCGCCCTCGCCTCCTCGCGCGTCCGCAGGAAGGCGCCGTCGCCGCACTTGACGTCGAGCACCAGGGCGTCGATGCCCTCGGCCATCTTCTTGCTCATGATCGAGGCCGAGATCAGCGGCAGGCTCTCGACGGTGGCGGTGACGTCGCGCAGGGCGTAGAGCTTGCGGTCGGCGGGCGCGATCTCCGGCGTCTGGCCGATCAGGCCGAGGCCGCACAGCGCGCAGCACCTGGCGCAGCTCGGCGAGGCTCAGGTGGACGTTGAAGCCGGGGATCGACTCGAGCTTGTCGAGCGTGCCGCCGGTGTGGCCGAGACCGCGGCCCGAGATCATCGGCACGTACACGCCGCAGGCCGCGGCGAGCGGCGCCAGGATCAGGCTGGTCTTGTCGCCGACGCCGCCGGTCCAGTGCTTGTCGACCTTGGGTCCGGGCAGGTCCGAGAGGTCGAGCACGCTCGCCCGTGCGCATCATCGACTCGGTGAGGGCCACGATCTCGGCCGGGCGTCATGCCGCGGAAGTAGACGGCCATCGCGAAGGCCGCCGCCTGGTAGTCGGGCACGTCGCCCTGCGCGTAGCCGCGGATCAGGAACTCGATCTCGTCGCGGCCCAGCTCGCCTCCGTCGCGCTTGCGCTGGATGAGGTCGACCGCCCGCACGGCCTCAGCTCTTCTTCTGCTGCTTGATGCGCTCGACCTCGGCCCACAGGTCGCGGCGCTTCGGCAGCGCCGACGGCGGGGGCGCCGGCGGCGGCTCCGGGGGCAGCGGCATCGAGGCCAGCACCTGCTCGATCAGGGACTTCTTGTCCTCCTTCTTCGAGCGGCGCTTGGTGGGCACCTGCGCGTGGCGGTAGTCGTGGGTGTTGTGGCAGGTGCGGCAGGTCACCTTCGCGACCTCGGCGCCGAACAGGCTGGTGACGTCGTGGTTGAGCAGCAGGCGGCAGCGGGGACAGTAGTCGTCGATGACATCGCCAAGCCTGGGGGCGCGATCCGGCATCGGATCCTCCGCGGTGGGCCGAGCGGAGTATAGCGCGAAGCGGCTAGAATTTTCGTCGGCCAGGAGCGCTGCGATGAGGAACGCCGAGGTCATCCGCCAGTGGAAGATCCTGAAGACGATCGAGGCCGGCCGCTTCACCAGCACGGCCAGGCTGGCGCGAGGCCTACGGCGTCACCGAGCGCACGATCAGGCGTGACATCGAGGCGCTGCAGGAGGCCGGCTTCCCGATCTACGACGACCGCGTGGACGGCCGCAAGGTCTGGCGCCTGGTCGAGGGCTACAAGCACAAGCTGGTGAAGAGCTTCTCGCTGGCCGAGCTGGCGGCGCTGTACTTCAGCGCGCAACCTGCTCTCCTTCCTGGGCGGCGCGCCGTTCGCGCAGGACCTCGAGTCGGCGTTCGAGAAGATCCGCGAGGCGCTGCCGCAGAAGAGCCTGCCGTACCTCTCGCGGATCCAGGAGCTGTTCTCGGCGCGACCCGACCCGTGGAAGGACTACTCGAAGAAGCAGGACGTGATCGCGGGCCTGATCGACGCCACGCTGCACCAGCGCCAGGCGCTGATCGCCTACTACTCCTTCAACACCCGCCGCACCAAGTCGTACACCGTCGACCCGTACCGGCTGGTCTACTACCGTGGCGGCCTGTACCTGTACGCGCGCGCGCACGAGTACGGCGAGGTGCGCACGTTCGCCGTCGAGCGGATCCAGAGGATGGAGGTGCTCGACCAGGGCTTCGAGATCCCGGCGGACTTCAGCCCCTCGGAGTACGCGCGCTCGGCGTTCGGTATCTTCGGCGGATCGCCCCAGACGGTGGAGCTGCGCTTCACGCCCGAGATGGCCGGCTACATCCGCGAGCGCAACTGGCACGAGAGCCAGCGGCTCGAGGACGAGCCGGACGGCGGCGTGCGCCTGACCATGGAGGTGGCGCCGGAGTTCGAGCTCAAGGCCTGGATCAAGGGCTTCCTGCCGCAGGTGGCAGTGCTGCGGCCGGCCTCGCTGCGCGAGGCGATCGCGCGCGAGCTGGCCGCGGCCCGCAAGGCCTTCCCAGCGCCCGAGTAGCCCGCCGGCTCGCGCCCGGCGCTCGAGACGGCGAGGGACGGGCGCCGGGGCTAGAATGGGCACGGTCATGGCCGCTCTCGAGACGTTCCCCAACCGCCACCCCGGCCGTGACTACCTGGTCCAGCACACCTGCCCCGAGTTCACCTCCCTCTGCCCCAAGACGGGCCAGCCGGACTTCGGCACGCTGCGCATCAGCTACGTGCCCGACCGGCTGTGCGTGGAGCTGAAGAGCCTCAAGCTCTACGTCCAGGCCTTCCGCGACCGGGGCATCTTCTACGAGGACGTCGTCAACGTGATCCTCGACGACCTGGTGCAGGCGGTGAGGCCGCGCCGCATGACGGTGGAAGGCGACTTCCGCGTGCGCGGCGGGATCTCCTCCGTGGTCAGCGCGACGTACGAGGCGCCGCGGCGCCGCGGGAGGAAGCGATGAACCCCCTCACCATCTTCGCGCGGCGCTTCGTGGCCGGCGAGCGGCCGCAGGACGCGGTGCGCGTCGGCGAGCGGCTCGCGGCGAAGGGGATCAAGGCCACCTTCGACAAGCTGGGCGAGGACGTGAACGACCGCGAGGCCGCCGCGCGCGCCACGCAGGCCGCGCAGGAGCTGCTGCGACTCGTCCCCGCGGCGATCGAGCGCAACATCTCGATCAAGATGTCGTCGATGGGGCAGCGCATCTCCCGGCAGCTCTGCCTCGACAACGTGTCCGCCATCCTCGACTGCGCGCGGGCGACGGGCGGCTTCGTACGCCTCGACATGGAGGGCTCCGACCTCACGCAGGACACGATCGAGGTCTTCCAGCGGCTGCGCGAAACCCACGACAACGTCGGCCTGGTGCTGCAGGCCGCGCTGCACCGGACGCCCGACGACGTGCGCGAGGCGATAAGGCGCGGCGACCGCATCCGCCTGTGCAAGGGCGCCTACCGCGAGCCGGCCGAGGTCGCGCTGCAGGACATGGGCGCGATCCGCGAGCGCTACCTGGAGTGCGCGCACCTGCTGCTGGACGGGGGCAGGCGCCCCGCGATCGCCACCCACGACGAGCGGCTGATCGCCGACACGATCGCATACGCGAAGGCGCAGGGCATCGCGGCCTCACGCTTCGAGTTCCAGATGCTCTTCGGCCTGCGCCGTCCACGCTGGGACTCGCTGGTCGCCGCGGGCTACGAGGTCCGCATCTACGTCCCCTTCGGCACCCACTGGATCCCGTACTTCTACCGAAGGCTCCGGGAGCGGAAAGAGAACGTGCTCTTCGTGCTCAGGCACCTGTTCCGTTAGCCGTTCGTCCCTCACTGCCCAGGCCCCGGCGCTGCGATCCCCCGAAGGCGTCGCCCTTCGAGGCAATCGGCCTCCTCGACCTGGAATACACTCCCGCGTCCACGGAGGTCCGATGCGATCCGTCCGACTCGCCGTGCTGCTGACTCTCGGAGCGTCGCTCGCCACGGCGGTCGTCGCGGCCGAGACCATGCCTTTCGACCTGGTGTTCGCGGGCGGCCGGGTGGTGGACGGGACCGGCGCGCCCTGGTTCCGTGCCGACGTGGGCATCCGCGGCGACCGGATCGCGGCGATCGGCGATCTCGCGAAGGCCGCAGCCGTGCGGCGTGTCGACGCCCGCGGCCTGGTCGTCTGCCCCGGCTTCATCGACATGCTCGGGCAGTCGGAGTACCTGCTGCTCGTGGACTCGCGCGCCGCGAGCAAGATCACGCAGGGCATCACCAGCGAGATCACCGGCGAGGGATCGGCGATCGCGCCCCTGAACGCGCGCATGATCGCCGAGGGCCGCGACACCTGGCGGCGCTACGGCGTCACGCCGGACTGGACGACGCTCGCGGGCTACTGGAAGGCCTTCGAGCGCGCGCGGCCGACCATCAACCTGGGCACCTTCGTCGGCGCCGGCGGCGTGCGCGACCTCGTGATCGGGCAGCAGGACCGCCCGGCCGGCGCGCAGGAGCTCGAGGCGATGCGGGCCGCCGTCGCGCAGGCGATGGAGGAGGGAGCGCTCGGCCTGTCGACATCGCTCATCTACGTGCCCGACCGCTACGCCTCGACCGGGGAGATCGTGGCGCTCGCGAAGGTGGCGCGCCGCTACGGCGGCTCCTACATCACCCACCAGCGGAACGAGGACGACACGATCGACGCCAGCCTCGACGAGGTGTTCCGCGTCGCGCGCGAGGCGGACGTACCTGCGGAGATCTACCACCTCAAGGTCTCCGGGCGCCGGAACTGGGGCCGCATGCCGGCGGTGCTGAAGCGGATCGAGGACGCACGCGCGCAGGGCCTCGACGTCTCGGCGGACCAGTACCCGTGGACCGCAAGCTCGAACAACCTCGACGCCAGCCTGCCGGCGTGGGTGCGCGAGGGCGGCCGCCAGAAGCTGCTGGCGCGCCTTCGTGACCCCGCCACCCGCGAGCGCGTGCGGCGGGACTTCCTGAAGGACGACCCGGACTGGACGGACGGCGGGGCGTCCCGGATCCTCGTCACGAGTGTCCTCGATCCGAAGCTCAAGCCGCTCGAGGGGCGGACGATCGAGGAGATCGCGAGCGAGCAGGGCAAGGACCCGCTCGACGCGCTGATCGACCTGGTGATCGCCGACCGCGCGAACACCGGCCGCGTCAGCTTCACGATGGACGAGAACGACGTGCGCGCGGCGCTCGCCCACCCGCTGGTCTCGCTGGGCACCGACTACGGTGCCCGCGCCGAGGACGGCATCCTCTCGCAGGAGAAGTCGCACCCGCGGGCCTGGGCCTCGACGGCGCGGATCCTGGGGCACTACGTGCGGGACGAGAAGCTGCTGACGCTGGAGGAGGCGGTGCGCAAGATGACGTCGCTGCCGGCCTCGCGCACGAGGCTTCTCGACCGGGGCATCCTGCGCCCCGGCATGGCGGCCGACGTGGTCGCGTTCGACCCAGTGCGCGTGCGCGAGCGATCGACCTACCGCGACCCGAACCACTACAGCGAGGGCTTCCCGTACGTGGCGGTCAACGGCCAGCTGGTCGTCGACGGGGGCCGCATCACCGGTGCGCGCCCGGGCCGCGCGTTGCTCGGCCCCGGCTTCACGGGCCGCCGACCCTAGGCGAGCGGCTTATACTGGCGGGCCGTGCTGATGAAGGCGGCCGTCTACCACGGCAGAGAGGACCTGCGCCTCGAGGAGATCCCGGTCCCCGAGCCGGGGCCGGGTGAGCTGCTCGTGCGCGTCGACGCCTGCGGGATCTGCCCCACGGACCTCAAGAAGATCCAGAAGGGGCTGCTGCCCGGGCCGCGGGTGTTCGGCCACGAGATCGCCGGCACGGTGGCGGCGCTCGGGCGCGGCACGAGCGGCTGGCGGGAAGGCGAGCGCGTGGTCGTGCACCACCACGTGCCCTGCGGGGCCTGCTACTACTGCGCACGCCACGCCTACGCGCAGTGCGCGCAGTACAAGAGAAACGGCACCAGCGCGGGCTTCGAGCCGTCCGGGGGGGGCTACGCCGAGTACGTGCGGGTGCTGGACTGGATCGTCCGGCGCGGCATGGTCGCGATCCCGGACGGGTTCCCGGCGGAGGAGGCGTCGTTCGTCGAGCCGGTGAACACCTGCCTGAAGGCGGTGCGGAAGGCGTGCGTCTCCCCGGGGGACTTCGTGCTCGTGGTCGGCCAGGGGCCCATCGGGCTGCTGCTGATGCAGCTCGCGCGCTGCGCGGGCGCCACGGTCGCGGCCTCGGACCCGCTGGCCGAGCGGCGTGCGCTGGCCGCCTCGCTCGGTGCGAACGTCGTGATCGACGCCGCGGAGGACGTCCCGGCCCGGGTCCGGGGGCTGACCGAGGGCCGCGGGGCGGACTGCGTCCTGGTGGCCGCGGGCGGCGCCGCGGCGATGGGCCAGGCCGTGGCCGCGAGCCGGCCGGCAGGGCGTATCCTCTCGTTCGCGGCCACCTCGCCCGGCGAGACCGCGCAGATCGACTTCGGCCTGCTGACGACGGCCGAGAAGGACATCCTCACGGCCTACAGCTCCTCGATCGACCTGCAGCAGAAGGCGGCCGAGCTCGTCTTCACGAGGGCCGTGCGCGTGCGCGAGCTCGTCTCTCACCGCTTTCCGATCGAGCGCGCGGGCGAGGCGTTCGCGCTGGCGCTGCGGCCCGCGGCGGGCACGCTGAAGGTCGTGCTGCGCACGAACGGCGGGGATGCCCGGTGAGCGCCCGGATGAAGGCGGCCATCCTGTACGGCCGCGGGGACGTGCGCATCGAGCAGATCGACGTCCCCCGGCCCGGCCCGGGCGAGGTGGTCCTGCGCACGCGGGTGGCGCTCACCTGCGGCACCGACGTGAAGGTGTTCCGCAGGGGGTACCACGCACGGATGATCAGGCCCCCCTCGGTCTTCGGGCACGAGGTGTCGGGCACCGTCGAAGAGCTGGGCGACGGGGTACAGGGCCTCGCGTGCGGCACCACGGTCGCGGTGGGCAACTCGGCGCCCTGCGGCTCGTGCCCCTACTGCCTCGCGGGCCGCGCCAGCCTGTGCGACGACCTGCTGTTCTGGAACGGCGCATACGCCCAATTCGTGCGCATACCCGCGCGAGTCGTTCGCCGCAACCTGCTGCCGGTGGAGGAGGGGGTCGGTGTCCGAGGCGCGGCGATGGTCGAGCCGCTGGCCTGCGTCGTGCGGGGCGTCGAGGACTGCGGGATCGCGGCGGGCCAGACGGTGGCGGTCATCGGCGCCGGGCCGATCGGGCTGATGCTGGTCCGCCTGGCCCGGCTGCGCGGTGCGCAGGTGATCGCCGTGGGCCGCAGCGCCGGCAAGCTGCGGAGGGCGGTCGCGCTCGGGGCCAGCGAGGCGCTGGCGGTGGGCGAGGGGGGCGACATCGCTGCCAGGCTGCGGGCCGCCAGCGGGGACGGCCGCGGCCCGGACGTGGTGATCGAGGCCGTGGGCCGGCCCGGGACGGCCGAGGCCGCCGTGCGAGCCGTGCGCAAGGGCGGGCTCGTCAACCTGTTCGCCGGCTGCTCGGCGGGCGCCCGCGTCGCGATCGATGCCCAGCGCCTGCACTACCAGGAGCTGACGATCCGGTCGACGTTCCACCACACGCCGGAGAGCATCCGTCAGGCCTACAGGCTGATCGCGGAGGGGCAGGTCGACCCCGAGGCGTTCATCACCGGCGAGGCGTCGCTCGACGATCTGCCGGGCGTGCTCGCGCGCCTGGCGCAGGGCGGCGACGGCCTGAAGACGGCGGTCCTCACCTGGGGCCGCGAGTAGCCCCGAGAAGCCGATGAAAAGCCGAGAGGACACCCAAGGGTGCCCTCTCGAACGGCTCGGCGAGACGTCGGCGGACGGCTAGCGCTTCTTGCCCTTCGCCTTCCTGGCGACCTTCTTCTTGGCGGTCTTCTTCGCGGCCTTCTTCTTCGCGACCTTCCTGGCCTTCCGCGCGACCTTCTTGGCCTTCCTGGCGACCTTCTTCTTGGCGGTCTTCTTCGCGGCCTTCTTCTTCGCGACCTTCCTGACCGCCGTCTTGGCCTTCCTCACCGCCTTCTTCACGGCCTTCTTCGCGACGGCCGCGGTCGCGAGGGCCTCCTTCGTCTCGGCGACGGCACTCGCCACGGTCGGCTCGGGCGAGGGGGCTGCGGGCCCCGGGGTGCCCATGGTCTCGTCCTGCATGCGCTCTCCCTCCAGCTGAACTGGATGCGGTGCCCGCTGCTCCCGAGCCGAGCCCCGTTCGTAGTGACGACGATTCGACGTTCGGGCGAATCCTGCACCCGACGGGCTCCGCGCGTCAAGGCCAATCCGCGCGGCATGTGCGCTCCGGACCGCTCTGGACGCGCCCGGAACGGCTCGGCGTCTAGTTGAGCGTGAGGTCGGTCGGCAGGTCCGCGAGGATCCCGCAGTCGTCGCAGAGGGTGTAGCCCCGGCCCGGCTCGTCGCCGAGCTGGATCGGGTGCAGGTCCTCGTCGAGGACCTTCCCGCTGCGTCCGATGGAGAGCACGGGCGACCCGCAGAGAGGACAGCACGCGTGGACGGCTGCGAGCGAGGTGCCCATGACCGCTCCTTTCCGAGAGCTTTGCGCTCTCACCGGATTGGACGCGACCCGGGTGAAAAAGGTTCGGCCCCCTGCGACGGGAATCACACGCCGGGGCGAGTGTCACATCTTATTGCCAGTCCGCGCCTTCACCGGTGCGGGTGCCGGCGCAGCCGGCTCGTCGGAGTCGACGACGACGAGCGTCACGCTGAGGGGCGCCACGACCAGCGGTTCCTGCAGGCTGTCCAGGGCGGTCTCCTCGACCGTGACGCCGCGCGGGCGCCCCGGCGCGTTGTGGGCGAGCGGGCCTGCCCCCGTCAGCACGAAGCCGCGGCCGCGCGCGGCCAGCCGTGCGCCGACCACGTCGAGGCGGAGCGTGTGAGGCTCCGGCGTCGGGTTGACCACGGCGAGCGTGAGGGCGGAGCGGTCGGCGGTCCAGGCGGCCGCGACGTCGAGCGGCTTCGGCTGCTCGCGCACGGCGACCGGAGAGAGTCCGAAATGGCGCCGGTAGAGCGCGAGCACCAGCCCGGTCGGCTCCAGCTCGGCCTCGGTGGCGGTCGTCTTGATCGCGCCGATCACGTTCACGGTCTGGGCGTAGTTCGCCATCTCGAAGACGTCGCAGTTGCGGAACAGCTCGTGCAGGCCCGCGGCGATGCCGAGCGCCGTCCTTCAGGAAGTAGCGCATGCCCAGCTCGCCGTACTCGTTGGGGCCGTACCAGAAGTTCCACTCGTCGAGCGCGACCCTGATCTCGTGGCCTTTGAGCGCGGGCAGCTCGCGCCGGTAGCCGCGATGGGCCTCGGCGACGCGCCGGATCTCGCGCGGCACCTGCTCGACGTGCGCGAGGACGTCCGGCTTGTCCTGCCAGTACAGGTGCTCGCTGATCAGGCTCATGTGCGACGCGGCCTGGCGACAGCATGGTCCGGCTCCATTCGCCGACGGCGCCGACCGCCACCGGCGGCATCGATGGGTCCACGGCACGCATCGCGTCGACGATCTCGCGGTGCTTGGCCACGTACTTCTCGAGCGGCATGTGACCGAGCTGCCAGTCGCCGTACATCTCGTTGCCCGACCGCCCACAGGCGGATCCCGAACGGCTTCGCGCGGCCCGTGCTCCGCGCGCAGCCGGCCCATCGGCGTGTCGGCGGCGCCGTTCGCGTACTGCGACCAGCTCGGCCGCCGAGCGCGCGCCGCCCAGGCCGGTGTTGACGGCGACGTAGGGCTCGGCGCCGATCAGGCGGCATGAGCTCCATGAACTCGTGGAGCCCGACGTCGTTGGGCTCGACGCCCTTCCAGGCCGGGTTCTTGCGCGGGCGGCCGGCGGTCGGGGTCGCCGATGCCGTCCCTCCAGTCGTAGCCGCTGACGAAGTTCCCGCCGGGCCAGCGATAGACCGGGGCGTTCAGCTCGCGCAGCGCGGCGAGCGTGTCGCTGCGCCAGCCGAGCACGTTGTCGGCGGGCATCAGCGAGACCGCGCCCACGCGCACGGCAGCCGCTGCCGCGGCCGACGATCTCGAGCCGGCCGTCGTCGGTCGACCGGCCGGCGCGGAACGACAGCGGGTGCTTGGCGAAGTCGGCCGCCAGGCTCCTTCAGCGATCGATCGTCTGGCGATCGCTGGCGCCACCGCCCCAGACCAGGCTCACCTCGACGGCCCGACGCCGCATCCGCGGCCAGCACCGATGCGGCCCACGTAGTCGCGGCCTTCCCGACGGGCCCGAGGCGCTCCTGGAGAGGCCCGCCGGCGCCGTGCGCGACCGACGGCCAGCCGTGGGCTGTGCTCGCCCGGCGAAGGCGCCCTCCCGGACCATCGTGACGGCCTTCTTGTCCCCGAGCACGAGCCACGGCGAGCGGACCAGGATCTCGTAGGGATGGCCCTTCACCGTCCCAGCGACGTCTTGCCCGGCGTGATCAGCTCCCAGGCCGGGGCATCGCCCGTGACCGGGTAGAAGAACTTGCGGTCCTCGAGCATCTCCGCCCACAGGCCGCCGTAGATGCAGCGGCCGAGGTGCTCGATGAACTGCCCGTAGACGAGCGGCGAGATCGGCGCGCCCGAGCGCGCCGGCGTCGATCGTGACACGCTCCTCGGACGGCGCCGGGAGCGGGGTCTGGACGGCCCCAGCGAGGGCGGCCGCCAGGATGCGCGAGGGGAGAGCGAGGGCGGCTGGCGTGCGCGCATGATGGAATCCTCCGGGTCGGGCGCATTGTAGACGTAGGAATGGCCCTCGCCCGCGCAGCGTTTTCCGCGCGGACCCGTTCCTCGGCCAGCGGGTATCATCGGAAGGGTCCACGGGGAAAGCGGCGCGTGCGATACGTCGTGCTCGGCAACGGGGTGGCCGGGATGGAGGCGGCGCTGCTGCTGCGCGAGCGCGACGCCTCCAGCCGGATCGCGATGGTCTCGGACGAGCACGATCACTTCTTCTCGCGCCCGGCGCTGATGTACGTGTTCGCCGGCCAGATGAGGCTGCGCGACACGGAGCCCTACGACCGGCGGCCTCTACGAGCGCATGGGCTTCGAGCGCGTGCCCGGCCGCGTGACGGCGCTCGATCACGGCCGGCGGGCAGGCTCTCGTTCGAGGACGGCGGCAGCCTCGGCTACGACAGGTTGCTGCTCGCGGTCGGCTCGCAGGGCCGGCCGGCCCCGTGGCCCGGCTCTCGACGGCCCGGGCCTGCACTATTTCGTCACGTTCGGCGACCTCGAGCGGCCTCGACCGCGAGGCGCTTCCGGGCATGCGTGCGGTCGTGGTCGGTGGTGGGCTTGATCGGCGTCGAGGTGGCCGAGATCCTGCACGACCGGGGCCTGCGCGTGAGCGTTCGTGATCCGGGAGAGCTGGTACTTTCCCGGTCGCGCTCGACGGCGCGAGTCCGCGATCGTCGCCGAGCACGTGCGCGCTCACGGCATCGACGTCCGGCTCGGCGCCGGTCGTCAGGAGGTCGTCCGCGGGGCGGACGGGCGGCCGCAGGCGGTCGTCGTCGGGCCCGCGCCGGGCACAGGCGGCGGCGAGCAGGGCTCGATCGCGGCCGACCTCGTGGTCTCGGCGATCGGCGTCGTGCCACGCACCGGCTTCCTGGTCGGCAGCGGGGTCTCGCTCGCCGGAAACGGCGGGATCGAGACCGACGACGGCCTGCGCACGTCGGCGCCCGACGTGTGGGCGGCCGGCGATTGCGCGAACGTGACGACCCCGGACGACGGTCGCGCCGCTGGAGCAGCTCTGGTACACGGCGCGCGAGCAGGGCCGCGTCGCGGCGCGCTCGCTGCTCGGCGACCCGGTCGTCTACCGGCGCAGCGCGTCGTTCAACTCGGCCAAGTTCTTCGACCTCGAGTGGACGACGGCGGCTTCGTGCCCGCGGCGATCGGTCCCGAGCGGGGCGCCGCTCGGGTGCCCGGGGCGGAGCGCTGGTTCCAGCGTGCTCCCGGCCGCCTCGACAGCCAGCGGTCGTCGTGCAGGACGACCGCGTCGTCGGCTTCAACATGCTCGGCTCGCGCTGGGACCACGAGGCCTTCGTACGCTGGATCGAGGAGGACGCGCGCTCGCCTGGGTGCTCGCGCACCTCGCGGAGGCGCAGTTCGACGAGGAGCTCTCGCGACGCGTCCGCTTCTCGCCGCGAGGAGGCCGCGCAGTCCCCGAGGCGGGGGAGTGACATGCAGGCCGGCCTGCTGCACACCTACCACAATGCGCCCGGCAACCGCTCCTGGCCGGCCTGGGCGCTATCGGCGCTCCTGTTCGCGGCCTACGCGCTCCTGTACTTCGGCGCGATCCCCGCGCTCGGCCTGCGCTTCGACCCGCTGCAGGCGTCGGCAGAGTCGATCGGCGCGGCGCTCGGGCCTGCCGCTGGCGCTGCACAGCAAGTGGATCCTGTACGGTGCCGCCTACACGCAGCGCGATGCTGGCGGGCGGCGCCTTCTTCCTGCGCCGCCACGGCAACAGCCGCTACCAGCCGGGTGCGCACGATCACGGTCGTGCTCGTGCAGGTCCTGCTCGCGTTCGCGCTTGCCGCTGGTGCTCGAGGTCTTCGGCCGGAGGAGTACTACTTCTCCTACTTCTGGCCGCTCAAGATCGAGTACTTGTACCCGTCGGTCATCCTGCAGCAGCCGTTCCTGATCGTGGCTCTGGAGCGCCGTGGGCTCGCTGGTCGTGTTCCCGCTGCTCGCCTTCTTCTTCGGCAAGCGCTTCTACTGCTCGTGGGTCTGCGGCTGCGGCGGGCTCGCCAACACGGCCGGCGAGCCGTTCCGCCACCTCTCGCAGCAAGTCGGCGCGCGCGTGGTCGGTGGAGAAGGTCTCGGTCCACGCGGTGCTGCTCGTCTCGCTGCTGACGACCGCGATCGTGTGGGTCAACTGGGCGATCGGCCGCCAGCACCCGGCCTTCGCCTCGTTCGCCTTCCGCGTGCAGGGAGCCTACGGCTTCGCGATCGGCGCCATCTTCGCCGGGGTGATCGGCGTCGGCCTCTACCCGCTGATGGGAACGCGCGTGTGGTGTCGCTACGGTTGTCCGATGGCGGCGCTGCTCGGCCTCGTCCAGAAGCTCGGACGCTTCCGGATCGCGGTCAAGAAGGACATGTGCATCGCCTGCGGCAACTGCTCGACCTACTGCGAGATGGGCATCGACGTGCGCCAGTACGCGATGGCCAACCAGTCCTTCACGCGGGCCTCGTGCGTCGGCTGCGGGATGTGCGCGCACGTCTGCCCTCGCGGCGTGCTGAAGCTGGAGAACCGCGCGCCGCGCTGGAAGGCGGGGCGGCCGATCCGGGTCTACTCGGTGGACCTGTAGCTCTCCCTGGACAGGCGCCCCAGGGCCTGCGGCTGGAATGGATCGACACGCCTCACCGGCCCCATACCCTGGCAGAGGGCCCGCACCCGCCAGTTCTGCGCCCCGAGGCGGAGATCGGAGCTCGTTGCCCCGGGGCGCGCAACCTGGGGTGGAAGGACACCGATTGTTACAGCCTCGAGCAGGAGGAGTAGGGGATGATGGTGACCCTGGGGCAAACTGAGATCGAGTCTCGCTCGGGAGATCAGATGACGAGATGGATCGGTGCGCTGGCAGCGCTTCTCGCCGCGGCGCTCGTCGGCGCCTGCGGAGGCGGGAACGACACGATGGGGTCGGGCATGAACGGGTCCGGCGCCGGTAGCACGTCGGCGGGCGCGGCGTTCATGTCCGTGTCGCCCGCGGCCGGAGCGGCCGGCGTGGCGACCGGCTCCCTCATCACGTTCCGCTTCAGCGGCGCGATGGGCAGCGGGATGGAGCAGTACGTCGATCTGCACATGGGAGATCTCTCCGGTGCGGAAGTCGCCATGAGCTGCACGTGGTCCGCGGACCGGACGCTGCTGAGCTGCACGCCTGCCTCGCCGCTCGCGTCCCACGCCACGTACGCCATCCACCTGGGCGGCGGCATGATGAGCGCCGGAGGAGCGGCCATCGACTACACGACCTACGGCCCCGGCCTCGGCGGCCAGTGGATCATGGGTGGCATGATGACGGGCACCCACGGCGGGATGAGCTGGGGCATGATGGGCAACGGCTGGCGGAACGCCAACGGCAGCTACGGCATGGTCTTCACCTTCACGACAGCCTGAAAGCGTGGAGCAGGACAGGGTGGCGTCGACGACCTCGAAGGGCTCGCGGCGAGGCGCATCGGCGGATTGAACGCAGGGCCGCCAGGGCGTCAGTGGTACGGCCGCCACTCCACCTGCACGTCCCGGGCGAGCGAGAGCGCGATGCCGGGCTGCAGCGCGGTCGCCTCGATCCGCTGCGTCCCGCACCACGAGCCGTTCTTGCTCGAGGTGTCGACCGCGTAGAGCCTGCCGTCGAGCTCGATCAGCAGCAGGTGGACGCGCGAGAGGCTCGCGTCCTCGAGCAGGGGCAGGCCGCCCCCGTCGCAGCGCTCGTAGCGGCCGAGCAGCACGCCCTGCTGCGCGTCCCGGACCCCGAGGCGCAGCCGGGCGCGCCCTCGCGGCGAGCGGAGGAGGATCTCGCCCCGCGCGGGGCCCGTGTCCGGCCTGGCCGAGGGCAGGACGGGCCCCGGGAGGGTGAGCGCGAGCGTGGAGCCCGGCGGTGGCGGCGCCGGAGGCACGTTCGGGCTGGGCCGCGCCAGCCAGCGGGCGGGATCGGCGGGCGAGGCCTCGGCATACACGCGCGGCGGGACCCTCTTCCAGGCCTCGTCCGGGTCCTCCGGCCAGGCCTCTCCCGCCCCGGTCGGGAACAGCAGGATGGCGAACGAGGCACAACGCAGCAGCAGCGGGCCCGCGGCCTCGACCGCTTCGAGCGGCCGGCCGTCCTCGTCCGCGAAGGCCAGGGGCGTGCGCAGGTCGCAGACGCGAAAGCGCGGCGCGGACGGGCCGTCGGCGCGCTGGAGCAGCAGCGCCAGGTGCCGCAGCGACAGGCGCGGGTCGGACGGCAGGAACACGTCGGCCTGGTTGTGCCGGCCGACGATCAGCGCGTGGATCGCGTCCGGGCGCGCGGCGCACCAGGCCGAGGCCTCCAGGCGGTCCGCGCTGCACACGAGGAAGGCGAGCCCCGGGGCCGCGTGAGCGGCCAGCAGCCGGTGCAGCGTCGGATAGTGGCGGCGAAACAGGGCGTCGAACGGGTCCTCGACGGCCATCGGCGGCGAGCCGATGGCACGCGTGCCGAGCCCGAGCGTGGCGTCGTTGAGGGCGTGGTCGCGCAGCGGCTCGTAGCGCGACCAGATCGCTCGGGTCATGAAGCAGCGTAGCGGTCCGCCGGCGGGCGGGCGGTGACCGCGCTCACCTCGCGCAGGGTGCGCTCGTGCAGCAGCAGCAGCAGCACGGCGGACACCAGCAGGAACGGGCCGAGCGCCTCCAGCCCGGCGCGCCGCATCACGACGCCCGCCGCGGCCGGCAGCGTGCCGGCGCCGAGCGTCGCCGCCGCGATCTGGAGGCCGATCGCGTGCGCCGCGTGGGCCTCGCCGACGCGGGCCGGGGTCACGGCGATCAGCAGCGGGAAGACGGGCGCCAGCAGCAGGCCCAGGCCGAACAGCGCCGCGAACGCCGCGACGGGGCCGCGCGTCAGCCACAGCACCAGGGTGAGCAGAGGGGCCGCCGTCGTCGAGAGACGCAGCAGCACGGCGGGGGACACGTGGTGGGCGAGCGCCCCGAAGCCGATCCGGCCGGCGAAGATGCTCCCCCAGTAGACGGACGCGGCGAGCCCCGCCGCCTCCCTGTCCATGCCACGCGACTCGGTCAAGAGCGTGTAGGCCCACTGGCCGGCGCCGGCCTCGATGCCGGTGTAGAAGAAGAAGACGAGCGCGCCGGCGCGCACGCGCGGCAAGCGCAGCGCCCCCTCAAGGCTGCCGGTGCCGAAACGGGGCGCCGCGGCGTTGCCTGCCGGCGTCTGCCACAGGCGAAGCGTCAGCCCGAAGCAGAGCGCGAGCGCGACGAGACAGGCGGCGAGAGCGGCGTAGCCGACTCGCCAGCCGAGCCCGGAGGCGATCGCGGCCGTCATCCCGAGGGGTCCGAGCATGGCGCCGAGGCCCCAGCAGGCGTGCAGCCAGGTGATGACGCGCGGCGTGAAGTGCGCGGCTGCGAACGCGTTGACGCCGGCGTCGATCGCGCCTGCGCCGAGCCCGGACGCGACGGCGCCCAGCAACACCGGAGGCCAGGCCGGTGTCGCCGCCCACGCGCCGGCGCTCGCGGCCACCAGCAGGCCGCTCGCGAGCAGCAGGCGGCCGACACCCAGGCGCGCGACCAGCAAGCCGCCGCAGAAGCTCGAGGCCAGGTAGCCCGCCATCGTGGAGAGCAGGATCAGGCCGAGCTGGTCGACGGGCCGGTCGAAGCTGCGGCGCAGTGATGGCCAGGCGACTCCGAGGACACCGTCGGGCAGGCCGAGGCTGACGAACGCCAGGAACGCGACCGGCACCAGCCAGCGTCCGCCGCGGGGCACGGGGCATTATTCACGGCGCGGCGGCCGCTACAATGGAAGGCAGCTTCCAGGGAGGTCCCGTGATCCGCTCGGCGTCTGCGCTCGTCAGTCTCGTCGCGTCCCTCGCGTTCGTCGCCTGCGGCGGCAACAACGTCACCGGCGACTCCGGCACCGTGGGTGTCGTGGACCTCGTCGTCGGCACGGGGGCGACGGCGGCGATCGGCGACACCGTGACGGTGAATTACGTCGGCACGCTCACGAACGGGACCCGGTTCGACAGCTCGTACGATCGCAACCAGCCCTTCACGTTCGTCCTCGGCACCGGCCAGGGATCGCCGGCTGGGACCAGGGCATACCGGGCATGAAGGTCGGCGGCAGGCGTCGCCTCACGATTCCGCCGTCGCTGGGCTACGGCAACGTGGCCTACGGGCCCATCCCGGCCAACTCGACGCTCATCTTCGAGGTCGAGCTCGTTTCGATCGCCGGCAAGTAGGACGACCTCAGGGACCGACGACGATCGCGGCCAGGGCCACGGGCTGCCGGGACGCCGGCAGCGGCAGGGCGAGCCGGCGGATCGTCGCCGCCCAGGCGGGCGGCTGCGCGCTCTGCGGGGCCGCGCGTCGCGTGCGCAGGGGCCTCTGCGCGAGTGCCCGCGCCCAGTCGGGTCGCACGCGTCCCCCAGGGTCGACCGCCACCGTCTCGAACACCGGGCCGTCCTTGTAGAAGGCGAGCAGGCCGACGCCTGGCTCCTCGCCGATCGCGACACGCAGGACCGTCACCCTTCCCAGGGCCGACTCCTCCAGGTGGGCGAGGACGCCCTCGACGAGCGGGTGGCCGGCGGCGAAGAAGTCGAGCCGCTCGTCCGCGACCGCATCCTCCCGGTCGAAGGTGCCGAGGAAGCTCGACCCGCCCGGCACGCCCGGCAGGCCGTCGACGAGCGCGGCGCCGCCGAGCTCGATCGAGTACGTCCGTGCCGCGTGTGGCGCGACGTGGAAGAGCAGCCGCTCGCAGACGGTCGTGACGACCTCCTCGTTCAGCGAGTCGAGCTCGGGCGGCACGCGGGCGAGGATGCCGGCCGCCAGCTCGGGACGGTAGGGGTCGCGGTGCAGCTCGCGGTACGCGGCCTGCCGGATCCTCGACTGTGCCGCGTGCGCGCCGCCGACGATCGCCTCGAAGCGCTCCGGCGAGAGCGTGCCCGCGGCGCCGAGCGCCGACGCCTCGAGCGCGACCTCGACGCGCGCCAGCTCCGGCTCGAGCCCGGCGACCGGCTCGCGGAAGACGCCGAGCGCCGCGTGCAGCCGTGCGACGTCGCGGCCGATGCCCGAGGGTGGGACGAAGTAGACGACCTCCACCGGCTCGCGCCGGCCGATGCGGTCGAGCCGCCCCACCCGCTGCTCGACGACGAGCGGGCTCCACGGCAGGTCGAAGAGCACCAGCCGGCGGCAGAACTCGAAGTTGCGGCCCTCGCCGCCGCACTCCGTCGAGACCAACAGGCTCGGTCCTCCGGGGAGCCGGAACTGCGCGACCTCGATGTCGCGCCGGGCCGGCGAGAGCCCCTCGTGGAAGAGGCCGCTCGCCAGCAGCGCGCGCTGGCTGAGCGCGTTGCGCACGAGCGCGAGCGTCTCCTCGTGCGCCACGAACACGAGCGTCTTCTCGCCGGCGGCACGCCAGGCCGGGGCGTGGGTTGCCAGCCACGCAAGCCGCGGGTCGTCCGCGTCGGCCTGGCCCGCGAGCAGGGCGAGCACGTCGGCCTCGGCGCCGAGCACGGTCCGCAGCGCGGCGCCCGAGGCCAGCGCACGGCGGATGCGGTCGGCCTTCTGCCTGCGGCCGACTGCGTGCGGCACGGGCGGGCGACGCACGGCGTCGGCCAGCTCCAGGCGCCGTCGCCACTCCCGTGCGTCTCCCTCGACCGGCACGCCCACGCGGGGTGGCAGCCCGCCGATGTCGAGGCGCCGTGTAGAGCTGGTGCAGGGCGGAAGCGGCTCGCGCCGCGCCAGGCGGGCCTCCAGCGTCTCGGACTCGGGAAACTCCGTCGGCCGCAGCAGCTGCAAGAGGCGCATGAAGCCGTGGACGTCGTCGTCGAGCGGGATGGCGGTGAGCAGCAGCAGGTGGCGGCCGAGCGCCGCGATCGGCGCGACTGCGCGCCACGCCGGGCTGCCGGGGTGGCCGGGCGGACGGCGCAGATGGTGCGCCTCGTCGACCACCAGCAGGTCGACGCCAGCCTCGACGGCCTGCCGGGTCAGACGCGGCTGCGCGACGAGCGTCTCGAGCGCGATGACGGCACGGCGGTGCGCGTCGAAGGGATTGAAGCCCGGGCCGTGGTCGCGCGCCACGTCCGCGAGCCGCGCCTCGTCGAGCAGCGCGAACACCTGGTGGTATTTGCGCCACAGCTCGCCCAGCCACTGGACGGTGAGCGTCTCGGGCGCGACGACCAGGCAGCCCTCGGCCCGGCCCGTGCGCAGCAGCCGGCTCAGGACCAGGCAGGCCTCGACGGTCTTGCCCAGCCCGACCTCGTCGGCGAGCAGCCAGCGCACCGGGTCGGCAGCCGTGGCCCGCTCGGCCGCGTGCAGCTGGTGCGGGAACAGCCGGATCCGCCCGCCCAGGAACGACCCGAGGCCGCGCGCCTCGCGCAGGGCGAGGAGGTGCAGCGCGTCGAAGCGGGTTGCGAAGTCCTCGACCGGATCGATGTCACCGGTGGCCAGCCGCTCGACCAGGTCGTCGCCGGGTTCGATCGGCCAGAGGTCGTCCGCGGGGACCTCGCGCCCGTCGGCGAGGCGCACGCGGGACTCGTCGAGCAGGGCCGAGACGCGCGCCTCCTGACCGGTCGACGTCAGACGGACGCGCCGTCCCGGCCGCAGGTCGACCGGCTGCAGCGCGGCGGCGTCTGCGGCCAGGCGCAGGACGGTGGCCGAGCGCGGGAACTCGACGACGAGCGAGCGTCCCTCGACGGCACGCACGATTCCCGGTCCGAGGCCCGGGTTGTGGCGGTGGGTCAGCCGGTCCCCGACGTTCCAGCTCACGTCCGGCCGACCCGGCTGGTCGCTGCTTCGCACATGGCTCGCCGCTATTCTCGACGGATCGCGAGCCCGCGTTTTCGTTGACAGGCTGGGGGGTGGTTGCTAGACTGACTTGGTCGTGGTTGACGCGGGGTAGAGCAGCCAGGTAGCTCGTTGGGCTCATAACCCAAAGGTCGCGGGTTCAAATCCCGCCCCCGCTACCAGCACTCATCCAAAACGCAGCGAGCAGGTCGCACAGAGGGCCGCGAGAGCGGCCCTCGGCGTTTCTGCTGCGTTTCTGTGCGGATCGTCCGCGCTCTGCCCGTGTTCTCCCAGGCCGGACCCCTGTCCTTCCCCTGGCCGAGAAGCTGCGCTTTACGCTCGGCAGGCAGCGCAGCGGGGTCCATTCCGGCGCGGACCGCATTGCGGGTGCCTGCCTGCTTGACAGGCGCGCCTTTCGAGCGCACTCTCGGCCACCATTCACACTGAAGAGTTCAGTTCACGCCGGTAGCCGCACCGGCCTGCGAGCGCAATGGCGTTCCGGGGCGGTGCGCGTGCGTAACTGCACCGGCCCCTCAGCGCCGTCACGCCCGGGCACCGGTGCCTGTCGCTCGCCCCAAAGGAGGGGCTAAACGAATGCAGAAAACCCGAGTGGGCCTCACCCTGCTGGCGCTTGCCGCCGGCAGCGCCGCGACCGTCCTCGCGCAGGGCATGCCGACGACGCAGCCGAAGTTCCTGCACATCGTCCGTGAGCGGGTGAAGACGGGCCGTGCCGCGGAGCACGCGAAGTGGGAGGTCGGCTGGCCGGCGGCGTTCGAGAAGGCGAAGTCGAAGTACAACTACCTCGCGATCACGTCGATGACCGGCCCGCAGGAGGCCTGGTTCATCGAACCCTACGCCAGCCAGGCTGCCTATGGCGAGAGCCTCGCCCTGGAGAACGACCCGGTGCTCGGGCCGGAGCTCGAGAGGCTGGCGAAGGGCGATGCCGAGTTCGTCGGCGACGTGACGTCCGTGCAGGCGGTCGCGCTCCCCGACCTCAGCCACGGGCAGTTCCCCGACATGTCGAAGGTGCGCTTCTACGAGGTCACCACCTTCCGCGTGAAGCCCGGCTACTACGACGAGTGGGTGGCCGCGACCAAGGCGTACAAGTCAGCTTCGGCGCGCTCCGCCCCGAATGCGAGCTGGCGCACCTACGAGGTCGTCGCGGGCGCGCCGGGTGGGACGTACCTCGTCATGTCCTCGACGGGGTCCTTCGCGGATTTCGACCGCATGGCGTCCGAAGGCGAGGCCACCTGGAAGAGCATGACGACCGAGGAGTCGGCCACTCTCGGCAAGTTCATGAAGGAAGGCGTCCTCTCGACGGTCACCCAGCGCTTTCGGGTGGACCCGGCCATGAGCTACGTCGACGCGGCGACGAGGGCCAAGGACCCCGCGTTCTGGGGGCCGAAGAAGTAGCAGCGGTCGAGCGATCGTCGGCGGGGCCGGCGGCCTCCGGGGCCGCCGGCCGTAGGAACGCCTGCTGCCAGCTCGAGTACAGCAGGAAGCCGTGCGCCTGTCTTGTCCGCGTAACGGGCGAGGACGTGCGGTGACTGGCGCCACGGTCGATGCATTGAAGCTCGTCCTGCTCGCCGTGTCCTGGCCGCGAAACGCGCCGAAGCCAGCCCGGAGCGCCGGGCTGAGTCGGGCTATAATCCCCTCGCTGTCTCGGGACTGATGGGTTCTGGTAGTTGCGCCTTCGGGTCACTGGTGCGCTCGTGACCCCAAGGTCGGAGGTTTCGATCCTCCCCCCGCTACCAGCGCTCATCGAACACGTCAGGACGCCCGAGGCCGCGTGAGCGGCCTCGGGCTTTCTTGTGCCCGGCCGCGGCGAGCGGCACCGGCGGGAGGTACCGTGGCGAACCGTCTGGCGCGCGAGTCGAGCCCCTACCTGCTCCTCCACGCCGAGAACCCCGTCGACTGGCACCCGTGGGGCGAGGAGGCGTTCGAGCGCGCCCGCCGCGAGGACAAGCCGATCTTCCTCTCGATCGGCTACTCGACCTGCTACTGGTGCCACGTGATGGAGCGGGAGAGCTTCTCCGACCCGGCGATCGCGCGCGAGATGAACGACGGCTTCGTCTGCATCAAGGTCGACCGCGAGGAGCGCCCGGACGTCGACGAGATCTACATGGCCGCCACGCAGCTGATCGCGCGCTCCGGCGGCTGGCCCAACTCGGTCTTCCTCACGCCCGACCTCAAGCCCTTCTTCGCCGGGACCTACTTCCCGCCGCGCGACACGAGCGGCCGTCCCGGCTTCCCGCGCCTGCTGCAGAGCCTGCGCCAGACCTGGCTGTTTCGCCGTCCGGAGCTGCTGCAGCAGGCCGAGATGGTGGCGCAGGCCATGCAGCAGGCGCTGGCCGGGTCGCGCGCGCCCGCCTCGTCGCTGCCGCCCCAGGACCTGGCGACGGAGCTGCAGCAGGCGCTCGCCGCGCGCTTCGATCCCGACTGGGGCGGCTTCGGCCAGGCCCCCAAGTTCCCTGCCCCCGCCAACCTCTTCTTCCTGCTCGAGCGCTCGGCGGACGAGGCGGCGCGCGGCATGCTGCTCACCACACTCGACCGCATGGCGCGCGGCGGGATCATGGACCAGCTCGCGGGCGGCTTCCACCGCTACTCGACCGACGAGGCGTGGCTGGTGCCGCACTTCGAGAAGATGCTGTACGACAACGCCTCGCTCGCGTGGCTCTACGCGGAAGCCTCGGCGCTCGACCCCGCCGGCGCCTTCGAGCGCGTGGTGCGCTCGACGCTCGACTTCGTGCTTCGCGAGATGACGGGCCCGGAGGGTGGCTTCCACTCGGCGATCGACGCCGAGACCGGCGGCCACGAAGGCGCCTACTACACGTGGTCGGCCGAGGAGCTCGACGCCGTGCTGAGCGGCCCGGACGGCGAGCTGTTCATGACCGTCTACGGCGTCGAGGGCCCGCCCCCGTTCGAGGGCGAGCGCTACGTGCTGCACCTGCCGGCCCCGATCTCGGAGGTGGCGCGCACGGGCGGGATCGCCGAGGCGGAGCTGCTGCGCCGTCTCGAGCGCGGCCGGCGGGCGCTGCAGGAGGCGCGCAGCCGGCGCGAGCGGCCGCTGACGGACGACAAGGTGCTGGCAGACTGGAACGGCCTGGCGATCGGCGCCTACGCGCGCGCCGGGTCCCGGCTCGCCGAGCCCCGCTACCTCGACGCGGCACGGCGCGCGGCCGCCTTCGTGCTCGACGCGCTGGTGGACGCCGACACCGGCACGCTGCTGCACGCCTGGCGCGCCGGCCAGGGCCACGTCCACGCGTTCCTCGACGACTACGCCTTCCTGGTCGAGGGCCTGCTGCAGCTTCACGCGGCGACCGGGGAGCCGGAATGGGCCGAGGAAGCCCTGAGCCTGGCCGTGGAGCAGGAGGAGCGGCTCGGCGATCCCGGCTTCGGCGGCTACTTCGCGGCAGGGGAAGACCCGCGGCTGCTGTTCCGCGCGAAGCCGGCGTTCGACGGGGCCGTCGCCTCGGGCAACGGGGTCGCCGCCCTGAACGCGATCGAGCTGTTCCGGCTGACCGGCGACCCGTCGTGGGCCGAGCGGGCGGAGAGCACGCTGCGGGCCTTCGCCGATGCCATGGCGCAGGCGCCGATCGCGCACGTGACGCTCGTGCGCGCCCTCGAGCGCTTCCGTCAACTCGAGCGGCCGGCCTCTCCCGGGCGCGCGGCCGGCGACTCGCCTGCGGCGCCTGCAGCGACGGCCGGGCGGCCGCCGGAATCCGTCGCGGCGACGCCCTCGCTCGAGGACGAGGCCTACGACGCCGTCGAGGTGGAGGGCCGCCTCGGCAGCGGCGACGACGAGGAGTGGAAGCCGTTCCGCCTCGAGCTTGAGCTGCGCCGGGGCTGGCACACGAACGCCAACCCCGCAGGCGAGGGGCTCGCCGCCACGACCGTGACCGGAGTGCTCGGCGGCCTGCGCAACCTGCGCTATCCCGCGGGCGAGCCGTGGGACGGCGGCGGCGGACCGGTGCCCGTGTACAGGGGCCGCGTGTCGATCGAGGGCGAGATCGAGCACCGCGGAGGCGGCGCGCCCGCCGTGGAGCTCGCCTACCAGGCCTGCGACGACACGCGCTGCCTGCCGCCTGTCAGCCGCATCGTGCGCCTGAAGTAGCGCGATGGAGCGCTTCGACACCAGCGGGCTGGAGCGGTACGAGTCGCTGTTCGTGGGGCCCCACGGCGACGACGTGCTCCTGGCCTGCCCGGCGCGCCTGCAGGCCGAGGCCGAGAAGGGGCGGCGCGTGCTGGTGCTCGCCCTCTTCGAGCCCGTGGGCCCGGACACGAGCGCCGCGCGCTCGGCGCGCAGCCTGGGCGTGGACTACGTGGCGGCGGGCCTGCCGGCCGCTCGCGACCGCCGCGGGTCGTCCGCAACGCCTTCGCTCGAGCGCTGGTCAGCGGAGGGCGACGTGGCGATCGAGGCGGCGCGGCTGCTTTCGGAGCTGGTCCCGCGCACGCAGGCGATCCACATCTTCGCCCCTCTGGGTCTCGCTGCCTCCGCCGACCACCTGCTGAGCTACGAGGCCTGCGTGCGGGCCTTCGCCAGCGAGGTGGGTCGCAACCTCTTTCTCTACGAAGAGCGGCCGGAGGCGTTCGTGCCCGGGGCCGTGCGCACGCGCCTCGCGCTGCTCGGTGCACGCCTGCCGCCCGCGGCGCAGCGGGTGGCGGAGCCGACCAGCCTCTGGCGGCACCTCCTGGCCGTGACGGAGCCGCGGCGGCTGCGGGGCGAAGCCGCGCGGCTGGGCGAGCGGCTGGCCGCAATCGGCGCCGCTCGCCGGCGCTTCCGGCAGGCGCGCCCCTGGAACCCCCAGCGCGCGTTCGGCCCGCGGCTGCAGCCGGTCGTTCACGTGGCCGACGAGGACGCCATGCGTCGGGCCTGTGCCGTCGTCGAGGCGCTGCTGCCGACCGACAATCGCGGGCGGCCGCGCCGTGCGCAGCGCTTCAACGCGCACGCCGCCGTGGCGGCGCGGAAGCTCGGCGGCGTCTACCACGCCGAGCGCTTCTGGCTCTTCCTGCCCTCGGGCGACGGGCTGCCCGAGATCCAGCACCCTCTCGAGATGACGCGCCTCTAGCAGGCCCGCGCGCGGCTACTCGGCCAGCCAGTCCCCGGCGCGCTCGAGCCCGGCCCACCGCTCGCGGTCCTGCAGCCAGAGGGCGTTGAGGTAGGTCCGGACCTGTCCGGCAGGGAACGACGACAGCGCGAGGACCGCGCTGCGTGCCTTCTCCTCCGTGACCGGGGGCAGCGCGTCCGCCTCCTCCTTGAGCAGGCCGCCGTCGTGCGGCAGGCCGAGCGCGTCGAGGAACGCGGCGAGCAGCGGGCGCCGCTCGGCGAGGTGGAGGGCGACGAGCAGGCCCTGGGCGAGCGGCTCGCCGGGATCGAGCACCGACGCGAGGATGCGCGCCTGCGCGTCGGGAGGCAGCCTGCGCGCGGCCTGCGGGCGCATGTGACGGGCCTTCGCGAGCGCGCCAAGCGCGACGCCAGCCAGCTCGGTTGGCGTCTCCGCGCAGAAGGCGTTCGCGGCGGCGAGGCGCTCCTCGGGCGGCAGGTGCTTCCACAGGCGAGTGGCGGTGGCGTGGAGCGTCATCGCGTGATGAGACCACAATCACCCGTCGCGGCCAAGCCGGCCCAGCCTGCTAACATCCACGGCAATGCAGGGAGAGAGCAGCGCTCGCGCGCGATCAGCGTGCCTGACGGACGCGGACCTGGCGCGGCTGCAGGCGGCGCCGCCGGGGCGGGCCCCTGATGAGCTCGCGCGCCACCTGGCCGGCTGCGAGCGCTGCCAGCAGCGGGTCCTGTTCGGCTCGGAGAAGCGCTTGACGGCGCAGCGGCGCCGGGCGCCGGAGTGGCCGTCGGCGCGGCGCGCGCTCGTGTACCTGGTCGGCGTGCTGGTCGCCCTGGCGATGCTCTTCTACTCGCTGCAGCGCCTGTCCGGTCCCGGCCGCTGAGCCTCAGCCGCGCCCGTCGACCGGCACCAGTGCGCCGCTGACCGGCGCCGAGTCGGGCGAGAGCAGGAAGGCGATCGTCCGGGCGATCGCGTCGGGCGAGGTCCAGGAGGAGCGGTCGGCGTCCGGCATCGCCCTGCGGTTGGCCGGCGTGTCGATCGTCCCGGGCAGCACCGCGTTGAAGCGCACGCCACGCTCGCGGTTCTCGAGCGCGAGCACGCGGACGAGCGCGTGGACGGCCGACTTCGCGACGGCGTAGGCGGCCATTCCCGAGCCTGCCGCCTCCGCGGCGCGCGCGCCCACCGCGACCACGCTGCCGCCGCGCACGAGCAGGTGGGGCAGTGCGGCGCGACAGACGTGCGCCGCGGTGTCGAGGTTCTGGCGCAGCATCCGCTCCCACTCGTCGGCCGCGGCCGACTCGAAGCGCGAGCCCCCGGACCAGGCGCCCGCCACGAGCGCGACCCCGTCGAGCGCCCCGAGCGCCGCGGCCGCCGCGTCGACGAGGCGAGCCGCGCCGCCGGCGTCGTCGATCCGGCCGGGCAGACCGACGAGGCCGTCGGAACGGGCCTCCCGCTGCAGAGCGCGCCAGCCCTGCTCGTCGCGATAGGGCACGGCCACACGCGATCCGGCGCCGAGCAGCTGCCGCACCACGGCGCCGCCGAGGGCGCCGGTGCCGCCGGTGACGATCACGGCGGCGGGGGCCTTCACGGCTCTTCTCCGCACTGGTTCGGCTCGATGGCCATGAAGGAACCTCCTGCTGGCCTTATAGCACGAGGTCCGCGAGCACGCGGGCCGTGCCCTCGGCGAAGTCGTCCTCGGGCGTCAGCAGGCTCAGCACCACGAACGCCTCGCTCGGGAAGTCGAAGAAGTAGCCGGGGTGCACGAGCACGTCGCGCTCTTCGAGCAGGCGCAGGACGCGCTCCTCCTCGCTCAGCGTGGCGGGGACGCGCAGCACGGCGTACCAGCCGCCCTCGGGCTCGAGCAGGCTGGCGGGCGATCCGCGCAGCTGCGCCCGCAGGCAGTCGAGGTTCGAGCGCAAGCGCGCCAGGATGGGCCGCTGCAGCTCCTCGCGCCGCGCCAACAGCGCGGGCGCAGCGGTCTGGACGGGCGTCGACACGGACAGGTAGCTGTCCGCGATCACCTCGAGCCGCGACAGCGCGTCGCGGACCAGGCCCTCCGGCCCCGCAACCGCGGTCCACGCCAGCTTGAGCTGGGGCAGCGCGCAGCTCTTCGACAGGCCGCCCAGCGAGAAGGCGAGGGCCGGGCCGTCGCGGGCCACGCTGCCGGCGCGGCGCTCGTCCGGCGCGAAGGCAAAGTCGGCGAACACCTCGTCCGAGACGAGGGCCAGGGAGCGCTCGGCGCACAGCCGCTCGAGGGCGCGGAGCTCGTCCCTCTTCAGGAACGCTCCCGTGGGGTTGCCGGGGTTGACGACCACGATCGCGCGCGTGCGGGGCGACAGCGACGCGCGCACGGCCTCGAGGTCGATCTGCCACTCGCCGGCGTGGGAGAGGGAGTAGCTGCGGACGGCCACCGACTCGAGCCCGGCCAGGAACTCGAACAGCGGGTAGCCGGGCCGCGGAACCAGGATCTCGTCTCCCGGATCCGCGACCAGCTTGAACAGGAAGGCGTACGCCTCGCTGGTGCTCGCCGTCAGGAAAACGCGCTCGGCGCCGACGGGGAAGCCGCGTCGGGCGAGATCGGCGGCGGCCGCGGCACGCGCCGGCCACAGCCCGAACGGCGCGGGATCGTAGCGGCGCGCGGCCGGCTGCGCCAGTGCGGCCAGCAGGTCCTCGGGGACGGGCAGCCGGGCGCGGGTGGGGTTCGATTCCGTGAGGTCGAGTAGCCGCGTGCCGGCCGCACGCTTCTCGGCCAGCCGTGTGGCCAGGCGGTTGGGCCGCAGGTCCCAGCGCGTGCGCTCGGAGAACACCGCGCCATCGTACTGCCCATTTGACTTGGCACGCGGGGGCACCCTAGCCTGTGACGTTTCCGATGCGCACGGCCCTCGCCGCTCTGTCCTGCGTCCTGCTGTGCGCGGCCTGCTCGCCCGCGAAGGAGAAGGCGCCGGCCGCCTCGCCGCCGGCCGGCGCCGCCGACTCCCGCCCGCTGCCGAGCCCGCTGCCGGACGTCGTGGCGCGCGTGAACGGGCGGACGGTGCGTCTCGCACAGATCCTGCCGATCGCCCTGACCAAGCTGAAGCGTCTGCCGGCAGCACCGCAGGAGCAGCGCAAGGCCGAGGCGCTGCGCCTGGCGCTCGGGGAGTACGTCGAGCGGGAGCTGCTGGTCCAGGAGGCGCTGGCGCACGGCGTGAGCGCCGACGCGCGGTCCGTCGACTGGGCCTACGACCAGATGCGCCGCGCGCACCCGGAGGAGGCCGACTGGACGAAGTACCTCGCCGGCCAGGGCCTGGACCCGCAGTCGCTCAGGGCCGAGCTGCGGGTGCAGCAGACCGTGGCGGCGTTCGTGGAGCGGGAAGCGGCATCACGGGGCGTGCCTCCGGACCAGGCACGGAGCGCGCTCGTCGCGGCCCTGCGGGCCAGGGCCCGGGTCGAGCTGTTCCTGTGACGGGCGGCAACCGGTGACGGAGAAGTCTGCCGTCGTCCGCGTACGCAGCCTGGTCAAGAACTACGACCGGGTCGAGGCGCTGCGCGGGATCTCTTTCGAGATCGAGGCGGGCGAGTGCTTCGGCCTGCTGGGCCCGAACGGCGCGGGCAAGACGACCACGGTCGAGATCCTCGAGGGCCTGCTGCCGGTGACGTCGGGCGACGTCGAGCTGCTCGGGCGGCGCTGGGGGCACGACGACCGCGAGATCCGCGAGCGGCTCGGGGTCTGCCTGCAGCAGACCGTGCTTTCGGAGAAGCTCGAGGTCGGCGAGACGGTGGCGCTGTTCCGTGCCTTCTACCGCGCGGGCCGCGACCCGCGCGAGGTCGTCCGGGAGGTGGGCCTGCAGGAGAAGACGCGAGCGCGGGTGGGCACTCTGTCCGGGGGCCAGAAGCAGCGGCTGGCCGTGGCCTGCGCACTGGTGGGCGAGCCGGAGCTGCTGTTCCTCGACGAGCCCACGACCGGCCTCGATCCGCAGTCGCGCCGGCAGGTCTGGGAGATCGTGAACGGCTTCAAGCGCCAGGGGCGTACCGTTGTGCTGACCACCCACTACATGGACGAGGCCGAGAAGCTGTGCGACCGCATCGCCGTCGTGGACCAGGGCCGGATCATCGCGGAGGGCACGCCGCGCCAGCTGATCCACTCCCTGGGCGGCGACCACGTGGTCGAGATCGCGGTCGAGGAAGGGAACGGCGTGCTGGCGCCCGAGCAGCTCGCCGACCTGCCCTCCGTGCGCTCGGTGCACAGCGAGGCCGGCCACCTGGTGCTGACGGTGGCCGAGCCGCACGTCGCGGTGCCTGCCCTGCTCGCGCGCGTGGGCGAGCGGGGCCACAAGCTGGCGAGCCTGGCGACCCGTCACGCGAGCCTGGAAGACGTGTTCGTGTCGCTCACCGGCAGGCACCTGCGCGATGAGTGACCACACCCGGCTGCGAGCCTTCCTGGCGCTGTGCCTGGCGCGGCTGCGGGAGAGCTATCGCGAGCCGGAGGTGCTGTTCTGGGGCTTCGTCTTCCCGCTGCTGCTGTCGGGCGCCCTGGCGGTGGCCTTCCGCGACCGGCCGCCCGCGCCCTCGCGCGTGGTGATCCTGCAGGGACCGGCGGCCGAGCGGCTGCGCGGGGCGCTGCGCGGCGCGCCACTCGTCGAGGCGGAGACGGCCGGCGAGGCGGAGGCGGCGCAGTCGCTGCGCATGGGCCGGGCCGACCTGGTGCTGGTCGGCCCCTCCGATCCCTCCGCCGCGCTCGAGTACCGGCTCGACCCCTCGCGGCCCGAGGCGGGCATCGCCCGCGCGCGGGTGGACGACGCGCTGCAGCGGGCCGCCGGCCGCCGCGACCTGCTGAAGAGCCGCGACGTGCCGACGAGCGAGCCGGGCGGACGCTACGTGGACTTCCTGGTGCCCGGCCTGATCGGCATGAACCTGATGAGCGCGGGCATGTGGGGCATCGGCTACGCGCTGGTCGACATGCGGATCAAGAAGCTGCTGCGGCGCCTGCTCGCGACGCCGATGCGCGCCGCCGACTTCCTGGCGGCGCAGATGACGACGCGCGTGCTGTTCACCTTCGTCGAGGTGGGGTTCCTGCTCGGCTTCGCCAGGCTGGTGCTCGGCGTGCCGGTGCGCGGCTCGATGGCGGCCGTGATGGTGGTGGCGCTCGTCGGCTCGCTGGCGTTCGCCGGCCTGGGGCTGGCGATCGCCAGCCGCGCCGCGCAAGATCGAGACGGTGACCGGCCTGATGAACCTGGTGATGCTGCCGATGTTCGTCGGGTCGGGCGTCTTCTTCTCGGTCGACCGCTTCCCGCAGGCCGTGCAGCCCTACCTGCGCGCGCTGCCGCTGACGGCGCTCAACGACGCGCTGCGCGCCGTGACGCTCGAGGGCGCGAGCCTCGTCTCGCAGTCGCCGCAGCTGCTGCTGGTCGCCGCCTGGGGCGGGATCAGCTTCCTGGTCGGGTTGAGGCTGTTCCGCTGGAACTGAGCTGAGCGGACGCGCGCCGCAGGCGCGCTGCTTCCACCCGGTCTCAGGCCTCGGTCAGCCGCGTGAGCTCGGCCTCGTCCCTAACGACGAAGCCGTCGCGCTCGGTCGAGACGATGCCGGACTTGCCCCAGCGGCTCATGATCCGGATGCAGGTCTCGGTGGTGGTGCCGGTGAGGTCGGCGAGCTCCTGGCGGCTGAGGGGCATCGGTACGAAGCGGCCCTCGGGGTGCGGGCGGCCGACCCGTTCGGCGAGCTTGAGGAACAGGTGGGCGAAACGGGTCTCGACGCGGCCGCCCGCCACCTCGGGGATGCGCCGCGTCAGCTCGACGATGCGCTGGGCCATGCCGGTGAGGAAGCCGCGCACGAAGGAAGGGTGGCCCTCGAGCAGCGAGAAGAACTCGGTGCGCCGCACGAGGATGCAGGACACGCTCTCGATGGCGATGGCGGAGGCCGGGTAGGGCCGGCCCTCGTAGGCCACGACCGCGCCGACCGGGTCGCCGGGGCCGAAGATCTCGAGGATGATCTCCTTGCCCGAGGGGATCGTCTTCACCACCTTCACACGCCCGCTGGCGATCGTCACCAGGAAGTCGGGCGGGTCGCCTTCCGTGAAGATCGTCTCGCCCTTCTCGTAGGTCTTCGCCAGGGACACGCCGGCGAGCCGCTGCTGGTCGTCCGGGCGAGAGCGCGCGGTAGAGCGTGCTGCTGCGGAGCAGCTCTTCGACGGAGGCCATCGCCCCGAGATGATAAGGCCTGCGCTCGGCGGCGTGCGCCGCCGCGGGTACGGGGGATCAGGCAAACCGGCGCAGCTCGACCCGGTAGACCTCGGGACCCGCCTCGAGCACGCTCCATTCGAAGGCGCCGGGCCTGTGCTCGTCGAAGTGCCGGCGCAGCCCATTCGGCAGGTGGTCGTTCAGCACGACCAGGCTGGCGCCGGGGGCGAGCGCGTCGAACAGCGACAGCACGTGCGCCTTGCGCTCGACGCAGGGGCCGAGCAGGCGGATGTCGACGCAGAGGGGAGACGAGGCGGGTGCGCTCATGGCCCAGGGTACCCCGCAGCCGCGGAGGCCCGCATGACGCTCGTCATGCGGGCGCTCGAGTCGCGCCGGCCGCAGGACCGACGGGCAGACCCCAGGCGAGCCGCCGGCCCCAGGCGTCCAGCTCCCGCAGGCTCGTCACGGTGTCGACGCCCGGCCTGGCCGACGGGTGCCCCGTCGCCGCCGGCCAGCAGCAGCGTCGCTTCGGCAGCGACTCGCGGAGCTTGCGCAGCGCCGGCAGTCGAGGCCGTCCCTCTGGCTGGCGAGCGAGACGCTGATCGCCACGGCGCGTGCGCCGAGGTCGCGGGCGAGCGACGGCCGTCTGGACGAGCGGCACCTCGGTGCCCAGATAGAGGCGTGCGGCAGCCGCGCGGCGGCGAGCACCAGCGCCGACATCTGGAGCCCGAGCCCGTGCGCCTCGCCCGGCAGCGTCGCGTAGACGACGAGCGGCCCGCTCGCCCGCTCCTCGAACGGCAGCCGCAGCGAGCGCAGCAGGTCGCCGACGCGCTCCGAGAGGAAGTGCTCGTGGCGGATCTCGAGCTCGCCCTTCTCCCAGGCGTCGCCGACGGCGCGCGACGAGCGGCGCGACCCGCGCCTCGAGGAACTCGACCGGGCCCATGCGCGCCCAGTCCGCCGAGGAAGACGCGCGTGAGCCGGTCGGCGTCGAAGGCGCGCACGAGACGAACGAGGCCCGGGAGGTCCTCGTGCCGAGGGCATCGCGGCGACGGCGGCCGGCTCCGGCGGCGAGACGGCGGCCGCGCTCGTCTCGAGCAGACGGCCCAAGGCCTCGTCGGGGGCTGCCACGACCTGCCCCGCGCGATGGCCCGAGCGCGAGGGCCTGCGCGACGCGCCGCAGGCGCGGCGACCGCCGACACCGGATAGACGCGGTGGCCCGAGGGCTTGCGCTCGGGCGTGGGGAAGCCGTAGCGGGTCTCCCACGTGCGCAGCGTCTCGACGGCGATCCCGGTCGCCTTCGAGAGCGCGCCGATCGACAGCCACGGCCCTTCGTCGTCGCGCTGCTGCGCCGGGACCACGTTGGAGTGCCTGCTCACGATGATACCCTGATCCGATCGAGACACCGTCGCAGCTCGCGGCGCGCCGCCGCGCGAAACGGAGGCGGACATGAGGAAGAGGGTGATCCTCGGCCTGGCCGTGGCGCTGGCCGCTTCGACCCTGGCGCTCGCGGCGCGATCGCAGCCGCCCGACGACGCGCTCGACCCGCTGCGGGCAGCAGGCGAGAGCCACAAGCTGGCGTTCGAGAACGACTTCGTGCGCGTGCTCGACGTCCACGTGCCGCCGGGCAAGATCGAGCCCCGGCACCGTCACCCGCACGGGATGAGCGTCTACTTCACCGACTGGGTGGTGAAGGTCACGCCCGACGGCCGCGGCGCTGAAACGCACGAGCGCAAGGCGGGGACTTTCGCCTGGAACGAGGCCGTCGTCCACACGGTGGAGAACGTGAGCCAGACCGAGGGACACGTCCTGCGGATCGAGCTGAAGCTCTGAGGCTCGCCGGCTGGCGTGCCGGTTGCCGTCAGCACGCCGCCCGTACGATCATCCGAACGGAAGCGATTCGGGTCTGGTGACCTGCGCGGCCTTCAAAGCCGTCCGGCTCCGGGCTGACCCTCGGAGCGGTAGGTTCGATTCCTACCCGCTTCCGCCACTCCAGCCGATCTGCTATTGACTAAGGACTCCGGAGGCGCCGTCGTGAGGTCCGCTTCGGCGAGTTCGTCTTCGACCCGGACACGCATCAGCTCTTCCGCGCGGGCCAGGAGGTGCATCTCCAGCCCAAGACGTTCGAGCTGCTCGACCTGCTCGTGCGCGCGCGGCACAAGGCCCTCAGCAAGCAGGCGATCCGCGGCCACCTGTGGCCGGATGTCGTCGTTGGCGAGGCGAGCCTGACGATGGCTGTGGCCGAGCTGCGTGCGGCACTTGGCGACGACGCCAAGGAGCCGCGCCATGTCCGGACGGTATTCGGGTTTGGCTACTCGTTCGTCGGTGAGGTCTTGGAGGAGCGCCGGATCTCGCCCGCTAAGTCAGGGGCGGCGCCGCGTGTGCTGTGGGAGAAGCGAGTGATCCCGCTCGTCGAGGGCGAAAATGTCCTCGGCCGGGACGAGACGCCACGGTCCGGATCGACGCCCCCGGCGTCTCACGCCGGCACGCCTGCATCCGAGTGTCAGGCGGCGAAGCCGTGATCGAGGACCTCGGGAGCAAGAATGGGACATACGTCGCCCACGGTAAGACGCGGCTGAGCGCCCGGCCGTACTGCCGGACGGCTCGACGTTCAGCCTCGGCAAGGTGCTGCTCGTCTTTCGCAGCTCTCCCGAAGCGGGCTCGACGGTGACGGAGCACCACGGCTGAGGCTCTTCACAGCGGTCCCACTTCTACGCCCGCCGCAATGGGAGCGCTCACCGAGGACGCCCTCCCAGCCGATCACGCCGACGCGCCAGTTGATCGCGGCGCTGTCGTTGCCCAGCGCGCCGGTGCGGGCCAGCGCGGCGTGGCAGTCGAGGGAACGCGGAACCTCAGAGACGAGGCTCGGGCCGCGTCGTCGGTGCAGACGTAGTTACTCTAGAACTTCCGACTCAGAACTCGAACCGGGCGGAGAGCTGGACGATCCGCCGCCCGTACTTGTTGTCGTCCGGCAGCTTCCCGAACTCGGCGTTCGTCTGCACGCCGTTGTCGAAGACCAGCGTCAGGTTGCGGGCCGTGTCCGGGTAGCGGATCGGGTGGTTGAAGACGTTGTAGGCCGAGACGCGCAGCTGCAGCCGCCGAGCCCTTGCCGCCGATCGGGAAGCTCTTCGCCAGCGACAGGTCGTGGTTGGAGTAGGGCTGGCCCTTGATGTACGGCTGGCGGGCGCTGCCGTTCGCGCCGGGCGAGGGCGCCGTGAAGCACGCGGGGTTGAAGAGGTAGCCGTCGGGCACGTCGTCCCGCGGGTCGCAGACGAGCACCGGCATGGCATAGACGTCGGGCGAGCCCGTGATGGACGGGTTGCTGATGGCCACGCCCCCGGCGGTCGTGCCCTGCATGCCGAACCAGCCCATCAGGGGGGCGCCGCTCACGTAGCTCGAGACACCGGCGAGCTGCCAGTTGCCGAAGAGCGCCTGCCACACTCCGCCGCGCTTCACGTCCGGCAGCTGCAGGCTCCACGACAGGCTGGCCACGTGGGTGCGGTCGGTGCCGAGCACGCCGTAGTTGTACTCGCGCGGGTCGAACGCGTACTCGGACGCGTTCGCCCGGTAGCCGTTCGAGTCTGCGCCCTTGAGGCCCAGGCTCTTCGAGAAGCGTGTAGGCGGCGGTGAAGTTGAAGCGGCCGCGCTGGCGGGAGAGCAGCGCCTGCAGCGCGTGGTAGTTCTGGTACGCGCTGTGGCGGTAGATCTGCAGGCTGCCGTAGTTCGAGAGCGGCCGGTAGGCCGTCGGCGTTGCCGTTGGATCGTCGAGCATGGCTCCGAGCGGCACCGGGTTGTACTCGGACAGGCCCCAGTTCATCTGGTGGTCGCTCTTGCTGCCGACGTAGCCGATCTCGAGGCTCGTGGACCACGGCAGCTTGCGGTCGAGGGTCAGGCTCCACGAGAGGGTGCGCGGCTGCTGGTCGTCCGCCTTGTCGACGGCCCCTCCGCCGAAGACGACGTCTCCCGCGCCCAGGCCTTCCAGCGCGCGCAGGCTCGTGCCGCAGCAGGTGGCGAAGCCCCGGACGCCGTAGGCCAGGTCGATCATGTTGCCGTAGAACTCGGCGGGTCCGCATATCGGTAGACGCCGAAGCCGCCGCGCACCACGGTGGCGCCGGTGCCGGCCATGTCCCAGGCGAAGCCCACGCGCGGCGTCACGAAGACGGGCATGGTCACGCCGCTCGTCGGAATCGCCGGGTCCTTGGCGTGCCACACCATGCCGGGCACCTCGCTGGCGGGGGCGTCGGGGCTGTAGCGGGTCTCGTCCCAGACCACGATGCCCTGTCCGCCGCGGTCGTAGGCAGGGCCGATCCAGGCGATGCGGACGCCGCCGTCGACCGTCAGGCGGGGCGTCACCTTCCAGGAGTCCTGCAGGAAGCCCTCGACCCGGTGTAGGCGATGTCGTGCAGCGACGTTGCGCTCCGACTCGTCGTAGTAGGTCACGTGGCCCAGCAGCAGGTCGGCGAAGGTGTTTCCCGTGCTGTTCCAGGCCCAGCTCGCGAGCCCGATCATGCCGTTGGGGTCGTTGGCGCCCGGCCGGTTGGTGCCCGGCTGGCTGTTGACGACGTGCTCCCAGAAGAAGCCGGCCTTCGCGGTGTGCGTCCCCCACACCTTGGTCACGTTCTGCTGGACGCTCCACTGCCACTTCGTCGCGAAGAGGACCGGGTCGAAGCCGGCGTAGTTGGCGTAGAGCGGGCCGTTGGTGGTCGAAGAAGCCGGCGTCGACCGCCGGGATCTGCGCTGCTCTCGCCCGAAGACGCCGCCGTAGGGGTAGCCCACGCCCTGGCGGGAGCCGGCGGCCGGGTTGTCGAGCACGTTGCTGAAGTCGATGTACGTGAAGGCGAAGCACGGTCTCGCTGGTCAGCGAGGGGTCGAAGACGTGGGTCAGGGCGACCGTCACCGAGTCCGAGCGGTTGTCGCCGTGCACGGGCGAGGGATACGGCGTCTGGCGCGCGGGATCGCCGATCCCTTTCCAGCGGCCCCACAGCGCGACGCTGAACGGCTGCCGCTCCCGCTGGAGGTTGTAGCGCGCGTAGAGCTTCGTCGCCTCGGACAGGCTCACGTCCACGCGGCCGAGGGCCTGCCAGCCGTTCTGGTCGGAGAGGAAGTTGTCGACGTAGTTGTAGCCGCCCGTCCGGCCCGGGTCGGCGTTCGGCCGGGGGAAGAGGTCGAGGAGGGCCTTGCCGCCCGGGTCCCAGAGCTCCGGCGGGACCACCCCGCCGGGGAAACCGTTCGGGACCGTGTTCACGAAGCCGCCGGTCAGGCCGAGATCGGCGGCCTGGCTGAAGTCGCCGTTGCGCATGGCGTCGGTCGGGACCCACGAGCGGCCCCAGCCGGTGTCGATGCGCTGCCGGAAGTACTCGAAGCCGAGGAAGAAGAAGACGCGGTCGCGGCCGCGGTTGAAGCTCGTGCCCGGCACGAGAAGCGGGCCGCTCAACGTGAAGCCGGGGTAGACGAAGAGGTTCTTGACGCGCTCCGCCCCCACCTTGTTCGCGTACCACTCGTTCGAGTTGAGGTGCCAGTCCCGGAGCTGCGCGAAGACCGAGCCGTGGAAGTCGCGCCCGCCCTGCTTGCTCACGAACGACAGCGCGACCGGCCCCTTGGCGTGCTCGGCCGCGAAGTTCGACTGGAGCACCTTGAGCTCCTGGACGAACTCGGTGTTCGGGTTCACCGAGGTCGCGCAGTTGCACCCGGGGTCGTTGCCGGAGGCCCCGTCGATCGTGAGGTCGAGGGTGTCCTCGCGGGTCCCGTTGGGGATGTAGGTCCCGACCGCGCTCTGGTTGTTGGTGTACGAGCCTCCCTGGTACTCGCCGCCGCCGTTGATGCCGTAGACCTCGCCCGTGAACGAGGGGCGGTTGGTGTCGTTGCCCCGCGTGAGCGGGCGTCATGCCGGGAAGGACCCGCAGGACCTCGGCCGCGCTCGTGCCGACCACGGGCATCGTCCGGATCTCCTCGCCGGTCAGGGTCGCCGTCTTCTCGCCCGAGTTGAGCGGCGTCAGCGCCACCTCCGCGCTCACCGAGACGGTCTCGGCCACGACCGCCAGCTCCAGCGTGATCGTGCGCACCGTCCGGCTGTCGCCGGCCTGCAGCTCGATGCCCGTCACCTCGTGGGTCTTGAAGCCGGGCATCGTCACCGTCAGCGTGTAGGTGCCGGCCGGAATGGCGGCGAACGCGAAGAAGCCGGAGGTGTTCGTCACCGTCCGGCGCGTCGCCCGCGAGGCCTCGTGGGCCAGCGCCACGTCGGCCCCGGGCACGACGCCGCCCTGGGCGTCGGCCACGGTGCCGCTCAGCTCGCCCGTGATGCGCTGGGCGCGGGCGCCCGCCGGCCACGACAGCAGGATCGCCGATGCGAGGACGGCCAGTCCGCTCGCGTCATGGAGCTTCGCCACGCGGGTCATCCGTCACCTCCGGGAGCGTCGCACCCTCATCACCTCACGATGTCGATAGTCCTTCCATGCGCCCGATCACGGCGCCTCCCAGTCGAGGGCGTAGATGTCGCGCACGCTGCGGTCGACGATGACGAGGGGCGTGTCGTCGGGGGCGAGGAACGCCCCCGGCAGGTTGGCGACGGTCAGCAGCGCCAGGTCCCCCACCGCGGCGAGCCGCTCGAAGCGGCGCCGGTCGAAGGACCAGCACTTGAGCCCGGTGACGCCGGGACTGGCGGTGTCGACCCCGCAGACGCGGCGGCCGTCGCGGGTCCAGCTGGGATAGGACAAACCGAGCGGCCCCGCGCTCTCCCAGTCCGACCGACCGGCCCACCTCACGTGGGCTTCGTCTCGCGACGGCTCACTCGCGAGGACGTGTCCCTGGCTCGAGCACCTCGGATAGGAGAAGGCCTCGGCGCCGGGCTCGAGCGTGGGTGGGGTGCCGCCGAGAGCGACCCGGTAGACCCCCGCGGACGCGGACATCATGCCGCTGGGATGCGCGTGGCTGTAGAGGACGGCCTGGCCGTCCGCCGTCCAGTTCGGGTCCCAGCAGCCCTCCCCGTCGTGGAGGGGCCGCGCGAGGAGGTTCGGCCTGCCGCCGTCCGTGCCGTCCGCCGAGACCACGTAGAGGCTGTTGCTCGGATCGTCGGGGGTCCGCCCGACGAGGACGATCCTCCGGGCGTCGGGCGAGAAGCGCGGCTCGTGCACCTCGAGCGGTGCCGCGGTGAGCTGGAGTCGCTCGCTCCCGTCGGCGCGCGCCCTCCATAGCTGGCCCTCCGGATAGCTCACCCAGGCGACCCAGCGCCCGTCGGAGGAGAAGTCGACGTACGCGGCGGAGACCCCGTCGAGGAACGGCTCGAACCGCCCAGTGCGGGGATCCAGCCTGCGGAGCTCGCTCCTCGCGATCTCGCCCCACGCGAGGAGCGGCCCACTCGATCGGGACGCTACAGGCGAAAGGAACCGGATCGGCCCGAAGGTGAGCTGGACGGGCTGCGGGCGCTCCCAGGGCCGGCCGCGTTCGACCACGGCGAAGAGATCGCTGCCGCTCGCCGACATCGAGAGCCCGAAGCTGGCCGCTCCTCCGCTGCGGCTGAAGACGAACAGCCGTCCGCCCTCCACCCAGTCTCCCTGCTGACCCGGCCACAACGGGCGTGGAGAGGGCTTCTCGATCGTCGTCTCCCAGATCCAGGGGCGGCGGCCTTCACCCACGGCGGAGAAGCGCAGGCGCCGCTTGTCGGGTGACCAGCGGATGGAGGCCGGCGGCGAGGGCAGCTTGACGAGCAGCCGGGCCCCCGACCCGTCGATGTCCGCCAGCCAGAGGGAGTCTCTGGAGGCGTACGCCAGCCGCTTCTCGTCCGGCGAGACCCCGGCCGCCCACGTGTGGAGGCGCCCGACGCGACGGGGCGCCCCGGCGGGCACGGGCACGAGCCAGAGCGCCATCCCGTCTTCCGTGTAGTCGCCTTCCGCGGCGTACCCCAGCGTCAGGAGAGCCGACTGGCCCCGCAGGTAGCCGAAGATCGGCGAGCCAGCGAAAGGAACCGGTATGGGCGCTGGCTCTCCCCCGGCCACCGGCACCTGGAAGAGGCCCTGTTTCCCGCCCTTGACGGCGACGTAGTAGGTCCGCTCGCCGTCCGAGACGACCGTCGCCCAGTTGCCCCCGCCTCCGATGAGAGCGGCACCGAGGCCCGCCGTGATGCGCCGGACCGCGCGGACCCTCGGCGGCGCCGACGGCCGCAGCGCCCACGCGGCGACGGCGAGCAGGGCGACGAGCGTGCCTCCGATCACGAGCTGCCGCCCGCGCCGTCGTCGCAGCTGCTGCGTCCGGACCTCGTCGAGAGCCCGCGTGCTCGTCGGGCCGGAGCGCAGGGTCGACTCCCGGAGCCGCTCGAGGTCGACCATCAGCTCACGCGCGGTCTGGTAACGGAGCTCCGGGTCCTTGTCGAGGAGCTTGACGATCACCGCATCGAGCCCCGGCGAGAGCGAAGCGATCACCGAACTCGGCGGCTCCACCTCGCGGTGCAGGATCGCGTCGAAGAGCTCCACGCCCGCCCGGTCGCCGTGCGGCCGGCGAGCGGTCGCCAGCTCGTAAAGGACCGCACCGACCGAATAGAGGTCCGTCCGCGCGTCGACCGCCCTGCCCAGCAGCTGCTCGGGCGACATGTACGGGGGCGTCCCCACCAGCCGGCCCTCGGTGGTGAGCGTGGTGGTGGGCTCCTCCTTGCCTTTCCTCGACTTCTCGAGATGCGCGATGCCGAAGTCGAGGATTTTCACCAGCCCATCCGGCGTCAGCCGCAGGTTCGCGGGCTTGAGGTCGCGGTGGACGACGCCCTGCTCGTGGGCAGCCTGCAGGCCCCGCGCGATCTGCGCCCCAAGGCGCACGACCTCCTTCTCTGGCAGCGGCCCGTCGTGAAGCTGCTCCGCCGGCGAGGGCCCGGTCACGAGCTCCATCACCAGGAAGTCGAGGCCCTCGGCGGTGTCGACGTCGAGGAGCGTCGCGACGTGCGGATGGCTCAGGCGCGAGAGGGCGTCCGCCTCCTTCCGGAACCGGCTGCGAGCGGCGTCGTCGGCGAGGAGCCCCTCGGGCAGCACCTTCACCGCCACGTCCCGGCCCAGCTTCTCGTCCCGGGCGCGGTACACTTCGCCCATCCCCCCGGCGCCCAGCTTCTCGACGATGCGGTAGTGGGAGAGCGTGCGACCAATCACGCCGACCTCCCGTCAGTGATGCCGATACACCCTCAGGCTAGCATCGCTGTAAACAGCTCACGCCGCGGGCCTGTGTCAGTCCGTCGCCCAGCAAATCCTCACTCGCTCCATGAACACGAACGTCAGCGCACGGTTCGACAGCCCTCCTTCGGCACGGAGTCCACGCCCGCCAGAACCTAGGCCAAGGAATGGGACGGCCTCAATAGGCTGGACGTGCTAGGTTCCGAAAGGAGTTGAAGGTGACGACGTGCAACACGGCTCGGATAAGCTCCTTACCTTGTCCGTGCTCAAGGCTCGTGGGTGTCGCTGAGCAGAGAAAGGCGAGCGGCGAGGACATGAGCTCCGGGAGGCTGCGACTGTGAGACGCGCGATGCTGTACGGGCTCACGCTGGCGCTCGTGAGCCTTGCCGCCCCGCCCGCGAGAGCCGGCGACCGCCTGGTGGTCGGCGTGCGGCTGTCGCACCGGTGGCTGGAGGACTCGCGGCGGTACGGCGCGAACGGCCTCGACAACCACAACGCGGACGTCAACTTCCTGGGGAGCCTGTGGGGCCTCGACCCGCTGCAGCGGTACGTTCCGGCCCCGTTCGTGGAGTACCGCGTCGTCCACGGGTTCGGCGCCGGCGTGGCGTACGACGAGGCCCGGGTCAAGACGCTCGACTGGGTGAACGACGACCACACGGCGACCGCCGGCGACGGGGACCTGCGGCTGCGCGGCCTGCAGCTCTACGCCTTCGGCAGCCTGCGCAACCGCACCCGAGTCACACCGCTCGTCCGAGTCGGCTTCAGCCGCTACGGGTCCGCCTTCTTCGAAGATCCGGGGTGGGCGCTCCCCGGTCGATACTTCGAGGTCCAGGGCACGCGCGGCTGGTTTGCCGACGCGGGCGCGCGCGTCGCGCTGTGGAAGGGCTTCGATCTCGAGGCGTCCGCCGAGCACGCGTGGCTGAAGGACGTCGGCGCGAAGGCCCACCTCCAGGGCGGCGGCGCCAGGCGGGGCGCCTTCCCGATGCGCAACAACGCACTCCGCGTCGGTGCCGCGTACCGGTTCTAGGGGCTCGTTGCCGTCAGTCCAGCGCTGAGCTCTACGGCGTGCGAACCTGCTTGCCGGCCGCCTTCAGGGCGGCGACGACCCGCGTGCGCAGGGGGAGGAAGCGGCCGTCGCCGAGCGCGAAGAAGCCGCCGCTCGTGCCACCCCAGACGAACCCCTCCAGCACCCAGCCGAGCGGCTCGCGCACGAACACGGCGGTGAGGGAGCCGCTCGCCGCCCCGATCTCGGAGAGGATGATGCGATGCCAGGTGGCGCGCTCCGTGTCCGAAAGGGCAGCGGTGGGATAGAAGTGCAGGTCGAGGTCGTCGGGCTCCATGATCGTCGCGTGGTGGGTCGTTCCCGATCCAGGGCAGTCCAGGGCTTGCTGATGTACGGATGATATACATTCCAAAGCCACATGGCAAGATGATTGTCGAACGGCCGATCGCGAGCACTTCGGACTTTCCGCGTGCTGCGTCGGACAACGGGCGGGATTGTCACCAGGCCGTCAGCCGGCTCGCCTGAACGAGGGCCACCGCAGGCGGCGGGGTACACTCGTCGGGCGCCTGCGAATCGAGATGAGCAGCCCCGTGACGATCACCCGTTCGTGCCTCGTGCTGGCGGCCGTGCTGGCAGGCGCCCTCGCAGCAGCCGCCGAGGAGCCGCCGCCGTCGCCGCCGGTCCGCGTGGCCCTGGCGTTGGGCGGCGGAGGGGCCCGCGGCATCGCGCACGTCGGGGCGCTGCGCGCGCTCGAGGAAGCCGGGATACCGGTGGACGCGATCGCAGCGAACAGCATGGGCGCAGTCGTGGGAGGCATCTTCGCGACCGGGCGCAGCTCGCTCGAGATCGAGGGAGCGGTCCGCTCGATGGACTGGGCCTCGCTCTTCGGCGGCCGGCCCGACCGCCGCACGCTGCCGATCTCGCGCCGGCAGGACCGCTACGCCGCGCTCGTCGGCGTGAGCTTCGACTGGAAACACGTCCGCTTCCCGGCGGGGCTGGTGGCCGAGCACCGCGTGAACCGCTTCCTGATCCAGAACCTCGCGTCGGCCTCGTTCATGGCGGGCGGCGACTTCGACCGCCTGCCGATCCCCTTCCGTGCCGTGGCCACCGACCTCGCCACCGGCGAGCTCGTCGTGCTGGCCCGGGGCGACCTCGCCCGCGCCGTGCGCGCGAGCATGTCCATCCCGCTCGTGTTCCCGCCGGTGGACTGGGGCGAGCACCGTCTGGTGGACGGGATGGTCGTCGACAACCTGCCGATCGACGTGGCGCAGAGCTGGAAGCCGGCCGTGCTGGTGGCGGTCGACGTCGGCAGCCCCGCGCTCGAGCCATCGGAGTACGAGAGCGCGCTGGGCGTCGCGTCGCAGGTCAACGACCTGCTGATGCACAGGCGGAACCGCGACTACAGCGCACAGGCCGACGTGCTCGTCCGGCCCGAGCTGGGCGGGCACTCGGCGACCGACTACTCGGGCCTCGACGATCTGGTCCGCGCGGGCTACGAGGCGATGCGCGCCGCGATCCCGGCGATCCGGGAGAAGCTGGCGGCGGCCGGCGTGAGCGACGGCGCGCCCCGGCTGCAGCGGCCGGCCGGCCCGCCGCTCGAGGGAGCCGCGATCCGGGAGGTCGCCGTGCGCGGCAACCTGCGGCTCGAGGACCGCTTCATCCTGCGCACCCTCAACATCCCGGTGGGCCCGGGGTACGAGATGGAGCAGGGGCTGCGTGCCTTCGACAGGGTCGTCGCGAGCGGCCTGATCGAGCGCGCGTGGATGGAGTTCGAGCCGGAGGCAGACGGTGTCGCGGTCGTGCTGCGGGTGAACGAGGCGCCGCCGAACCGGGCCGAGGCGGCCGTCGGCTACTCGGAGTGGGAGAGGACGCGGGCCGCGATCCGGCTGCTCGAGCAGAACACGCTGGGGCTCGGCGAACAGATCGAGCTGCTCGTCGGCGGCAGCGACGCCGAGTCCCTGGCGCGGCTCAGCCTCTCGGGCGACCGCTTGCTGATCGGCGGCCTCGGCTACCGGCTGACGGGCTACGCCTCACAGGACAAGCCGCGCTTCTTCGACGTGGACGGCAGCGAGATCAACCGCGCCCGCTTCGAGCGGGCCGGCGCCGAGCTGGCGCTGCGCGGCCCGCTCAAGCGCTGGCTGGAGATCGAGGCCGGCCTGCGCCTGGGCCAGGTGCGGACGAGACCCCAGGCCGGGATCGACCTGAAGGAGGCGGACGACAGCGTGCGCACGTCGTTCGCGAGCGCCGCGTACGACACGCTCGACGACCTGCAGTGGCCGGACGAGGGGGAGCGGCTGGCGGTTCTCGCCGAGTGGAGCCCGGCCGGCCTGGGCCCGTCGCACGAGTTCTGGAAGCTCGACGTCCAGGGCCGGCTGGGGCGGGCGCTCGGCGCGCGCACCACCCTGCAGCTCGACGCGCGCGTGGGCCTCTCCGGACGAGACCTGCCGGCCTACGACCGCTACCGCCTGGGCGGCCTCGAGCTTCTGCCCGGCTACCGGCACGAGGAGCTGCAGGGTGCGCAGGCGCTCGCGGGCGCCTTGAGCGTCCGCCATCGGCTGCTGGGCGAGCTGAGGCTGCTGGCGCGCGCCGGTGCCGGCAACGTGTTCGCCCGCACGCGAGACGTGCGGCTCACCGGCCTCCGCTGGGGCGTGGCGGTCGGGGCGATCGTCCCGACCCGCGTCGGCCCGGTGTCGGCGGAGCTCGCCGTGCACGACGGGGGCGGCACGCTCGCGAGCGTCGCGCTCGGCTGGAACTGACGCCGGACCCGGGCCGCGCGGCGCTTGGCTAGAATGAGCGTATGGCACGCCCGGGCAAGCAGGGCGGGGCGGAGGTCGTCGAGAAGCCGAAGGCCGTCACCAAGCGGCCGAAGCTGTTCCACGTCGTCCTGCTCAACGACGACTACACGACGATGGAGTTCGTGATCCACGTGCTGGAGAATGTCTTCGACAAGGGGCCGGCCGAGGCGTACCGGATCATGATGGAGGTGCACACGAGGGGACGCGGCGTCTGCGGCGCGTACACCTACGAGGTGGCGGAGACGAAGGTCGAGACCGTGCACGACCTGGCGCGCAGCGAGGGCTTTCCGCTGCGGGCCGGCATCGAGGAGGCTTGAAGGTGTTCAGCGCAGCGCTCGAGCGCGTGCTCAACGTGGCCGCCCGCGAGGCGATGGTGCGCCGTCACGCGGACCTGACGGTCGAGCACTTGCTGTTCGCCGCCGCCCACGACCCGGAGGGCGAGGAGGTCCTGGAGGCCGCGGGCGCGGACGTGCCGCGCCTGCGGCGGGAGCTGACCGAGTTCCTCGAGCAGACGATGCAGAAGCTGCCGCCCGGCTCGCGGCGCCCGCCGCAGCAGACGCTCGCCTTCCGGCGCGTGCTGCAGACGGCCGTCGTGCACGTGCAGAGCGCCGGCAAGGACGAGGCGGGCGTCGGCGACATGCTGGCGGCGCTGATGCGCGAGGCCCGCTCGCGGGCGGTGGAGCTGCTGACGGCCCAGGGCGTCACCCGGCTCGACCTGCTCAACTACATCTCGCACGGCGTGCGCAAGGCCCCGGAGCGGGAGCGCCCCGAGGGCGAGGCGCCCGCCGGCGAAGGCGAGGAGGAGGAGCCTTCGTCGCGCGACCCTCTGGCCGCCTACGCCTCCAACCTCACCGCCCGCGCGCAGGGAGGGCCGGCTCGATCCGGTGATCGGCCGCGTCCGCGAGATGACGCGGGCCCTCGAGGTGCTGTGCCGGCGGCGCAAGAACAACCCGGTGTTCGTCGGCGAGCCGGGCGTCGGCAAGACGGCGATCGTCGAGGGCCTGGCCCAGAAGCTGCTGGAGCCGGACGGCCCCGAGACGCTGAAGGGCGCCGAGATCTTCTCGCTCGACACGGGCGCGCTGCTCGCGGGCACGCGCTACCGGGGCGACTTCGAGGAGCGCTTCAAGGCGGTGATCCAGGCGCTGAAGAAGCGCCCGCTGCCGGTGCTGTTCATCGACGAGATGCACACCATGGTCGGGGCCGGCGCCACCACGGGCGGCACCATGGACCTCGCGAACCTGATCAAGCCGATCCTCACCGAGGGCGAGGTCCGGCTGATGGGCTCGACCACCTTCGAGGAGTACAAGCACATCGAGCGCGACCGGGCCCTGGCGCGGCGCGTCCAACGCATCGACGTGGACGAGCCGAACGAGGGCGACAGCGTGCGCATCCTGCAGGGCCTGCGCGCGCGCTACGAGCAGCACCACAAGGTGACCTACACCGACGGGGCGCTGGAGGTGGCCGCGCGCCTGGCCCGCCGCCACCTGCGCGACCTGCGGCTGCCCGACAGCGCGATCGACGTGATCGACGAGGCCGGCGCCGCGCTGCGCCTCAACCCGCCCGAGGACGGCCGCCGGATCGTGGACGCGGCGGAGGTCGAGCGCGTCGTCTCGCGCATGGCGCGCATCCCGGAGACCCAGGCCACCACTTCCGACCGCGAGCGGCTGCGCACGCTGGGCGAGGCGCTCAAGCGGGTCGTCTTCGGGCAGGACGAGGCGGTCGACCAGGTGGCCGCGGCAATCAAGCGCGCCCGCGCCGGTCTCGGCCCGCCCGAGCGACCGGCCGGCTGCTTCCTGTTCACGGGCCCGACCGGCGTCGGCAAGACCGAGCTGGCGAAGCAGCTCGCGCGCCACCTGGGCAACGAGTTTCACCGCTACGACATGAGCGAGTACGGCGAGAAGCACTCGGTCTCGCGCCTGATCGGCGCGCCGCCGGGCTACGTCGGCTTCGAGCAGGGGGGCCTGCTGGTCGACGCCGTGCGCCAGCACCCCTACTCGGTGGTGCTGCTCGACGAGATCGAGAAGGCCCACCCCGACCTGATGAACATCCTGCTGCAGGTGATGGACCACGCCACGCTCACCGACAACACCGGGCGCAAGGCGGACTTCCGGCAGACGATCCTGATCATGACCTCGAACGCGGGCTCGCGGGAGATGAGCCAGGCCGCGATCGGCTTCGCCGGGGACCGGCAGCAGGACGCCAAGTCGCGCAGCAAGCAGGCGATCGAGCGCTTCTTCACCCCCGAGTTCCGCAACCGGCTCGACGGGATCGTCGGCTTCAAGGCCCTGACGCCGGCGGTGATGGAGACGATCGTCGACAAGTTCGTGCTGGAGCTCGAGGTGCAGCTGCGTGAGCGCAAGGTGGCGATCGACCTCAAGCCCGAGGCCCGCAGCCACCTGGCGGCGAAGGGCTTCGACGCGGTGTTCGGCGCGCGGCCGCTCAACCGCCTGGTGCAGACCGAGGTGCGCAACCCGCTGACGGACGAGATCCTGTTCGGCCGCCTCGAGCACGGCGGCACCGTGCACGTCGGCTGCGACGGCGAGAAGCTGACCTTCGATTACGACTCAGCCCCGGCGCCGGAGCCGGAGAAGCCGGTGCCCGAGCCGGCGTCGTAGGGGTCAGGTCTTGTATTCCAGCATGGGACCACGGCTCGTCGTAGGGGTCAGGTCTTGTATTCCAGCATGGGACCACGGCTCGAGACCTGACTAGGCACGCACGGTTCAAGACCTGACCCCTCCGCCTGCTAAACTGGGCGTTTATGGGCCAGGACCTGGGACCGCGCTACGACGCGTTGCTGCGGGAGCTCGACCGCCGCATCGTCGTGATCGACGGCGCGATGGGCACGCTGCTGCAGGCCCGCAAGCCGGCCGAGGCGGACTTCCGCGGCGAGCGGCTGCGGGACTGGCCCAGGGAGCTCAAGGGCAACTACGACCTGCTGAGCCTCAGCCGGCCCGACATCGTCGAGGGCGCCCACCGCGAGTACCTGGCCGCCGGCGCCGACATCGTCGAGACCAACACGTTCAACGCGAACGCGTTCTCGCAGTCCGACTACGGCACGGAGGGCCTCGTCTACGAGCTCAACGTCGCGGCGGCCAGGTCCGCCCGGGCGGCGGCCGACGCCGTCATGGCGAAAGAGCCCGGCCGCAACTGCTGGGTCGCGGGCGCCCTCGGGCCCACGAACAAGACCGCGTCGCTCTCGCGCGACGTGAACGACCCCGGCGCGCGAGCGGTCGGCTTCGACGAGCTGGCGGCCGCCTACCACGAGCAGGCGATCGGCCTGCTCGACGGCGGCGTCGACCTGCTGCTCGTGGAGACGATCTTCGACACGCTGAACGGCAAGGCCGCTCTGTTCGGGATCGAGCGGGCCTTCGACGTGCGCGGCTTCCGCCGGCCACTGCTGGCCTCGGTGACGATCACCGACCTCTCGGGCCGCAACCTGTCGGGCCAGACGGTCGAGGCCTTCTGGATCTCGGTCGCGCATGCGCCGCTGCTGTCGGTGGGCATCAACTGCTCGCTCGGGCCGAAGGAGATGCGGCCCTACGTCGAGGAGCTGTCGCGGCTGGCGCCGTGCTACCTGAGCGCCTACCCGAACGCCGGCCTGCCCAACGCGTTCGGCGGCTTCGACGAGACACCCGAGACGATGGCTGGCGCGCTCGGCGAGTGGGCGCGCGCTGGCTTCCTGAACCTGGTCGGCGGCTGCTGCGGCACGACGCCGGCGCACGTCCGGCGGATCGCGGACGCGGTGCGCGGCCTGCCGCCGCGCGCGCGGGCGCAGCCGCCGCGGCTGACGCGCTTCGCGGCCTCGAGCCGCTCGTGATTCGGCCCGACTCCAACTTCGTCAACATCGGCGAGCGCACCAACGTCACCGGCTCGCCAAGGTTCGCGAAGCTGGTGCGGGCCGGGGCCTACGATGAGGCGCTGGCGATCGCGCGGCAGCAGGTGGAGGGCGGGGCGCAGATCATCGACGTGAACATGGACGAGGGCCTGCTCGACTCGGTGCAGGCGATGCGCACGTTCCTGAACCTGCTGGCCGCCGAGCCGGACATCGCGCGCGTGCCGATCATGCTCGACTCGTCCGACTGGCGCGTGCTGGAGGCCGGCCTCAAGTGCCTGCAGGGCAAGGGCGTCGTGAACTCGATCTCGCTGAAGGAAGGCGAGGCGGCGTTCGAGGAGCAGGCGCGCCTCGTGCGGCGCTACGGCGCCGGCGTCGTGGTGATGGCCTTCGACGAGCAGGGGCAGGCCGACACGGTCGAGCGACGGGTGGCGATCCTGGGCCGCGCCTACCGCATCCTCACCGAGCGGGTCGGCTTCCCGCCGGAGGACATCATGTTCGACCCGAACGTGCTGACGGTCGGGACGGGCATCGAGGAGCACGACGACTACGGCGTCGACTTCATCGAGGCGGTGCGCCGGCTCAAGGCGGAGCTGCCGCACGCGAAGCTGAGCGGCGGGATCAGGAACGTCTCGTTCTCGTTCCGCGGCAACAACGCCGTGCGCGAGGCCATGCACGCGGCCTTCCTCTACCACGCGATCAAGGCGGGGCTGGACATGGGCATCGTGAACGCCGGCCAGCTCGCCGTCTACGAGGAGATCCCCAAGGACCTGCTCGAGCGCGTGGAGGACGTGCTGCTGAACCGGCGGCCGGACGCGACCGAGCGGCTGGTGACCTTCGCCGAGTCGGTGAAGGCGACGCCCGCGGGGCCCGCGGTCGAGGACGCGTGGCGGCGGGGCAGCGTCGACGAGCGGCTCTCGCACTCGCTCGTGCGCGGGATCGACGCCTACGTCGAAGCCGACACCGAGGAGGCGCGCCAGAAGTACGGCCGGCCGCTGGCGGTGATCGAGGGCCCGCTGATGGCCGGCATGAACATGGTCGGCGACCTGTTCGGCGCCGGGAAGATGTTCCTGCCGCAGGTCGTCAAGAGCGCACGCGTGATGAAGAAGGCTGTCGCCTACCTGACGCCGTTCCTGGAGGCGGAGAAGCAGGCGAGCGGCGCGCGGGCCGAGGGCAAGGTCGTGCTGGCCACCGTCAAGGGCGACGTGCACGACATCGGCAAGAACATCGTGGGCGTGGTGCTCGCCTGCAACAACTACGAGATCGTGGACCTGGGCGTGATGGTGCCTGCCGAGCGGATCCTGGCCCAGGCACGCGAGCTCGGGGCCGACATGGTCGGCCTCTCGGGCCTGATCACCCCCTCGCTCGAGGAGATGGCGCATGTCGCGCGCGAGATGCAGCGCCAGGGCTTCGAGCTGCCGCTGCTGATCGGCGGCGCCACCACCAGCCGCGCCCACACGGCGGTCAAGATCGCGCCGGCCTACGCGGGGCCCGTGGTCCACGTGCTCGATGCCTCGCGGGCGGTGGGCGTCGTCAGCCGGCTCAAGGGCGGGCAGCGGGAGGCGTTCTGCGCCGAGAACCGCGCCGAGCAGCAGCGGCTGCGCCGCGAGCACGAGGCGAAGCGCTCCGAGCAGCGCCTGCTGAGCCTGGAAGAGGCACGGCGCCGGCGCACGCCGATCGACTGGTCCGGCTACGAGCCGCCGCGCCCGTGCTTCCAGGGCGTGCGCCACCTCGACGAGGTGCCGCTCGGCGAGGTGGCCGGCTTCGTCGACTGGACGCCGTTCTTCTCGGCCTGGGAGCTGCGCGGCACGTACCCGCGCATCTTCGAGAACCCGCAGTGGGGGGCGAAGGCCCGGGAGCTGTTCGAAGACGGCCAGCGCATGCTCGCGCAGCTGCTCGACGAGGGCCGGCTCGCGGCGCGCGCCAGCTACGGCTTCTTTCCTGCCAACTCCGTCGGCGACGACATCGAGCTCTATTCCGACGAGGCGGGCAGTGGCCTGCTGGGCACCCTCCACACCCTGCGCCAGCAGGCCGACAAGGGCGAGGCCGAGCCGGATCAGGCGCTGGCCGACTTCGTGGCGCCGCGCGAGAGCGGCCTGCGAGACTGGATCGGGGCGTTTGCGCTGACGGCCGGCATCGGCGCGGACGCGATCGCCGCGGCGCACGAGCGCGCGCACGACGACTATGCGGCGATCATGGTGAAGGCGCTGGCCGACCGGCTGGCAGAGGCGCTCGCCGAGTGGCTTCACAAGAGAGCGCGCGCGGACTGGGGCTACGGCAGGGACGAGGCGCTGCCGCTCGCGGAGCTCTTCCGCGAGCGCTACCGCGGCATCCGGCCCGCGCCCGGGTATCCCGCCTGCCCGGACCACACGGAGAAACGGCTGCTGTTCGACCTGCTCGGCGGTGACGAGCGCGTCGGCATCCGGCTCACGGAGAGCTTCGCCATGCAGCCCGCCGCGTCGGTGTGCGGCTTCTACTTCGCGCACCCGCAGGCGCGCTACTTCGCCCTGGGGAAGATCGAGCGCGACCAGGTGCTCGACTACCAGCGGCGCAAGGGCATGGAGCTGCGGGCCGTCGAGCGCTGGCTGGCGCCCGTGCTGGGCTACGACCCGGACTGATCCCCGTCGCCGCCGTCCTGCCAGGGCGGCCGCTCCAGGCGCAGGCCCGCCGAGGAGGTCAAGAGCTCGTCCGTCACCTGCTGCGCGGGCCGCTCGCGCGCGGCGAACACCACCGTGCTGGCCCCGAACAGCGAGCGCACTCTCGGGAACACGTCCTCCGGCAGCACGTTGTTCAGGTACTCGAGCGCGGTGCCCCGCAGCGCGCGATCGCTGCTCTTCATGGCGGTCCAGGCGATGCGCAGCGCCTGTCGCTCGAGCGTGAGCGAGAGCAGAGCGAAGACGTGAGGCAGCTGGCGGTCGACGGTCTCGCCGCTGTCCAGCTCGCGCCGCACCTGCTCGAACACGCGGTGACGCCCGAAGTGCACGAGACTGCTCGTCTCGTGCAGCCCCGCCAGGGCCGCGGCTCCGGCCGCGCGCAGGTCGAAGGACGGGTCGTCGAGCGCTGCGACCAGCCCCTCGACCGCGCGGGCGCTCGGGCAGGCCTTCAGCACGCGCGCCAGGCGCTGCCGGACGAGCGGGTGCTCGTTGGTGTCGAGCAGGGCGTCGACCAGCTGGCCGGTGACGCGCGGCGCGGCCCGTCGCAGGGCGGCCAGCAGCTCCGAGAGGGCCTGGTCTCCGGCGAGGCAGGGGACGAGGGCGGCCACCAGCAGGGGCGGCGGCTCCGGGTGAGCGCGCAGCACCGCCTGCAGGGACTCGGAATCGCCGGAGCGCAGCAGGAGCAGCGCTTCGACGGGGTCCTGGGCGTCTCGCGCGCGGGCGAGCGGCGCCGGGGTCGCGGGCGTCGCGGAGGTGCCGCCGGCGTGCTCCAGCGTCGGCACGCCGCTCGCCGTGCTGCCCGGCTGGCCGGCGCGGTGCGCCTCGATCTGCAGCAGCAGCGTCGCACGGTCGATCAGGCTGCTGTGCGCCAGCGTCTGCTGCGTCGCACGGTCCAGCGCGTCGCCCGGCTCGAGCCGCACGCGGCCGAGCAGCAGGCTCTGCTCGAGCGCGCGCACGTAGCCGCGGTGCAGCCCGCGCGACAGCGCGAGCGCGCCCAGGGAGAGGGCGGCGGCCAGCGCGAACAGCGTGCGCTCGGCGCTGGCGGGCGCGACGGCGAGCGCGGCCAGGATCAGACCGCTGCCGACGAGCGCGCCGCCCTTGTCGAGGGCCACGTCGATCACGGCCTTGATGCGGCGCTTCTCGGCCTCGGGCACCGGCGTGTAGAGCAGCTCGTAGCCCGAGCGGAACAGCGAGTTGGTGATCGCCTCGTGGCCGCCTCGTGCGAGCGTGGCGGTGCTCAAGCGGGGCGCCGCCGAGCCCAGCAGGGAGCCGAGGGCCGTGAGCAGCGGGCGGATCGCGACCGTGCCGGCGATGCCGAGCCGCGTGAGCGCCGGCCGGGCGAGCGTCGCCTGCAGCAGCAGGCTGGCCACGCTCATGAAGGCGTAGAAGGCCGACAGCGGGGCCAGCAGCGCGCCGCCGCCGCCGGAGGCGTACTGCTTCTGGACCTCCGCCTTGAAGGTCCAGTCCACGATCGCCTCCACTACGGCGCCGAGGCTGACGACGAGGGCCAGCTGACGAAGATAGGGTGTGCGCAGCAGGACCGGCAGCGCGGCGCCCGCCCCGGCAGGCACGGTCGTGGCGGGACGGCCAGGCTCGGCGTGCGGCGCGCGCAGCAGCACGACGGCCGCGGCGGCGTGCAGGGCCGCGAGGACGAGCAGCACCGCGGGCACGGGCAGCGCGTGCGCCGCCAGCCAACCCACGCCGCCGCCGGCGACGCCGCCGGCGGTGGCGCCGGTGCCGATGCGGCCGACCACGCGCCGCGCCGTGTAGGGGTCGAACTGCTCGTTGACGAACGACCAGAAGCCGGAGACGAGCGCACCGCCGAAGGCGGCGACGTGCAGGTAGACGAGGATCGCCGCCGCCCGAGGGAAGGCCACGGCGACGGGAAAGAGCAGCGCGAGCGTCAGCGCCGAGAGCAGGGCACCGGCCGGGACGACGCGCGAGGGGGCGCGTCGTGCCAGCGCGGCGGAGAGGGCTTCGGCCCCCGCCAGTGCGACGAGCGCGGAGGCCATCATCATGAAGGGCAGCGACTTCACGCGGTACGCGGCGAGGAACAGGGCGTCCCGGGCGGCACGCGCGGCCACCTGCTCGGCCACCAGCAGGCAGACGACTCCGGTGGCGACGAGCACGGCGTGGCGCTCGGCCTTCTCGGCGGAAACGGAATCGCTCATGGCGTGGGCGCGGCGCGAGGGCCGCGTCGAGCGCTCGAATATACTATCGCGGCATGGCGGAGTGGAGCCGGCGCCGCGGCTGGAGCGCGTCGGGCGCCGTGGACCTCGCGAGCGAGTCTTCTCCCGTGCCCACGCCTGCCGCCAGCCTCGAGGGTCGCCTGGCGCCCGCCGGAGGCCGGGGATGAAGATCCGCCTGCGCTACCCGGCCTCGCCCGAGAACGCGCGCGACCACGCGGCGATCGCCGTGCGCGCTGGCGCGCGAGGAGTGGGACAGCGATCTCGACTACACGCGCCGCAGCCTCGAGCAGGTCGACGCGCAGATCGACACGCTGCGCGAGGAGGGCATGGACGGCGAGGAGGCGGCGGAGACGCTGTTCGTGTTCGGCTGCTACCTGGGCGAGGTGCTGGTGCGCCAGCTGGGCGGCGCCTGGGTGCCGACCGCGCGCTCGTCGCTGCGTGCCGTGTCGCCCTGGCCGATGGTCGTGCAGCTGCCGGACGGCTCGAGCTGGGACGTCATCGGCAAGGCCTACAAGCGCCTGGAGCTGGGCGACAGCGAGTTCCTGCCCGGCGTTCTTCGACGCTGCAGCCGCGGGCCGCCCGCGGCCGTGACGGACGGGGAGGAGCCCGACCCGCGCGCGCTGGTGGCCGTGCCGATCACCGGCGAGCTGGACCTGCATGCGTTCGCGCCGCGTGAGGTCCCTTCGCTCGTCGCCGAGTACCTGCGCGCCTGCCGCGAGCGCGGCATCCTGGAGGTGCGACTCGTCCACGGCCGCGGCCGCGGCGTGCAGCGCGCCGTCGTGCGGCGCTTGCTGCGCTCGGCTTCCGGACGTCGTCTCGTTTCGAGACGCGCCACCGCAGGGCGGCGGCTGGGGCGCGACGATCGTCGAGCTGGCCGCACGAGTGTCCGACGACGCGAACGATCGCTGAACAGGAGATGGTCGCCCCGGACGCGCGGCCGCGGCTGACTCGTCCCACTCGTCCCACTGCCGCGCCGCACCTCAAGCATTTTCTTAGGTGCTCGCGACGAGCGCCATGGACGCGGTCGCGCGGTCGCTGCAGCGCGCGCGACCGCACCACTCGCGGTCGTCACGAGTCTTGACACCGCGCTGCACGCGAAATAGATTTCTTCTCGCCTCGGACCAAGACACTCCGCTGCGGCGAGCGACGCTCCGCCTCCCGGGTCGAAGCACGAAAGCACGATGAAGAAGATCAGCTTCGGATTTTTCGACGACAGCGGACAACCGCGCGACAGCCGGATCCTGATGTTCTACACGTTCGAGACCGAGCAGAGCCTGGCGCGCTCGGGCATCCTGCACTACCACGTCGCCGAGCGGCGCTTCGTCGGGCCGCGTCACGACCGCGAGCTGACCGAGCGCCGCGCTCGCGTTCCTCGAGCGCAGCGGACGGCTCGCCCGCGGCACGGGCGCCTGAGCCGGGCGCGCGCCGCGCCGCTCGCGGCGGCCGCAGAAGCGCTCGCGCCAGCGGCCGTGTGCTAGGATGCGCGGTTGGCATCATCTTCAGCGGCCGCTCAGGAGGCACTCGACATGACCACGACAGGGAAGAGGCGCGAGATCGCGCCGGCAACCGGCAAGCTGGGCGTGCTGCTGCCTGGGATGGGCGCGGTCGCCACGACGTTCATCGCCGGCGTCGAGGCCGACGCGGCGCGGGCTGGCGAAGCCGATCGGCAGCCTGACGCAGATGGGGACGGTGCGCCTCGGCAAGCGGACCGACGGGCGCTCGCCCGATGATCAAGGACTTCGTGCCGCTCGCGCGTCTCGAGGACATCGAGTTCGGCGGCTGGGACGTCTTCCCGGACAGCGCCTACGAGGCGGCGCGCAAGGCGGGCGTGCTCGAGTCGCGCGCACCTCGAGCCGCTCAAGGACTTCCTCGACGCGATCAAGCCCTGGCCGGCCGTGTTCGACCCGCAGTACGTGAAGAGGCTGAACGGGCCGAACGTCAAGAAGGGCAAGTCCAAGCGCGAGCTGGCCGAGCAGATAGCGAGCGACATCGCGCGCTTCAAGAAGGAGCAGGGCCTCGACCGGGTGGTGATGGTCTGGTGCGGCTCGACCGAGGTGTACCGGCAGGCGAGCGAGGTGCACTCAGACGATCGAGGCGTTCGAGAAGGCGCCTGGACGAGAGCCACCCGGAGATCCTGCCCTCGATGATCTACGCGTACTGCGCGATCAAGGAGGGGATCCCGTACTGCAACGGCGCCCCGAACCTGTCGGCGGACTTCCCGGCGCATGGTCGAGCTCGCGCGGCGACACGAGCACGCCGATCTGCGGCAAGGACTTCAAGACGGGCCAGACGTTCATGAAGACGATGCTCGCGCCCGGCTTCAAGGCGCGCCTGCTGGGCATGAACGGCTGGTACTCGACGAACATCCTCGGCAACCGCGACGGCGAGGTGCTCGACGACCCCGAGTCCTTCAAGACGAAGGAGGTCAGCAAGCTCGGCGTGCTCGAGCACATCCTGCAGCCGAAGCTCTACCCGGACCTCTACGGCAAGATCCACCACGTGGTGCGCATCAACTACTACCCGCCGCGCGGCGACAACAAGGAGGGCTGGGACAACATCGACATCTTCGGCTGGATGGGCTACCCGATGCAGATCAAGGTGGACTTCCTGTGCCGGGACTCGATCCTGGCCGCGCCGATCGTGCTCGACCTCGCCATCTTCTCCGACCTCGCCAAGCGCTCCGGCATGAGCGGGATCCAGGAGTGGCTGTCGTTCTACTTCAAGAGCCCGCAGACGCGCGGCGGGCCTGTACCCCGAGCACGACATCTTCATCCAGCTGATGAAGCTCAAGAACACGCTGCGCCACCTGCGCGGCGAGGAGCTGATCACCCACCTCGGCCTCGAGTACTACGACTGAGGCCTGACGGCTCGGCGCTCGCCGGACCGCCGCTCAGTCGCTGCGCCGTCCCAGCTCGAGCAGCAGCGCGACCAGCGTCTTGCCTTCGCGGACCTCGCCCTCGCCGATCATCCTGTCGAGCTCGGGCAGCGTGAAGAGGGCGGCCTCGATCCGCTCGTCGGCCTCCGGCCGCGGCGGGACCCGCTCGAGCCCGGTCGCGCGGAAGAGGTGCATCACCTCGTCGCAGAAGCCGGGCGTCGTCCAGAAGGTCAGCAGCGGCTCGAGGAAGCGCGGGCGCAGGCCGACTTCCTCCTCGAGCTCGCGACGCGCTCCCTGGTCGGGTGTCTCGCCCGGGTCGATCCGGCCCGCAGGCAGCTCCCAGACCAGCGCGTCCACGGCGTAGCGGTACTGGCGCACCAGCGTGACGCGGCCGTCGTCGTGGACCGGCAGCGCCGCCACGGAGCCGCGCTGACGCACGACCTCGCGCCGGCCGCGCACGCCGCCCGGCTCCTCCACCTCGTCGAGGTCGAGGTCGAGGACGCGGCCGGAGTAGATCCGCTCGTGACGGAGCACGCGCGCGGAGGAGCCGTCCGCCTGGTCGCTCATGACAGCGATCGTACCGCGGGCCGGGCGCCGTCCGGCCGCTCAGCGACGTCCGGCCGCGCGCAGACGACTCGAGCACCTGCAGCAGGTCGGCGGGCAGCGGCGAGACGAAGGCGACAGGCGCTCGCCGGTCGCCGGGTGGGTGAAGGCGATGCGTGCGGCGTGCAGCGCGGGCCGCGCGAGCGAGCGCAGGGCCTCGCGCGCCTCCGCACGCGCGACAGGAGGGCGTGCGCGTGCCGCCGTAGGTCGCGTCGCCGACGAGCGGGTGGCCGATCGAGGCGAGGTGCACGCGGATCTGGTGGGTGCGGCCGGTGTGGATCCGCACGCGCAGCAGCGCCGCGCCGTCGAACGCCTCTTCCACCGCCCAGCTCGTGCGCGCGCTCGCGCCCGCGCGGCGCGCGGGTCGGACATGCGCTTGCGCTGCACGGGGTCGCGGCCGATCGGGGCGTCGATCTCGCCGCTGCGCCGCGAGCGGGCACGCCGTGGACGAGCGCGAGGTACTCCTTCTCGACGCTGCGGCCCGCGAACTGCGCGGCGAGCGCCCGGTGCGTCTGCGTCGTCCTTGGCCACCAGCAGCACGCCCGAGGTGCCCCGGTCGAGGCGGTGCACGATCCCCGGCCGCAGCACGCCTCCGATGCCGGAGAGGTCGCGGACGTGGCGCAGCAGGGCATTGACGAGCGTGCCGCGTGTCGTCGCCGGCGCCCGGGTGGACCACCAGGCCGGCCGGCTTGTCGATCACCAGCAGGTGGGCGTCCTCGTGCAGGACCGCGAGCGGGATGTCCTCGGGCTCGGGTTCGGCGGGCACCGGGGGCGGGACGCTCGACGACCACGACCTGCCCTGCGCGCAGGCGCGACGACGCGCGGGCCGCGGCTCCGTCGAGGCGCACGTGCTCTTCCTCGATCAGCGCCTGCAGGCGCGCGCGGGAGAGCGAAGGCAGTCGGCGGGCGAGCCAGACGTCGAGCCGGAGGCCGACGGCCTCCGCGTCCGTCACCAGCCGCTCTTCGCCCTCCACGCTCGGGGCCGGCCGGTCGAGGCTACGCGGCGGGTGCGGGGGCGGCGGGCGTCGCCACGGGCTGGCTGCGGCGCAGGCGCGGGCAGCACGACGGCCACGGCCAGCAGCAGGACGATCGCGGCGATCTGCGAGGTCGAGAGCACGCCGCCGAACCAAGTGCCGCGCTCGAGGTCGCCGCGCAGGAACTCGAGGCCGAAGCGCACGGCCGAGTAGAGGGCCACGTAGGCGAGCGTGACCTGGCCGTGGAAACGCTTGCGCGGCGCGAGCCAGAGCAGGAAGAAGAAGATCAGGAAGGCGGCGAAGGACTCGTAGAGCTGGCTCGGGTGCAGCGGCGTGTCCATCGGCGTGCCGACTGGCCCGCGCCGCGTAGACGTCCGTGAAGGTGACCGCCCAGGGCACCTGGGCGGGCTTGCCCCAGCAGCAGCCGGCCGAGAAGCAGCCGAGCCGCCCGATCGCCTGGCCGATCACGACGCCGGGCGCCAGCACGTCGGCCGTCCGCCAGGCCGGAAGCTGGTAGTGGCGCGCGTAGAGCCAGGCCACCAGGATGCCCGGCGAGCAGGCCGCCGTAGAAGACGCCCCCGCTCTGGAACAGCGACAGCAGCTCGCGCGGGTTGCGCGAGAAGTAGCGCCAGTCCACCGCCAGCAGCAGCGCCTTCGCCCCGACCAGGCCGGCGATCAGCACCCAGACCGCCATGTCGGTGACGCGGCCGGCGTCGAGGCCGTCGCGCTTCGCCTGGCGCGAGGCCGCCCACAGGCCGGCCAGGAACGCGATCGCCAGCAGCACGCCGTAGGTGTGGAGGGTGACGGTGGGCCCGAGGTGGAAGGAAAAGAGCGTGAACTCGGGGAACGGCACCTTCAACAGGATCGGGTGCATGTCAGTCCATCCTCCCGGCGCTGCCGCCGGTGGCTCCGGCCTGCGGCGTCGCCGCGGCCTCGCGCCCCGGGGAGCGCAGGATGTCGAAGACGAGCAGCGTGACGCCGATGGTGATCGCGGAGTCGGCGACGTTGAAGTCGGGCCACTGGTGCTGCCGCCAGTAGACGTGGACGAAGTCGACCACGTAGCCCAGGCGCACTCGGTCGATCAGGTTGCCGACGGCGCCGCCCAGCACGAGCGCCAGCGCCAGGCGCGGCAGGCGGGCCGCCGTGGGCAGGCGGAAGAAGTAGACGGCGATCGCGCCGAGCGCGGCGATGCTCAGCGCGGACAACATCGCCGACTGGTAGGGCAGGTCCCAGTCGGAGAGCAGGCCGAAGGCGGCGCCCCGGTTGCGCACGTGGCTGAGGCTCAGCAGGCCGTCCACGAGCGGCACGTACTCGTGCAGCTCGAGCGCGCGCGCCACCAGCGCCTTGGTGGCCTGGTCGAGGCCGATCACGGCGGCCATCAACAGCAGGTTCGGCAGGGAGCGTCTCACGGCCGGGCGAGGACCTCGGCGCAGCGCTGGCAGACGCCGGGGTGGACGGCCAGCGAGCCCACCTTCTCCGACCAGGTCCAGCAGCGCTCGCACTTGGCCCCGGCCGCGTGCTCGACCGCCACGGACAGCGGCCCCTCCGCCTCCTGCAGCGAGACCGCGCTGACGATGAACAGGTTCGCCAGGTTGCCGGGGAAAGCCGGCCCCCGGGCCTCGAGCGCGCGCAGCGGGGCGAGCGCCGTCGCCGGCCCGCGCAGAGTGACGGCCGCCTCGAGGCTGGCCGCCAGCTGCTTCGAGGCGCGCGCCTCCTCCAGCGTCTTGTTCACCTCGGCCCGCAGCTCGAGCAGCTCGCCCCAGCGCGCGAGGAGCGCCTCGTCCGGCGGCTCGCGCGCGGGGAACAGGGCGAGGTGCACGTCACCCGGAGCGCCGCCCGGCAGGAGCGAGAAAGCCTCGTCGCTGGTGAAGGGCAGCACCGGCGCCAGCAGCAGGCACAGGTCGCGGGCGATGCGGTGGACGACCGTCTGGGCGGAGCGGCGCAGCCGGCCGTCGGCCGCGTCGCAGTAGAGCCGGTCCTTCAGGACGTCGAAGTAGAACGAGGACAGCTCGGCCTCGGCGTACTGCACCAGCTGGTGGTACACCAGGTGGAACTCGTAGGCCTCGTAGGCGTCCAGCACGCGGGCCAGCACCTGCCGGTGCCGGTGCAGCGCGTAGCGGTCGAGCTCGTCGAGCGCCTCTTCCGCGACGGCGTGCCGCGCCGGGTCGAAGTCGTAGAGGTTCGACAGGCAGTAGCGGATGCGGTTACGCAGGTCGCGGTACGCCTGGGCCACGCGCTTGACCATCTCGTCCGAGATGCGCATGTCCTCGCGGTAGTCGACCATGATGGTCCACATGCGCAGGACCTCGGCGCCGTAGCTGTCGATCAGCTTCCGGGTGTCGACGTCGTTGCCGAGGCTCTTGGAGATCTTCTTGCCGTCGGCGTCGACGGTGAAGCCGTGCGTGATCACCGCCCGGTACGGCGCGTGGCCGCGGGTGGCGACGCCGATCAGCAGCGAGGAGTGGAACCAGCCGCGGTGCTGGTCGCTGCCCTCGAGGTAGACGTCGGCCGGCCACGGCAGGTCGGGGCGCTGCCCGAGCACGACCGCGTGCGAGGAGCCGGAGTCGAACCAGACGTCCAGGATGTCGGTCTCCTTGTCGAAGGCGCGGCCGCCGCACTTCGGGCAGGCAAAGCCGGCCGGCAGCAGCTCGCTCCGCGCTGCAGGCGTACCAGGCGTCGGCCGTGTCCTTCTCGAACACGTCCGCCACGTGGCGCGCGAGCTCGGGGCGCAGCAGCACCTCGCCGCAGCCCTTGCAGTAGAAGGCCGGGATCGGCACGCCCCACAGCCGCTGGCGCGAGATGCACCAGTCGGGCCGGGTGGCGATCATGTTGTGGATGCGCTCCTCGCCCCAGGCGGGCAGCCAGCGGCACTCCGCGATCGCCGAAAGCGCGCGCTCGCGCAGCGGGGGCTGGCCCTGGTCGAGGGCGATGAACCACTGCTCGGTGGCACGGAAGATGATCGGGTTCCTGCAGCGCCAGCAGACCGGGTAGGAGTGCGTGTCCGTGGAGGCCTGCAGCAGGGCGCCCGTCCCACGCAGGAACTCGACGATCACCGGGTTGGCGTCGAACACGCGCTGCCCGGCGAAGCGCTCCACCTCGGGCAGGAAGCGGCCAGCCTCGTCCACCGGGCAGTAGACGTCCAGCCCGTAGCGAACGCCCGTCAGGTAGTCGTCCCAGCCGTGGCCGGGCGCCGTATGCACCACGCCGGTGCCGGTGTCGAGCGTGACGTAGTCCGCGAGGAGAGCGGGCGAGTCGCGATCCAGCCAGGGATGCCGGAAGCGCAGGTGCTCGAGCTCGCTGCCCTTCGCCTCGGCCAGCGGCGCGCCCAGCCTGGGCGGCGGACCGGCGCTTCCTCCGCCCGCGCGCCAGCGCGCCTCGGAAGCCTCCTTCAGCGCCTTGGCGAGCACGAGCACGTCGCCGGTGCCCTCGATCGGGTAGAACGCGTAGTCTGCGTCGGGGTGGAACGCGAGCGCCAGGTTCGCCGGCAGCGTCCACGGCGTCGTCGTCCAGATCACGGCGAACACGCGCTTGCCGGCGAGGCCGGGGTGCCTGGCCGCGAGGCGGTCGCGGTCCGTCTCGGCGAGGGCGAAGCGCACGTCGATCGACGGGCTCACGTGGTGCTCGTCGTACTCCACCTCGGCCTCGGCGAGCGCCGTGCGGCACGAGACACACCAGTGGACGGACTTCTTCGCCTTGTAGACGAGCCCAGCCTCGACGAACAGGGCGAGCTGGCGCACGATCGTCGCCTGGTAGAGGGGCGACATCGTGAGGTAGGGGTCGCCCCACTCGCCCAGCACGCCCAGCCGCTCGAACTCGCTCCTCTGCACGCCGACGTACTTCTCGGCGTAGGCCCGGCAGGCGCGGCGGAACTCGATCGGCGACAGCTCGCGCTTCTTCGCGCCGAGGCTGCGGTCCACCTTCAGCTCGATCGGGAGGCCGTGGCAGTCCCAGCCCGGGCGGTACGGCGCGTCGAAGCCAGCCATCGAGCGGCTGCGCACGATCACGTCCTTGAGGATCTTGTTGAGCGCCGTCCCGAGGTGGATGTTGCCGTTCGCGTACGGGGGGCCGTCGTGCAGCACGAAGCTGGGCGGCCGGCCCGGGCCCTGCGAAGCTGCCCGTAGAGGTCCTGGGCCTGCCACTGCGAGAGCCGGCGCGGCTCCGCCTGGGCCAGGTTCGCCCTCATCGGGAAGTCGGTCTTCGGGAGGTTGAGGGTGGACCTCAGGCTGGGCTCGCTCATGAGACCTTTGCTCGTCGAGGCATCAACTTGCCAAACTAGCACGCGGCTTTGAAGCCCGTCAAACCAAAGGCTTTCTCTTGCCTCCGTCGGGAGAGGCCCGCTACAATCCAGCAGCCACGGCTGGGGAGCCTCGATGACCCGAACGCGCTACCTGCTCGTCGTCCTGATGCTGCTCGCCATCCCCGCGAGCAGCTGTCGCAGCAGCGGTGACGAGTGCGACTCGTGCTCGAGCGACAGCGACTGCAAGTCGGGCCTCGTCTGCTCCACGTTCAGCGACGGCAGCAAGCGCTGCGGCTCCGGCATCGGCGCCACCAACTGCCGCGTCCGCTGAACAGGCGAAGACTCGACCCTCAGATGCCGTCGCCGACGGCGGCGCTCTCGAGCCCGGACGGCTGGCGGATCCGGGGCGGAACCCGGGGCGGGAGACGCAGCCACAGCGCCGCGCCCGCGGCGCCGGCGAGCACCGTGAACACGGGCCAGGCGACGAGCTGAGGCACCAGCGTCAGCCAGAGGAGCTGCCGCGCGCTGCCGGGGACGAACTCGTGGACGCGGCCCGTGAACGCCAACGATACCGCGGTCAGGCTCGAGACGTCGTAGTGGGTGCCGAGGCGCTCGCGCGTGGCAACCAGGCTCAGCAGCGCCACCAGGCCGCGCACGAGGAAGGCGTAGGCGGCGAGCGTGCGCAGGAGCGGCCGCCACCCCGGCTGGCTCTCGCGCAGGCAGGCGGCCAGGTAGGCGCCCGCCACGGGCGCCATCCAGGTGACGCTCGTGGCCTGGGTCAGGATAGCGGGGGCCGCGCTCTGCTCGAGCAGAAAGCGCACGACCGTGACCAGCCACGCCAACGCCACGGAGTTGAGCAGGAAGCGCGGAGAGAGCCAGCGCGCCAGAGGCTCGCCGATCGCGAGGCCCCCGAACCCCAGCAGCAGGCAGACCCCGGTCAGCACGTAGTAGTAGAGGCTCGCCGAGGCCGAGGCCGTCGCCGTGTGCTGGGAGGGGCCCAGGATCACGCTGGAGGTGATCGCCGCCTCGCGCAGTCCCTCGGCCTCCACGGCCGCGAAGAGGAAGCCCAGCGCGGCCACGTTCATCGCGATCGAGAGACGTCGCCGCGCGGGGGAGCGCAGCCGCGGCCACCAGTGCACCAGTGCACCCAGCGACCAGGCCAGGACCATCGTGAGCGCGAGGCTCGCCACGGAGCCGCAAGGTTATCATGCCGTCCGTGAGCGAGATGCGGGCGCTTGACGAGGCCGACGATGCGACTCGCGGCAGCGCGATCAAGCTCGCGGCCGAGGTCGCCTCGCGCCTGCTGGGGCTGGCGACGACCTACCTGCTGCTGCGCGGCCTGGGAGCGGCCGAGTTCGGGCTCTTCGGGCTGCTCTCGGTGTGCGCACTGCTGCTGGCGGAGATCGGCGAGCTGGGCCTGCAGGCGCTCGCCTCGCGCGCGCTGGTCGCGGGCACGGCCTCGCTGCGCTCGTTCGTGCGGGCGCGGCTGCTGTGCACGGCGCTCGTCCTCGCCGTGGCGCTGGCGGTCGTGCCCGGGGCGCCTGCCCTCGCCGGGCTGGCCACGCGGGCCGCGCGCGCGACGTTCGGCTCGCGGCAGGACCTCCGCCTGGACGGCCCCTCGCTCGCGCTGCTGATCGCCTGGTTCGCCCTCTCCGGCTGGGGCGAGTTCCTCGGCGTCGCCCTGCGCTGCCGCCGCGCGCGGGCGCGCGAGGCGCAGCTGCTGCTGGTGCTGCGCGCCGGCGGCCTCGTGTTCGCGGCCGTGGCCCTTCTCGCCGGCGGCGGCCTCGTCGGCGTCTGCGCGGCGCTCGCGGCGTCGCCGGTGCCGGCGATCGTCCTCGGCGCTGCCCTGCTGCGGCGGACGCCGGCGCTCGCGCCCGCTCCGGCCGTCGCGCCCGCTGCCGTGCTGCGGCAGTCCGCGCCGCTCGCCGTTCACGGCGTCCTGCTGCTGCTGAGCCCGCGGGTCGAGTTCCTGGTGCTGTCCTGGCTGGGGCACGGCCGCGCGGAGGCGGGGCTGTTCTACGCCGCCCTGAACGTCGTCTGGTTCCTGTCCATGGTTCCGGCCGCGGTCGCCGCGGGTGCGATGCCGGCGCTGACGCGCGAGGCCCTGCACGGCGACGCCTCCGTGCGCCGCCGGTCCGCCGGGACGCTGGCGCTGCTCGGAGCGCCGGCCGCCGTAGGACTGGCGCTGGTCGCGCCGGCGCTGGCCCTGCTCCTGCTCGGCCCAGGCTGCGGTCCGGCGGAGTACGGCGTCACCGCCGGCGCGCTCGCCGTGATGGCGTCCGCCCTGCCCGCGGTCTTCCTGAACGCGCTCGTCGCCGCATCGCTGATCGCCGCGGGCCGCTCGGCGTGGTTGCCCTGGCTGACCGCGGCGCGCGTGGCGCTGGCCTTCGCCCTGGCCTTCCTGCTGGTGCCCCGCTGGGGTGCGGCGGGTGCTTCGGCCGGGCTCGTGTGCGCCGAGTGGGGGCTGCTCCTGGCCGGCCGCGCTGCCTGCCGGCGCGCGGCATTCCCGGTGCCGGTGGCGCGGCCGCTCGCCTGCGCGCTCCTCGTCTGCGCGCCGATGGCGCTCGCGGTCAACGGCCTCGCGCCGAATCTCGCCCTGGCCGTGATCGTCGGGGCGCTCAGCTGGCTGGCGACGCTCGCGCTCGTCGCGCGCTTCCTGCCCTCGCTCGCGCGGCAGCTGGCAGGCGATCTCCGGTATCCTTGGAGGTCTTGACGAAGGATATCTCACGCGTGCTCCGAGAGCACGTGCTCGACGGCGTGCGTGCGCGGCTGCGGGCGACGGCCCCGCGCATGCTCGTGGTGACGGGCCGTGACGCCGCCGCCGGGCTGCGCTCGGCGACGAGCGGCGACGGCGCCTGGCTCGAGCTCGCGGGCCTGGACGAGGTCGAGCTGCCTGCGCTGGGCCACGAGCTCGCCCGGGTGCTGAAGCCGGGCGCCCCGGTCGTGTGCCTGGCGCCGAGCGGGGTGGCGTGCCGCCGTGGCCTGGAGTGGCTCGTCGAGTGGCGGCGGGCTCGCGGGTTCGGGGTCCTGCTGCCGGCGGGGCCGGAGTGGCCGCGCCGCCACCCGCTGGCCTTCGCGCTGCTCGCGGCGGTGGAGCACGTCGTCTCGGGCTGGCCGTTCCTCCGCGGCCGGGGGCGCCTCGTCCTGCACGAGGGCGTCAGACGTTGAGCGTGCGCTCCGCCCTCAAGGCACGGCAGCCGATCGTGCTCTACCAGCCGCGCGACGAGGGCGCGTGGATGCCGCTCGGCCTGCTCGCCATCGGCTCGGGGCTGGCCGGCGAGCACGTGGTCGTGGTGGACGGCCGCTTCGAGCTGGCGCCCGAGGCGCGCGTCGCGGAGCTGGCCTCGCATGCCGCCTGCCTCGCGGTGAGCGTGCGCACGGGCGCCCCGCTGCGGGATGCGCTGCGCGTCAGCGCCGCGGCTCGGGCGGTCAACCCCGGGCTGACGATCCTGTGGGGCGGGCCGCACGCGACGCGGGCGCCCGAGTCCTGCCTGGCGGCAGGACCGGTCGACGCCTGCGTGAGCGGAGCGGGCGAGGAAGTCCTGGCCGCCGTGGTCGCGGCGGTTCGTCGCGGGCAACCCCTGGAAGGGATCCCCGGCCTGGCGCTGCGCGACGGCAGGCTGCCCTCGCCCCAGTCGCCACCCTACCCGGCGCGCCAGCCGAGGGCGGCGTACTCGCTGCTGGACCTCGAGCGCCACTTCGAGGCGCGCGGGGCGCGCCGGCTCGACTACTGCTCGAGCCGGGGCGCGCGGGACGGGGAGGAGTGGCTGGGCCTGTCGCCCGACCGCGTGGTCGCGGAGATCGCGGAGCTGGCCGACCGCCACGGGCTCGCCGAGATCCTGTTCCGGGACGAGGACTTCTTCGCCGACATGGCGCGGGCCGAGGCGATCGTGGCGGGCATCTCCGGCGAGGCCGCGCAAGTCGGCTGGCGGGCGACGATGCGGATCGACGACGTCCTGGACGGAGGCCACGACCGGTTGCGGCTGCTGGCCGCCACGGGCTGCCGGCGGCTGCACGTGCCGGTGCGGCCCGGCGTGCCGGCCCTGCGTGTGGGGCGCGAGCGGGTGCTCGACGCCGGCGCGCTGCTGCACGCGGCCGGCATCCCCGCGCGCTTCGAGATCGAGATCGCGGAGCCCGGCTCGCGGCTGGAAGGGCTCAGGGCGGCGGTCTCGCTCGCGCGCTCGCTGTGCGCGCTCGACGCGCGCTTCGAGACGCCGGTGCGCCGCCCGCTGCAGCTCGCGGAGACCGGGGACGGGACGCCGGCGGGCCTCGATCCGTGGATCGCCCGCGCACAGGCGCCCTGGCCCGACCCGCGCGCCGAGCGGCGCCTGGCGCGCGTGGCGTTCTTCTTCCGCGAGGCGCAGCGCCCGCCGGGGCGGCGCCTGGGCAAGCACTTCTTGCGCACGCTGTCGCTGCTGCGGGTGCGGCTCGGCTTCTTCGCGCTCGACGTCGAGAGGCGCGCGGTCGACGTCTCCGCGATCCTGCGCACTGGCCGCCCGCGGGTGCTCACGCGCGCCGACTGAACGCGGTGCAGCGGCTCGTCCTCCGCGGCGCCCGCTGCCTCGAGGGCGGGAGCTTCGGCGAAGCGCGCGACCTGTGGCTGGAAGGCGGGTCGATCGGTCCGCCGGCACCAGCCGCCGGCGTCCCCGAGATCCAGCTCGACGGCCGCTTCGTGCTGCCGGCGCTCGTCAACGCGTACGACGTGCTCGACCAGTCGACACTGCCGCCGCTCGGTGAGCGGCCGCCGTACCTTTCCCTGTACGAGTGGATCCGCGCGAGCGAGGACGAGCTGGCGGGGCACGCCTCCGCGCTGGCCGTCCCGCTCGCCGACCGGCTGTTCCTGGGTGGCATACGGAACCTGCTGGCGGGCGCGGCGTCGGTGCTGCACCACCACGCCGATCACCGCTCTCTCGGCCGGCCCGACTTCCCGGTCCGCGTGCAGCGGCGCTACGGCTTCGCGCACGCGCCGGGCACAACCACCGCGCTGCGGCGGACCTACCGCAGCACGGACCGGCGCATCCCGTGGATCGTGCGCGCCGCCGAGGGTAGCGACGGCGCCCTGCGCGCCGAGCTCGGCGTGCTGGCGGCCGCGAACGTCCTGCGGCAGAACACGGTCATCGCCCACGGCACGGCGCTCGAGCCGGAGGACGGCGGGATGCTGGCGGCGGCCAAGGCGTGCCTCGCCTGGTGCCCGGAGAGCGACCTGCGCCTGTACGGCCGCACGGCGCCGGCGGACGCCCTTCGCGCCGCAGGAGTGTGCGTGGGACTGGGCAGCGACGGCGCCGCCGCGGGGGCGCGCGACCTGCTCTCGGGCCTGCCCGTCGCCCGGCGTGCGGACAGCTTCGAGGACGCCGCCGTGCTCGACCTGGCGACGGCGGGCTCGGCAGCGGTGGCGCGCCTGCCGCTGGGCGGGTTCCGGCCTGGCGCCGCCGCGGACCTCGTCGCCACGGATTCACTCGCCGCACTGCTCGCCGGGGAGCGGCCTGCGGTGGCGTTGCTGCTGGTGCGCGGCGAGGCCGTGTACGGAGAGCCCGGGCTGATGACGGGCGCGCGCCAGCCCGTGGTTCCACTCACGGTGGACGGGCAGCGGCGCGTGCTCGCGGCTCCGCTCGGGCGGCGTTTCGCCTCGCTCGTCCGGCGTCACCCGGCGGCGGGGAGCGCGGCCTGGCTGGCGGGAGTGGCGGTATAATCGCGCGCCACGATGCAGGCGCAGGGGCGCGGGATGCAAGACCTTCAAGAGATCCTGTCCGCGATGGCCGGCCAGCGGGACAAGGTGCCCGACCGGCGCGAGCTGCTCCTGGACATGGCCGATCGGGTGGTCAAGACCGTGAGCCAGGAGTTCGCCTGCAAGCAGGACGAGGTCGCGATCCTGCTGCTCTCGGCCGACGGCAGGCACCTGCGCTTCGTGGCGCCGCGGCGCTTCGCGGACCTCGGCACGATCCCGCTGACGAAGCGCGACTCGATCGCCGTCGGGGTGCTCTCGCGCCGCTCGGGCGAGGTGATGAACAACGTGCCGATGGTCAAGCACGTGGCGTTCTTCGAGAGCATCAAGCTGCGCGACAAGCCGGCGCCGATCCAGAAGATGGTGACCGTGCCGATCCTGCTGCGCGGCCAGCCGATCGGCGTGGCGCAGGTGAGCCGCAAGGGCGAGACGGCGCGCGAGGCCGGGCCGGACTTCACGCAGGCAGACCTGCGGCACTCGCAGGAGATCTTCGACGGGATCGCGCAGTACCTGAGCGCGGCCCGCCCGACGGACTACTGAGCGCCCGGCTCGACCGCCCGGCTACTCGTCGACGCGCACGAAGCCGTTGTCGTCGGCCACGAACGGCCGCCCGCCCACGAGCGGCGTGGCCGTGGCCTTGTACTCGCTGCCGCTGCCCGTCAGCTCGAAGCGGTAGCGCATGCGCTCGAACACGCCGTTCGCGAAGGGCACGTCGAGCCGCAGCAGCCCGGCCGCCTTCAGCTCGCGCAGGTTGCCGTAGCGTCCGTTCTGGCGCTGGTAGGCCTGCTCCATGAACATCAGGTGCAGCAGTGTGCCGACCGCGGGCCTCTCGATCGGGGCCACGTCGCGCGGGACGCGCGGGCGTGCGGCGAAGCGGCGGTTGGTGATGCCGCCCGAGCCGCCGGAGCGGTAGGCGTTCGCGAGGGCTGCACCGAGCTCGCGCCCGTCCGGACCCTGCGCCGGTATGTCGTTGAGGAAGCCGTAGTCCTCGCCTTGCGTACGGAGCGGTGCGGCAGGCTCGGCGGCCGCGCTCGCCCCCGGGGTCTGCGCTGCGACTCTTCGGCCGCCTTCCGGTCTCGAGCCGGCGGCGGGGCGAGGCGCTGCGGTCGCTGCCGGAGCCGGCGTCGCCGCTGCGGCGGGCGCAGGCAACGGTGTCGGTGCGCTCTCGGCGGGCAGCGTGACGGCCGGAGGAGTCGCGCCGGCCGCCGGCACGCCCGGGGTCGGCGTCAGCAGCTCGGCGACCGGAGTCGGAGCGGTCGTGGGCTCGACGGCCTGACGGTGCTTCAGCAGCCACCAGCCGCCGCCCGCGAGGGCCACGAGCACGAGCAGGCCCACGGCGCCCAGGCCGAGCACGAGGCCGAGCCCGGAGCCGCTCTTTGCCGGCCGCACGGGCTGGGCGGCGCGCGGGGCGGGGGCCGAAGGCCTCGCGGGAGCCACGGGGCTCGGCCTGCCCGGGGCAGTGGCGCTGCCGGGGGTGAGGACCGTGGGCGGCAGCGGGGGCGGCGCCGCGGTCGGCTGCGTGGCGCCCGTGGCGACGGCGGGCGGGAGCGTCGCCGGCGAGATGGCCGTCGCCGCGCTGGAGATCGTGGGCGCGTGCTCGGGAGTGATGGTCGGCGTGTCGACCGCGCGCAGCGTGGGCATCGCGCCGGCGCGCGTCAGCGACAGCAGATCGTCGGCCATCTCGCGGCCGCTCTGGTAGCGCGCCTCGGGCGCCTTGGCGATCGCCTTCTGGATCAGGCGGACCATCGCCTCCGGCACCGACGGCTCGAGCTCGTGGATCGGCTGCGGCTCCTCGGCGATGATCTTGAACAGCAGCGCGGTGATCGAGTCGCCCCGGAAGGCCTTGCGCCCCGCGACCATCTCGTAGACCACGAGGCCGAGCGAGAACAGGTCGCTGCGGCCGTCGAGGCCCTGCCCGCGGGCCTGCTCCGGGCTCATGTAGGAGGGCGTGCCGAGCAGGCTGCCGGTCACGGTCAGGTGCTCGGCCGAGTCGCCCGGCTTGGCGATCCCGAAGTCCGTCACCTTCACGCGGTCGCCCGCCTCGACCATGATGTTCGCGGGCTTGATGTCGCGGTGGACGACGCCGAACTTGTACGCGTAGTCGAGCGCGTCCGCGACCTGCGCGCCGAGCGCCGCGGCCCGCTCGACCGGCAGCCTGCCCGTCTCGGCGATCACGCGGTCGAGGCCCACGCCGTCGATGAACTCCATCGCGATGTAGCTGAAGCCCTGCGACTCGCTGAAGTCGTAGTCGTAGATCGTCACGATCCCCGGGTGCTTCAGCTTGGCCGCCGTCTTGGCCTCGCGTTCGAAGCGCTCGAGCATCTCCTTGTGGCCGGCCTGCGAGGCCGCGAGGCCCTCGAGCCGGATCGTCTTGATCGCCACCATCCGCTCGAGGCGCGTGTCGCGGGCCTTGAACACGGTGCCGAAGGCCCCGGCGCCCAGCTTCTTGACGACCTGGTAGCGGCCGGCGATCTCGCTCGGCTCGGGTGCGGCGGGATTGCTTGCGCTCACGTCCTGTTCCTCCTACCCGGGCGGCCAGCCCAGCCGGCGGCCGCCGAGCAGATGAAGGTGGATGTGGTCGACGCTGTAGCCGGCGTCGTCGCCGCAGTTGAACACCAGGCGGAAGCCCCGCTGCGCGACCCCGAGCTTCTGGGCCAGGTCGCGGGCTGTGCGGACCAGGGCGCCCGCGAGGCCCTCGTCCTCCGGCTGCAGCTCGAGCAGGCTCGTGACGTGCTTTCGCGGGACGAGCAGCACGTGCGTGGGGGCTTGCGGGCGGATGTCGTGGAAGGCGACCACACGCTCGTCCGCATGGACGAGCCGCGAGGGGCTGCGCCCCGCGGCGATCTCGCAGAAGAGGCAGGCCATCTCAGGAAGAAGAGTGTACATCGGCCCGCCCGGGCGCGCCGGGACTGCTCAGATGGGCAGCGGCAGCTGGGGCGCGCGCAGGCCTGCGAGCAGCTTGCGCGTCGCCGAGGAGACGGCGAGCTCCGAAAGCTCCGCCGGCCGTGCCCAGCGGAAGCGCTCGGGGTCCGCGGGCTCCGGGCCGGCCAGGCGTGCGCGGTAGCCCTCGAGCGTGATCCTGCGGAAGGTGATCGCGTGCCGCGCGCGCACCACGAGCGCCCCGGCCACCACGCGCAGGCCATGCCGCTCCAGCAGCTCGCCCGCGAGGTCCGGCAGCCCTCGCGACTCGAGCGAGGTCTGGGGCAGCTCCCACATCCTCCCCAGCAGCCGGCCCTCCGGGCGGCGCACCAGCAGCACGTGGCCCTCCTTCAGCACCAGCGCGGCGGCCACGGTGACGGAGGCGGTCGCCCGGCGCCGGCGGCCCTCCGGCAGCTGCTCGACGAGGCCCTGCGCCCGCGCCCGGCACTGGCGCCGCACGGGACAGGCGTCGCAGGCCGGCCGGCGGGGCAGGCAGATCGTGGCGCCGAGCTCCATCAGCGCCTGGTTCCAGTCGCCCGGCCGCTCGCGGTCGAGCAGCTCCTCCGCGCGGTTGTAGTAGGCGGCGTCGCGCCGGTACTCGGGCCCGCGCAGCGCGAGCAGCCGGGCGAGCACGCGGCGCACGTTGCCGTCCACCACCGGCAGCGGCAGCCCGTGGGCGATCGAGAGCACGGCGCTCGCGGTGTAGAGCCCGACCCCGGGCACCGCCAGCGCCGCCTCGAGCGAGCGCGGAAAGCTCCCGCGGTGCCGCTCGACGAGGTGACGCGCGCCGCGCAGCAGGTTCCGGGCGCGGTGGTAGTAGCCCAGCCCGGACCAGGCTGCGACCACCTCCTCCTCGCTCGCCGCGGCCAGGGCGGCCGCGGACGGGAAGCGGAGGAGGAACCTCTCGTAGTACGGGACCGCCGTGCGCACGGTGGTCTGCTGCAGCATCACCTCGGAGACCCAGATCCGGTACGGGTCGCGGCTGCGCCGCCAGGGCAGGTCGCGGCGCTGGCGCTCGTACCAGACGAGCAGGGCCCGCCGCAGGGCCGCGCTCACGTCAGCCGCTCGATGTCGGCGCCCAGCCCGCGCAGCTTCTCGTCGATCCGGTAGTAGCCGCGGTCGAGGTGGTAGACGCGCTCCACGACGGTCTCGCCCTGCGCCGCGAGCGCCGCCAGCACGAGGCTGGCCGAGGCGCGCAGGTCGGTCGCCATCAGCCGGGCGCCCGACAGCGGCGTCGGCCCGCGCACGACCGCCGTGCGGCCGTCGACGCTCACCTGGGCGCCCATGCGCTGCAGCTCGGCCACGTGCATGAAGCGGTTCTCGAAGATCGTCTCGCTGATGGTCGAGACGCCGGCGGCCTGGGTCATCAGCGCCATGTACTGCGCCTGCATGTCGGTCGGGAAGCCGGGGTAGGGCAGCGTGCGCACGTCCGACGCTCGCACCTGGCGCGGCGCGCGCACGCGCAGGTTGTCCGGGCCCTCCTCGATGCGCACGCCGGTCTCGCGGAACTTCTCGATGACCGCCCGCAGGTGGGCCGGCACGCAGCGCTGGATCTCGACGTCCCCGCCGGCGATTGCGCAGGCGGCCAGGTAGGTGCCGGCCTCGATGCGGTCGGGGATGACGCGATGCCGCGCGCCCTGCAGCCGCTCGCGGCCCAGGACGCGGACGGTCGGCGTGCCGGCCCCCTCCACGGTGGCGCCCATCGCCGTCAGCAGCTCCGCGAGGTCGGAAACCTCCGGCTCGCAGGCCGCGTTGCGGATCACGGTCTCGCCGTCGGCGAGGCAGGCGGCCATCAGGACGTTCTCGGTGCCCGTCACCGTCACCGTGTCGAACACGATCTCGGCGCCGCGCAGGCGCTTGGCGCGCGCCTCGACGTAACCGTGCTCGACCCGGATCTCGGCCCCCATCCGCTGCAGCGCCGAGAGGTGCAGGTTGATGGGCCGGGCGCCGATCGCGCAGCCGCCAGGCAGCGAGACCCGCGCGCGGCCTTCACGAGCGACGAGCGGCCCGAGCACGAGCACGGAGGCGCGCATGGTCTTGACGAGGTCGTACGGCGCCTCCACCGACTTCACGGCGGAGGACCGCACCAGGGCCGTGCCGCCCACCTGGAACTCGACGCTCGCGCCCAGCGCCTGCAGCACGCGGCCCATGGTGCGGATGTCGCGCACCTCGGGCACGTTGCTCAGCACCAGCGGCGCGTCCGTCAGCAGAGCGGCACACAGGGCGGGCAGCGACGCGTTCTTGGCCCCGGACAGGCGGACGGTTCCCTCCAGGGGACGGCCTCCGACGACCCGGATGCGGTCCATCGCGCAAGGATAGGTGAGCGGCGCCGCCCGGCGAAACGGACCAGGCGGTCCGTCTAGGACGAGAAGGGGGAGGCGGCGCCTCCCCCGATGTCAGCCGATGAAGGGATTCCTCAGCGAGCGCTGCAGGCCATGTCCGCGTTGACGAAGCCTTTGCCCGAGAACGGATCGGCGCCGGGCTTGTAGACGTCGTCGGCCGTCTGCGCCAGGCGGGCCTTGAGCGCGCCGAGCGAGATGCCGGGATGCGACTGCTTGATGATCGCGGCGACGGCGGACGTGGCGGGCGCGGCCATGCTGGTGCCGGCGGCCCAGGTGTAGCCGGCGCGGCTCGTGCTGAGCACCATGTCGAACACCCAGCAGGGCTCGGTCACCACGACGGTGCAATCCTCGTTGCCGGGGTAGGCGAAGTCGCCGCCGGGCGCCGAGACGTGGATCGCCGACGTGCCGTAGTTGCTGTAGGACGCGAGGCGGCTGAAGTTGAACGCGTCGGCTCCGGATCCCGTGGCCCAGCCGACCGGGGCGGTCGCGGCGATCGCGATCCCGCTGCCGGACTGTGCCGGAACCGAGATGACGCTGCCGGAGTGGTCGAGGTCGAGGCCGTCGTTGCCGGCCGCTGAGACCACGAGTACCCCGAAGCGGTCCGCGTAGTTCACCGCCTTGTTCATCGCGGCCACCAGCGGGCCGGCGCCCGTGTTCCCGCCGCCGCGGGGGAACGTCGCGCCCAGGCTCATGTTGATGATGTCGGCGCCGCCGCCACCCTCCGCGATCGGTGTCGCCGCGTAGAGGATGCCGGCGATCACGGCGCCGAAGCTGCCGCTGCCGTTGTGCAGCGCCTTGACGCCGACGATCGTCGTCTCGGGCGCGATGCCGACGACGCCAGTGTTGTTGTCGAGGGCGGCGATGATGCCGGCCACGTGCGTCGCGTGCCAGAACGTCCCCACGTCACTGTCCCATGCCTGCCCCTGCACGAACGAGACCGAGTGCGCCACGTCGAGGTTCGCCTGCAGGTCTGGGTGCGCGCTGTAGATGCCGCCGTCGAGCACGGCGACACGCACGCCCTTCCCGGTGCAGCCGGCCGCCCAGGCCTGGGGCGCTCCGATCGCGCGCGGAGCCCACTGGATGGGATAGAGGGTGTCGTCGGCGGGGTTGATCGCGTCGTCCTGGAGGTCGACCGTCTTCAACGGCGGCGTCCACTGCACGACCATGTCCTCGAGCACCTGCGAGAAAGCGCCGCTGGCCTGGACGTCCTGGGCGAAGGTCGGCGAGTCCGAGCGCGCCATGACCAGGCCCGTGCCGGTGTGGCTGTAGTACACGCTTCCGCCTGCGGCCTGGACCGCCTGGACCTGACCTTGGCCGAGGGCACCCCGGGCCGTGAGCACGAAGTCCTTGGCTTCCACCGACCCGACGGCGGCGAACAAACCGACTGCGACGAGAATGGTCCCCCTCACGTTCTCCTCCTTCGGCTGACGACGATCGCGGGAGAAGGGCACCGTCGGCCCGCGTTCGCCTTCGAGCCCGGATCCACTCGATTACTGCGGAGATGGCTAGCATCAACCTAGCCTCCGGCCCGAGATTACGTCAAGGGAAAACGCGCAGGGCCCGGCCCAGCCGGGACCGGCGAGGCCAGGTGTACGGCGTCAGGCCGTTGCGGCCTTGACTGCGACCAGCGCGCGCGGGATCGACTGCAGGTCCGTGCGCACCCCGGCGACGGCCAGGCCCGCCTCGACGCACAGCCGCTCGACGGCGGCGCGCTGTCCGGCCCCGAGCTCCAGGACCAGTGTGGCTTCTGGGCGCAGGGCCCGTGTCGCCGCCGGGACCAGTCGCCGGTAGACGCCGAGGCCGTGCTCGGGCGCGTAGAGCGCCCCCGCCGGCTCGTGGTCCCGCACCTCCGGGGCCAGCGTGTCGCGCTCCGCCTCGTCGACGTAGGGCGGGTTGCTGACGACGAGATCGATCGCGCCCGAGCGGTTGGCGACCGGCTCGAGCAGGTCGCCCGCGTGGAAGGCGACGCGGCGCTCGAGCCCCAGCCGGCGCGCGTTCTCGCGTGCCACCCGCAAGGCCGGCTGGGAGACGTCCGTCGCGTGGACCTCGGCATCGGGCCTCTCGGCGGCGAGCGACAAGGCGATGCAGCCCGAGCCCGTGCCGACGTCGACGATCACGGGCCGGGTCAGGGGACGCAGCACCTCGAGCGCGGCCTCCACGAGCAGCTCGGTCTCGGGTCGGGGAATGAGCACGTCATTGGTCACCAGGAAGTCGTGTCTCCAGAAGGCCTGCGTCCCGACGAGGTGCTGCAGCGGCTCGCGCCGGGCCCGTCGGGCGACGAGCGCGCGGAACTCCGACTCCGCCTGGGCGGTGATCGGCGACTCCGGGCGGGCGACGAGGGCGGCGCGTTCCCAGCCGAGGACGTGTCGCAGCAGGCGCTCGGCGTCCCGCTCAGCCGCCACGACCCCTGCGGCACGCAGCGCCTTCGCGGCCTCGCGCAGGAGGGCCGCGGCGGTCATGGCTCGGCTGCGGGCAGGCCCTCAGCGGGCGGCGCTGGCGGCCTCCGCGCTGCGCCTGCCACTCGTCGGGGCCGCGCCCGCGGCCTTGAGCTTCTCCGCCTGGTGGTAGGCGATCAGCGCGCCCACGATCTCCTCGAGGTCGCCGTCGAGGATCTCCTGCAGGCGGTGGATCGTGAGGCCGATGCGGTGGTCGGTGACCCGCCCCTGCTGGAAGTGGTAGGTGCGGATCTTCTCCGAGCGGTCGCCGCTGCCGACCTGGCTGCGCCGGTCGCTGGCGATCGCCTTCTGCTGCTCCTCGAGGGCCATCTCGAAGAGCCGCGCGCGCAGCACCTTCATGGCCTTCTCGCGGTTCTTGATCTGGCTCTTCTCGTCCTGGCAGGAGACGACGGTGTTCGTCGGCAGGTGCGTGATGCGCACGGCCGAGTAGGTGGTGTTGACGCTCTGGCCGCCGGGGCCCGAGGAGCAGAAGGTGTCGACGCGGATGTCCTTGGGGTCGATCTTGACGTCGACCTCCTCGGCTTCCGGCAGCACCGCCACCGTGATCGCCGAGGTGTGGGTGCGCCCCGAGGCCTCCGTGACGGGGACGCGCTGGACGCGGTGCACACCGCTCTCGAAGCGCAGCTTCGAGTACACGCGGTCGCCCTCGACCATCGCGATCACTTCCTTGATGCCGCCCGGCCCGCTGCGGCTGATCGACACCACGTCGACCTTCCAGCCCTGGCGCTCGGCGAAGCGCGCGTACATGCGGAAGACCTCGCTGGCGAACAGCGCGGCCTCGTCGCCGCCGGTGCCGGCGCGGATCTCGAGCAGGACGTTCTTCTCGTCGTTCGGGTCCTTCGGGACCAGCAGCAGCGGGATGCCGGCGTCGAGCTCGTCGCGCCGGGCCTCGAGCGTGCGCGCCTCCTCGTGGGCCAGCTCGCGCAGCTCGGGGTCGCTCTCGCCGCGCGCCATCTCCTGGACCTTGGTCAGCTCCTGCAGCGTGTGCTTGTAGGCGCGGTAGCGCTCGACGATGGGTGAGATCTCCTTCGCCTCGCGAGCGAGCTTCTGGTAGGCGGCGGGGTCCTGCACGACGGCGGGATCCGACATCGCGGACTCGACCGCGGTGTACCGGGCCTCGATGTCGCGCAGCTTCTGGAAGGTGATCCCGTCCATGGCGCCCGTGCCCGCCGCCTCAGGACTTGGGGGCGACCGGCTTCTTGCCGTACTTGCGGTTGAAGCGTTCCACGCGGCCGGCGGCGTCGAGGATGCGCTGCTTGCCGGTGAAGAAGGGGTGGCAGTTGGAGCAGATCTCCAGCCGCAGCTCCTTCTTGGTGGACCGCGTCGTCCAGGTCGCGCCGCAGGCGCAGTGGACGTTGACGACCTGGTAGTCGGGGTGGATTCCAGACTTCATGGGGCTCCCTCGGCCGCGTGCGCGTCTTGGGCCGCAACTGACGAGTTTAGCAGCATCCGCCGGATCGGGCCAGGCCAGGGGACGCTCCGCGGTCGGCGCGAGCCGCGTGAGACGTGCCCCGGAAAATGGAACGCGCGTGCCCGAGGGTGACATTCCCGGCGCTGCCTCGGACGGGTCCAACAAATCTGTTGCGGCGCGTGTGGACCGCGGGGCGCGCGGCCCTTGGGCCTCGGCGAGGGCGTCGTCACTCCGGCGCCGGGACGACACGAGTGGAGGCGGCAAGACCGCGTCTGACATCTATGTCGGTCGTGACGCCGTCCGGCGAGGCGGGCGCGGCAACGTCCAGGTTGCTGATGGCGAGCCACTTGGCGCGCAAGGGGCTGTCGCGGCCCCCGGCGGCATGAGCCTTGCCCATCCCGACTGCCGTGACCAGACTCGAGGGGGAGACGATCCGCAGCCACGCCCAGGAGCGGCTGCAGGGGGCGGGCGTCGCGGCGGAGAGTGCCGCGCGCGTCGAGCTCTTCAAGCGCTTCCTGAAGCTGGAGACCGACCGCCTGCGGATGCGGCACCGCATGGGCCTCGGCGGGCGCGAGATCGCGGCCACGCGCGCCTACCAGATGGACCAGGTCGTGATCCGTGCCTGCCAGCTGGCGGCCGAGGCGGCGGGGCCGGGCGCCGCGGCCGAGCTGGCCCGCTGCGCCGTCGTCGCGCTCGGCGGCTACGGGCGCGCGGAGCTGGCCCCGTTCTCGGACGTCGACCTCCTGTTCCTGCACCGCGGGCGCCCCGGCGGCGCGGTCGCCACCTTCGTGGAGCAGGCGCTGATGCTGCTGTGGGACGCCGGCCTCACGGTCGGCCACAGCTTCCGCTCGACGCGCGAGTGCGTGGCGATGGCGCGCGAGGACCTGCACTCGCGCACGGCGCTCACGGAGGCCCGCCTCGTCACGGGGAGCAACGAGCTGTTCCAGGAGCTGCTGGCGGCCGTGGAAGGCCTGCTGGCCGACCGGCGCGCGCGCGACGCGTTCCTCGACGCCATGCGCCGCGAGTACGAGGACAGGCAGGCGAAGCACGAGGGCGCGGTGTGCGTCCAGGAGCCGAACGTCAAGGAAGGCATGGGCGGCCTGCGCGAGCTGCACACCGTGCTCTGGGTCGCGCACGCCCGGCTCGGCAGCAGCGGCCTGGCCGGGCTCGAGGCGGCCGGCTGGATCTCGGAGCAGGAGCACAGGACGGCCCGCCGCGCCTACGACTTCCTGCTGCGCGTGCGGCACGAGGCGCACTTCGCGAGCGGGCGCAAGTCCGACGTGCTCACGCTCGACCTGCAGAACGACCTCGCGCGCGCCCTGGGCGCGCCGTCGCGCAGCGGGATGCTCTCGTCGGAGCTGTTCATGCGCGACTACTACCGTCGCGCCTCGGAGCTCGCGGAGTTCGCCCGCCGCTTCGTGATGCGCGACCTCGAGCCGGCCCCGCGGCGGCTGCTCTCGGCCTTCCGGGCGCGGCGCCCCGCCCGCGGCCTGGAGCTGCGCGGCGGCCGGCTGCACGCCCGGGCCGAGCTCTCCGGCGGCGGAGCGGCCCTGCTCGACGTCTTCGCGACGGCGCAGGCGGAGGGCGTGACCCTCTCCGACGAGCTGAAGGCGGCCGTGCGCGAGCGGCTGTCGGTCGTGGACGCCGCGCTGCGGCGCGATCCCGGCGTGGCACGAGCCTTCCTCGACGTCCTGCGCTGGCGCGGCCGGGTGGCGCCGGCCCTGCGCGCGATGCACGAGACCGGGTTCCTCGGCCGCTACCTGCCCGAGTTCGGCCGCGTGACCTTCCTGGTGCAGCACGACTTCTTCCATCGCTACACCGTCGACGAGCACACGCTGCGCGCGATCGCGGCCCTCGACGAGGTGGCGGCGGGCGAGAGCCCCGGCGTGCGGGCGTTCGGGCGCGTGTTCGACGAGGTCGAGGACGCGGCGCCGCTCTACCTCGGGCTGCTGCTGCACGACATCGGCAAGGGCCGCGGCGGCGGCCACGTCGCGCGCGGGGCGAAGCTGGCGCCGCGCGTCTGCGAGCGGCTGGGGCTCACCCCGGGGCCCGCGGGCGACGTCGAGTTCCTGGTGGCGGCGCACCTGGAGATGTCGCAGGTCTCGCAGCAGCGCGACCTCTCCGAGCCCTCGCTGATCGCCGCCTTCGCGGAACGCGTGGGTCGCCTGGAGCGCCTCAACCAGCTGATGCTGCTGACCTACGCCGACCACCGCGGCGTGGGGCCTGGGATCTGGAACGAGTGGAAGGGCCTGCTGCTGTGGGAGCTGTACAACCGCACGCGCGAGCGGCTCGCGGGCCACCCGATCGCCGAGGCGCCGGGCCAGGGCTCCCGCGCCAAGGCGGCGGCGCGCCTGCTGGCCGCGCACGCGGAAAGCGAGGTCGAGCGCCACTTCGCGCTGATGCCTGAGCGCTACCTGCGCACGACCGGCGCCGACCAGATGGAGCGGCACTTCCGGCTGGTGGCGTCGCGCGGCCCCTCGGCGCTGGCCGTCGAGTGGCGCGACGTCGGCGACGGCCACTGCACGGAGCTGACGGTGGTCGCCGACGACCGGCCCGGGCTGTTCGCGCGCATCGCGGGCGTGCTGACCGCGAACGGCGCCGACATCCTGTCGGTCGACCTGTTCAGCCGGCGGGACGGGGTGGCGATCGACAGCTTCCGGGTGTCGGAGGTGTCGGGCCACGGGCCGGTCAGGCCGGAGCGCCGCGAGCGTGTCGAGGGCGCCCTGCGTGAAGCGCTGGCGGGGCGGCTGGACGTGGCCGCCGCGATCGAGCGCTGGACGGAGCGGACGCCGCGCAAGGCGCGGCGGCCCTGGGGGCGGGCGGCCCGCGGGCCGTCGGTTCGCTTCGACCACGAGGCGTCGGCCGCCGCGACCGTGATCGAGGTGAGGGCGCAGGACCGGCCGGGGCTCGCCTGGACCCTGGCCGACGCGCTGGCCCGGCTGGGCCTCGACATCAGCTTCGCGAAGATCGCCACTGCCAAGGCGCTGGCGCTCGACGTCTTCTACGTGACGGACGACCGCGGCCGCAAGCTCGAGGCGGAGAGCCTGCCGCGCGTCGAAGCCGCTCTGCTGGCGGCCCTTGCAGAGGGCGCGAGCGTTCAAACCGCCAAGGAGGGGAGATGAAGAAGGTGGAAGCCATCGTGCGGCCCCACCTGCTCGACGCGGTGAAGACCGCGCTGCAGGAGGTCGGGGTCGTGGGCATGACCGTGACCGAGGTCAAGGGCTTCGGCCGGCAGAAGGGCCACACCGAGACCTACCGCGGCAGCGAGTACAAAGTCGACTTCCTGCCGAAGGTGAAGATCGAGGTCGCCATCGCGACCGAGCTGGTCGAGAAGGCGATCGAGGCGATCCAGCGCACCGCAAAGACGGGCAAGTTCGGCGACGGGAAGGTCTTCGTCTTGAACCTGGACGACGCGGTGCGGATCCGCACCGGCGAGAGGGGCGAAGACGCCCTGTGAGGCGAGACGCTCTCGATCTCAGCGGCCCGGACCGACGGCCAGCGGTCCGGGCGCGCCGACATGAACCGAGCCAAGGAGGAGGTGTGATCGTGCCCAGGGTTTGGATGCGACGTCTGTTGCTGGGTCTGGCGCTGGGGGTGTGCGCGGCCTTCGGCGTGTCTGCGTTGCGCTCGCTCGACCGCGTGGCTCACGCGCAGGACGCCCAGGTTACGCCGGCGGCCGCTGCCGCGGCGCCCGCAGCCCCCGCGCCGGCCCCCACCGCCGCGCCGCGCGGGCCCGATCCAACCGGCGCGACGACGGGAACGGCCGCGGACGTGCCCGTCAAGGACGCGGCCCACCCGACTCTTGGCGAGGTGATGGACACGGTCGGCCACAACAAGATCGCGATCAACATCGTCTGGACGCTGATCACCGGGTTCCTGGTCATGTTCATGCAGGCCGGGTTCGCCATGGTGGAGACCGGCTTCACCCGTGCCAAGAACGCCGCGCACACGATGTCGATGAACTTCATGGTGTACCCGATCGGCATGCTGGGCTACTGGGTCTGCGGCTTCGCGCTGCAGATGGGCGGCGTGGGGGCCGGCACCCTTGCGTCACTGGGCGGCACACCACCGCTGACACACGAGTTTCAGATCCATCTCTTCGGGAAGCTGTTTGGCCTCTTCGGCACGACCGGCTTCTTCCTCGGCTCCGACGTCTACGACGTCGGCGTCTTCACGCTGTTCCTGTTCCAGATGGTGTTCATGGACACGACGGTCACGATCCCGACGGGGGCCATGGCGGAACGCTGGAAGTGGTCGTCGTTCCTCGTGTACGGCTTCTTCATGTCGATGGTGGTCTATCCCCTGTTCGCCAACTGGGTCTGGGGCGGCGGCTGGCTGTCGCAGCTCGGCGCGAACTTCGGGCTGGGCCACGGCCACGTGGACTTCGCCGGGTCCTCCGTCGTGCACATGGTGGGAGGCGTGGCGGCCTTGGCGGGCGCGATCGTGATCGGGCCACGCCTGGGCAAGTTCACCAGGGACGGCAAGCCCGTCGCGATACCGGGCCACCACATCCCGATGGCGATCGTCGGCACATTCATCCTGGCCTTCGGCTGGTTCGGCTTCAACCCCGGGTCGACGCTGGCCGGCACCGACCTGCGCATCGGGGTCGTGGCGACGAACACGATGCTGGCCTCGGCAGGGGGCGCTCTGACCGCGATGCTGTTCATGATGTGGAAGTTCGGGAAGCCCGACCCCTCGATGATGGCGAACGGCATGCTCGCTGGGCTGGTCGCGATCACGGCACCCTGCGCCTTCGTGACCGCGCCGTCGGCCGTGCTGATCGGCGTGATCTCCGGAGTGCTGGTGTGCCTCTCGGTCTTCTTCATCGAGGGCACGCTGAAGGTCGATGACCCCGTCGGCGCCATCTCGGTGCATGGCGTGAACGGAGCGTGGGGCGTGCTGTCTCTGGGCCTGTTCGCTGACGGCAAGTACGGCGACGGCTGGAACGGCGTCCCGGGCACGGTCAGCGGCCTGTTTTACGGCGACCCCAAGCAGTTCGTCGCCCAGTGCATCGGCACCTTGACCTGCTTCGTGTTCGTGTTCGTGTCGTTCTGGCTGTTCTTCAAGGTCGTCGACGTGATCATCGGCAACCGCGTCTCCGTTGAGACGGAGATCACAGGCCTCGACATGCCGGAGATGGGCGCGTTGGCCTACCCGGAGTTCAGCATGTCGTCGAGCGTCAGCTCGGCCTGGACGGTGGAATCACCGGGAGGTGCCCAGAAGAGCGCGTGAGCGGCTCATGAATCCGGCGGGGCGCCGCGGCCACGGCGCCCCGCTCCGATGTTCCGACGGTACGAACCAAGGAGTGATTCGATTATGTCATCCGCCCACGCCCTGTCCAGACGCCTGATGCGCGTCGTGCCCGCGCTTGCCGGCGCCGTGCTGCTCGCCGCCCCCGCGCTCGCTCCGCGCGCCGTGGCCGACGACCAGCCGACGCCTGCGCCGGCTGCCGCGCCTTCGCCATCGCCCGAGCCGCCCAAGGTCGACGTCGCGGGCTTCGTCGACGTCTACTACGGCTACAACTTCAACAAGGTCGACCCGGCGCTGCGCACGTTCGACGTGCAGCACAACACGTTCTCGCTGAGCCTGGCGGAGCTGAACTTCACGAAGACCCCGACGGCCGACAGCCGCGTCGGCTTCCGTGCCGACCTCGACTTCGGCAAGACGGCGGACCTGGTGGCTGCCTACGAGCCGGAGTCGAGCGGCAGGGAGATCTACAAGCACATCCAGCAGGCCTACGTCAGCCTGTTGACGGGGAAGGTGCAGTGGGACGCCGGGAAGTTCGTGACGCCGATGGGCGCCGAGGTGATCGAGTCGCAGGACAACTGGAACTACACACGCTCGATCCTGTTCGGCTACGCGATCCCGTTCTACCACGTGGGCGTGCGAGCCACGTACACGGTCGACGCGAAGACGACCCTGGGCGCCCAGCTGGTGAACGGCTGGAACAACTCGAGCGAGACGAACGGCGACAAGACGGTGCACCTCAGCCTGACGCTGAAGCCGGACGCGAAGCTGACCTGGGTCGCCAACTACATGGTGGGCAAGGAGGCGCCGGCCGGCGCCTCCGTCCGCGACGTGCGCAACCTGTTCGACACGACGCTCACCTACGCCGCCACGCCGAAGCTCAGCCTGCAGGCGAACGTGGACTACGGCAAGGAGGGCGACGTCAAGTGGTGGGGCGTCGACGGCTACGCGAAGTACCAGGCGACGCCGGCCTGGGCAGTCGTGGGCCGCTACGAGTACGTCGACGACTCGAAGGGCGGCTTCATGACGATCGGGGGCAAGGCCCAGAGCCTCACGCTGACCAGCGATCACCTGGTCGCGGGCTCGCTGAAGGCGCGGCTCGAGTACCGTCTCGACCACGCCGACACCGACTTCTTCGCCAAGTCGAACGGCAGCAAGACCAACAACCAGTCGACGCTCACCGTGGGCCTGGTCTACGGCTTCACCGGGAAGATCTGAATCTTTTCTGGGGGGTGCTGCGCCGCGCCCCCAGACCCCCCCTCCGCTCCGCGGGAGTGAATCCCGCTCCGCTCCGAGCTTGTTGTCTATTGGCGGTGCTGCGCCGGACCCCGCAGGACCCCCCCTCCGCTCCGCGCGAGTGAATCGCGCTTCGCTCCGAGCCTGTAGCTTGTCAGGGGTGCTGCGCCGCGCCCCCCAGCCCCCCCGCTCCGCGGGAGTGAATCCCGCTCCGCTCCGAGCCTGTAGCTTGTCACGGGTGCTGCGTCGCGCCCCCCAGCCCCCCGCTCCGCGCGAGTGAATCCCGCTCCGCTCCGAGCTTGTTGTCTGTTGGCGGGGCTGCGCCGCCCCCCTCAGACTCCCCGCTCGCTTCGCGGGAATGAATCGCGCTTCGCTCCGAGCCTGTAGCCTGTCAGCCGTGCTGCGCCGCACCCCCGGCGGATCCCTCGGGACCGGGCCGACGGGAGTCCCTGGGGGGCAATCCTCCGGGCGCTTGTCGTCGCAGCAGCCGCTTGCGCTGGACGAGCGGCAGCGACCGCAGGTCGAAGCCCTCGAACCCGAAAAGATACCAGGTGGACCATTCCTCGGTTAGACGACTATGTGGGCGAGTGATCTCGGATCATCTCCACAGTCCTCCACCCCTGATGGACGCGCGTTCGGCAGAACCTCTCCGGCTTGTGTGCGACTGGACACGATTGCCCGCTCGGAGACGCCGGGCGTAAGATGCAGCGATAGTGGCTGATTCCTCCTCGATTGTTGGCCGGAACATCTCGCATTACCGCGTGTTGCGAAAACTCGGTGGTGGCGGAATGGGCGTCGTCTGCGAAGCCGAAGACCTGAACCTCGGCCGACACGTTGCGCTGAAGTTCCTTCCTGAAGGCATGGCGAAAGACCTGCAGGCGCTCGAACGCCTTCGGCGCGAAGCGCGTGCTGCTTCCACACTGAACCATCCCAACATCTGCACGATCTACGAAATCGTCGAAGATGGCGGGCATCTCTTCATCGCTATGGAGCTGATGGAGGGGCAGACGCTCAAGCAGATGATCGCAGGCAGGCCGCTCCCTGTCGAACAGGTGCTGGAGCTGGGCACGGAAATCGCGGATGCCCTGGAGGCGGCGCACGAACAGGGTATTGTGCACCGTGACATCAAGCCTGCGAATATCTTCGTCACGAAGCGAGGACGGGCGAAGATACTCGATTTTGGTCTGGCGAAGGTCACAACCGTCGCCGAAGGTGCCGGCGTTTCCGCGATGCCCACAGCAATATCGGAAGAATCGCTAACCAGCCCGGGCAGCGCAGTGGGCACCATCGCGTATATGTCACCGGAGCAGGCGCGCGCAGAACAGTTGGATGCGCGCACGGACTTGTTCTCCTTCGGTGCGGTGCTCTATGAGATGGCGACGGGGCGGATGGCGTTCGCGGGTGGCACTGCTGCTGTCGTTCATGACGCCGTCTTGAATCGAGCGCCGGTTCCTCCCTCAAGGCTGAACCCAAACCTGCCTGAGGAGCTCGGAACACTCCTCGACAAGGCGCTGGAAAAAGACCGCAAGCTGCGCTACCAGAATGCAGCTGACATACGGACTGATTTGCAGCGCCTGAAGCGCGATACAGATTCGGCGCGGTTGCCTGCAACCATGGGGCGGACTCCATCACGCTTTGCAGGGCGCTGGAAGATTCTCGCCTCCGCTGCCATAGCGGTCATGGCGCTTGCCGCGGGCGCTTACCTCCATTTCCACCGTGCGCCGAGGCTATCCGAGGAAGACACGCTCGTGCTGGCCGACTTCACCAACACAACCGGCGACCCTGTCTTCGACGACACCCTGAAGCAGGCGATTTCCGTGCAGCTAGCGCAGTCCCCGTTCCTCAACATCCTCTCGCATGCAAGAACTCGTGCCACTCTCAGGCTGATGGCCAAGCCGTTGGATACGAGGCTGACGCCGGACGTGGCGAGTGATCTCTGCCAGCGAGCAGGCGGTAAGGCCTACATTTCAGGCTCGGTTGCGAACTTGGGCAGTCAGTATGTGATCGGTCTCGATGCCGTCAATTGCAGGAGTGGCGATCTCCTTGCACAGGAACAGGTGACGGCGGATAACAAGGAGCACATTCTAAGAGCCCTGGACCAAGCGGCGACCAAGCTTCGGGAGAAGCTCGGAGAGTCGCTCAGCACAGTGGAGCAGTTCGCCGCTCCCCTCGATCAAGCCACCACGCCTTCTCTGGAGGCCTTGAAGGCCCTCTCCGTGGGGGTCAAGACCCTGCAGGAGAAAGGCAGTGCGGCTGGCATTCCCTTCTTCAAACGCGCGGTCGAACTCGACCCCAATTTCGCTGCGGCTTATGAAGCACTGGGGATTTCATACTCCAATCTCAGAGAGCCCGGTCTGGCCATCGAGAACCTCCAGAAGTCTTTTGACCTGCGCGAGCGGGTGAGCGAGAGGGAGAAATTCCGCATCTCGGGTTCCTATTACCTCCTCGCCACCGGAGAACTCGAAAAGGCCATCCAGGTTTACGAACTGTGGGGCCAGACATATCCACGCAACAGCGAACCTTTCGGTAATCTGGGCGTCGCTTACTATTACTTGGGGCAATACGAAAAGGCGATCACCGCGAGCACCGAGGACCTCCGCTTGAACCCGGGCAGCGCAGCGGCCTTCACCAACCTCGTGGGCCTCTATCCGGCCGTGAATCAGATCCATGAAGCGGAGGTCGCGTATCAGCAGGCCATAGCCCACAAGGTTGACAACCCGTTCCTGCACGGAAATCGCTATGGAGTGGCCTTCCTTGCAGACGACACCGCCGAGATGAAGCGGCAAGTCGCTGCGGCTACTGGCAAACCGGGGGAAGACGTGCTTCTTTCGTTCGAGTCAGACACCGAGGCATTCTACGGGCGCTTGGCACGCGCCCGTGGACTCTCCCAGCTCGCCATCGACTCCGCTAATGGCAATGACTCAAGGGAGACCGCGGCAGCGTGGCAGATGGACGCCGCCCTGCGCGAAGCCGAGTTCAACAACGCATCGCGAGCCCGCCGGGGAATCGCATCTGCTCTGGCCGAAGCCCCCACTCGGGACGTAAGCGTCCTCGCGGCTTTGGCCTTCTCGCGCATAGGAGATGTGGATCGGGCAGCGCGTATGGCGCAGAGCCTAGCGGACCGCTTTCCCCTCAATACGGCCATCAATCGCTATTGGCTGCCCGTCGTTCACGCCTCAATCGAAATCAGACTAAAGAATCCGGCGAAAGCCCTGGAGGACCTTCAGACGACAGCACAGTACGAACTGGGTACACCACTTCCCCAGTTCGAGGTCGGAGGGTCGCTCTATCCCGTGTATGTTCGTGGCGAAACGTATCTATTGTTGCGCGAGGGCAAGGAAGCAGAATTGGAGTTCCAGAAGTTCCTGGACCACCGCGGCGTCGCCGTGAATTGCCCCTTGGGTGCGTTGGCGCGCCTTCAGCTCGGCCGCGCCTACGCAATGCAGGGCGCCACCGTCCGATCCCGGGCCGCCTATCAGGAGTTCTTCCGACTGTGGAAGGACGCCGACCCCGACATCCCGGTCCTGATCGCCGCCAAGTCCGAGTACGCGAAGCTGGAGTGACTCGGCGCGTTCAGGAGAGAACACGAAACCTCCGAGGCAGGCACGGTGAGCTGAGACGAGGATCCACCTGGTAGACGGTCGACACTGCGTCGCTTGAGCCCGCACCGTCGTGCCCCCCGCCTCACCGCTCGGTCCCGCCCTGGCCCCGTCCCTCTTGACGTCTCACCCGGATAGGGGGCAGCGTCCGTCAGATACTCAACAACCAGGCAAACGCCGGGCTCTCTTTCGTCATACGAGAGTCAAGGCAACCACGGCGAATTCGCCTCCGCTCGCAGCCCGTTGCCTGGGAGCCAGTGCTACGCCGCACCCCCCAGACGCTAGCCGACCGCCATGCCGTCCAGGAAGTCGCGGTTGCCCTTGGTCTTTGTCATCTTGTCGAGCATCAGCTCCATCGCCTCGACCGGCGAGAGCGGCGAGAGGACCTTGCGCAGGATCCACACCCGGTGCAGCTCGTCGCGCGAGAGCAGCAGCTCCTCCTTGCGGGTGCCCGACTTGTTGATGTCGACGGCGGGGTAGATGCGGCGGTCGGCCATCTTGCGGTCGAGCACGATCTCGGAGTTGCCGGTGCCCTTGAACTCCTCGAAGATCACGTCGTCCATGCGCGAGCCGGTCTCGACCAGGGCGGTGGCGATGATCGACAGCGAGCCGCCGTCCTCGATGTTGCGCGCGGCGCCGAAGAAGCGCTTGGGCCGCTGCAGCGCGTTGGCGTCGACGCCGCCGGAGAGCACCTTGCCCGAGGAGGGCACGATCGCGTTGTAGGCGCGCGACAGGCGCGTGATCGAGTCGAGCAGGATCACGACGTCGCGCTTGTGCTCGACCAGGCGCTTCGCCTTCTCGATCACCATCTCGGCCACGGCGACGTGGCGCGTGGCCGGCTCGTCGAAGGTCGAGGCGATCACCTCGCCCTTGACCGAGCGCTGCATGTCCGTCACCTCCTCGGGGCGCTCGTCGATCAGCAGCACGATCAGCACCACCTCGGGGTGGTTCTGGGCGATCGAGTGGGCGATGTTCTGCAGGATCATCGTCTTGCCCGTGCGCGGGGCCGCGACGATCAGGCCGCGCTGGCCCTTGCCGAGCGGGGTCATCATGTCGAGCACGCGCGCGGTCATGTTGTCGGGCGCCGTCTCCAGCCGGAGCCGCGCGTGCGGGTAGAGCGGCGTGAGGTTGTCGAAGATGACCTTGTCGACAGCGGCCTCGGGCGGGTCGAAGTTGATCGCCTCGACCTTGATCAGCGCGAAGTAGCGCTCGCCGTGCCGCGGCGGGCGCACCTGGCCGGAGACGGTGTCGCCCGTGTGCAGCTCGAAGCGGCGGATCTGGGAGGGTGAGACGTAGATGTCGTCTGGGCCCGGGAGGTAGCTGGACTCGGGGGCGCGCAGGAAGCCGTAGCCGTCGGGCATCGTCTCCAGCACCCCTTCGGCGAACAGCAGGCCGTCGCGCTCCGCCTGCGCGTGCAGCATGCGGAAGATGAGGTCGTGCTTCTTGAGGCCAGCGGCGTCGGCGAGGCCGCTGTCGAGCGCGGCGGCCGTCAGCTGCTGGATCGTCATCTCCTTCAGGCGCGAGAGCGCCAGCGGCGCCGGCGGCGGCCCGGGCGGCAGGGCCGGCTCGGCTTGCGGCGACGGCTCCGGCCCGAGCGGCGGCCCGGCCGGCGGCTGCCCCTCGGCTTCCACGCGCGGCTGGTCGTCAGCGTCCATGGTTCTCAACCGTCCTCCCGCCGTGAGCCGGCCGTCGCTCGAGCCCCGGGCCGCCGTCCGCGCCGGCGGCGCGCGGTGCGAAGGCCGCCCCGCGCACGAGGTTCCACAGCTCCCGGGTGCCCGTGCCGAGCTCGGCGCTGACGCCGACGACGGCTTCGGCCCCGGAGCCGATGCCGCGGGCGAGCGCCTGCTCGCGGCGCCGCGCCTCGCCGCGGTCGAGCGCGTCGATCTTGTTGGCGGCGACCACGTAGCGCAGGCCGTGATGGCGCAGCCACTCGCGCAGCTGCAGGTCGTGCTCGCCGGGCTCGTGCCGGGCGTCGACGATGAACACGCACAGGCGCAGCGGCTCACGTCCGGCGAGGTACGACACCGCCAGCCGCTCGAAGCCGTCGCGCACCTGGCGCGGGGCCTTCGCGTAGCCATAGCCGGGCAGGTCGACGAGGTACAGCTCCCCGCGGCCGGCGCCACCCGGCTTCGGCACGCCGCTCACCTTGAAGAAGTTGACGACTCGCGTGCGGCCGGGGGCCGAGGACACGAGCGCCAGCCCGCGCGTGCCGGCGAGGGCGTTGAGCAGGCTGCTCTTGCCCACGTTGGAGCGGCCGAGGAAGGCCACTTCCGGCAGGCCGTCGCGCGGAAATGAGGAGGGGGAGGCGGCGCTCCCTGCGAACGTCGCGGCTGCGTGGTTCAAGTTACAGGTGGCGGGCGGGCGCGGCGGGGCCGCGCTCCCGCGCTTCAGTGCGTCATGCCGTCGGGCAGCACGCTGCTGCCCAGGTCGTCTCCGGGCCCGCCTGCCGAAACCTGCGCCGGTGTCTCCGGGGGCAGCAGGGCGAGCTTCAACACCTCGTCGATGTGGTCGACGAGCTGCACCTGCAGCCCCTCGAGCACGTTCTTCGGCACGTCGGCGAGGTCCTTCTCGTTCTCGCGCGGCAGGATCACCATCGTCACGCCGATGCGGTGGGCCGCGAGCAGCTTCTCCTTCACGCCGCCGATCGGCAGCACCTTGCCGCGCAGCGTGATCTCGCCGGTCATCGCCACGTCGCGGCGCACGGGCCTGCGCGTGAGCGCCGAGACGAGCGCGGTGCACATGGTGATGCCGGCGGACGGCCCGTCCTTGGGGATCGCCCCCTCGGGCACGTGGATGTGGACGTCGAGGCGGCGGTTGAACTCGCGCGGGATGCCGTATTCCTCGGCGCGCGAGCGCACGTACGACATCGCGGCGTGGGCCGACTCCTGCATCACGTCGCCCAGCTTGCCGGTGAGGCGCAGGGCGCCCTTGCCCGGCATCAGGGTCACCTCGATCGGCAGGATCTCGCCGCCCACCTCGGTCCAGGCGAGGCCGGTGGCCAGGCCGATCTCGTGGCGCTCCTCGCGCTGAGTGTGGCGGTAGCGCGGCACGCCGAGGTGGTCGGCGAGGTTGGCGGGCGTGATCTCGACACCGTAGTCCTTGCCGTCCAGCACCACCTTGCGCGCCACCTTGCGCAGGATCGACGACATCTCCCGCTCCATGTTGCGCACGCCCGCCTCGCGCGTGTAGCGGCGCACGATCTCCTGCAGCGCTGCCTCGGAGAACAGCACGTTCTTCGGCTCGAGGCCGTGCGACTTGAGCTGCTTCGGCAGCAGGTGGCGCTGCGCGATCTCGATCTTCTCGCGCTCGGTGTAGCCGGGCAGCCGGATCACCTCGAGCCGGTCCTGCAGCGCCTGCGGGATCGTGTGCAGCACGTTCGCAGTGGCGATGAAGAACACCGAGGACAGGTCGTACTCGACGTCGAGGTAGTGGTCGGAGAAGGTGTGGTTCTGCTCCGGGTCCAGGACCTCCAGCAGGGCGGCCGAGGGGTCGCCGCGGAAGTCCATCGACATCTTGTCCACCTCGTCGAGCAGGAAGACGGGGTTGCGGCTGCCTGCCTTCTTCATCATCTGGATGATCTGGCCGGGGAAGGCGCCGATGTAGGTGCGGCGGTGGCCGCGCACCTCGGCCTCGTCGCGCACGCCGCCCAGCGACAGGCGCACGAACTTGCGGTTGGTGCAGCGCGCGATCGAGCGGGCGAGCGAGGTCTTGCCGACCCCCGGCGGGCCCACGAAGCACAGGATCGGGCCCTTCGGGTTGTTGACCAGCTGGCGCACCGCCAGGAACTCGACGATGCGCTCCTTCACCTTCTCCAGCCCGTAGTGGTCCTCGTTGAGGATTCGCTCGGCGGCGTGCAGGTCCTTGCGCTCGCGGGTCTTCTTCGTCCAGGGCACCGCGATCAGCCAGTCGAGGTAGTTTCGCGAGACGGTCGCCTCGGCCGACATCGGCGGCATCGCCTCGAGCCGCTTGAGCTCCTGCAGCGCTTTCTCCTCGGCGTCCTTGGGCATGCGCGCCTGCTCGATCTTCCTGCGCAGCTCGTCGACCTCGCTGGTGCGGTCGTCCTTGCGGCCCAGCTCCTTCTGGATCGCCTTCATCTTCTCGTTGAGGTAGTACTCCTTCTGCGCCCGCTCCATCTGCTTCTTGACGCGGCCCTGGATCCGCCGGTCGACGTTGAGCTTGTCGACCTCGGACTCCAGGATCGAGCCGATCCGGGCCAGCCGGTCCTGCGGGGTGAACAGCTCGAGCAGGTTCTGCTTCTCCTCGACGGGCACGCCGAGGTGGGAGGCGATCGTGTCGGCCAGCTTGCCGGGGTCCTCGACGCGCACCGCGGCCAGCATGGCGTCGTAGTGCAGCGTGTTCGACAGCTTCACGTACTGCTCGAACAGGCCGATCACCTTCGCCATCAGGGCTTCGACACCCGAGGCCGGCTCCTCCGGCCGCGGCACGACCTTCACCACCACGCGCAGGTAGCCGGCCTCCTCGCGGAACTCCAGGGCCCGCGCGCGCTCCAGGCCCTCGACCAGCACCTTCACGTTGCCGTCGGGCAGCTTGAGGCTCTGCACCACGTTGCACACCGTGCCGAGCGTGTAGATCTCGTCGGCCGAGGGGTTGTCGCAGGTCGCGTCGTGCTGCGCCGACAGGAAGATGCGCTTGCCGCGTGCGAGCGCGTGGTCGAGCGCCTTGATCGAGCTCTGCCGCCCGATGACGAAGGGGATCATGGTGTGCGGGAACACGACGACGTCCCGCATCGGCACCATCGGCAGCGTCTCGATCACGTCCGTCTTGTCACGACCGAACATTGGCCTCGCTCCGCCCGTCGGGCGCGGGGGCTCCCCGGCCCTGCGGCGTCATCACTTCAAAGGTAGCACGCCCGCGACGCGCGCTAGCCCGCCTTCTCGATGAGGGTGACGGGCTTCTCCCGATCCAGGACCACCTCGCGGGTCACCACGCACTCCCGGACCTTCTTCATCGACGGGAGGTTGTACATGAGGTCCAGCATCAGGTCCTCGATGATCATGCGCAGGCCGCGGGCGCCGATCTTGCGCTGGATCGCCAGCTCCGCGATCGCCTCGAGCGCGTCGTCCGTGAAGCGCAGCTTCACGTTCTCGTACTCGAACAGGCGCTGGTACTGACGCGAGATCGCGTTCTTGGGCGCCGTCAGGATCTCGACCAGGGCGGGCTTGTCGAGGTCGTGCAGCGTCGCCACCACGGGCAGGCGCCCGACGAACTCGGGGATCAGGCCGTACTTGATCAGGTCGGTGGGCTGGATCTGGCTGAGCAGGGCGGACTTGTCCTCGGCCCGGGTCGGCGGCACGGGACTCTTGGTATCGGTGCGGAAGCCGAGCGTCTTCTTGCCCACGCGGCGCTCGATCACCTTGTCGAGCCCCACGAAGGCGCCCCCGCAGACGAAGAGGATGTTCGTGGTGTCGATCTGGTAGAACTCCTGGTGCGGGTGCTTGCGGCCGCCCTGCGGCGGCACGTTGGCGACGGTGCCCTCGAGGATCTTGAGCAGCGCCTGCTGGACGCCCTCGCCCGACACGTCGCGCGTGATGGAGGGGTTCTCGTCCTTGCGCGAGATCTTGTCGATCTCGTCGATGTAGATGATCCCCTCCTGGCACTTCTCGATGTCGCCGCCGGCCGACTGCAGGAGCTTGAGGATGATGTTCTCGACGTCCTCGCCGACGTAGCCGGCCTCGGTGAGCGTCGTCGCGTCGACGATCGTGAACGGCACGGACAGCAGGCGCGCCAGCGTTTGCGCCAGCAGCGTCTTGCCGGTGCCCGTGGGGCCGATCAGCAGGATGTTCGACTTCGTCAGCTCGACGTCGTTGCGGCCGCGCTGCTTGCTGATCTCGATGCGCTTGTAGTGGTTGTAGACGGCGACCGCCAGCTTCTTCTTGGCCGTCTCCTGCCCGATCACGTACTCGTCGAGGAACTTCTTGATCTCCTGCGGGGTGGGCAGGCCGGTGCGGCCCGCGCGCCCCTCGGTGCGGCGGTCGTCCGCGATGATGTCGTTGCAGACGTCGACGCACTCGTCGCAGATGAAGACGGTGGGTCCCGCGATCAGCTTGCGGACGTCGTTCTGGTCCTTGTTGCAGAACGAGCAACGGAGGACCTCGCCCTCGCCCGTCGGCCGCTTCGTGCTCATCTTCCGCTCTGGGGGGCGCTGCGCCGCCTCGCCCGGACCCTCCGCTGGCTGCCCTTCATCTTACCGCGGGTGGCCAGGCCCGCGGCTGCGCTCACCGCTCGCGACGCGAGATCACGTGATCGACGATACCGTACGCCAGTGCCTGCTCCGCGTCCATGATGAAATCGCGGTCCGCGTCGGAAACGATTCGTTCCATCGGCTGTTTCGTGTGGAAGGCGAGGATCTGGTTCAGGCGGTCCTTGATGCGCAGGATCTCCTTGGCCTGTATGGCGATATCGGAGGCCTGGCCCTGCGCGCCGCCCCAGGGCTGGTGGATCAGGATCCGGGAATTGGGCAGTGCGAAGCGCTTGCCGTGGGTTCCCGCCGCGAGCAGGACCGCGCCCATCGAGGCCGCCTGGCCGACGCAGATCGTCTGCACGTCGGGACGGATGAGCTGCATCGTGTCGTAGATCGCGAGGCCGGCCGTGGTCACGCCGCCCGGGCTGTTGATGTAGACGTGGATGTCCTTTTCGGGGTCCTCGGCCTCGAGGAACAGGAGCTGGGCGATGATCAGGTTGGCGATCATGTCGTCGATCGCCGTGCCGATGAAGACGATGTTGTCCTTGAGCAGGCGCGAGTAGATGTCGTAGGCGCGCTCGCCCCTGGCCGTCTGCTCCACGACCATCGGCACCAGCGTGCCCGCGAACTCGTTGGGAAATCTCATGTTAGCTCGATACTAGCATTGGCCTTCAGCAAGTCAAGGGTCTTCTCCTCGCGGATGCGCGCCGCGAGGCCGCCGAGGTCGCCTTCCTTCGCCATCTGCGCGCGCACGACCTCTTTGGGACGGCCCGCGCGCTCGGCGATCCGAGCGATCTCGGCGTCGATCTCCGACTCGAGCACCTGGATGCCCTCGCGGCGGGCGATCTCGTCGAGCAGGATGTCCGCGCGGGCGGCCTTCAGGGAATCGTCGCGTGTCGACTCCCGGTACTCGTTCCAGTTCATCCCGACCTTGCGCGGGTCGATGCCCTGATAGGCCAGGCCGCGGGCCAGGTTCTCGGTGCGGGCGGTCATGTGCCGCTCGACGAGCGCCTCGGGCACCTCGAAGCCCGCCCGCGCGACCAGGGCCTCGATCAGGGCCGCCTTCGTGTCGCGGTCCACGCGCCGCTCCTCCGCCGCCTGCAGCTGCGCGCGGAGCTTGTCGCGCAGCTGCGCCAGGCTCTCGAACTCGCCCAGGTCCTTGGCGAACTCGTCGTCCGCCGCGGGCACCACCTTCTTCTTGATGCCCTTGAGCGTCACCGTGTAGCGGACCGTCTTGTTGGCGATCGAGGGGGCCGCCTCGGGCCCCCAGGCCACGTCGATCTCCTTCGTCTGACCCGGGCTGAGGTCCTCGAGGCCCTTGTTCATGTCCTCGTGGTTGCCCGCGTTGCCGATCTCGATCAGTGCGCCCTCGTCGTGGCCGCCCTTCCCGCCGTCGAGGGGCCGCCAGGCGAGGTCGACCAGCACGTAGTCGCCCCGCTGCGTGGGCCGGCCCTCCTCGACCGGGTCGTAGCGCGCCGCCTCCTCGCGCAGGCGGTCGAGCTCCTTCTCCAGGTCCTCGTCGGAGACCGCCGCGCCCTTCACGCTGGCCTCGAGGCCCTTCCAGTCGGGCAGCTCGACGAGCGGCAGCGTCTCGAAGACGGCCTTGAACGTCAGCGGCTGGCCCTCCTCGAGCTTGACCTCCTCCACCTTCGGTGGTGCGAGCGGCTTGAGGCCCCGGCCCTCGAGCTCGTCGAAGACGACCTTGTTCACGATCGCCTCGGCCGCCTCGCCGAGGATCTCGCCGTGGAAGCGCTTCTTGATCACCTCGAGCGGCGTCTTGCCCGGGCGGAAGCCCGGCAGCCGGACCTTGCGCGCCAGCTCCTTCGCGCGCTTCTCGATCTCGGCCTGGACGACGTCGGGCTCGACCTCGAAGGTGAGGGCCTTGCGGACCGAGGACTCCTCGATGTACTCGACTTTCAAGGGCTCCTGCTCCTTTTCCTGGAGGCCTGCGGCTCACCGCGGGCCGTTGGAGGCCGGTCGTCGGTGAGGCACCTCGTCGACGAGGGCGGGTGGAAAGGATAGCACGGAGCGCCTGCGCTACACTTGCGCTCGAGGGTGCCCCGCACCCGTCCGGCTGCGCGGAAGTGGCGGAACGGCAGACGCGCGCGCCTTAGGAGCGCGTGCCCGTGAGGGCGTGGGGGTTCGACTCCCCCCTTCCGCATGCCCCGCCCCCTTCCGCATGCCCCGACCGCTTCGACGCCCGGCTTCGCCGCATCAAAGCGGTCGGAATGGGCTCTCGCTCGGCGTTTGCGTTCGGCGACCCGATCTGCATAATGCCTCCCGTGCGTGTGACGGCGTGGACGGCCGGCTTCGTCTTTACCTGCTCCAACGGAGCGGGCCTCGGGTCGGCCTAGCGGCGGCCCAGAGACGATCGGCCACGAAGGCCCGCTCCCGGACGACCGGGGCGGGCCTTTCGCCTTTTCGAGGAGGACCTGATGACGACGGAGAAGCCGTTGACGGTGGCGATCCAGGGCGAGCGCGGGGCGTTCAGCCACCAGGCTGCGATCCGGGCGCTGGGGCCCGGCGCCGAGGTGCTGCCGCGGGCCACCTTCGACGAGCTGTTCGACTCCGTCGTGGAGGGCAAGGCGGAGCGAGCCCTGGTGCCGATCGAGAACTCGCTGCACGGCTCGATCCACGAGAACTACGACCGCCTCAAGAGCCGGCCGCTGCACATCGTCGGCGAAACGCAGCTGCGCATCCGGCAGTGCCTGATCGGGCGGCCCGGCTCCTCGGTCGCGATGATCCGGCGCGTGGCCTCGCACCCGGTCGCGCTCGCACAGTGCCGGCGCTTCTTCGCCGAGCGGCCGCAGATCGAGGCGGTCAACGCGTACGACACGGCCGGCGCGGTGCAGGACCTGATGAAGGGGGGCCTCGCGACGCAGGCCGCGATCGCCTCGCGCCTGGCCGCCGAGCTCTATGGCGGCGTCGTGCTGCTCGACGGCATCGAGGACGACCCCGAGAACTACACGCGCTTCCTGCTGCTCGCGCGCGAGTCCGAGACGGTCGAAGCGGCCAGCAAGACGTCGATCGTGTTCGTGCTCGACAACCGGCCGGGTGCCCTCCACCAGGCTCTCGGCATGTTCGCCTCGCGCGACGTCGACCTGTGCAAGCTCGAGTCGCGGCCCTTGCGCGGCCACCCCTGGGAGTATTCGTTCTACCTGGACGTGCTCGGCGACCCGCGCGGCAAGGCCGGCGAGGCGATCGAGGAGCTGGGCCGCAGCTGCCGCGAGCTGAGGATCCTCGGCTCGTACCCGGAGGGGCTGAGCAAGAACGGCATCTGACGTTGAGTACTGACCACATGACACCTACGCTGAGCCCAGAGTCCCGGTCGACCGACGTCCAAGGGGCCTTCCGTCGAAGATCCCCCGGCTTCGCCGGGGAATCATTGCTGCTCTCAGCGCTGGTAAGTCGGCATGTCCACGCCGAAGAGGTGGTTCGGCGGCGAGGCTCGCACCTCGCGGTAATGACCCTGGCTCCAGACGATGAGGGCCATCTCCGTCCCCTTGAGCATGCCCCGCACCACGTCGTACTGCTCGTACGAATGCACCCGCGTGCCGTCGAGTGCGACAACGATGTCGTTCTCGCGGAGACCGACCTTGTTCATCTCGCCGCTGCCCCCCCGCATGATCAAGCCGTCCCTGGGCGGGCTTGAGAAGTCGGCGAGCGAGGCCTTCTCCATGCCGGCCGGGAATAGCTCCTTGAGGGCCGCCTCCCGCCGTCCGGCGAACAGCGTGGCTCCCGCGGCGGCTCGCCGGTTGTAGAACGCGATGAGCTGGCCGACGTTGCCGTAGTGGTCTTTGATCTCCTCGAACCGCTTCGCCGCCTCGCCATACCGGCCCATCTTCTCGAGGAGCAGGGCCAAGGTCTCGATGCCCCCATAGGAGGCGACTTCCGCCGCACGCTGGGCCACGGACAAGGCTTCCTGCTTGCGCCCGTGCTCGAAGTCCCAGTCGACGAGCCGGCGGGCCTGGTTCGAGGCCTTCACGCGGTCCCTTGCACCTTCGAAGAACTTCCGGTCGAGGGCAATGGCCTCCTCCAGGCGCCCGTGGGCGGCGAGGTGATCAGCCAGGCTGTTGCAGGTGTCGACGACGAGGTCGCAGCGCTTGCGATGCAGCTCCTCCTGACGGGCTGGGGCATCACCGGAGGCATCGGCCAGACCCCTGAGCGCTCCTGCGTCGTAGTCCGAAAACAACCCGAAGTTCTCGACGAGGGCCGCGTAGGGGACGTGGTGCCCATGGACGGCCTCCAGCGCAGCCCACGCCAGGCCCCTGTCCCATGGGGCCAGCGCGTGGACGGTCTGCACCGCCGCAGCGGGCGGGTAGGGATGGCCCCCGGGCGCGCGCAGCCGGTTCCAGGCATCGAGGGCAGTGCCGAAGGGAAGGCGCGGCTGGAACCACTCCTTGTAGGTGGGCAGGGTAGGGGGCAGAGCCAGCGTTGCCGGTGGCTCGTGGAAGCAAACCCAGTTGGAGGGCGAGATGAGCTCGGGACGCGCGACCGTCAGGGCAACGCCCTTTGCCATGGCTTTGTCGTAGTCCTCGCGGGCATGGACGCTGGTGGAGGCGGAGCGTCGCTTTCGGAAGAGCGGATACAGGCGCAGGGACCCGAAAGCCCTGTCGACCTCCGCCCCCTGTGCGTCGGCGGTCTTCACGTTCCCGTACATCTCGCGCTCACACTGATCCATATTCATGAGTGCGAACATGAGGTGCCTCTGGGTGGAGGCCGCCCACAGGCCCCGATCGAGGACCTGCACGGATCTCGCCCCGATGACCGGCGCCGGAGCCGGCTCGGTGTCCAGCCGCTGGACGAGCGCCGTCAGGTCGTTCGGGGAGCTCGGTGCGGTGTTCGCGAGCCGAGCGAAGTCGGCGAGCTCCCACCCCACTCCCGCGCGGCCGAAGCGGCCGCAGTCCTCGACTGAGGGCCACATTCCACTCATAGTCACTCGGCCCCAGTCTGGGATCGTCTCGCGAGCGCCCACGTCCATGAACGACTCCGCGCGAGCACTGCCGAGCCGCTCCGCCACCGCCCGCACGTACGTGATCCTCTCCACCAGGGTGGCCTTCTCGGGCTGCTGGAGCAGCCTCCAGTCCAGCGTCACGCGCATCCGCAGCGCCGTGCGCCAGGCCTGCTCCTCTCGACCGTCGGCGCGCGGCAGCGCTTCGAGAGCGGCTACTGCGTCGCGCTGACGATCCACCAGCACGAGAAGCATGACCTCAGCCAGACGCCCCTCGGCGCTGAGCGGGGCGCCGCCACGGAGAACGTGGGCGAGGGCGAGGTGGGCGACCATCCGACAGAGCGCCTCGCGCACGTCCTGGAACGCACCTGCCGCCTCCCGCAGGGCAAAAGCCCCGAGCAGGAAGGCCGCCTCCTCGTGGGCGTCGGGATCGGAGCCGTCCTCGGCGAGCGCTTGGCTGACCTTGCGGTCCTCCGCCTCGAGAGTCGGCGTCTGTAGGTCGACGAGCGGAGCCAGCACGCTCCCGGAGCGCGCGGCGGGCCGCGCCTTCCCCTCCTGAGCCCCAAGGAGCGAGCGGACGCCTGGCTCGTACGTCGCGGGAGACCAGAGGTGCGTGACGGCGGTGACCGTCAGTTCGCGGGGCAGGCCCGGCGCATTCCAGTGCACCGCAAATCGCGGCGCTCCCGGATCGTCCGGTCCACCGGCGAGCTTCACCTCGGGCATTAGGGCGCTGGGCGCGATCGCGGGCCCGCGGCGGGCGTGAGTGGCCAGCCCTGCAAGCCACTGTAGCGTCCGGCCCACCACCCACTCCTGTTCCGTCCCGTATCGGCCCGCGGCCAGCACCTGCGGGCCGGGGCGGGTCTCGTCGCGAGCGTGCCCGCGACACCCGGAGGCACACGCGCCCAGACAGGCCAGGAACGCGAGCAGGAACGCACTCTCGATCGCTCCGAACCGATCTCCTCGCTGGCGAACGGCTCCGGCGTTTACGGCACCCGTGTCCCGCTCGGTTCTGTCCATGGCTCCCTCTGCGCAATTGCAGGCCGTGCAGCTCTTCGACGCTCCTCGATCGCAGCGCAGCCGGGCGGCCATTTGACCGTATTCCAGCTGGCTCTGGAATGGATCGGGTGACCCATTGCAGCGATGGCCCAAGGTGCCAAACGCCACCTGCCTCGGGCTGTAGCCCAGGCTCCAAGTGGACCTCCGGAGCGGCGAGGAGGGCCTCCACCTCGGCCCGTGAGAGAAATCCAAGGACATGCTGATCGAAGCGCTTGGTGGGGATGGCGACGACGCGACTGAGCGGATCGCGGCGAGCCGCGCGTTCCGGGTGCGGACCGAGTTTCCCGGAGCCCTGCGCGACCAGATCGAGTCGCTGGTCGACACGAAGCAGCTGTTGAGGGTCAACGATCGTCGGTCCTGAGCCGGGCCGGGTGGCCCCCCTCACTCCTTGAGCTTCTTCGCCCTCTCGCAGGCCGGCTGGATGCCGCCCGCGCAGGCCTTCTCGTAGAGGGGCAGCGCCTTCGCCGCGTTGCGCGCGGCCTCCCAGGCCTGCGCCAACTCATGGCAGGCCTGGAGCTGGCCTGCGTCGCAGCCCTTGCCCAGGGCGTCGAGCGCGGCCGGCCGCTCGGCCTGGCGCTGCAGGAGGTGAGCGAGGGCGAGGCACTCGGGGCCCAGGCCGCCCTTGCAGCTGCGCTCGTAGAGCGAGCGCGCGCGGACGACGTCGCGCGAGGCCCCTTCGCCCAGCTCCAGCATGGCCGCCAGCAGGCCGCAAGCGGGGAGCGATCCCTTGTCGCAGGCCTCGGCGTACGCCGAGTTGGCGCGCATCGGGTCCTTGACCACCCTGCGGCCCCCCTGGAACAGGCGGCCCAGCTCGAGGCAGCCGCGCGGCTCGCCCGCGCTGCAGGCGTCGCGATAGAGGCTCATCGCCCGCGCCAGGTCGGGGGGCACGCCGCTGCCGCGCAGGGTCAGCAGCGCGAGGTCGTAGCAGGCGCCGCCGGCGCGGCCCTCGCACGCGCGGCGAAAAAGCTCAGCTGCGCGCGCGGGATCGCGGCCGACGCCGCTGCCGTCGCGCGTCAGCTCGCCGAGCACCTGGCAGCCGCGCGGCTCGCCGCCCTCGCAGGCGCGCGTCAGGAGCGCGACGGCCTGCGCGAGGTCGCGCGGCACGCCGTCGCCCTTCGCCAGGGCGGCGCCCAGCGTGGCGCAGGCCGCCGTGACCCCCGCGTCGCAGCCCTTGCGGGCGAGCGCCGTGGCCCGCGCGGGATCGGGGGCGAGGCCGCCGCGGCCCTCGGCCATCATGGCCGCGAGCCGCGTGCAGCTCGCGCCGTCGCCGCCGCTGCAGCCGCGCTCGAAGAGCCCGGCCGCCTTTGCCTCGTCGCGCGGCATCGGGGCGCCCTCCGCGTACATCGCCGCCAGGCGGCCGCAGGAGGCCGCGGCGCCGCCGTCGCAGGCCTTCGTGTCGAGCTCCGCCGCGCGGCCGAGGTTCATGGGGATCTCGCGTCCCGCGGCGAGCATGCCCGCCAGCTCGGCGCAGGCGGGCAGGACGGCTCCGTCACAGGCCTGCTGGTACAGGGCTGCACTGCGCTCGGGGTCCTTCTTGACGCCCTTGCCGGCCCGGGTCGCGGCCGCCAGCTCGAGGCAGGCCTGCGCCAGCTTCAGCTCGCACGCCTTCTTGAGCAGCCCGGCCGCCTTGCCGGCGTCGGCCGGCACGCTCTCGCCGCGCTCGTAGAGGCCGGCGAGAGTGCGGCAGTCGGCCGCGCTGCCCTTGTCGCAGGACTTCTTGAGGACCTCGGCTTCGGAGGGAGCCTTCTGTGCGGCGAGCAGGGCAACCACGGCGAGCCCGATGGGGGCGAACGGCATGGTTCAGCCTCCTGGAAACGTGACGCAGTCTACACGGATCGTAGGCAGGCCGCGGTGACCCTGGTCGCACCGACGAGGGGGCCGCTGCCGCCCGGGCGCGCCAGCGCTGCGGCCCGCACGCTAGCGGATGTGGAACTTCTCGCGCGCGACCTTGCCCTCGCGGAAGAAGCAGCGGTACCAGGACGAGACGTCGTTGATCGAGACCCAGCGCCGCTCCTCCTTGCGGTAGTGCCAGTCCTTCTCGACCTGGTAGTAGACCTGCACGCCCTTGCCCTCCAGGATGTTCGTGATCTCGTTGTCGTGGTGGTTCTCCTCGTCGTAGTCGGTGATGGCGCGCTGGCCCATCTCCGAGTAGAGGAGGTTCAGCTCCTGGAGGAGCGCGTCGAGCGGCTGCGGGATGTCCTGCACCTTGAGGCCGAGGCGCCGCGCCTCGCGGCCGGTGATCGGGTACTGGTGCGCGGGGTAGGAGGAGTTGAGCTGGCGCGCGATGCGGTCGGCCTTGCGCGAGTCCTTCAGGTGGTAGCCGAGGATCTCGCGACAGAGCATCAGGGACAGGCTGCTGGCGCGGTCGAGCGCGCCGATCACCAGGGGGTGCAGGTACTTGTACAGCTCCTGGTACGGGTTCACGCTGTCGCCGCGCCGGCCGACCGTGTCTTTCCACAGCCGGATCACGCGGTCGACCTCGTCGTTGCTCACCGGGACCAGCTGGTTCGTGTGGTCGAGCGGCGAGAGGTCGTGCTCCAGCGAGGTGTCGACCGCGGTCAGGTACGACAGCGGCCCCATCTGGATGGTGTCCGCGCCGAGGGCCAGCATGGTGGCGGCCGAGGCGCAGTTGAGCGGCGCGATCACCGTGAGCCGGCCAGCGTAGCGCCGCAGCAGGTGCACCAGGCGCAGCGAGGCCATGCCGCTGCCCCCGTCCGACTTGACGAACAGCGCGATGCGCTCCTGGGGCCCGCGCGCGTCGAGGATCGCGTGCAGGGCCATCACGTCGTTGTCGCAGACCGAGCCGCTGGTCGACGTCCAGTAACAGAGGAACGTCCCCTCGACCTTCTTCTGGATGCGCTCGAGCAGCGCCTGGGTGCGCTCGAACAGGACGGGCGGGGTCTTCACCTTCACGCGGCGCCGCGCGCGCGGCGGCCGCGGCGGTCTCGCGGGCCGGTTCAGTCTCTGGGGCATGGCAGGCGATTATCGCGCCGCTCGGGCCAAAGCGCCTGCCTCACTCCGCGACCGCCCCGGCGCAGGAGGAGCCGGCCCCGGCCGTGCAGCCGAAGCAGTGGCGGCCCGTGACGACACGGCGGGGGAGCGCGCCGCCCGACGCCAGCAGCGCCGCCAGCGTCTGCGGCGCGCCGTGGTTGGCCGGCAGGGCGAGCATCTGGTTGAAGTCGCAGTCGTAGAGCGTGCCGTCCCAGCCGATCGACAGGTAGCTGCGGCACATCACGCCGTCCGCCGCCCTGGGGTTGAACGAGGCGACGAGCAGCTCCATGTAGCGCTGCAGGTTCCCCGTCCGGTCGAGGTGCTCGAGGAAGCGGTTGATCGGCATGTTCGTGATCGTGTAAAGCCGGTCGAACGTGATGCCGTGGCGGCTCGAGAGCTCGCGCCGGTAGTCCCGCTCGAGCGAGCCTTGGTCGCCGGGCAGGAACGCCCCAACCGGGTTGTGGACCAGGTTCAGCACCAGCCCGTCGCCGCGGCCGTAGCCGGCGTCGTTGAGCAGCCGCAGCGCCTCGACGCTCTTCGCGAAGACACCTTCGCCGCGCTGGGCGTCGGTGCCCGCGCCCCGGAACGACGGCAGCGAGGCGGTCACCTCCACACGGTGCCGCGCCAGGAAGGCGACCAGGTCGCGCTGCGCAGGCAGCAGCAGCACGGAGAGGTTGCAGCGGTCGATCACCCGGCGCCCGAGGGCCGCCGCCTCCTTCACCAGAAAGCGGAACTGCGGGTTCAGCTCGGGCGCGCCGCCCGTGATGTCGAGCGTGGGGATGGGATGGCGGCGCAGCAGCTCGATCACCTGTGCCGCGGTCTCGCCGCTCATCACCTCGCGGCGGTCGGGGCCGGCGTCGACGTGGCAGTGAGCGCAGGTCTGGTTGCATAGCCTGCCCACGTTCACCTGCAGCACCTCGATCGCCCGCGCCTCGAGCGGCTCGCGGCCGTGGCGCGAGAGCACCTCGTCGAAGTGCGGGACGCCGGTCGCCTCGAGCGCGGTCAGCTGCGCGCCCGGCACGGCGAACGGATGAGCGCTGCCGAGCAGCGTCGGGAGGGGAATGCGCGCCAAGCTACATCCCGAGCTTGTCCGCCACGTTGCGCATCTGCACGCCGTGGACGAGGCTCGCTCCGCCGCGGATCGCGCAGGCGACGTGCACGGCCTCCGTCAGCTGCTCGCGGTCGGCGCCGTTCTGCAGGCTCGCCTGGGTGTAGGCGTCGATGCAGTAGGGGCACTGCACCGCGTGGGCCACGCCGAGCGCGATCAGGGCCTTCTCGCGCGCGGTCAGGGCCCCTTCCACGAACACCGCGTTGTAGTACTCGAGGAACTTCTCCCACAGGTCGGGCCGCTGCTTGCCCATCTCGGGAAAGCGCGGCAGGTCGTGGGGATGGTAGTAGGTCTCCGCCATCGGACTCCTTCGGGGCAGGGGAAGCCGCTGCGCGACAGGTTGCGCCTGACGGCGACAACGATTGTATCGCGCCGGGAATTCCCGGCCGCTCGAGCGGCGCCGACAACCTCGACCGGCGAACGGGCAGGCGGGCCGGGCCAGCGTTTCCGCCGGACCCGGCCCGCCCGAAGGTCCTTCGAGCGCGGGGCGAGCGTCTACTGCCCGCTGCCGAGCGGGGCCGCGGCGACGGGCGTCAGCGTCCCGAAGAGGCCGTGGCTCTCGTCCTGGATGCCCGCTGTGAAGAAGAGCGTGTTGACCGGCCCGGCGTTGGCGCCGTTGCCGAAGCTCAGCGCCCACAGCCCGTCGATCATCAGCGTGGCGCCGCTCTCGTCCTGCACCTTGCCGAGGAAGCGGCCGGACGACACGCTGTAGACGGCGATCTCGCCGCTGCCGAACTGGCCCACCAGCAGGTTGTGGCTGAAGGCGCCGAAGTCGCCCGGCGCCAGCGCCAGTCCCCAGGGGGCGTTCAGCCAGGGCCCGTGCTCCAGCCGCCGCAGCAGCCTGCCGCCGGGGCTGAAGACGTCCACGTATCCGAGGCCGGCCCCCGGCACCTCATCGTGCCCTTCCGGATCGGCCTTGGCAAAGGCAACGTAGAGGCTTCCTCCGATGTTCTGCACGTTGAAGGGAGAGAAGCCCCGCGGCAGCCGCTCGTCCCTGAACGCGAACTCGGAGGACTCGTCGGAGTCGTGATCCCCGTGGTGCCTGCGGACAGGCTGGAACGTCGCGTCGAAGACGTCGATCCTCCCCTTCTTGAAGTTGGCCACGTAGAGGTAGTTCGCCCCGCGGTGGGAGGCGATCGCGGCCCCCTTATAGACGGCGTCGGGGTCGGCGGGCGTTGCCAGCACCGCCATCGTCCCGCCGTTCCAGCCCGAGATCGTGCCGTCCTCCCCCACGAACAGGAAGCGCGCGGGATTGCCGTTGGGCAGCTTGAAGTCAGAGGTGCCGTTGAACACGGTCCCCGTCGGCACGCCCTGGGTGCCGCCGGCTGCCGGGGGGATGGTCACGACCAGCGGCTGGGGAGCCCCGGTGTTGCCGTCGTAGAGCGTGGCCACGCCCGCGCCGTTGTCCGACGCCCACCAGAAGCTCGTCGAGCTGCGCGACAGGCCCCAGGGATTGACCAGGTTCGCATCCGGGAACGTGGCCCCCGGCAGGTCCGACACCAGGTTGGTTTGCTTGTACTGCTGTGCTTCGGCGAGCGCGCCAAGGGACAGGGCGAGCGCCAACGTCAACGCCGATGCGAACACACGACCACGTCGCCGCGCGATGCTCATGCTCGACTCCTCGATTCACGCCACGGGCTCTGGCCGGAGACCGGGCTCATCCAAGCTTCCGTACGAACGAGGGCTGTTGGCCCCAGGGGTTTGCCGATCGCGCAGCAACTCGGGTGCCAGGACGTCGCGCCCTCCAAGTCCTTTGGCTGCGTTCGTCTCGTCGGTTGCGGCTTACGCTTTGGGTAAGAGGTCGACGAAATACGTAGACGCCGAGCGGGACCGTACAGCCGGCGCTGGGGTCCACGTCGGCCGCTCGCCTTGCCGCAGCGAGTGGCCCCGGGCCAGAATCGGCGCAAGACACGGGGCGGTGGCCATTGAACACAGCGGCGGACGAAGCGCTCGAGCGCCTGCGCGAAGGGAACCGCCGTTTCGCTGCGGGGCTGCGCGCCGCAGGAGGGCCGCCCCATCTCGCCCGTCTGGCCGAGCTGGCGACGGGGCAGGAGCCGTTCGCGATCGTGCTCGGCTGCTCCGACTCGCGCGTCCCCGCGGAGATCGTGTTCGACCAGGGCCTGGGGGACCTGTTCGTCATCCGCGTCGCGGGAAACGTCGTCGCGCCCTCCCAGATCGGCAGCGTGGAGTTCGCCGCCGAGCGCTTCGGCACGCGGCTGGTCGTCGTGCTCGGCCACTCGAAGTGCGGGGCGGTCTCGGCGACGCTCGAGGAGCTGCGGCGGCCCGACCCGAGCCGCTCGAGGAACCTGCGGTCGATCGTGGACCGCATCCGGCCCTCGATCGAGGGCCTGCTGGCGAGCGACCTCGCGAACGACGCCGCCGCCCTCGAGCGCGAGGCGGTGCGCGCCAACGTCCGCGCCGCGGCGCACCAGCTCCGGCACGGATCCGAGCTGCTCGAGCGGCTGATCGAGACGGACGGCCTGCGGGTGGCGTGCGCGGAGTACTCCCTCGAGAGCGGTGTCGTGGACGTGTTCGACGCCGATTCGCTGGGACGCTAGGGGCCGCTGGAGGGCCGCTCGACCGGTGCGAGCTCCTTGTACATGATGGTCGCGGCCTCGAGGTCCGGCGTCAGAGCCGCGCGCGCGTAGCGGGGAATGACACCGGCCGCGACGTACCCGAGGGACAGATAGAAAGGCTCGGCGCTGCTGCCGGTCACCGTGTCGAGCGTGAGCAGCGTCCTGCCGTCCGATCGCGCGAGGGCCTCGAGCGCCGTCATCAGGGCCCGCGCGACCCCGCGGCGCCGGGCCACCGGATGGACGAGCAGCTTCACGACTTCCGCCCGGTGGCGCTGGTTGGGGGGCACGGCCAGCTCGAGCTGGACCGTCCCCACGATCCGCGCAGCCCGCCGCGCCACGAGCACACGGCGCGTCCGAGAGCGGGCTGCGGGCAGCACCTTGTCGCGCCAGAAAGCACGGGCCTCCTCGAGCGAGAACGGGACGAAGAAGCTCACCCCGGCGCCCCCGTGCACCACGGCGTGCAGGACCTCGCCCAGCATGTCGATGTCACGTTCGAGCGACGCGGCATCGAGCAGGTCCGGGCGCCACTCTTCTACCGCCACCGGCAGGCTCGTGGCATCCATCACGGCTGCACGATCGCGATCACGTAGCGGGCCCCGCGCTTGCCCGTTCCCTGGAAGCGCGTCGGGCCGTAGAGCAGGTATCGGAGGCAGTCGCCGGCCCGAAGCTTGTAGGACGCGCCCTCGACCTCGAGGGTGAGCGATCCCTCGAGCAGCCACAGGTGATGCTCGAGGCCGGCGACCGGGGAGGCGTCGTACGAAACCGAGGCCCCGGCGGGCATGTGCACCTCGACCAACTCGCCGCGCAGCCCCGCCGCCGGCGGGGAGACGGCACGCCGGCGGTACCCGCTCTCCGGGTCCGTCCACTCGGGCTGTTCGGCGGCGGGCACGAAGCCCGGCGGCCGGGCCTCGGCATCCGCCATGAGCCGCGACAGTGTCCAGCTATAGACCGCGCAGAGGCTGCCCAGCATTCCTGCCGTCGGACTGAGCTCGCAGCGCTCGAGCCTCGACAGCGTGGCTCGGCTGATTCCCGTGCGCTCCGCAAGCGCGGCGAGCGACCATCCGCGGTCGGCGCGCAGGCCGGCCAGCCGCTGCGCGATGCGCCGCTCGACCTCGGAGAGGGCGGCGACCTGTGCCTCGGTGGCGATTGTCATCTCTATATAGAGAGTATGTCTCAAATCGGAGACGACGACAAGGGCCGGCGGGACCCCCGCGCGGCGCTGCGAGCGTCATTCGCTCGGTCGCGCGCGCCCATCGGCTCCGAGGAAGGTCGAGAGGCGCGCCGGCTACGGGCCCGGAGGCAGCGGGAGCGAGGCCTGGCCGAACACGTAGCGCCAGCCGCTGGGCGTGCGCACGTAGGTGTCGCTGAACCAGAGCCGGTAGTCGAACGGCTTGCCGTCGGCGGTGCCCTTCTCCCAGAGGAGCGCGGTCACGACGGCCGTGTCGCCCCAGACGCGCACCGTCTGCTGTGTGTCCTCCTGGTGCTCGAAGCGGACCTTCCCGGCTCGCGCCTCCGCGAGCAGGTCGGCCCTCGTCGAGACCTTGCCGCCCCCCGTCACGAGCACGAAGTCGTCGGCCAGGATCCGTCGCATCGTGACCGCGTCGTTACTCTTGACGGCGGCCTGGTACTCGGTGTCGAGCGCCGCGACGGCGCGCTGGTCCTCCACCCGAGGCGCGGGGCGCGTCGCTCAGCCCTACACGCAGACCGCCGTAGCCTCCATCACCGTGATCACCGTCTGACGCTGCCGCCTGAGCTGCTCGAGGGTCGCTGCGATCTCGTCCTCGCGCGCCCGCATCGTCTTCTTCACCTCGGCCGCCTGACGGCGCAGCTCCGCGGACTGACGGGCGATCGCCTCGCGCTCGGCGGCATTCATCCGTTCTGCCGCTGAGCCGAGGAGCGTGCGCGCGAGCCTCGCGCCCGCCGAGTGCTCGAGCTCGCGCTCGCGCAGGGCGCTCTCCGCGAGGCGCCTGCGCACGTCGCGCTTCAGGTCATTGCCATAGTCCTGCGTGTCGCGCAGCAGTGCGCCGAAGCCGGCGATCAGGCCGTCCAGTCTCTCGAGCACGGCCTGCGCCTCGTCCGGCTGCTCGGCATCGAACGCGAAGCTTCCGTTCGTCGAGGCTGCGAGCTGCTTCCAGCGCCTCTCCAGCTCGTCGCCGCGGTCCTCCTGCATTGTCCGCCTCCCGGATGAGTGGCCGCACGGCAACCGCGGCCCCCCGTGAGGCTACACCTGACAGGCCGTGATCTGACTGATGCAAACTGCCCAGATCACAGAGCAGCTTCTCGGCGATGCACGGTAACGCTGCGCCAGGCCGTGGAGCCGGCGCGGGTTTCACACGGGCCGGGTTCGGTAGCTCGTGCTACGTGCCAGGCCCCATGGGTCCGAGTTGCGGCGGAAGGACGCAAATTGTGGGAAGTTCCTTTTCGTCGCGAGCGATGTCCTGAAGCGAGACGCCTTCGACGACGCCAGACGCGCAGGTGAGGGCACCGTGGATCCTGTGAGTTTCGCCATTTCGCTAGAGCCGGACGCGACGCCCGATGAGATCGCCGTCGTGCGGGAGGGCCTGCATCGGTTCAACTTCGCTGCCACTGGTCTGACGCAGGTCCACCCGGTGACCCTGTTCATCCGGGACGCCGGCGGAGCAATCCGGGGTGGACTGCTCGGCTACGTGTGGGGCGAGTGGCTCCACATCACGGAACTCTGGATGGCGGACGAATGCCGACGGCGTGGCCTCGGCAGTCAGCTGCTGGAGAGGGCTGAGCGGGAAGCATCTCGAGTCGGCGCCCGTGGAGCATTCCTGAGCACCTTCGACTTCCAGGCGCCGGAGTTCTACAAGAGCCGCGGCTACGAGGTCTACCGTATGCTGACCGGCTATCCGCCCGGGCACACCGATTACCATCTGCGGAAGATGCTCGAGGTCTGAGCGGCGCCGCTCAGGCTCCATCGGGACAAGACGGCGATCATCCTGAACGAGCCGGGTCAGCTCCGATCACCAGGCTGATCCCAGCCTGGCAAGAGACGCTATCGCCAGGCGGTCGCCCCGGGCTGTGCGGAGTGGCTGGCCCCTCCTCCGAACCTCGGCCGCGCTTCGAGACGGGACGGGCGAGCCGACGGGGGCGTCGAAGGGGCTCGACGCGCCAGGGCCGCTCGCAGCACATGGAAGAGCGGGAGAGGATCGGCCCAGGCGAGATACGCGAAGCCCATTCGCGCCGGGCGTGCCAGTCCGAGCAGTGCCGTTCGCTCGGCCTTGCGCTCCGCGAAGGCCTGAGCGACCGCCCGCAGCGCGAATGGTTCGTTCACCCAGGCCGCTCTCCGAGCCTCTGGCGGCGACTTCGGCGCGGGCCTGCCGAGCGCGTCCGCGAGCGCGAGTCGGGTCAGGTTCACGCCGCCGGCGACGGCGACGCCGGATTGGAGATTGTTGCGCCCGACCGTCGGCTCGGTGATGTAATAGCGATCCTCTTCCCGGCAGTACTTGGCCTCGAGCGAGCCCAGCCCTCGGAATCCGGAAGAGGTCCAGAGCGCGCGGGTCAGCTCGACCATCGCGGGGTTCGGCTCGCCCACGCAAATGGCGGTCGAGCCGGTCTGTGGAAGCCACTGGAGCAGCTTGCGGCCCGTGTAGACGCCGGCCACGTTTCCGGCGGCGTTGACGTAGGTCAGGCAGAAGTGGACGCAGTCGTCGCCGCCCTCGATCCACCGCTGGACGACGTAGCGGGGTGCGGCCGCGAACGGCGGAAATCCGATGGAGGCCAGGTCCTCCTTCCGGTGCAGCTTGTAGGCCTTGTGCGCCGGGCTCAGGGCCTCCCACTCGGGAGTGTGAACGAGCGGCTTCAACACGACGGGGAAGCGCACGTCCCGCAGGATGGCAGCGAGCTCGCCCTCGCCCCGGGCAATTCGCGTCTCCGGCACCGGAAAGCCCCGCGCGGCCGCCCAGTCGTGAAACGCCGTCTTGTCGAGCAGCAGGTCCACCACCGGCGCAGGCGGCAGCACGAAGGAGTAGTGACCGGCCAGCTCGTCGCGATGGCGGGAAACGAGGTGCACCGAGCGGTCGTCGGCCGGGAGCAGCACTCGAGGGCCGGACGTCTCGCGCGCCAGGCGAAGCAGCGCCTCGACGAGAGCACGATCGGCGGTGTCGTGAGGGGCGCGCGGCACGATGACGAGCCTGCTCCAGACGCGAGAGCGGCACGTCGGAGCGGCCGGCTCGCGACAGAGTCCCGTGAGCGTGATGCCGGTGCCCGCCGCTGCTCGCGCGGTTCCGAGCGCGGTCGCATGGTCGGCGGCCGTGACGACGACCTCGACTGGATCGGCTGTCGGTCCCATCGTGCCCCCTCGAGAGACAAGGTGGTCCGGGACCGTGAAGACACCGTGACGGCCTCGTGATGCCCTCGCGTCGGGGGCGGGCAGATGGGGAGTGCGGAATCGTTTGCGGAACGTCAGCCCGGGGAGGGACCCGATCAGCCAGTCGACCCGCGTGGAACGCTAAGTCGTTGATTCAGTTGGTGACCCGCCAAGGACTCGAACCTTGAACCTAGAGATTAAGAGTCTCTTGCTCTACCAATTGAGCTAGCGGGCCAACTGGCGACTCGAAAATGTACCCGTGAACCCCCCGAAGCGTCAAGCCGATCGGATGATCCACCAGCGCATGACCGGGTTGCCCGCTCCGTCGCAGCGCTCCGCGACGGCTGCGCGAGCCCGCTGGCCCGGCTGGTAAGCTTGGGCTCGTGGACGGGCGCATCGAGGCCGGCTTCCGCCATCGCTTTCGAGCCCTGCTGGCGGCCCTGCCCGAGACGCCGCGCGAGCAGGAGGTCGCGCGGCTGATCGACGAGGCGCGGCAGACCGCGCGCCGCGGCGATTCGTCGTTGGCGCACGCCTTGCTCCGGGAGCACGAGGCCTTGCGCGCGAGCACGGTCCTGAACGTGTCGGCGCACACGACACCGCCGGCGACGGGAACGCCGCGGTTTCTCTGCGACCCGAGCCTCGCGGGGCTCTCGCGCTGGCTGCACGCCGCCGGCTACGACGCCGTGCTCTCGCCGGCCGTGGTGCTGCACCGCTTGCCGGACGAGGCGCTGAGGCAGGGCCGCGTGCTGCTGACCACCGACGCCGAGGCGCTCGAGCGCCGGATCGTGGCCGACGGCGTCGCTCCGCGTCGTCTGGCTGCCGTCGGCGCTCACGATGCGCGAGAAGCTCGCGCTCGTGCTTCACGACCTCGCGCTTCCCCTGCGCCAGCCGCGCTGCATGGCTTGCGGTGGCGAGCTCGAGACGCGCGGGAAGGACGAGGTCCTCGCCCGCATCCCGCCGCGGACGGCGCGCTGGAAGGACGAGTACTTCGTCTGCGGGGCCTGCGACCGGCTCTACTGGAAGGGGACGCACTGGGAGCGGATCGAGACGGCGCTGGCGGCGGCGGCCGGCGCATGAAGCGGGGACTGCTCGTCAACGTCGGGCTCGGCGTCGTCGTGAGCGTCGCCTTCCTCTCGCTGCTCGAAGGCGGAGCACGCCTGGTCGAGTGGCGGAGGCCGCCCAGGCCGCGGCCGCCGGTGGCGGACTACATCTGGGACTGGGACGACAAGATGCCGGGCGGCTTCTACGTCATGAAGTCCGACGCCGCGGGCTGGCCGCCCTGGGAGGAGTTCGACGGCGACGGCCTGCGCGACAGGACGCGAGCGCACGAGAAGGCCGGAGCTCGTGCGGCGGGTGGCGATCCTGGGCGACAGCGTGACGCTGGGCGCCGAGGTCCGGCCCCGGGACGCGTACCCGAGCCTGCTCGAGGAGAGCCTGCAGTCGCGCGGCCAGGCCGTCGAGGTGATGAACGTCGCCCTGTGGGGCTGGTCGACGCGCCAGGAGCGAATCGCGTGGCAGCGCATCGCCCGCCGCTACCACCCGGACGGTGCGCTGCTCGCGGTGTGCCTCAACGACATCCCCGAGCTGTTCAACAATCTCTCGCGTCCCCCGCACTGGCTGACGGCCCTGCACGCGCGCTCGGCGCTGGTGCGACTGCTGGTGAACGCCGAGGGCCGCGAGATCGACAGCGTGGAACGGCTGTTCAGCGAGCCCGACTCACCACGGGTGCGGCGAGCGCTCGACCGCTTCTTCGAGGAGGTGCGGGCGCTGCGCCGCGAGGTGGAGCAGGACGGCGCGACCTTCGCCGTTCTGGTGTTTCCCTTCCGGTTCCAGGTGGAGCCCCGCGCGCCGAGGCCGGTCGTGCAGGAGCGCATCGCCGCGTTCTGCGCGGCGCGAGGGACTGCGCTGCCTGGACCTGTTGCCGGCCTTCAGGCGGATGGGGCCGGCGGCCTTCCTCGACTACGACCACCTCACCCCGGAAGGGGCGCGGCTGACCGCCGACGTCCTGCTCGAGAGCGGCCTGCTGCCCGACGCCGAGGCGGCGCCGGCGGTGTTGTCGCGTGCGCTGCGTGACGACCGCTCCGCGGCCGCGGAGGGCGTGCGTGCCTGGCTCGCCGCGCGCGAGGGGCCGTTGCCGGCGGAGGGCGCTCGCGTCCTCGGCCTGCAGCTTACGGCCGGCGACGCGGAGCTGCGCCGCGCTGCGGCGTGGGCCCTCGGGCACGCTCACGGCGGCGCCGCGCTGGAGACGGACGCACTCGTGCGCGCGCTGCGCGAGGACCCGTCGAACGGGGTGCGGGCTGCCGCGGCCCAGGCCCTCGGCACAATCGGCGCTTCCGCCTCTGGCCCGGTACCGTGGCTGCTCGACGCGCTCGGCGACCCGAGCGAGGCCGTACGCCACGAGGCGGCGCGCTCTCTCTCGGCACTCCATCTGGCCGCCGAGGACGTCCCGCGCCTGACGGCCGCCCTCGCCAGCTCCGACGACTACGTCTCTGCGTTCGCGGCGTGGAGCCTCGGCAACCTCGGGAAGGAGGCCCGCACGGCCGTCCCCGCGCTCGCCCGTGCGCTGGCGCGGGAGAAGACGGACGCGGTGGTGGCCGGCGCGCTGGCTCGCATCGGACCGAGCGCAGCGGACGCGGTACCGGTGCTGGTGGGCTTCCTGGAGACGGGCACGCCGGACCGACGCTGGCGCGCCGCGCGGACCCTGGGACGGATCGGTCCGCCGGCCGTGGCGGCGGTGCCGGCGCTGACGGCGGCGGTCGGCGACCCGGAGTCGCTCGTGCGGCTGCACGCCGTTCGCGCGCTCGGGCGGGTCGGCCCTGCCGCCCGCCCGGCGGCGGCCGTCCTGCAGCGCGCGACCGGGGACCCCGACGACGGTGTGCGCCGCGAGGCCCGCCAGGCGCTCGACAAGCTCCACTGAGAGCGCGACGGGATGCGCGGACGTGAGTCGGGAGCCCGTGGTAACCTCGCGCGAATGAGATCGGGGGTCCTGCGGGCGCTCGCGCTCGTGGTCGTCGTGGCGGCCGCCCTGCGTGTGCTCGCCTCCGGCTTCCTGCCCTACGACGACGCGCTGCGTCACGCCGCGAAGGCCGTCTCCGGCCGTCCCTGGACGGAGATCCTGATCATGCGGCCGGGCTTCACGCTCGACTCGAACCCCGGCTGGCACGCCATCCTCGGGTCGCTGCACCGCGCCCTCGGCCTCGGCGAGGTGGACCTGGTGCTGGTCTCGGTCGCGCTGCTGTTCGTGGTGTTCTCGCTCGGGCCGATCCTCATCCTCCGCAGACCGGAGAGCTGGCTGCTGGCGCTCGTGCTGGTGGGCGTGCTCGACCCGGGCGAGCTCGTGCGCCTGATGTGCGGCCGGCCGTTCCTCGTCTCCTCCGCGATCGTCCCGCTGGTGCTTTTGCTGTGGCCCCGCCTCGAGGGCCCGAGGCCCGCTGCGACGTTCGCGCTGTTCGTGGTGGGCGGTGCCCTCTCGTGCTGGGTGCACGGCAGCTACTACCTGCTCGCCATGCCGGTGGCCGCCCTGTTCGCCGCCGGGCGCCACCGCGCAGGGCTGCGGCTGGCGGCTGCGTTCGCCGTCGGCATCCCGCTCGGCGCGCTGCTGACCGGGCACCCGCTCGGCCACCTCTGGCAGATGCTGCGGCACGGCTATATCTCCGTCGGGGTCCACCACTCCACGGAGGTGCTGGTGACGGAGTTCCAACCCTTCGACGGAAAGGCCGGCGCGGTGCTGACGTTCTTCGCGGTGCTCGTCTGGCGGGCCGTGCGCCACAAGGACGCCGTGGCCCCGTGGCGGGACCCGACAGTGGTGATGACCGCAGGCTGCTGGGCGCTCGGCTACGTGGCGGCACGCTTCTGGGCCGACTGGTCGGTTCCGGCGCTGCTGACGCTCGCCGCCGTCGAGATCCAGGACGTGCTGGAGACGGCGTCCGATCGACGCGGCGGGCTCGTGGCTGCGGCTGCGGCGTCCGTGCTGCTGCTGCTCAGCATGCCCGCCGACGTGCAGCAGCGCTGGTCGCAGAACGCGGGCCGTCCGTTCCTCTCGCGCTCGAACCCGACGCACGCCCCGTGGCTGCCCGAGCCGGGCGGCATCGTCTACAACGCCGACATGGGCGTCTTCTACGCGCTGTTCTTCCGCAACCCCGACGCGCCGTGGCGCTACACGCTCGGCTTCGAGCCGGCCCTGATGCGCGCCGAGGACTACGCGGTGTACGAGGACATCCGCAAGTCGAAGGGCGCCACGGAGGCGTACCTGCCGTGGCTGCAGCGGCTGCGCCCGCAGGACCGGCTGTACGTCTACATGCGCTCGAACAGCGCGCCGCTGATCCCGGGCCTCGAGTGGTTCCAGCCGGTCTACTCGATCTGGGCCGGCCGCCTGCCGCGCCCGGGAGCGGGCAAGGCGCCGTCGCTGACGCTGCCGCCGGGCGCCAGCGCCGCACCGCAGGCAGGCGGGGGCGAGACGGCCCAGTGAGCGAGACGCGGTCGGTCCAGGAGCGCTACGCCCCGCGCAACCACTGCTTCGGCTGCGGCCCCGTCAACCCGAAGGGGCTGCACGTCCGCAGCTTCGAGGCGGCGGACGGCCTCGAGGCGGAGTGGGTGCCGCAGCCCCACCACGAGGCATTCGATGGCGCGGTCAGCGGCGGCGTCCTCGGCACGCTGCTCGATTGCCACAGCAACTGGACCGCGGCGCTGCACCTGATGAAGCAGGCCGGCCGCGACGCCCCTCCGTGCACGGTCACGTCCGAGTTCCACGTGCGGCTGCTCCGCGTGACGCCTTCCGACGTGCCCCTGCGCCTGCGCGCGCGCGTGGTGGAGTCGCTGGACGACCGGGCGACGGTCGAGGCCACGGTCGAGGCCGCGGGCCGGACGACCGCGAGCTGCCGCGGCGTGTTCGTCGCCGTGAAGCAAGGCCACCCGGCGTTCCACCGCTGGTAGCCGGCGGTCGCGGCGACCGCAAGGCCGGGCTCAGGCCGGCGTCGCCGTCAGCGCCGCCCGCCCCTCGGCCTCGGCGATCAGCCGGTTCGCGTAGTCGATCGCCCCGCGGACGTACGCGCGCTTCTCGAGGTAGCTGCCCGGGTAGAAGCTGCGCTTGAAGCCGTAGACGAGGATGTCGCGCACCTCTCGCGGCGAGAGCCCGAAGGCCTCGACGGCCCGCTGGATCTCCTTGGACACCGTCGTGTGCGAGACGAGCCGGTTGTCGGTGCAGAACGTGGTCGACAGCCGGCGCCGGCGCATCTCCGCGAAGGGGTGCTGGCGCAGGTCGCGGGCCAGCTCGGGCACGGTCTGCTGGTTCGAGGTCAGGCAGACCTCGATGGTGATGCGCTTGTCTGCGATGAACTCGGCCAGGTCCTCGACGTAGCGCTGCGGGTCCCGGATCGCGGGGTGGCTGATCTTCGTGGCGTCGAACAGCCAGGTGCCGTGGCCGATGCGGTCGGCGTGCAGGTCGCCGATCGCCTGGAAGATCGACTCGGGGCCGTAGTCCTCGCCGGCGTGCACCGTCTTTCCCAGGAAGGCCTCGTGGGCGACCTGGTACGCCTGGCGATGGTCCTCGGCCGGGTAGCCCTTCTCCTGCCCTGCCAGGTCGATGCCGACCACGAGCAGGCCTTCCTCCCGGCGCAGGCGCGCCGCCGCGCGCGCCACCTCGAGGCTGGCGACCGTGTGGACCTCCTGCTCCGGCGCCTCGGGCAGGGCCTCGAAGAAGCGGCGAAAGCCGAGCGAGAACTCCGGCCGGAAGAAGCGCATCGCGCAGAGCAGGATGCCGGCGGCGAAGGCGGGCTCGTCGCCCGAGCGGACCTCGGGCCGGGCGTTGAACTCGACGGCGGCGCGGCGCAGCCCGCGGTCGACCGCTCGCACCACGGCCGAGATGTCGAAACCGGGCTGCACGTGCAGCTGCGGGGCGAAGCGGACCTCGACGTAGCGGACGCCCTCGGCCTGGCAGTCCTCCGCGAGCTCGAACGCGGCCCGCTCCAGGGACTCGGGGTCCTGGAGCGCGGCCACCGTGTACTGGAAGCCCTTGAGGTAGTCCGCCAGGCTCGCGTAGCGCGGCCGGAAGACCAACTCTTCGAGCCCCTCCGGCGTCTCAGAGGGGAGCGGGACGCGCCTCTGGCGGGCCAGCTCGATCAGGGTCGGGAGCCGGAGCGACCCGTCGAGGTGGACGTGGAGGTCCGTCTTGGGCAGCCTGCGGATCAGGTCGAGGTCCATTCCCCGGATTATGGAGCGGCGGCGCGACTCCTGTGAACCCATTGGGGGCCTGGTGCGTAGGAGCAGGTGAGCCCGGGGTCCGTCCGCCCCCCCGCCGGGATTGGAGTCATGATGCCGAACGGAAACGGTAACGGCCGGAAGAAGAGGCGCCGCCGGATCGCCCTGTCCGTCGTGGGCCTGCTGCTGCTGGCGGCCCTCGGCCTGGTCGCCGCCAAGCGCGGGGGCAAGGAGATCGACCCCTCGCGTCTGGCCACGGTCGAAAAGGGCGACCTGGCCCGCTCGGTGGTGGCGACCGGCAAGATCCAGCCGCTCGCCAAGGTCGAGATCAAGTCGAAGGCCAGCGGCATCGTGAAGCGGCTGTTCGTGGACTACGGCGACCACGTGAAGGAGGGCCAGGTCCTGGCGGAGCTCGACCGCGAGCAGCTCGAGGCGGCCGTGCGCGAGTCCAAGGCGAACCTGCTCTCGGCCGAGGCCGCCTGGGAGCGCAACAAGATCGAGGCGGAGGGGCCGGACCTGCCGTTCCTGAAGACCGCGCTGGAGCGCGCGCGCAAGCTCTACGCGGACGGCCTGATCGCCCCGTCGCTGCTGGAGGACGCCGACAAGGCGTACCAGCTCGGGCTCAACAAGCAGACCGCCGCCAAGAGCCAGGCGGCGGTGGCCAAGGCCGAGGTGGAGAAGGCCCGCGCCTCGCTCGAGCAGGCCGAGACCGACCTGCGCTACGCGACGATCGTCAGCCCGATGAACGGTCTCGTCCTCTCGCGCGACGTCGAGGTGGGCGACGCGGTCAGCTCGATCCTCGTGCTCGGCTCGCAGGCCACGCTGGTGATGATGCTCGGCGACGTGAGCGAGGTGTACGTGCTGGGCAAGGTGGACGAGGCCGACATCGGCCGCGTCTACCTCGGGCAGCGCGCGCGGATCGTGGTCGAGTCGTTCAAGGAGAAGTCGTTCGAGGGCAAGGTCACGAAGATCTCGCCGCTGGGCAAGGAGAAGGACAACGTCACCACCTTCGAGGTGCGGGTGTCCATCCAGAACCCCGGCGGCCAGCTGAAGACCAACATGACGGCGAACGCCGAGGTGATCCTGGAGGAGAGGAAGGGCGTGCTGACGGTGCCCGAGTCGGCCGTGCTGTACGACAAGGACCGCAAGCCCTCGCTCGAAGTGCCCGACCCCAAGGCCTCGAACGGAAAGCGCAAGCTGGCCGTCAAGCTGGGCATCTCGAACGGCGTCAAGACCCAGATCGTCGAGGGCGTGCGCGAGGGCGACAAGGTCGTGCTCCAGTAGCGGGGCGGCCATGGTCTGGAGCGACCTCCTCCGCGACACCCTGCGGACCCTGTTCGCGCACAGGCTCCGCACGCTGCTCACGATGTTCGGCATCGCCTGGGGCATCGTCTCGATCACGCTGATGGTCGCGGCGGGCGAGGGGCTGCGCGTGGGCCAGGCCAGGGTGGCGGAGAGCTTCGCGCGGGACGTGATGATCGTGTTCGCCGGCCGCACCAGCCTGCAGGCCGGCGGCCTGCGCGCCGGGCGCAAGGTGCAGTGGACGGCCACCGACCACGTCGAGGTCCAGAAGCAGTCGCCCGCCTGCGGCTACGTGATGCCCGAGCTGGGGCAGACGGCCCCGGTGCGCAGCGCGTACAACAGCGGCTCGCTGACGGTCACCGGCTCGATGCCCGACTTCGCCTACATCCGCAGCATCCCGGTGGCCGAGGGCCGCTACCCCGACTGGGAGGACGAGCGCCAGGCGCGGCGGGTCGCCTTCCTGGGCAGCGACGCGAAGAAGCAGCTGTTCGCGGGCCGGCCGGCCGTGAACGAGACGATCCGGATCGGCGAGTTCCCCTACACCGTGGTGGGCGTGATGCGGCACAAGGAGCAGGACTCGAGCTACGACGGGCAGGACGTCAACAAGGTGTTCGTGCCCTTCAGCGCCGTGCTGCGGGACTTCCCGAACAAGCCGCCGGCGCTGGCGACCTCCGTCGACCGCCTGCTGGTCGCGCCGCGCTCGGTGGCCGAGCACGAGGCCTGCAAGGCCGAGCTGCGGGCGGCGCTCGGCCGCATCCACTCCTTCGACCCGCGCGACACCGAGGCCGCCCACATCTGGGACACGGTCGAGGAGGCCAAGGCCTTCCGCACCATGACCGACGGCATGAAGTACTTCCTGGGGGCGGTCGGCATCGCCACCCTGTTCATCGGCGGCATCGGCGTGATGAACGTGATGCTGGTCGCGGTGCGCGAGCGGACGCGCGAGATCGGCGTGCGCAAGGCGCTCGGCGCCACCCGCCGCTCGATCGTGCGCCAGTTCGTGGTCGAGACGGCGCTGGTGGTGTTCGTGAGCGGCGGCAGCGGCCTGGCCGTCGCCTACGGCCTGTGCGCTCTCGTCAACCTGCTGCCGATGCCTCCTTTCTTCGCCGGCCTGCTGCCGACGTTGTCCTCGGGCCTGCTGGCGTTCGGGCTGCTCGGCTCGATCGCGCTGCTGGCGGCCGTGTACCCGGCTCGGCGCGCCGCCTCGGTGGACCCGATCGAGGCGCTGCGCTGGGAGGCGGGAGGCTGACCCGTGTGGCGCGAGCTGCTGGCCCAGAGCTGGACGAACCTCACGCGCAACCGCACGCGCAGCCTGCTCACGATGCTCGGGATCGTGTGGGGCATCGTCGCCGTCACGGTCCTGCTCGCCTACGGCTCTGGCTTCCGCGGCGTGCTGACCCACGCCTTCGACGCCTTCGGGAAGAGCGCCGTGGTCGCCTGGCCGGGGCAGACGAGCGAGCAGGCGGGCGGCGAGCGTGCCGGCCGCCGCGTGCGCTTCGAGAAGGCCGACCGCGACACGATCCTGGCCGAGGCGTCGCTCGTGAAGTCGATCAGCATGGAGACGGTGCAGTGGCGGCAGATCGCCTACGGCGACCGCATGGCGAACACGGCGGTGCGCGGCGTGGAGCCGGTCTACGGCGAGATCCGCAACGAGGTCCCGAGCGACGGGCGCTGGCTGAGCGCCGAGGACTTCGTCGAGCGGCGGCGCGTCGCCTTCCTCGGCTCGCAGCTGCGCAAGAAGCTGTTCGCCGGGCGCCCGGCGATCGGCGAGACGATCAGGATCGACGGCATGCGCTTCACGGTCGTGGGCAGCATGGACCGCAAGATGCAGATGAGCAACTACTTCACGAGCGACGACGAGTGCGCGTTCATACCCTACAGCACGGCCGGCGACCTGTGGGACACGCGCTACGCCAGCGTGCTCGTGTTCTCGGCGGTGACGCCGCTGTTCGAACCGGCGGCCATCCAGCAGGTGCGCGACGCCGTCGGCAAGCGCCAGCGCTTCTCCGGCACCGACAAGCGGGCGATCCAGATGTTCGGCCGCGAGGAGTTCCGGCCGATCATCGACGGCATCACGATCGGCCTGCAGGTGCTCCTGATCTTCATCGGCACGCTGACGCTCGGCATCGGCGGCGTGGGTGTCGCCAACATCATGCTGGTCTCGGTGGACGAGCGGGTGCGCGAGATCGGCCTGCGGCGCGCGCTCGGCGCGCGCAAGCGGCACATCCGCCTGCAGTTCCTGGCGGAGGCGCTGGTGCTGACGCTGATCGGCGGGGCCGTGGGCATCGTGCTCGCGTACGCGGTCACGGCGGTGATGCCGATCCTGCCGCTGCTCGGCCCGCTCTACGAGGACGACTCCGGCCGCGGCGACCTCAAGCTCGTGATCTCGAGCGGGACGGTGCTCGGCTCGACGCTGATCCTGGTGCTGGTCGGGATGCTCTCCGGCCTGATTCCGGCGCTCAAGGCCTCGCGGCTCGACCCGGTGGAGGCGCTGCGCTACGAGTAGAATCGCGCCGCGCGCGCTCGGGCGCTCCTGCAGACGGAGCCCGATGTCCTTCCGGGACCTTCTCGCGGACACGTTCCACACGCTGGTCGCCCACAAGCGACGGACGGCCCTCACGATGTTCGGGATCACCTGGGGCATCGTCTCGATCACGCTGATGGTGGCGGCGGGCCAGGGGCTGGGCACGGGCTTCGAGCGCAAGAAGGCCGAGTTCGGCCGCGACATCCTGATCTTCTTCGCCGGGCGGACGAGCCTGCAGGCGGGCGGCACGCGGGCCGGCCGGCAGGTCCAGTGGACGGCCAGCGACCACCTGCAGGTGCAGCGCGACTCCCCGTCGTGTCGTCACGTGATGCCCGAGCTGGGCAGGGGCGGCATTCCGGTCCGCAGCTCGTACAACAACGCGAGCGTGCTCGTGACCGGGTCGCTGCCGCCCTTCGCCGAGATCCGCAGCATCGGTGTCGCCGAGGGTCGCTATCCGAACTGGCAGGACGAGGCGCAGGCGCGGCGCGTGGCCCTGCTCGGCAGCGAGGCGAAGCGTCAGCTCTTCGCCAGCCGGCCGGCGCTCGGGGAAACGGTCCGCATCGGGGAGGTGCCGTACACCGTCGTCGGGGTGGCGCGGGCCAAGGAGGAGGACAGCAACTACGACGGGCCGGACACGAACAAGATCTTCCTGCCCATCTCTGCCCTGCTGCGCGACCTGCCGAAGAAGCCTCCGCTGCGGGCGGACACCGTGGACCGGCTGCTCGTCACCCCGCGCTCGCTGGAGCTGCACGAGGCGTGCAAGGCCGAGGTCCGCCGGTCGCTGGCGCGCCTCCACGAGTTCGACCCGCGCGACAAGGAGGCCGCCGGCATCTGGGACACGGTGGAGCAGGCGAAGGCCTTCCGCCGCCTCACCGAGGGCATGCAGATCTTCCTCGGCGCGGTCGGAGTGGCCACGCTCTTCGTCGGGGCGATCGGCGTGATGAACGTGATGCTGGTGGCGGTTCGCGAGCGGACGCGCGAGATCGGCGTGCGGCGCGCGCTCGGCGCGACGCGCCGCTCGATCGTGCGGCTCTTCTTCCTCGAGACCCTGATCGTGGTGTTCGCGAGCGGCGGGATCGGCCTCGCCGCGGCATACGGCACCTGCGGCGTCTTCAACCTGCTGTTCCAGATGCCGTACTTCGCCGGGCTGCTGCCGACCTGGTCGTCGGCCCTGCTGTCGTTCCTGCTTCTGTCGCTGGTCGCTCTCTTCGCGGCCGTCTACCCGGCCCGGCGAGCCGCCGCGGTGGACCCGATCGAGGCCCTGCGCTTCGAGGCGGGAGGCTAGAGGTGCTGGGCGAGCTCGTGGCCCAGTCCTGGGCCAACCTGCGCAGGAACCCCACGCGCAGCCTGCTCACGATGCTCGGCATCGTGTGGGGGATCGTCGCCGTGGCCGTGCTGATGGCCTACGGCAGCGGTTTCCGCACGGTCATGATGCGCGGCTTCGACGCCTTCGGCAAGTCGGCGGTGGTGGCGTGGCCGGGCCAGACGAGCGAGCAGGCGGGCGGCGAGCGGGCCGGCCGCGTGGTGCGGATCGAGAAGGAGGACCGGGACAACATCCGGCTCGAGGCCACGATGGTGAAGAGCCTCAGCCTCGAGACGACGCGCTGGCAGCCGCTGACCTACGGCGAGCGCATCGTCAGCACGGCGATCCGCGGCGTGGAGCCGCCCTACGGGGAGCTGCGCGCCGAGGTGGCCGAGGACGGGCGCTGGATCAGCCCGGAGGACCTGCTCGAGAGGCGGCGCGTGGTCTTCCTGGGGGCGCGGCTGCGCGAGAAGCTCTTCTCCGGCCGCCCGGCCGTGGGGGAGACCGTGCGCATCGCCGGCGTGCGCTTCACCGTGATCGGCACCATGGGCCGCAAGATCCAGCTCAGCAGCTACTTCACCAGCGACGACGAGTCGGCCTTCATCCCGTACTCCGCGGCGGGCGACCTCTGGGACACGCGCTACGCGAGCGTCCTCGTGTTCAGCCCCGTGACGCCGTCGCTCGAGAGCGCCGCCCGCGCGCAGGTCCAGGCGACGATCGCGAAGCGGCAGCGCTTCTCGCCCACGGACCGGCGGGCCTTCATGATGATCGGGCGGCAGGAGTTCCAGCCCATCCTCGACGGCCTCAGCCTCGGCCTGCAAGGCCTGCTGCTCTTCATCGGCACGCTGACCCTGACGATCGGCGGAGTGGGAGTGGCGAACATCATGCTCGTGGCGGTCGACGAGCGGGTGCGCGAGATCGGCCTGCGGCGCGCGCTCGGGGCGCGCCGCCGCCACATCCGCACGCAGTTCCTCGTCGAGGCGCTGGTGCTGACGCTGGCCGGGGGTGCTTTGGGCATCCTGCTCGCGTGGGGGATCACCGCGGCGGCGCCCCGGCTGCCGATGTTCGGCCCGCTGTTCGAGGACGAGTCCGGCCAGGGCGACCTGCAGCTCGCGATGTCGAGCACGGTCGCGCTCGTCTCGACGCTCGTGCTCGTGGTCGTCGGCGCCGTGTCCGGCCTCGTGCCCGCGCTCAAGGCCTCGCGCCTGGACCCGGTCGAGGCGCTGCGGTACGAGTAGCGGCCAGGATGCCGGTCCTCCACAGCAGCAGGAGGGCCAGGCCGTGCGAGCCGAGGGCCGCCAGGCCGTAGAGCTCGGTCGGATGGTAGAGCAGCGGCACCAGCACGCTGTAGCAGGCCGCGATGCCCGCAAGCCGCCGGTCACGGCACGCCGCGGCCAGCGGGAGCAGCCAGGTCGCGTACCACGGCTCGTACCAGAGCATGCCCAGGCACTCGTACAGCAGCGTGAAGACGAGCGCGTTGCGGAGCGCGGCCTCGAGTGTCGTCGTGCGCCGGGCACAGCGCAGCGCCTGGACGCCGAGCAGAAGGCCCGTCACGGCCGTCCAGACCAGGAACGTCGGCCGCAGCGCCGCCGGAAAGAAGAACCGAGCGACGTCGAGGGGCAGGGAGCCCAGCGAGTTGACCACGTGGTCCGGCGCGGGGACGGCCGCGAAGCCGGGGCCGGCCAGGGTCGCGGCTCCGCCCCAGCTCGGCGCGAAGAGTCCGACCACCAGAGCCGCCGCAGCCGCGGCCATCGCGGCGCCGCGCCAGATCGAGCGCCGCAGCAGCCACAGCAGATAGAGCAGGAGCAGGGGTGCGACGGCGAACTTGGCGGCGAACCCCAGCGTGAGCAGCAGCAGGGCGAGCCACTCCTGCTCGGCAGCGGTCGCCCACAGGAAGCCGGCCATCGCGAGCAGCATCACGCCGTCGTTGTGCGCCTGTCCGCTGACCTCCCAGGCCAGCAGCGGGTTGAAGCCGACGAGGCAGAACGCCCAGGCACCTGCCGTCTCCAGCGTGCGGCAGAACGCGTACACCGCGACCAGGGTGGAGAGAGCGGCGGCCAGCATGGCGAGCTTGAAGAGGACGAAGGCGGAGGCCACTTCGCCCGTCCGGGCACAGGCGCCGGCGACGGCGTTCAGGATGGGCCCGTACACGCTGACGCGGCCGCGCCACGGGGCATCCACCAGTCGCCCGAACGGGTCGTCGGGGGCGAGCTCCGCCGGGCTGGCGGTGGCCGGGTTCTTGCCCAGGCTCGCGAGCCGCCCGTAGGCCAGGTTCGCGAAGACGTCGTTCGACGTCAGCGGCAGAGAGAGGCTCGCGCAGAGCTGCACGAGGATCGCGAGGGCGAGGAGGGAGGGCTTGACTCGTCCCGTTGCCCGCCCGAGGGCTGCGAGGTACAGCAGCGCCCCGGTCGCGAACGCCGCGGCGAAGGCAAGGCCGAGCACGAGGTCTTGGGCGGGCTGGAGGTCCTGGACGTCGAGCGTGCCGCCGAGCGCGAAGCGGATCCACGAGACCAGCGCGCCACCGAGCATCGCGAGGGCGATCCCCAGTCCGAGACGGGTGGGCGGCGGCATTCAACGCCACTGTCCGGGGCGGCGGTCGAAGACGACGAACGGATGCTCCACCCTGCTGACGACGTAGTGTCGATCGAGCAGATCCAGGAAGTCCTCCGTGAAGCGCACCTCTCCGTAGAATCGGTCCACGCCACGGTCCCCACGAGCCCTGAGGGCAGCCATCACGTGGGCCGGATCCGAACCGGACCAGTCGACCAGAACGACGGTCGGGAAGTCGCCCTCGGCGACTCGTCGGGCGAAGTCCGCGCGAACCTCGGGCATCTTCGTCGCGAGGACGTGGAGGCTGAACGGATCGGAGAGGAAGGGGCGGCCGCCGGCCAGGACGGGGATCAGGGGGTCTTCGCTCAGGACGCGGTCGGCCGAGCCCGCTTGCTCGATGATCGCGGCGATCGTCCGCCGCTCGGGGCGGCCCATGCCCGCGATCACGGAGCCGATCGACACCATGCCGGGGAGCCAGCTCACCACGGTCAGGCCCGCAAGCGCGGCAGGCAGGGCGGTCGCGAGCCTTGCCGAATCCGCCAGCTGCTCGCAGACATGGCCGAGCACGAGGATCGAAGCGCCCAGCAGGTCGATCAGGTGGTTGTTGTCGGTGCCGGGCGAGGCGAAGACCGGAGCGGTCGCGGCGGCGGTGAGCCAGAAGTAGCCGAGCGCGAAGCTGAAGCGGCGCCGCCTGGTCTCCCGCACGGCGTAGTAGAGGGCCGTCAGGAAGATGAGCAGATAGAACGGGTCCTCCACGACCGCCAGAGCGAACCAGAGCGGGAATCGGGCGGCGTAGGCGAGGCTGATGCCGCCCGAGCCCACCGCCAGCATCGACGTCCACACGCGGCCGTCGCTCGCGGCGAAGAGTGCCGCGAAGAATACCGCCAGCAGCACGACGAAGCCGATCGCTGCGGCCAGCGCCGGGCGCCATCCACTCCGCACCCGAAGCAGCGCGATCGCGGCGATCGCGCCGCTCAGAGTCGTCAGCTTGGTGAAGAACGCGGCGACGAGGGCCAGCACGCTCAGGGCCAGCGTCGCGCGCCGGGGCCGGCGCGCGTAGCGCAACGCGAGGGCGACCCCGCCGAGGTTCAGCGCCGATGCCAGCAGGTCGCACTTGGTCGCCAGCGTGAGCAGCTGCACGGAGATCGTCGCGTGCCCAAGCACCGAGAGAGGAAGCGCGAGGACGGGCCGCACGCCCAGCTCTCGAAGCGTGAGGTACAGCGCCACGTCGAGCAGCAGGGCAGATGCGGCGGTGAGCCCGAGCCCGGCGGTGACCGGATCGATCCCCAGGCGCATCAGGGCGCCGTGCGCCACGAAGAACAGCGGCATGTATCGCGTCCCACCGTAACCCGCCGGGCCGAACACGGGCCGGTAGAGGATGCCGGCGGAGAAGTCCTTGGCCAGCGCCATCCAGACGCCGCTCGTGACGTCGAGCGGGACGGCGCCGGGCCAGTACCAGAGAACGAGGTGAAGGGCGCCGGCGAGCGTGACCAGCGAGCCCGCCCAGACCAGCCACGGGCCGCTGCCGCGGCTCACGCGCTGGCCAACCGGATTCGTCGACGCGGGAGTCAGCTTCGAGTTCGCAGCAGCGATGGCTGAGCCGTCGCGCCCCCCCACTGCCGCTCCGCAGCGGCCTGCTCGTGAGTGCGGGCTGCCGCCAGGCCGTGGCGCTCGCCGATCGCCTCCACGTAGAGCGCACGCGTCTTGTCAGCCACGTCGCGCCAGTCGTACGCCTCGGCCCTGGCGCGGTTCAGCTCGCCCATCGCGCGTCGGGCGGCGGGGTCGCGGGCGAGAGCGGCGATCGCTCGAGCCAGTGCGTCGGCGTCGCCCGGCGGCACCAACCGCGCGCCCCTCGCATCAACGACCTGCCGATAGCCGGCGATGTCCGAGCAGACGACGGGGCGACCGCAGGACATCGCCTCGAGCAGGACCATCCCGAAGGACTCCTGCCCCAGGGCGGGCGAGACGAAGACGTCGCAGTCTCGATAGTGCTCGGCGAGGGCGGCCGCCGAGGGCACCACGCCGTGGAGCGTGGCCCCGGGCGGCATCTGCAGCCTGCCCTGCGTGCCGGCGCCCACGATGTCCAGGGTGACGGGCAGGCTGCCGGCCCGCAGCCTGGCGTAGGCCTCCAGCAGGCATCTCAGGCCCTTGCGCCGATCGTCCCAGCGTCCCACGAACAGGAGGCGCAGCGGATCCACGGCCGCCGGAACGCGGGCAGCCCGGTCCCCGGGAGCGAAGGTTCCCGTCGAGACGCCGTTCGGGATGAGGGCCAGATCCCCCTTCCACGCGAGCTCGGCATAGCTTCCCGCCGTGCGCGACACCGCGATCGCGCGCTGATAGGAGGGGAACGTCGCGCGGCCGAGCAGCGTGCGGGCGATCCGCGAGCTCCGGGGCTCGTGCTCGGCATACATGTGGAACGTGCACACGTGGGCGGCGCCCGGCGAGAACCAGAGAGCGTAGTAGGGAAGGAGCGGCACCAGGGGCTCGTGCACGTGGACGACGTCGAAGGACCGGGACCGGAAGAAGCCTCTCACTGTCCACGGTGAGGTCAAGACGGCGATCCGGTTGGCGCCACCGTTCGCGGGGATGTTGACGACGCCGGCAAAACCGTGAGCGCCGGGCTGGTCGAGGCCCCGCCGCAGCGGTCCGATCACGGTCACGTCGTCCCCGCGGCCGCGCATCTCGTCGGCCACTCGCAGGGCGTGCTGCTTGACGCCGCCCTCCTCGGCGAGGTCGTAGGGGACGACTACACAGACGCGCAAGATGTCACCGGGGACGAGGCCCTACCAGTTGACGGCGATGTCGCCACGGACCGTTGGTCCAACGCTGTTGGTGAAGGTTCCAGACTGTGGCCCTCCCAGGGTGTCGAAGACGTCTCTCGGATTGAAGTGATTGGTCACGTTGAAGACCTGAACGTTCATCTTGACGTGCTTGCGAGCGATCGTGAGCGACTTGTAGAGGACGACGTCCAGCGAGAAGAAGTCCGGGAACGAGCGCGTGTTGGGCCCTCCGACGTAGGTCTGCCGTGCGTCGACCACTGAGTACGGGAACCCCGAGTGCCAGTCCACCGCCGGGGACACCGCGAAACCCGCGGGCAGCGTGAAGGTCCCCCAGGCCAGCACCCGCTGGGGCGCGTCCGTCGCCAGCCTGGCCATGCCGGCAGGCTGCAGGACCTCGACGTCGCCCCTGGCGAAGAGGCTGGAGAAGTCGTTGACCTCGCCTCGAGCCAGCGAGCGCGTGTAGCTGATCAACACCTGATCGCCCTGGCCCCAGCTTCGCCGGACCACGGCTTCCGCCGACCGGTAGCTGCTCTGGCCGGTGCTGGTGACGAGCAGCGTACCCTGCGGGGCGCCTGCGTCGAGCGTGGCCAGGCGGGACGCCTCTCGCAGGGTGAGGCCGAGGGCGGCATCCCACCCCGGGGCGATCTCCCGCTCCACGCGGAGGTTGGCGGCGAGTGCCCGCGGCAGGGCCAATTGCGACACGACGGGCCTGAGGGCGGTGGGCTCGGGGACCCCGCCGGCCGCCGTGGAGAACTCCTGGTCGAAGCGCACCGGGTAGTCGGCGAACGCGGGGACCGAGAGCGGGACCGTCCCGACGAACTCGCCCACACCCCCCTTGATCACCGTCGTTCCGGGTGTGCCCACGGCGTAGCGGAACCCGACTCGAGCGGAGGGAGCCGACCCAGCGAGCGTGCTCCAGTCGTTCCGCACTCCGGCGTCGATCTCCAGCCGCTCGCTCGCGTGCCACAGATCGCGGAGGGCGAGGCCGAAGCCCCGGTCTTGCGCCGCGGTCGCCGTGGCCGGGCCGAAGCTGATCCTTCTCACGAGCGCGCCGGCAGCGTCGCGGATCTCCACGGGGCTTTCGTCCACCGAGCCGCCGAGCGATTCGCTCTGGATCGAGCCCTGCAGCGTGATCTCGTGGGTGCCCGAGGACGCGTGGAGCCGTCGCTGCCAGGAGGCGGAGCCCTCGATGCGAGTCGCCGTCTGGGCCACCGACGAGAACAGGCCGCCGCTCCAGCCCGACGGGGTGATCTCGGCCTGGCCGTCGCCGTTCGGACGCTCCCCCGAATAGTGGGACAGCACGCCCAGCCGCACGGTCAGGGTGTCGTCCGCGCCGAACGAATGTCGCTCGACCAGGCCCCCGAAGCTGTCTCGGCTCAGCAGGGTGGGCGCTGCATCCAGGCTGCGAAGCGGGCTCAGCCCGTGGTACTGCTTGTTCGAAGGGAACAGCAGGCCCTCGACGCTCAGGACGTCGGTGCTCGAGAGCTCCAAGTCCGCCCGCGCGAACACGGTTCCGTTGGAGTCGCGACTGTCGGGGCGTCCCGACGAGGTCGTCACTCCCGGGACCGCGAAGCGGTTGTAGTCGTACTCGGCGGCCACGAAGAAGCGGACCGGTCCGCCTCGTCCGCCCACGTGGGCCCGCGGCGAGAAACCCTCGAGCGTGCCGAAGCCCTGGCCGCTGAGACGGGGCCGCGGGAGGAACCCCTGGACTCCGGCATCGAGAGCGTCCCCGCCGGCCCTGGTCTCGATCGAGGCCAGCGAGCCGAGAGCGCCGCCGAAGGTGACGGCCATGGGATCCCTCAAGACGTCGACGTTCGCGACGCTCTCGATGGGCGGGTCGATCGACGACAACCCGGTCGCCGGATCGGTCACGTTGAATCCGTCGAACAGCAACGGTGCCTCGTGAGGGCGCACGCCGTCGATGCGAAGCAGGCCGTCCGTCCCGCGGACGACCGAGGGCAGGAGCGGCAGTGCCTCGCGGGCGTGCTGCGTTGCGGTGGGCAGGCGCGCGAGCGTCGCTCCCGACAGCCGGCTGCCGACGACGCCCGAGGTCGGCGACTCGGATTCGCCGCCGACGGCGGCCGTCACCTCCGCCGTCGCGGTCACCGGCGCGAGGTGCAGGACGATGCGGGCGGCCTCCGAACACGCCACCGTGGCGGTGTCGAAGCCCGCGAGCGACGCGGCGACCGAGGCTCCTGGAGGGCAGGCCTCCAGGACGAAGCTCCCGTCGCCGTTCGAGACAGTCGAAGCCGCGGGTGAAGAGCCCTCGAACACCTGCAGCGTGGCGCCCGGCAATGGGGCCGACGTCTGATCCACGACGATGCCCTTCAGCTCCCCGGCCGTGGCCGGGCGGCCGGCGCAGAGCAGCGGCGCGAGGAGCCACACGCAACCCCACACGCTCCCCGGCGAGGGTCCGCCGCCGTCCGAGAGGTCTCTGGGATCGAGCACGGGGATTGTCTACTGTCAGGCCACACCGGCGGCGACAGCAAGCGCTATCGAGTTAAATCGCGTGAAACTCCGGGCCGCCGATCTGGCGGCCCCGGCGAATTCCTGACAACTCTTGCGAAGGGCTCAGGGCGTACTCCGCTCGAGCCGCGCTCGGAGATGCTTCAGCCGGGCGTCGAGCCGGCGGCGCACGAGGTGGTTGAGCAGCAGCCGCTCCACCCAGGTGAAGCCGGAGCGACGGATGTCGGCGCGCGTGCGATTGACCAGGAAGAGCCAGCCGGCGCCCGGGCCGCTCTCCACGAACGCGGTCAGCCCCAGTGACGACTCGTAGTAGTGGGTAGCGTAGAGCTGTTTCGAGACGGCGACCGTCAGGCGGACGCCAGCTTTCTCGCGGCTCGCGATCACGAGCTGGTTGAGGCTGATCACGTCGAGCAGCCAGAACCTTTCCTTCGCCCAGTAGAGACGCTGCTCGGCGTCCGCGGGCCGACCGGCGGGAAACTCGCGCAGGAAGGCGGGGAGCTCCGGCGCCAGCTGCTGGAGCAGCGTCGCGCGAAGGAGGAGGCGGTCCAGGCTGTCCGCGATGCGGACGGGGTCGCCGTTGTTGTCGTACTCGAACAGCGCGGGGTCGCCGCGCTCCTGGTAGCGGGCCGCGTAGCCCGCCAGCAGCTCCCTGAAGGCGGCGCTCGCGCGTGCCTCGCGCGCACCCGCGGCCACGCCGTCGAGCACCTGGCGGAGTCGCAGGATGGCGTCGTTGGGGAGCCGCACGTCGCAGTCGTTCACCCGGCAGCGCGACAGGTCCTTGACGTCGCCGGCGTCCAGGGTCAGCGCCCCGAAGTCGCCGGCCGCGGGGGAGGCGCCGAGGCTCCCGCTCTGCAGCGTCCACGGCTCGGCGGCGCGGCCCTCGCGATCGCGCAGCTCGCCGACCACACGCTCCGACGTCGCCTTCACCCTGGCCGCCGCGAACGAGAGGATCTCGGAGCGATCCTCCGTCTCGATCACCTTCGCGACGACCTCGCCACGCTCGAGCGCGCGCCACTCCCCGTGAGTCAGGCGCCCCTCGGCGCGCAGGCGCGAGAGAGGATCTCCGGGGACGCTCGCCGACTCGAAGGCGGCCGCCAGGAGGACGGCCGCGGCCGCCGTGGCGCTCATGGCCCCATCGTATCGGGCTGCACGATGCCGCACGAGGTCGGGCCGGTACGGTCGCGCGATCGACGGCGGCATGGCGCCTCGAGCGGCTCACGACCGGGTGCCGCCGGCCTGCCGGGGATCGTCAATCCGGCGGCTGCAGGTAGCGGATGCGCTTGTTGATGTCGGTGTTGACGGAGTGGTACGGGCGGAACAGGTTGCCGGCGTCGAACAGGGTCTGGCGGATGGCCTCGATGTCGTCGTGGCCGATGGCGTTGGTGAAGATCGGCAGCAGGTACTCGATGCCGATCTGCGACGGCCGCATCAGCTCCTGGTCGTAGAAGCTGGGGTGCAGGTAGCGGGCGTGGATCACGCCCCAGCGGTCGCGGAAGCGCGTTGCCGTCGTAGCTGTCCACGTAGAAGCCCTCGCTCGTGGCTCCACTGCAGGATGGCCACCGCGTTGTTCTGGCCGTCGAGCAGCATGTCGACCGCCTTGCCGCCGAGCTGCGCGGCGTGGAAGCGGTCGAACAGGATCGGCCGCCCGCCGCGCTGCGTGTGGCCGACTTTGCGGGTGAAGATCGCCGCCCGCGCCGATTCGGCGCGCCGGTACTGCTGGAAGTAGGCGTCGCCGAAGTGGTCGATCAGGAGGTCGCGCAGCGCGTCGGAAGCGCCGCGAGAGCACGACGTTGCCGGCCGGGTCGTGCGACTCGCGCTTGGCGCCCGAGCTCGCGCCCGTCCTCGTCGACGATGCCCTCGCCGCACACGATCACCACGTTCTTCTGCAGCTCGTACAGCTCGCGCACGCGCTCGACCAGCACCGGGACCCGGAGCGGCACCTCGGGCACCAGGACGATGTCCGGCTGGCCGTAGGCGGTGCCCATCGCGATGTAGCCCGAGTGGCGGCCCATCACCTCGACGATCGCGATGCGGCGATGGCTCTCGGCGGTGGTGCGCATGCGCTGCATGCCCATCGCCGAGACGAACACCGCCGTCGCGTAGCCGGGCGTCACGTAGTTGACCATGCCGTCGAGCTCGAAGCGGCGTGAGCGAGCGGCCGAGCGCGTACGTGTAGCCCTCGCCGACGCCGGGCGCGGGCGTGCGCTCCCATTCGTCGGGCTCGTTCCGGTGGTTGAGGCCCAGGTCGTTGTCGATCGTCTTGGGCGCGAGCACGACCGGGAACTGCTCGGCGAACGGCTGCAGGCCGTTCAGCGTGCCGTCGCCACCCACGCAGATCAGGCCGTCGATCTTGAGCTGCTTCAGGCGATCGGCGATCTGGGCGATCGTCGTCCCGTCCGCAGGGTCGACGAAGGCGCGCGAGGCCCCGATCACGGTGCCCCCGCGCGTCGGGTCGAGCTCCGGGATCTCGGTGAACAGCGGGTTGAGGTGGACGTGGGGCACGTGCGGGTTCAGCAGCGCCGAATAGCCCTTGATGAAGCCGTACACCTCGACGCGCTTCTGGTTCGCCCGCACGACGGCGCCGTGGACGGTCGCGTTGAGGGCCGGCGTGTCGCCGCCGGCGGTCAGGATGCCGATCCGCTTCATGCTCGAGTCGCTCCGTGGGGCCCGGACGGGTCCCGGCTGTTCCGTGCCGAACGTCGATTGTACGGCGATCGCTCGGCCGCGGTGCGTCATGAGGCGCGGCGATGCACGACGAGCGATCGTGTCATGCCTGCGCGGGCTGGCGCTCGCGGAAGCTCGCGCGGGCGTCCCGCTCAGGCGAGCCGGCGAACGACGGCGACCAGCACGCCCAGCGAGAGGCCGATCCAGACGAGGCCCCACGCGAGCGCCGGGATCCCCGTCAGCCTTGCGAGCGCGGCGGCGTCGCTCGCGCCGGGGTGGCGGAGGACGACGTCCGAGAGAATGTCGGCGAGCGCGTACAGCATGCTCATCGAGCCGATCGCTGCCAGCAGCCACTCCGAGGCGGCCGGCGGCAGCCTGGCGGCGACCAGCACCAGCGCCAGTCCCGCCGCGAGCGTGTAGCCGAAGCCGAACCAGCTGCGCACGTAGAGAAGCGCCGCCGCGACCGTGAACACGCCGATCGCGCCGACCACCGGCGGCGCAATGCGCCGCCTCACCCCGAGCAGCAGGAACAGCGCGCCGAACAGCAGGCTGCCGAGGTAGCCGGCGTTCAGGACGAGGAACGGGATGCCGCCGCGCGTGACGCAGACGCCACCCTCGTCCGGGCTGATCGCGATCGACAGCACCCGGCCGCCGGTGAGGACCGCGGCGACGCCGTGGCCGACCTCGTGCAGGAACACGACGAACAGCCGGAACGGGTAGACGACGATGCTGTCGAACAGCAGCACGAACACGGCAGCCAGCGCGAGCGGCAGCAGGAGCCTCGAGCGGCGGCTCACGGCTCGCGCTCGCCGGAGAGCTGCACCACCAGCTCCCGCCGACGCGGCCGGGTGTCGAAGTCGACGAGCACGATCTGCTGCCAGCTGCCGAGCAGCAGGCCGCCGTCAGCGAACGGCACCACCAGCGAAGGGCCGAGCAGGCTGGCGCGCACGTGCGAGTGGCCGTTGTCGTCGTGCCAGGTCTCTTCGTGCGCGTAGCGCATCCCCTGCGGCGCGAGCCGCTCGAGCGCGGCCGGCAGGTCCTGCTGCAGGCCGGGCTCGAACTCGATGGTCGTGACCGCCGCGGTCGACCCGGGAACGAAGACGAGCGCCTGGCCCTCGCGGAAGCGGTGCTCGTCGAGGAGGGCCTGGACCTGGGGCGTGAGGTCGATCATCTGCGAGCCGCCGCGCGTGGGAACGACGACGGTCGTCGTCAGGAGGGGCACGCTGTCACTGCTCGGCTTCGACGCCGTGGTCCTTCATCCACCTGGTCAGCTCGCGCATGCGGGCACGGAACAGGTGCGGCGGCTCGAACGGCAGCGGCCCGCTCTGTTTCGCGACCGCCACGACCTCCGCGGCCTCCGTGGGCAGGCCGTTGTCGCCGTAGAAGCTCACCGTCTCCGTCGAGTAGCGCGCGCGGACCACCAGCACGGAGTAGTTGCGGCCGTTCAGGAACAGGTAGCCGAGCGTGCGGCCGTAGGGGTCGAGTGTCGCCGCCCGCAGCAGCTCCACCTGCGTCGCCGCGGCGAAGGCTCCCTGCGCGAAGCCCCGGGCCTCGGGACCGAACGGCTGCGCGTAGGGCAGGTTGTGCTCGAGGTGCCGCGTCTCCGGCGTGTCGATGCCGAGGATGCGGATGGTCTCGGCGTCGTCCTTCGACCAGTGGACGACCACGGTGTCGCCGTCGTCGACGCTGATCTGCGCGGGGTCGACCGGCACGCGGGCGGAGTGGGGCCTCGTCTGTGGCCTGGCGGCGGGTCGCGGCTCCGCGGCGAACTGCGCCTGGGCTTCGCGCGGCTTCGCGGGCGCCTGGGCGCGCGCCGGGAGGGCGCACAGGCCGGTGACGGCGAGAGCAGCGGCGGCGGTGGCGAGCGAGACGGCCTCGAGGCGTGCCATGGCGTCCTCTTCATCCCCCGGTGAGCGCACATCCTCTCACGGATCGCGGCGGGGATAAGATCCGCCCGGGAGGTCGCGGCGATGAGGAAGCGCGCGCTGGGCAGGACCGGCATCGAGGTGTCGGAGATCGGGGTCGGCGCCTGGCAGCTCGGCGGGCCGCTGCTGCTCGACGGCCGGGCGGACGGCCACCCGGACCTCGGCCGCGAGGCCGCGGTCGCGCTGATGCGCCGCTGCGGCGAGCTCGGGATCGACCTCGTGGACACGGCCGAGCAGTACGGGGCGGGGGAGAGCGAGCGGCGCGTGGGCGAGGCGCTCGCCGGACAGCGCGGGCGCTGGGTGATCTCGACCAAGTTCGGCGCGCTGGTCGGCCCGTCTGGCGAGCGCGTCAGCGACGTCTCGGCGCGCCGCGTGCCGGAGTCTCTCGAAGGCTCGCTGCGGCGGCTGCGGACCGACTGGATCGACGTGTACCTGTATCACGTGCCGCCCGACCGCTCCCAGGCCGAGGCCGTCGCGCGGTATCTGGAGCGGGCGAAGCGGGAGGGCAAGGTGAGGGCGGTCGGGGCCTCGACGGACAGCCTCGAGGTCTGCCGCTTCCTGAACGGGCTCGGCGCGCTCGACGTCGTGGAGTTCCCGCAGAGCCTGCTCGAGCCGCGCGAGGAGCTGGCAGCCTTCCTGCTCGAGACCGGCACGGGCGGGATCGTGCGCGGCACGCTCGCCCACGGCCGGCTGAGCGGGAGGTACTTCCACGAGCCGCCCCGCTTCACGGCGGACGACATCCGCGGCAACTGGTACCCGCCCGAGCGCGCGGCGGGCGAGTTCGCCCGCTACGCCGTGCTCGAGGAGCTGGTCACGCCGTCGCGCTCCATGGCGCAGCTCGCGCTGCGCTACGTCCTCGACCGCCCCACGACGCACGCGGTCATACTCGGGGCGAAGTCGCTCGCCGACTACGAGGCGGCGGTCGCTGCGGCCCGGCTGCCGCCCCTCACGCCCGCGGAGAGGGAGCGGATCGCCGAGCTGCGGCAGGGCCTGGGCGCGGGGCGCTGAGCTTCAGCGCTCGAGCTGGGCGCGCCTTATCGCGCGCAGTTGCCCCGACGGTGTCAGGGACTCCTCGAGCGTGCGCATCGCGACCTGGCGCAGGCGGTCGATGCAGGGCGAGGAGGAGTCCAGCCACTCGACGCCGAAGCGCCGCAGGCCCGGCGCCATCGGCGGGGTCGCGTCGCCCGCGGCGGTGCTCTCCCAGACGACGCTGCCACTGATCTCGTGCACCTCGGGAGGATGCGCGAAGCTCACCCGCAGGACGAGGCGGGAGCCCCTGGCCAGCTCGCCGTTCGTCCACACGCAGGCACCGGACTCGGACACGTTCGCGAGCACGCCGTAGCAGAGGCAAAGGCCGGTCTCTTCGTCGTCGATGGCAACGGTGATCGGCGTCGGCGGAACGACCCGTGCTCGCTGCCTCTTTGGCGTCTGCAAGACCGCTCTCCCTCGAAGTGTCGCGCCTGTCGGCGAAACACCGTTGTCGGGGCGACTCGTCGCCGTGCTGGAGGGAGCGAAGAGGCGGCGACGCACTCTCCCTGGGAGCATACAAGAGTTTCGCAAGAGCGTTGTGACCGAGAGCACACCCAGCCAGGCAGGGATTTCGAGGGGGTCTGCCGCGGGAAGCGACCGGCGACCGGACGCGGCAGCATGTCTCCAATTACAAGAAATCATGATAGATACGCGGATCGAAACGCTGGCGTCCGCCCGGGTCGTGCGCTAGCATCTGTGCGTGACGGGCGACAGGCCGGGTGCCCACCCGGAATCCGTCGGTCGCACGGCCCGCATCCCGACGGCCCGCGTCGGGTCGTACCCGAGGCGCAGCTGGGGATAGTCCAGGCATGGTCAACCGGAGAGTCGCGGTCGTGGCTGGCTGTCGCACGCCCTTCGCGCGGGCGGGCGGCGTCTATCGCGACCTGACGGCCGTCGATCTCGCGACCGTCGCCGTGCGCGAGCTGCTGGAACGGTCCGAAGTCGACCCGGCAGCGATCGACACCGTGGTCATGGGCCAGGTCGTGCCGTCGGTGAAGGCCCCGAACCTGGCCCGCGAGGTCGCGCTGCGGACGCCGCTGCCGAAGACGGTGCCGGCGCACACGGTCAACCGCGCGTGCGCCTCCGCCAATCAGGCGATCGCGGAGGTCGCCTCGGCGATCCTGCTCGGGCACGCGGAGTCGGGGATCGCCGGCGGTGCGGAGAGCCTGTCCGACGTGCCCGTCCTCCACGCCAGGCGCATGGCGCAGGCGCTGGTGGACGCGCAGAGGGCGCGCTCGCTCGGCGCCCGGCTCGGGATCTTCGCGCGCCTGAGGCCGCGCGACCTGGTGCCGCAGGCCCCGGCGATCGCCGAGCCGTCGACGGGCCTGACGATGGGCCAGTCGGCGGAGAAGATGGCCAAGGAGAACGGCATCACGCGCGAGGAACAGGACGGCATCGCGCTCGCCTCGCACAGGAACGCGGCGCGCGCGCAGGAGCAGGGCCGGCTCGCGCCGGAGACCTGCGCGCTGCACGTGCCGCCGCGCTACGAGACGACCGTCACCGCCGACAACCTCGTGCGCAAGGACACCTCGCAGGAGGCGCTCGCCGCGCTGCCGCCGGCGTTCGACCGGCGCTACGGCACGGTGACGGCCGGCAACTCGTCACCCCTGACCGACGGCGCGGCGGCCGTGCTGCTGATGTCGGAGGAGCGGGCGAAGGCCGAGGGACGCGAGCCGCTCGCGTTCGTCAGGTCGTGGGCGGTGGCCGCGGTCGACCCGGGCGGGCAGCTGCTGATGGGCCCCGCGTTCGCGATCCCGGCCGCCCTCGAGCGCGCGGGGCTGGCGCTCTCGGACGTCGACCTCGTCGAGATGCACGAGGCCTTCGCCGCGCAGGTCGCGTCCAACGTCCAGGCGCTCGAGTCGGCGGCCTGGGCGCGCGAGCGGCTCGGCCGCGCCTCCGCGGTCGGGCTCGTGGACCGCGAGCGGCTGAACGTCAACGGCGGATCGATCGCGCTGGGCCACCCGTTCGGAGCGACCGGCGCACGGATCACGACCACCCTGGCGAACGAGCTCGTGCGTCGGAACGCCAAGTTCGGCCTGCTCTCCGTGTGCGCGCAGGGCGGCATGGGCTTTGCCATGGTCCTGGAGCGCTAGCGGCGGCGGGGCAATGGCGGGGAAGCCAGTGAGCGAGACCAGCGCATTCACTCGGGAGCAGGGCGCGGACGGCGTGCTCGTGCTGACGCTCGACGTGCCCGGTGAGAAGGTGAACACCCTGAGCAAGGGGCTGATCGCCGGTTTCGAGGCGCTGCTCGGCGGGATCGAGAAGGACGCGGCCGTGCGGGCGGTGGTCATCCGCAGCGGCAAGCCCGACAACTTCATCGCCGGCGCCGACATCAAGGACTTCACGACGATCCGCTCGGCCGAGGAGGGCGAGGCGCTGTCGCGCACGGGGCACGCGATCTTCGACCGGATCGAGGCGGCGCAGGTGCCCTTCGTGGCGGCGATCCACGGCACGTGCCTCGGAGGCGGGACGGAGCTGGCGCTGGCGTGCCGCTACCGCGTGGCCTCGGACGACCCGAAGACGGCGCTGGGGCTGCCCGAGGTGATGCTGGGCCTGCTGCCGGGGGCCGGGGGCTCGCAGCGCCTGCCGCGGCTGGTCGGCCTGGCGTCCTCCCTCGACCTCATCCTGACGGGCCGCTCGCTCAAGGCGAAGAAGGCCCTGGCAGCCGGGCTCGTCGACGAGGTCTGTCCGCCGCCGATCCTGCTCGAGGTCGCTCGTCGCGCGGCGCTGGGCCTCGCCGAGGGGCGGCTCGAGCCGCGACGGCGCGGCCTCGGCCTGCGGGAGCGGCTGCTGCGGCCGCTGATCTTCTCGAAGGCCCGCTCGTCCGTCCTGAAGAAGACGGGCGGTCACTACCCGGCGCCGCTCGAGGCGATCGAGGTGGTGCGGAAGGGGACCGCGACGACACTGGCCGAGGGACTGAAGCTCGAGGCCGCAGCCTTTGGCCGGCTGGCCACGACGGAGGTCTCGCGCAACCTGGTCTCGGTCTTCTTCGCGACGCAGGAGATCAAGAAGGACGCGGGCTATCCCGAGGGCACGCGGGCCGCCGACGTGCGCAAGCTCGGTGTCCTCGGGGCGGGGCTGATGGGCGCCGGCATCGCCGCCGCGGCAGCCGAGATCGGCGTGCCCGTGCGGATGAAGGACGCGAGCCAGGAGGCGCTGGGGCGCGGCCTCGGCTACGCCCGTGGTGTCTGGCACGAGCGGCTGCGCCGGCGCAGCCTGACGCGGCTGGAGCTCCAGCAGCGGCTGGATCGGCTCTCCGCGACCACCGACTACAGCGGCTTCCGCCGGGCGGACCTGGTGATCGAGGCGGTGTTCGAGGACCTCGAGCTGAAGCGCCGGGTGCTGGCGGAGACGGAGGCGGCTACGCGCGAGGACTGCGTGTTCGCCAGCAACACCTCCTCGATCCCGTTGTGCGAGATCGCCGCCGGCTGCCGTCGCCCCGAGCAGGTGCTCGGCATGCACTTCTTCTCGCCGGTGCACAAGATGCCGCTGCTCGAGGTGGTGGTCACGCCGCGCAGCTCTCCCGGCGCGCTCGCCACCGCGGTCGCCTTCGGCCGCCGGATCGGCAAGCACGTCATCGTCGTGCGGGACGGGCCGGGCTTCTACACCAGCCGAGCGCTGGCCGCCTACGTCAACGAGGCGTCCTGGCTGCTCGAGGAGGGCGCGGACGTGGAGGGCATGGACCGCGCCCTGACGGCGTTCGGCTTCCCGGTGGGCCCGCTCACGCTGCTCGACGAGGTGGGCATCGACGTCGGCGCGAAGGTCGCCAAGGTGATGCAGCAGCACCTCGGGGATCGCATGGCGCCGCCGCCCTCGATGGCGCGCCTGCTCGCCGACGGCCGGCAGGGCCGCAAGAACAAGCGGGGCTTCTACACGTACGACGGCCGCAGGAAGAGGGTCGACGCGAGCGTCTACGGCCTGCTGCCCGGCGGCGCGCGGCGCCAGGCCGGCGACCCGGGCGCGCTCCAGGAGCGGCTGGTGTTCGCCTTCCTGAACGAGTCGGCGCTGTGCCTGCAGGAGGGCGTCCTGCGCTCGCCCCGAGACGGCGACGTCGGGGCGATCTTCGGCCTGGGTTTCCCGCCGTTCCTGGGCGGCCCGTTCCGCTACCTCGACCACCTGGGCGCGCGCTTCGCGCTGGAGACGCTCGAGAGGCTGCGGACGAGGCACGGCGAACGTTTCCAGCCGGCGCCGATCCTGGCGGACATGGCTCGCGAGGGCCGGAGCTTCCATGCGACGGGGCTCTGAGCCGTCAGCCGGGGACGGGGGAATCCGGCGTTGAGCCGCAACGGCAGGATCCTCGCACCTCCCCGGCACGCCGGACCTCACGTGGTGCGTCGGCGCTTCCAGGGCATCCTGGGCAAGCGCCGCACGCTCGAGAACATCGCGCTGCTCAGCGACGCGCACGCGGCGTACATGGGCCTCAAGCGCAGCGCCAAGGCGATCCGCGGCCACGGTGCGAACATCTTCACGCAGTGGGTCGGCGACCCCGACGCCCTGGGCAGCGCGGTGCTGCTGAAGGCGATCCTGCGCGGCCTGGGCGCGGAGCAGGTGCGGATCCTGACCGGCAGCCTGGGCCACCCGCAGAACCGCAACCTGGTCGAGCGCTGCGGCCTGACGCTGCGCGACCCCAACCGCGAGCGCCTGCGCGGAGCCCTGCACTGCATGGTCGACACCTCGCCGCCGCTCGGGATGCTGAGCACGACCGGCGTCGACCCCGTGAAGGACTACTTCTTCGTGGCCGACCACCACGCCGACCCGGCGGAGGTGGAGCAGAACTGCCGGGCGAAGGGCGTGCGCCAGGTCAGGCTGCCGTTCGTCGGGCTGGCGGTCGGCTCCACCTCGGCCTTCATGGCGGTGATCGCGGCCGCCTTCGGCCTGCTCGAAAAGCTGACGCCGGCCGAGAAGGCGGCGGCCGCGCTCGGGGTCTACACCGACACCAGCGCGCTCCTGCACGGGGCGACGCCGCTCGACTTCAAGATGTTCGAGCTCCTGACGCGCTCCGAGGAGACGCAGGACATCCTGGACGAGCTGCGCGACTACCGCGTGCCGCCGGAGTGGTACCTGTACCGCGCCGCGGCGTTCCGGAACCAGGAGGTGACGGGCGCGGTGCGCGTGGCGCCGGTCGGCTTCGTGCGCGACGAGCACCGCGACGTGATCGCCGAGATCGCGAACGAGCTGCTGCGCGTCGAGGGCACCTCGATCGCGATCACGATCGCCGTCACGACCCGCGGCGTGGAGGCGTCGGTGCGCGCGGACTCGCGGCTGCTCGGCCAGGACCAGCGCCGGATCGTGCGCGTGATCGACTACCTGCTCGAGCAGGCCTTCCCCGGGCTGTCCGGCTTCAAGCACGACCGCCGGCCCCCGCACCGCGTCGAGGGCGGGGCGTGCGTGCCGCTCACCCCCGAACAGAGGAGCGAGTGGCGCCTGGACAACGGCGGCGGCAAGGTGGGCGGGAACGGGCCGGTGCTGGCGCACTGCCAGGAGCTGGCGCGCCAGCTGGTGGCGGCGCTGCGTGACCTCGAGACGCTGCAGCCGGGCGAGATGCAAGGCCTGCTGGAGGTCGTGAACGGCGCCCGCTGCGGGGACGCGGCGGGGGGCCGCGCGGTGCGCAACGGCGAGCCCACGCGCCACTGACGAGGCGGTCTCCGGGCCCCGCCCCTCGTCAGTGCTCGAACAGCAGGTCGAAGCCGGCCAGGTCGAGCCTGGCCAGCGTCGGGATGACCTGGAAGCACTCGCGGGCCAGCTCGGCGCGCTGCTGGCGCCCGAGCATCTCCTCCAGCCGGTCCATCAGCGGCAGTAGCAGCGTCACGTCCGAGATGGCGTAGGCGACCTGCTCGCGGCTGAGCGTCGGGCTGGACCAGTCGGAGTGGCGGGTCACTTTCTCGAGCTCGACGTCCAGGAACTCGAGCAGGTTGTCCTTGAGCCCGTGGCGGTCGGTGTAGGTCCGCGCCAGCTTGCTGGCCGTGCGCGTGCAGTAGAGCGGCGCCACGTCGATCCCGAGCCAGTGGCGCAGCGCGGCCACGTCGAAGCGCGCGAAGTGGAAGACCTTCAGCACGCGCGGGTCCTCCAGCAGCCGCTTGAGGCGCGGCGCTCGCGTGCCCGCCGCCGGCGCGTCGAAGGTGGCTTGGGGCAGCTGGACGATCGCGGCCTTCATCTCGCGGTTGCACAGCTGCACGAGGCACAGCCGGTCGCGCCGCGTCTGCAGGCCCATGGTCTCGGTGTCGACGGCCAGCTCGGGGCCGGCGAGGTAGGCCTGCAGCAGCCCCTCGCTGAGGTCGCCAGTCAGGATCTCGGGTGTCACGTCCGGGGGGCGTTGGGGCATGAGGCTCCTCGATCTGCGACAGACGCGCGATCGTACCACCGCGGCGGGAAGCGGTGCCGATGCGCCGAGGGGCAGGCCCGTGTGGCCGGAAACTCGCCGGCTCCGTGCACGGGCGGCTCTCCCGCGCGTCGTGGTCGACGCCATCAGCCTGTGCGCGTGCTGTGCTGTAAGCACTTACCGCCGCGCTGCGCCGCCCGCGAAGCGGGCACGCCATTTGAATGCTGTTCCCCGAGACAGGAGTCCCTGGCGGCTGGGGTCGAGCGATGGGTAACGCATCAGAGGGCCTCACGGTGACGAATGCGTGCGCGCCCCCGACACCGGGGGGCGGCGACGGCGGTGCTCTCCCGGCCGGCGACGGACCGCAGCGCATCGGGAAGTACGAGATCGTGAGGCTCCTGGGAAAAGGCGGCATGGGCGCCGTCTACCAGGCCCACGATCCGCTGCTCGAGCGCGACGTGGCCCTCAAGGTGATGCTGCCGACGATCGCCGAGGACCCGGAGCTCAAGCAGCGTTTCGAGAGGGAGGCGCGGGCCGTCGCCCGCCTCATGCATCCCGGCGTCGTCACGCTCTTCGACCTCGGGTACCACAGCGACGGCTCCCCTTACATCGTGATGGAGTTGCTGCGGGGCCGTGACCTCGTGGACATCATGCGCCACGGCCCTCCGCTGCCTCTCGAGCGGAAGCTCTCGATCGTGCTGCAGGTGCTGGACGGGCTGGGCCACGCCCACAAGGCCGGGATCGTGCACCGGGACATCAAGCCGGCGAACGTCTTCATCACCCAAGACGAGGCCGTCAAGATCATGGACTTCGGGATCGCGCGCTTCATGTCCGCCGAGGGCACGGGCACGGGATCGATGCTCGGGACGGCCAACTACATGTCCCCCGAGCAGGTCAAGGGCGACCCGATCGACGGCCGCAGCGACTTGTTCAGCGTCGGCACGCTGTTCTGCGAGCTGCTCACGGGGCGTCGTCCGTTCGACGCCGATACGGTGGTGGCCACGTTGTTCCGGATCGCCAACGCAGAGCCCGACCTCGGCCTGCCGGCCGGCCGTGAGCACGGGTGCTTCGAGCCGGTGCTTCGGCGTGCCCTGGCGCGAAGCCCGTCGGACCGCTTTGCCACGGCGGCCGAGTTCGCGGCCGCGCTGCACACGGCGGTCGAGCCCACGGCGGAGTCCACTCAGGGTCCTCTCCTCGCGAGCACCGTCGCCGGCGGGGCGTCCGCGATTGCCTCGGGGACCGCCCGCCGCCCGCGGGCCGATCCTCGCGAGCTCTTCCGCCTGCTGCGCGAGGTCCACGCGGGCGGCAAGTCGGGACATCTGCACATGAAGGTCGCGCGGCAGAGGAAGACGGTCGCGGTCCTGAAGGGGCAGATCGTCTACGGCACGAGCGACACCGCCGGCGAGCACCTGGGCGACCTGCTCGTCGAGCGCGGCCTGCTCAGTGAGGAAGACCTGGAGCGTGTCGTGCGGGTGGTCCTCGGCGAGCGCAAGCGGCTGGGGGCCGTTCTCGTCGAGCGCGGCCTGCTGGACCGGCCGAAGCTCGAGGAAGCGATCGGCCTGCACGCGCGAGCTCTCCTCTTCGGAGCGCTGGAGGCCGAGGACGCCTCCTTCTCCTTCGAGGAGCTGTCGGAAGACCAGCTCGAGGCCGAGCTCAGCTGTCCGGTGTCGACCGGGCAGGTGATCCTCGAGGCCACGCGAAGGCTCGCGGACCCCGAGCTCGTGCGCAGTGTCCTGGGCGACACGAGCCGGGAGCTCAAGCTATCCACGAATCCTCTGCTGCACGAGCAGAACATCACCCTCACCCCGGCGGAAGGCTTCGTCCTGTCGCGCATCGACGGAACGCTGAGCGCGCGCGACGTCGTGGGGCTGATACCGTTGCCGGCGGAGGAGACGGAGCACAGCCTCTTCAGCCTGCTTTGCACAGGAATGGTGGGCTACGAAGGCGGGGACGGTGTGAAGGCGCCTCACTCGCGGACCACGGCGCCGCCGGTCACTCGCCCGGCGCCGAGAGCGCCGGAAGCCGCGGCGCAAACATCGCCAGTACAGGCGCCGGCAGCGACGGCTGGCGCAGCCCGGGCGCCGGCAACGGCGGAGCCGGCAGCGCCGACGCCCAGAGCCCCGGCAGCTCGAGGCACCGAGCAGACCCGCCGAGTGATCCTGGAGACCCACGAAAAGCTCAAGCTGGATCACTTCGAGGTGCTGGGGCTCGAGCGAACCGCGACCACGGACGACGTGAGGGAGGCCTACAGTCGTCTGGCCCGAGTGCTCCACCCCGACGCTTGCCCGGATCCCGCGCTGGACGACCTGCGTGAGATGCGGCAGGCAGCGTTCATTCGGGTGTCAGAAGCCTGCGAGACGCTGCGCGATCCGAGCTCGCGCGCCCGCTACGAGCAGGCCTTTGCGCCGCGGAGCTTCAAGCCGTCTTCCAAGGGCCCGACACCTGCCACCGTAGCGGCGGCGCCGCCGAGTCAGCCGACGCAGGTCCCTCAGCCGAGTGGACCGACACAGGCAGCCCAGCCGACGCGCCCGCCTTCGTCGATGCCGCAGTCGCAGACGCCCCCGCCACAGGCGTCATCTCCTCGCCCTGCGTCCGGCGCCCGTGCGCTGCCCGACGCCCCGGCGTCCGCCGGGATCGACCCCAGGCTCGAGCCGGGCCACCTCGTGGCGATAGCCAAGGCGCATTTCGAAAACGGGCAGTACTGGGATGCCATCCAGCAGCTCGAGCCCCTGGTCGACCGGCCCAAAGACCCGGCATGGGTCGAGGCCATGGCCCTGCTCGCCCAGGCCTACCTCAAGAACCCCCACTGGAAACGCCGCGCGGAAGGCGTGCTGCAGAGCGTCCTGGCCGCAGACCCGAGCCACGTTCCGACACTGCTTCTCCTCGCGCAGATCTACGCGGAGGGACGCCTGGTCAGTCGCGCCCGAGGCCTGTACAAGAAGATCCTGAGACTGTCGCCGAACAATGCGGAGGCCGCTCGCGGCCTTGCGGCTCTCGAGGAGGAGGCCCCAGCCCCGCCACCCGGCCCAGGAGGCCTCCGCCGTCTGTTGAGGATCCGGTAGCCGTCAGCGCCTCGAGGCCGGCTACTGGCGCTGGGCTGCGATCGCGCCCTCGATCAGGAAGAAGAGGGCCAACAGCGTCAGCAAGGCGCCACCCGTGAACCATCCCGTGGGACCGAGCTTCCAGCTGTGCGCGGTCACGCCGGCGGCCAAGCCGATGACTCCGCAGAGAAGCCCCAGCGCCGCCGCTGCGCGCGCCGTCGTGTTTCGGCCTTGTACCTGTGCCATCTGGCCCCCTGTTCCCATCACGCGGCACCGGGTCGGGCGTTCGTGACCCGAGCGCCCTCGCATTGCGCCCCGGCGGCGCGTTTGGTGGCGCTGAGCATAGGCACGGCGGCGGTGGGGGTCAAATGCCCGTTGTGTCACGCCGGGCTGCTGGGGGGTTGGGGTGGCTGACGGGATTCGAACCCGCGACCTCATGGGCCACAGCCAAGCGCTCTAACCAAACTGAGCTACAGCCACCACCGGTTCGCTGGCGCGCCTGAAGGGATTCGAACCCCTGACCCGCAGCTTAGAAGGCTGCCGCTCTATCCATCTGAGCTACAGGCGCTGACGCGAAAGTGTACCACGACGATCCGGGCTGGTCGGGGAGGCGGGATTCGAACCCGCGGCCACGAGCGCCCAAGGAACTGTCATGGCAGTCTTCGCTGGTTGACGCCTCGGAACGCCTTGCGGCCCGAGTGTTCCGTCCAGGACGACCAGGCGGAGTGCGTCTCGGCCTGACCGGCTGCTAGCTGGTCGTGTTGGAGTCGCCGGCGACGGGCATTTGCCGGCCTGCGCTCGAGACGAAGCGAAGCAGTTCCTGCCGGAACCGAACCGGCTCCTCCTCGTGCGGCATGTGCGCGCTCTCCTCGAACCAGATCACGTCGACACCCAGGCGCGCGGCCAGCTCGGCGGCGAGGTTCGGCGGCGCGACCTTGTCCTGCCGACCCTGGAAGATGCTGACCGGCGGCCGGATGCGCAGCGGCGTCGCGAGCAGGTCGAAACCCTGATACGCGGGCAGCAGTCGCCCCGCCGTCGTCTCGAAGCCTCGGAGTGCGTCGATCATCTCGCGCAGGCTGTAGTGTGGTGACTTCCAGAGGCGCGCGACGTTGGTCCTCAGCAGCGCACCGAAGTCCTTGCGACGATGGACGCCCCCGAAGTTGGCGACCCACTTCACGCGCTCCATGAAGCGCTTGGTGTCGGCGTGTGGAGGCTCGCCGATGCCGCGCAGGGCCCGGAGCGCGCGCTTGTGGCCGCGCCGCTCCGCTTCAGCGAGGGCGAACGCGTAGGCAAACCGCTCGGCAGCGAGAAGGTTCACGTCCGTGCTCACGCAGGTCAGGGAACGAACCGGCAGCGACTCGTCGGCGCAAGCCAGCAGCGCGAGGCTGGCGCCGAAAGAGAATCCGACCACGCCGATCTCCGCGACGCCCAGGCGCTGGCACAGGGCCCGGATCATGGCGCGGACGTCGCCGACGACGGTCTGGAGCGCGATCGGCTTTCGATCCTTCGCGTCGAACGACCTCCCCGTCCCGCGTTGATCCCAGTAGACGACGCGGAAGTTCTCTTCCAGATGGAGCTGCCGCTGCATCTCCGGCGCGTCGTTGATCATCGGGGCGCCGGGGCCCTGCTGGACCAGGAGCATCACCGGGCTGGTGTGGCTCTGTCCGCGCACCAGCGCCCATTGCGCCGGTCCTCCGAAATCGAAACGTTCAAGCGTGTTCACATTCATGGCTGCTCTGCTCTGGTCAGATCGCGGCGCTCCACACCCTGGATCCTCAGCACGAAGTCCGGGCCGAAGGCCGACGCCGGTGTGAACGCTCCCGCGAGGCGTGTCTGTTCGACGGCTTGCGCAGCCAGCACGATCGCCTCCGCGGCGAACGCGTATCCTTCGCCCAGCTCCAGGAAGGAGGTGGCGCCGCCTTCGTCGTCGGCAGCGTGTGCCCAGACCCGGCTGCGGACCGGCATTGGCTCGCGCGAAAGAGGATTCTCTTTCGCTTCGGCAGCGCCGCGGCCGCGGTTTGCGACGAACCGTCGGATCGCTGGGCGGCGCGCCAGCGCCTGCAGGGTCGGCGAGAGCCAGCGCATCACCGGAGCGACCAGCCACGGAACCGGGATTCCCGCCACGACGTTGGCGATGCCCGTGGTCTGGAACGCGGCGAGCGCTTCCGCCAGCGGCGCCGCGGCGAACGTCAGCGACTTTTCACCGAGTGTCGCCCGAAACCGGTCATGAGCCAGCGGTCCCCGGACCAGGCGGCCGGACTCGATCCACGCGCCGCCACCGCCCAGCACGTCCAGCGTGCTGACCGCCGCGCCCGTGCTGCGGCGCGCGTTCCGCGCGTCGATCCCGATGCGCAGGCGCGTGGCGCGCGGGTACCGGCGCGCCACGTGTGCGGCGAGGCAGTCGCCCGCCGTCACGCCGAAGCCGGCTCCGGCGATCAGGGGAATCCCGCGACGCCTGGCCGCTTCGTCAAGCGCCAGCGTCGCGGCGACCGACTCCACCTCGCCGCTCAGGTCGAGATACGGCGTCGCCGTCGCCAGGCAGGCATCGAGCATGCTGGCCGCCGTACGGGAGAACGGGCCCGCCGTGTGGAGGACCCGCGACGAGCGGCGAAGCGCGGCTTCCAGACCGGCCCGATCGTCGAGTGACACGACCGCCGCTTCCAGCCCGTGATGGTCCGCCAGCGCGCGTACGCCGGCGGCATCGCGCCCGGCCAGGATCGGCCGTTGGCCATGCGCCAGGCCGCTCTCGACGACCAGGCGGCCGGTCGTGCCGGTCGCGCCGTAGATGAGCCATGGCAGCTCGTTTCGCACATCCTCGCTCTGCATCGTCGCTCCCACATGGAGCAAGATGCGCGCTCCCGCGCGGCGTTGCCGTGACCCCGGTCCCCCGGGTGAGTGACTCAGGTCGCGCCTGTGCCGCCGGAGGTCGCCTCGGCATCCAGCCGAGCGGCGTCGAGGATGATGACGCCGCCGTCGGAGCCGGCGGTCATGCCGGTCTGATGCAGTTGCTTGAGCACGCGGGCCACGACCTCGCGCACGGTCCCGGCCGCGTCGGCCAACTCCTGCTGAGTGACGGCCGCGACGAGCTCTCCGGCTTGCTGCTGCTCAGCGGCGAGATCGAGCAGATGGCGCGCCACGCGCTGTCGCACCGAGCCGAACGTCAGCAGCGCCAGCTCCTCGATGGCGTCGCTCGCCCGGGTCGCGCACTCCTGGGCGACCGCCGTCGCCAGCTGCGCATGCTGCTCGCACAGCGCGCGCAACCGGGCCGGCGCCATCACCCAGATGCTCGTCGGCGTGACGGCCTGGCTGTGCACGCCCGTGTTTCGCCCGAACAGATGGACGAGCCCCAGCGTCTCCCCATTGCGCGCGTAACGGACCGTCACCTGTCGCGCGGTGTCCGCGACGAGAAACACCCGGATGAGACCCTCGAGCACCAGCGCAACCGCGGTCTCGTTCGTCCGCGCGCTCGGCCGAGCGCCGGCGGGCAAGTCGATGCGATATCCGCCGTCGAGCACCTCCGCGGTCAACTCCGGCGGAAGCTTGGCGAGCATGCTCTGCGCGGCCGCCGCCGCGAGCAGCGGATCGATTGAAGGACGGGGCACGCAGCAAGGATAACGCCCTCAGTGCCCGCGCGCGGCGTCGAACGCGTCGCAGTGGCGGTCCTTTGGGGCGTCCTCGCAAGCTGGTCGGGGAGGCGGGATTCGAACCCGCGGCCACGAGCGCCCAAGGCTCGTGCTCTACCAGGCTGAGCTACTCCCCGGCGGCTGATCGCTGGTGCGCCCGGCCGGAGCAGGGCGCGCGGACGCGGGTCCGATCATAGCAGCCCGGACAGGAACTCGCGGATCGCCTATCGCCGGCCCCCAGCGAGTGGGAGCAGCGGCCTTCCCTCACGCTCCGCCTTCAGCTTGGCCTCGCTGTCGGGAAGCATGTCGTCGAACCGGTCGGGCCGGTCTGGCCCGACGAGCCAGGCCTCCGGAAAGGGCGAAGCACCGCTTCTCTCGCGGTCACGCCGGACCACTCCCCTGGACCAGCGCTCGGTGAAGGGCACCGCATGCCGGCCTCCTGCGTCGGCGAGCTGGTCGAACAGCGCTTTCCGCAGCGCGATCTTCGCCTGCAGATGAGCCGGATCGTCGATCAGGTTGTGCACCTCGTCGGGATCCTGGGCCAGGTCGTACAGCTCTTCGATGTCGTACACGCCGTGGTACTGGATGTACTTCAACCGGTCGCGCTCGATCGCGAAGGTCGTCGGGGTCATGGGGAAGTTCCACTCCCAGTAGTACTCGTAGACGAAGTCCCCGGGGTGCCAGTCCTTGGCCGCCACCTCGCCGGTCATCAACGGAAGGGCGCTCTGGCCCTCGAACTGCGGCGGTTTCGGGAGGTGCGCGACGTCGAGGAAGGTGGGCGCGAAGTCCAGGTTGCGGATGCGCCCCGGGTTCGTCACGCCCGCTGGCACCAGGCCCGGTGCGTAGACCAGCAGCGGGACGCGGACCGATCCCTCGTAGGCGTTGCGCTTGTCGATGAGGCCGTGATCGCCGATCAGGAAGCCGTTGTCGGAGGTGAACACGATCATCGTGTCCTTCTCCAGGCCGTTGTCCTTCAGGTACTCGAGCAGCCGGCCGACGCTGTCGTCCACGGCGGAGAGCGTGGCGTAGTAGCCCTTCAGGTACTCCGACATCTTCATCTCGGTGTGGTAGGGGAAGTCGACGCCGTGCCACGTGTTGCGCTGGTTGTAGACCCACATCGGCTTGCCGCGGTAGTTCTCCGGCGTGTTCGCAGCGCTCGCGGGGATGCGGAACTCGGTTCCGTCGTACTGGTGGGCGTGGCGCGGCGCAGGCAGCGGGTCCGTGTGGACCGCCTTGTGGCTCAGGTACAGGAAGAACGGCTTGCTGGGATCGCGCTGTTTCTGGAGCCACTCCATCGCGTAGTCGGTGAGCTCGTCGGTGATGTACCCCTTCTGCGGGACGCGGTGCCCGTCCACGTCGAGGGTGAGCCCCTGGCGCGGGAAGTACTCGCCCTGGCCTAGGAAGCTCACCCACTTGTCGAACCCCGGCCGGGGCTCGTCGCTGCTCTGCCCCATGTGCCACTTGCCGAAGAACGCCGTCTGGTATCCCGCCTGCTGCAGATAGCTGGGAAAGAAGACGAGGCCCTTCTCGGAGGAGTTGTTGTTGTCCACCACACGGTGGTTGCGCGTCGTCTGACCGGTCAGGATGGTCGCCCGGCTGGGCGAGCACAGCGAGGAGGTGACGAGCGTGTTGGGGAAATAGGCGCCGCCGCGGGCCAGCTGGTCGATGTTCGGGGTCTTGATCTCGGGCTGGAGGAAGCCCATTCCGTCGTAACGAAGGTCGTCGATCAGGATGAAGACGATGTTGCGCGGATGCGCTCCCTGAGCCTGGCCCTGGCCCGCGGCACGCAGTGGCGCCGCGGCCGGGGCAGCCGACTGGAAGTGTGCCGACCCGATCGCCAACGCGACGGGAGCACCGAGTGCCAGCCAGGCGCGAATCGTCATCGTCCCCCCTCCCGAGCCCGTCCCGGACTCCCGCCGCACGTGCAGCCGATCCTAGCACCGAGGCGCCGTCGTGCCCGATTGATAGACTCACTGCTGAGGTGGTGACGATGCGTGTCCTTCCGGTACTCGCGGCGCTCGCGATCAGCGCCCTGCCTGCCTGGGCCGACAAGCGGCTGGACGATGCGGTCAGCAAGGCCGAAGCGCTGCTCGCCAGGGGCAAGCAGGACGACGCCGTCAAGGTCCTGGAGAAGGCGGCCTCGCGGGCGCCCCGCGACGCGGAGGCGCCGCTCGCGCTGGCGAGGCTGCAGTCGAAGCTCGGCCGTGTGGACGAGGCAGGGGCCGCGCTGGCGAGGGCGGGCGAGCTGCTCGCGACTGCGCCCCCGGCCGTGCGGGCCCGCGTCCTCGTCGCGAGGTCGGCCTTCGCCCTGCGCGCGGGCACCTTGCGGGAGGCAGCAGAGTTCGCCCGCCAGGCAGTCGAGGCGCAGGCCGGGCCCGAAGGCCTGGCTGCCCTGGCGCGCGTACAGGCGCGGGCGGGCGACCCGGCGGCGCGCGCAACGGCCGCGAAGGCCACGCAGGCCGCGCCAGGCTCCGCCGCAGCGCAGACCGCGAGCGGCGATGCGTTCCTGGCCGCTCGGCTCGCGCCGGATGCCGAGGCCGCCTACCGGCGCGCTTCGCAACTCGCACCCGGTTCGGCCGCCGCCCTCAGCGGGCTGGCGCGGGCCCTCGCCGCACAAGGGAAGGCCCAGGACGCCATCGGGGCCGCTCGCGCGGCCACGCAAGCCGACCCGCACTCCGCCGAGGCCCTGGCCACCGTGGGCCTGGCGGCGCTCGCGGAAGACCCCCACGACAAGAACGGTGAGGCCGTGGCCGCCGTCCAGCAGGCCGCGTTCCTCGAACCGAAGGACCCGCTCGTGAAGCTGGAAGTGGGTCGCGTCTTCGAGAGCCGGGAGCAGCTCGAGCAGGCCGCCGCCGCCTACGAGCAGGCCGCCGGCCTCGACCCTGCCTGGGCCGCTCCGCACATCGCGACACTGGCGCTGCGGCTCCGCGGAGGCGACGCTGAGGCGACGCTGGCAGGACTTCGCGCCCTGCCTGACGAGATGAAGACCTCCGGCGATGCCGCGCTGCTTCTCGGCCAGGTGCTGCTGCGCACGGGGGATGCGGCCGGGGCCAAGGTCGCGCTCGACGGCGCGGTGGCGGCGCTACCCGGGCTGGCCGAGGCCCACGCCGCGCGCGGCGAGGCGGCCCACGAGCTGGGTGATGGGACGCTGGCCGCGGACGCCTACCGCCGCGCCGTGGAGCTCGAGCCCGGCAACGTCGCGTACCGCTCGCGCTACGGACTCTTCCTCGCGCAGGACGGCCGCCGGGAGGAGGCCCTGGGGGCGCTGCTCGAGGCCACGAGCCGGCCGGAAGGACAGGATCCCGGCACGTTCATGAGTCTCGGCGCGGTCTATCGGAGCTTCAAGCCGCCGCGGGTCAACGACGCCGTCGCCGCCTACGAACGGGCACTGAAGCTCGATCCGAGGAACGGGGAAGCGGCGCTCGGGGTGGCGGAGAGCTATCGGGCGGCAAGGCAGTGGACACGAGCGATCAGCGCCTACGAGCGCGTTCCGAGCGTGGATCGCCGGCGGGAAGGGGATTCGCTCCTCGGCGTCGCATGGTGCTACTGCCTCAGCCACGACCTGGACCGGGCGCGCTTCTACGCCGGCCTCGCCGCCCGGAAAGGCGCGAACATGCGCAAGCTGCGCGCCGCCTTGTCCTCGTCGTGTGCCGCCCCCCGGGACGAGTGAGGCCGCCGTGCCCGACCTGCTGCTGGCCAGCCAGAATCCCGGCAAGCTGAACGAGATGCGACAGCTCGTCGACGGGCTGCCGTTCCGCGTGGTGGGCCTGCGGGAGCTGGGGATCGAGGACGCGCCCGAGGAGACGGGCCACACGTTCGTCGCGAACGCCACGCTCAAGGCGCTGCACTACGCCCGGCGCTCGGGCCTGCTCACCGTGGCCGACGACTCCGGCATCTCGGTCGACGCGCTCGGCGGGCAGCCGGGCCTCTACTCCAGCCGATTCGGGGGCGAAGGCGCGAGCGACCTCGAGCGGAACCTGCTGCTGCTCGAGAAGCTGCGCGAGGTCCCCTGGGAAAGGCGCGGGGCGCGCTTCACGAGCGCGGTCGTTGCAGCCCAGTCCGGTCGGGTGCTGTTCAGCGCGCAGGAAGAGGTCGCCGGCTGCATCGCGTTCGAGATGCGGGGCACGAACGGCTTCGGCTACGACCCGCTGTTCTTCTACCCGCCGTTCGGGAGGACCTTCGGCGAGTCGGCACGCGAGGACAAGGACCGCGTCAGCCACCGCGGGAAGGCGTTCGCGAGGCTGCGTGGGTTCCTGGCGCTGCTCGAGGACGCCTGAGCAGGTCGTCCCGGCGGCCGGCCTCAGGCCTTCTTCGGTTCGAAGTCGCCGAGGACCTTGCGCTGGATCGCGACGAGGTCGCGGATGCCCTTGTCGGCGGCCGCCAGCAGCTCCTTCATCTCGTCGTCAGTGAACGGCTCGCCCTCGGCGGTGCCCTGGACCTCGACGAAGCGCCCGCCGCCGGTCTTCACCACGTTCATGTCGACGTGGGCCGCGGAGTCCTCCTCGTAGTTCAGGTCGAGCAGGATCGCGTCTCCCACGCGGCCCACGGAGACGGCGGCCACGAAGTCCCGGACCGGCAGCTGCGCGAGCGTGCCCTGCCTGCGCAGCCGGCGCAGACCGTCGACCAGCGCCACGAACGCGCCCGTGATGGAGGCGCAGCGGGTGCCGCCGTCGGCCTGGATCACGTCGCAGTCGACCCACACGGTCCGCTCGCCGAGCGCCTTCATGTCCACCACGGCGCGCAGCGAGCGCCCGATCAGGCGCTGGATCTCGTGCGTGCGCCCTGAGGGACCGCCGCGCGACACCTCGCGCGGCGCCCGCGTCGTCGTGGCGCGCGGCAGCATCCCGTACTCGGCCGTCACCCAGCCCTCGCCCTTGCCCTTGAGGAACGGCGGGACCTTCTCCTCGAGGCTGACCGCGCACACCACACGGGTATCGCCCGCCTCGACCAGGCAGGAGCCGTCGGCGTGCTTGAGGTAGCCGGTGGTCAGCTTGAAGGGGCGCAGCTGGTCGTTCGCGCGGCCGTCGGGGCGCCCCCGGCCCTCGCGCTGGAGCAGCGCCGGGTCGATCTGCTGCTTGAAGTCGCCGAGGCGGAAGCTCACGGCCGTGCTCCCTCGTTGACGGGTCCGGGGCTGACCCTGGCCAGCCCGTAGATCCGCCGGTAGTGCTCGCGGCTGGCCAGGATGGTCGTCACGTACTGGCGCGTCTCCGTGAACGGGATGCTCTCGATGAACTCCTCCGCGTTGCGCTCGCCGCGCTCCGCGGTCCAGGCGTCGACGCGGTGCGGGCCCGCGTTGTAGGCCGCGAGCACCTTCTCCACGGAGCCGCCGTAGCGGTCGCTCATCTGACGCAGGTAGCGGGTCCCGAAGTTCAGACTGGTTCCCGGGTCGTGCAGCGCCGCGCGCCGGAAGCGCTGGCCCTTCGAACGTGCGATGCGCCGGCCGGTCGCCGGCATCACCTGCATCAGCCCCCGTGCGCCTGCGCGGCTGAGGGCGGCGGCGTCGAACGTCGACTCCTGCAGGACCACAGCGGCCACCAGCGACGGGTCGAGCGACTCGGAGTCGGCCGCGCTGCGCAGCTCGCTCTCGTAGCGCAGCGGGAACATGATGCGCCAGACCTCGCCCGGCAGCCGGTCGCCGGCCTCGCCGATCCACTCCGGGAAGGCACGCTTCATCTCGGCCAGGGCCGGCCGCAGGCGCCCGCGGCGCCAGTCCAGCCACGCGATCGTCGCCTGGACGCGCGAGGAGGCGGGCAGCAGCCGCAGCTCCTGGGCGGCCTCGTCGAGGCGCTCGAGCAGCAGCAGCTGCCGGGTCCGCGTGGCGCGCGGCTCGGGCAGCGGCTCTGCGGCGGGCTCGCCGTCGGCAATCAGCGCCGAGCGTGGCTCGGCGGCGCCGCCGAGCCGCGCCAGCCACTCGCGCGCGCGCAGGCCGTGATACGCGTACTTGTAGCGGCGGACGGTCTCCTGCAGGAGCTGGCGCGCGCGGTCCCTCTGCCCGAGCGCGAGGCGGGCGCGGGCCGCCCAGTAGAGGAAGCCGGGTGTCGCGCTGGTCGCGGCGCGCAGGCGGGCCGCCGTCTCGAGCGTCTGCGCCGCCGCCTCGAAGCGGCCGGCGCGGTAGTCGCCCCAGGCCACGCGCCATGCGGCGCGCTCCACGTAGCGGCCGTCGGGGTACTCGGCCAGCAGCCGCCGCCACCAGGGCAGCGCGCCGTCGTCGAGGGCGTCCTTCTGGTAGTGGTTGGCGAGCGCGAGCAGCGACTGCTCGGCCCACGCGCTGCCGCGGTAGCGGTCGGCCACGGTCTCGAACGCCTCCGGCGCGCGCGTGCGCTTCGCCCGCTCGCGGGCCAGCAGGTAGGCGGCCTGCGCCGCGTGCGGCGAGTCGGCCGGGATCTTCCGGAGCAGGGCGGCCGCCTCGCGCGTGCGGCCCCTCGCGAGCAGCGCGCCGGCCAGACTGACCTGGGCGAGCTGCGCATCGGCCGCCGGGAGGGCCGCGAGCACGACGGAGTGCAGCGCCGCGACCGCCTCGCTCGAACGGCCGGCCGCGAGCAGCGTCGTGCCGCGCGCCAGTGCCCGGCGCGCGCCCACCTCCGCCGTGCGGCCAGGGAACTGGTCGGCCAGCGTCAGCAGCCTGGCCCTGGCCTGCGCCGCCAGTGAGGAGGCGGGCAGCTCCTGGTCGAGGCGGTCGTAGGCGGCGGCTGCCGCCGCGCGGTCGCCGCGGCCGAGCTGCGCTTCGCCGAGCGCGAGCAGGGCGGCCGGGGCCTCGGCCGGGCAGCTGGCGACCACCTGCTCGAGCGGCGAGACCGCTTCGTCCGGCCGCCCGGCCCTGGCCAGCAGCGCGGCCGCGGTCGGCAGGGCGGCGCACACGACGGCGGACGAGGGCTCGGCGGCGGCGGCGAGGTACGAGCGCACGGCCGCGTCCGCCTGGCCGAGGGCGTCCTGGGCCTGAGCGGCGGCGAATAGCGCACGGTCGCGCAGCAGCGTCTGCTGCACCTCGGCGCACGACAGCTCGGCGAGCGCCTCGGCGGGCCGGCGCAGGTCGAGCAGGCGCAGGCCGGCCGCGAGGTGTGCCAGGCCGGCGATCACGGGCTCGGGCTGCTGCCTGGCCAGAGCGCGCAGCGCATCGGCGCCGGCGGCACCCTCGCGCAAGGAGGCCTCTCGCAGCGCCGCCTCCGCCGCGTCGGAGGGCTCGGCCGACAGACGCCACGCCGAGCCGGCGGCGGGGGACGCCGCGATCACGAGGAGAAGGCCCAGCTGTGCGAGCAAGTCCCTGGTGCTACATCGGGCCGAGGGCCGTGGCGTCGCCCCCGGCGAGGATGCGTACGAGCTCGTCCTGGAAGTAGTCCGTCGTGTCGCGCACCTGCGGCGCCACGCGGTCCTGGTACATCTGGCGCCCGCGCTCGATGTCTTCCTTCAGGCGCTCGTAGATGTCCTTGGTCCTGCGCCCCTCGGTGACCTTCGCCTCGTTGTAGAGCTTGATCTCGCTGACTACGAGGCGCGCGAAACGCTTCGCGTCGTCGTGGGCCTTCTGGTCCTGAGGCGGGACCCGCGCGGCAGGCACGGCGGCGGGAGCCACGGGGGCCGGCGGGACGAACGGTCGTGCGCTCGGCGGGCCGGGCGCGGGCGCCGGTGCCGGCCGTGCCGGCGCGGGCGCCGGCCTGCTGCCGGTGCCGGGGGCCCACATGACGGTCGAGGTGCCGCCCGAGTCGGTGGCGGCGGCGAGCGGCGGCGCGCCAGCCGCAGGCGCCGGTGTCGGCGCACGCAGCGGCGGGTTGGTGCCGCTCACGCCGGGCGCAGTGGCGCTCGCGCCGGCGGGCCGCGGCGTTCCGCTCAGGACGTCGATGACCTTGCCCGCGAACGACACCAGGATCTCGATCGCGTCGGCGACCCCCTGAGGCACCTCGTCCTGCGGCGTGTCGCAGTAGAGGACCGCGGCCACCTTGTCGCGCAGGATGAGCGGCACCGCGAGGATTCCCTGCGGCTCGCCGCCGAGCCGCGCCAGGGCCTGCGTGGTGCCCGGCGAGTGCGTGACGTGGCCGCGCGTGGCGTGACGCGACGAGTTGACCACCCGGAACAGGGTGTCCGCCGTGAGCGGGATGCTCAGCGTCTTCACGGCCTCGGGGTGGTCGAAGCCGCGCCCGTACCAGCCGACGGCGGCGTTGCTCCTGATGATGAACATGGCCGCCCGGTCGATCTGGCGGCTGGCCTCGGTGACGAGGTGCGTCAGGACCTCGGAGAGGTTCGTGCCCTTCTCGACCGCTGCGATGGCGGACTTCAGCGTGGAGTAGTCGGCGGCCGGCGCCTGAGGCTGCCGTGCCACGACTTCGGCCATCGCGGCGGCGATCGCCCGCTCGTCGACTTTCTCGTCGTACCGTGCGACGGACTCGCCGAGCTCGTCGAGCGCGCGGACGAGCGTGGCCTGGTGACCCTGGATGGCCCGCTGGATCTCGACGACCCAGTTCGCCATCTGCTGGCTGATCAGGGCGGAGGTGCGTGCCTTCAGGTCGTCTTGGAGCGCCATCATTCCCCTCGGCCGACGCGCCGAAAATGAAGCAACATCCCGACTTAAGCCGGGCCGCATTATCTGGCACGCTCCGCGCGGCTGTCAATGATCCAGACCCGGTCGAGGCTGCCGGAGCGTCCCGGTCCGGGCCCGCCGAGGGACCTTTCTTCCATCGATCTGAGGCAGACTCCTCCCTCATGCCTGCCCGGTCGCGCTCCCTGCCGGCGACCCGTCGATCGCTGCTGCTGGTCTATCGGCGCCTGCTGGCCCGCAGCGGGCACGCCGGCTGGTGGCCGGGCGAGAGCCCGTTCGAGGTCTGCGTCGGTGCGATCCTCGTCCAGAACACGTCGTGGTCGAACGTCGAGAAGGCGCTCGAAGGGCTGCGCTCGCGCGGACTGCTCGACTTCGGCGCGCTCGACGGACTCTCTGCGGCCCGGCTGGCCCCTCTCATCCGCCCCTCGGGCACCTTCCGGGTGAAGGCACGCCGGCTTCGGGCATTCCTCGACTTGCTGGGTACGCGCTACGGCGGGCGCGTCGAGGCGATGCGCCGCGAGAAGCCCCGGATGCTGCGCCAGGCGCTGCTGGGGGTGCCCGGGATCGGCAGGGAGACGGCCGACTCCATCGGGCTCTATGCGGCCGGGCTGCCCCTGTTCGTCGTGGACGCCTACACGCGGCGGGTCTTCGCGAGGCTCGGCCTCGTCTCCGGCGACGAGCCGTACGACGAGCTGCAGCGCTTCTTCGCGAGCCGGCTGGGCGCGGACGCGGCGTTGTTCAACGACTTTCACGCGCAGGTCGTGCGCTTGGCGAAGGATGTCTGCCGCAATCGTCCGCTCTGCTCGACGTGCCCGCTGTCCGGGCTGTGCCCGAGGCGCGGGGTATCATCGATCTCATGATCTCGATGCGCGCCGTCGTGTCCGCCCTGGCCCTGCTTGTCGTCGCGCGCGCCGCGGCCGCGCAGGACTTCTGGAAGCACTGGGGCGACGGCCGCGCGGAGCTGAACGGCTACCGGCTGGTCCAGCCGCGCTACGGCTCTCCGCGGGCGGGTACGGCAGTCTACGTGTTCGTGACCGAGGACTTCTCGGATTCGCTGCGCGTCAAGGCGGATCCCGGCAAGCACTCGGCCGGCGACGTGTTCCCGGTGATGAAGCTGAACGCTGTGCGCGATTTCCAGACCGGCATCTACGACTACGACGTCATGACCTCGACCTTCCTGCGGGTGGCGCCCGGCTGGCCCCTGGCGAAGGTGAGCTTCTCCAGCCGGGAATGGTGCGGGCACGTCTGGCACCAGCTGATCCCGCGTGCGGGCAGGCTCTCGGGCCTGTTCCACAGCTACTTCGACGGCGAGGCCGACGGCACCGGCTCGCTCGAGCTGCCCGCGGGCGGCGTCCTCGAAGACGCGCTGCCGGTCCTGCTACGAGGCTGGAACGGGGTGTACCTGAAGCCGGGGGAGAGCCGCACGGTGCCGTTCCTGCCGAGCCTCCTGAGCGCGCGGCTGGAGCACAAGCCGCTCGCGTGGACGAAGGCGAAGCTGTCGCGCTCCGCGGCCACGTCCGTCGTCAGGGTCCCGGCGGGCGCGTTCACCGTCTACGTCTACGAGGTGGACGTCGCCGACGGGCGGCGCCTGAGCTTCGCGATCGAGGCGCAGGCCCCGTACCGGCTGGTCCGCCAGACCGGTGCGAGCTCCGAGGAGCTGCGCCTCCTCGGCTCGACGCGGCTGTCGTACTGGAAGCTCAACAAGCCTGGCGGCGAGGCGTACCTCAAGCAGCTCGGGCTCAAGCCGCTCGTCGCGCCGTAGAGCCCTAGCCGCCGCAGTCCGCACAGCGACCGGCTCGCTGCCGCGTGCTAGACTGGTTCCAGTGATGGGGGCGTCACGGTTTCGACGAGAACGTGACCCCGAGAGACGCAGGTCGAGCGTGCCTACCGGCTCGTTAATCCGGTTGGAAAACCATAGCTGCCAACGACAATTTGGCGCTGGCTGCCTAACTAAAACCTAGGCAACCCGCTCTGCTGGCTACCCGCCCACGGTGGCTGGACAGGGCGTCACAAAGGTGGGCTGGCCGCGAGCTCTCGGTCCGGGGGCCAACGGCGAGATCAATCGGACTAGTCCCGGTCGGTTGTGTCCGGCCTTCACGATCGGGGCGAAACAAAAGGTCGGACTAAACCTGTAGGGTCTCTCGCCGGCGCGCTTTCGGACGCGGGTTCGACTCCCGCCGCCTCCACCATCTCCTCGCTCCCCTCGTCGAAGGCGGAGTCGGCGCGCGTCGGGCGTTCGCGGCTCACACCTCAAAGCCCCCGGCTTTGCCGGGGGATAGGTTACTCGAGACCTGCTACCCTGCTATCCAGAGTATGACTTGACAAGCATATGAATAGTCAGTTATATTTCTATCGTGGAATCATCGTTTGCCATCGTCGCGGAGCCGAACAGACGGGCCATCTTGAGCCTGCTGCTCTCGTCTGAGCGCTCGGTTGGCGAGATCGAGCGCGAGCTTCGACTGTCGCAGCCGTCCGTCTCCAAACACCTGCGAGTGCTGCGAGAGGCTGGGTTCGTGGAATCACGAATCGAAGCGCAGCGGCGCCTCTATCGACTGAGGCCGGAGCCGCTCATGGAGCTCGACGCTTGGCTCGTTCCCTTCCGGCGCTTCTGGTCGAAGCACGTCGATGCCCTGGAGCGGCACTTGGACAAGATGGAGAAGGTGCCCTCTGTGAAAGGAAAGAAGAGACATGAGCAGCCGTGAGGAATACACGCCGGGTGCCGCTTCTGGCGCTGAGGTTCGAAAAGATGGAGAGAAGTGGACGCTCGTTCTCGTCCGCGACCTCCGCCACCCTCCTGCAAAGGTCTGGAAGGCACTCACGGACCCCGAGCATCTGCGCGAATGGGCTCCGTTCGATTCTGACCGGAACCTCGGTGCCGTTGGCACCGCGAAGCTCTCGACAGTGGGGGCGCCGACGCCGCACGTATCCGAGACCCAGGTGAAGCGGGCCGACGCGCCCAGGGTGCTCGAATTCAGCTGGGGGGGACAGGACATCCGCTGGGAGCTGGAGCCGCTGGGAGGCGGCGGCACTCGGCTCACGCTCTGGCACAACATCGACCGTCGATTCATCTCGATGGGCGCTGCGGGCTGGCACATCTGCTTCGATGTGCTGGATCGGCTTCTCGCCGGTCAGCCCATCGGACGCATCGTCGGCCCCGAGGCCATGAAGTTCGGCGGCTGGCAGCGATTGAACGCCGAGTACGCAAAGCAGTTCGGCGTTCGACCCCCGACTGGCCCACTCCCCCTCGGAGCTGAGCATGTCTCGCTCCAAAGGAACGGTCATCGGCTTCTGGATCGTCACCGCGCTCTTCTGCCTGCAGATGGGCTTCACCGCCTACGCGCAACTGCGCCTGCCGCAGGTGGCGGAGGCTTTCACCCACCTCGGCTTCCCCGACTACTTCCGGGTGGAGCTCTCGTGGGCCAAGCTCCTCGGCGTGGTGCTGCTGCTCGCGCCGGTGCCGGCGCGGCTCAAGGAGTGGGCCTACGCCGGCTTCGCCATCGACCTCGGCTCTGCGCTCATCGCCCACCTCTCGGTGGGCGATGGCCCGGAGGCGTGGGGCTGGGCGGCGGCCACCGGCGTGCTCTGGGGGCTCTCGTACTTCTTCTGGCGCCGCCTGCAGGCCACGCCGGCGAGCGCCTGACCGCAACTCGGAACTGCACCTCGGGGTCTACCGTTTCTTCGCCGGCGGGCCATTCTGGGCCACCGCGGCCTTCACGAGCGTCTTGAACGCGCCCGCGTCGACCTTCTCCCCTTCGTGGATGTCGATCGCCCTTCGCGTGTTGCCTTCCAAGCTGGAATTGAAGAGGCGCGATGGGTCGGGGATCCTGGCCCCCCGGGCGAACGTGAGCTTCACGACCTTCGTGTACGCCTCCCCGATGCAGACGATCCCGTGGTGCGACCAGACCGGAGTCATCCACTTCCACTCCTCGGTCATCTCGGGGTCGGCTTCCAGGACCAGCGCCCGCATGCGGGCCAGGGTCTCCCCGCGCCAGTCTATGCCTGACTGCGTCAGATGCGCCACATTCTCGTCGTGACCGCAGGGAGATCAGGGGAGAGACGGAGGTCGTGGGCGTTTTCGAACCGCCCGCGGACGATACTGCCCCGCGGGCGTTCGTCGAGCAGCTTCGGGAGACGATGATCGCGCACCTCGAGCTTCTGCGGCGCGGGCGAGATGCGCCGTGCTACTCTCTGGCCGCGAGTTCCGCGGGCCATTGCGGTCCCTCCTCGCTCCCGACGGAGGTCCCCGCCATGGCGCCGCTGCCGTTCGACACCGTCCCGATCGACGCCGACACGGTCCCGCCGAGGGCGGCGTCTCCTCGGCCGCTCACGAGCCATCGCCCTCGACTCCGGTGCACGAGCGGAGGCGCCCGGCAGGGCGCGCTCTGATCTCTTGCCCTTCACGTCACTCGGCCTCGACCCGCTGCTGCTGCGCGGCATCCGTGAGCTCGGGTTCACCCGACCCACGCCCATCCAGCAGCACGCGATCCGCCCGGCGCTCCAGGGCCGGGACCTGCTGGCCTGCGCCGCGACCGGCAGCGGAAAGACGGCCGCCTTCGGGCTCCCGATCCTGCAGCGGCTGATGTCGAAGCCGCGTCGCACCACGCGCGCGCTGATTCTCACGCCCACCCGCGAGCTGTGCGCCCAGATCGACCGCCACCTCACGGAGCTCGCGGTGCACACGCCGGTCACGAGCGCCGCCGTCTTCGGTGGCGTGGGCATGGGCCCGCAGGAGCACGCCTTCCGCGCAGGCGTGGACGTGATCGTCGCCACGCCGGGCCGCCTGCTCGACCACTTCCGCTTCCCGTACGCCGCGCTGCGCGGGCTCGAAGTGCTGGTGCTCGACGAGGCGGACCGGATGCTCGACATGGGCTTCCTGCCCGACGTGCGCCGAGTGATCCGGCATCTGCCCTCGAAGCGGCAGACGCTGATGTTCTCGGCCACCCTGCCGGCGCCGATCGTCGCACTGTCTCGCGAGATGCTGACGGACCCCGTGAGCGTCGACCTCGACCGCCGCGCCGCGCCGGCGGTGGGCATCACGCAGGCGGCGTACCCGGTGGACGCGCAGCTGAAGCCGGCGCTGCTCCTGGCACTGCTGCGGCGGGGCGACATGAAGAGCGCGCTCGTCTTCACGCGCACCAAGCACCGCGCCAACCGTCTCGCCGCGTGGCTGGAGCGCAAGGGCGTGCGCGTTGCGCGCATCCACGGCAACCGCAGCCAGAGCCAGCGCACGCAGGCGCTCGAGGGCTTCAAGGGCGGCCGCTACGAAGTGCTCGTGGCAACGGACATCGCCGCCCGCGGCATCGACGTGGTCGCGCTCGGGCACGTCGTGAACTTCGACGTGCCGGCCGCGAGCGACGACTACATCCACCGAGTGGGCCGGACGGGCCGGGCCGAGGCGACGGGCGAGGCGTACACGTTCGTCACGCCGGAGGACGAAGACGCGCTGCGGGCGATCGAGCGGGCCGTGGGCAAGCCGTTGCCGCGCGTGGTGCTCCGGGACTTCGACTACAGCCAGCGCGCGGAAGACAGGAAGGCGATGCCCGCAGCGGGCGGCCCGCGTCGTCCGGGTGCCCGGGCGGGCAGCACACGGAGGCACTCGGGACGCCGCACGGACTCCGACGGCGGGCGGGTCACTGAGGGGGCTTCGAGTCCCTCGCGCGACCGCGGCGGAAGCCGGGGTCGGCGCCATACCAGAGCCGGTCCTGGGCCACGAGGATCCCGGTCGGCCCCGGTTCGACCGTGAGATCGACGCCCTCCTGAGCCGCCGTCTGCAGGCGCCGGCCCTTCAGGCTCTCGTCGCGCGCTCCGCGTCTGACCCGTGCGGCTGTCTGGATGAGCGATTGGCCTCAGCAGGAAGATCGGGCTTCGGTCGAGCATCCTCCGCAGGTCGGCTCGGTTCCCGCAGCCAGGCAAGCCAGGACGCCGGCCGCGCAGCCGACGCCCGCAGGTGGTCGCCAGCCTGATGAACATCCGCAGGCGCTGCGGGTTGGAGAGCGCGGCGGGCCGGCTGAGGGCGGGAATCGGGTGTCTACGAGCCTCCCGCTTCAGCCGTGGGCTCGCCCGCGCCCGAGATCGCACAGTCCGGTCGAGGCCTCTCGGGAAAGTCCCGACATCGCCGAGGTCGCTCTTCGTAGATCCGACAGGCCGACGTGGTGTCGTCGAGCATGGGACAACGTTCCCCGGCGTGTTGCAGGAAGCCCACCACTCCACTGCCGTCGGCTCCTTCGCTGACCTTCAGCTCGACACCGAGCGCAGCAGCCTGGGCCCTGAACCTCGTCACTTCAGGCGGCGCCAGCTGCAGCAGGAGGGGGCCTCGACAGCACCCGGCGTGGCATTGGTGCATGCATATCCGACTGGCGGTCTCCCGAGTCACACCGGCAACCTCGGAGGTCAGCGACTGGAGCGTTCATGCGCGCTCGGATCGCCCGTGGGCGGGGGAGCGTGGTCGGTGGCGGCCGGCGGGCCGAGCAGCTCGGTGAGGATCGGGTTCAGGCCTTCGGCCCAGACCTGGTAGCCCTTCAGGCTCGGGTGCAGCCCGTCCACCATCATTCCGTCGAACAGAGTGCCGTTGGCGTCGGCGAGCTTGGGGTTGACGTCGAGGAAGCGGATGGACTTCCCGTCGGCCATCCTCGCGAGGTTGGCGTTGATGCGCGCGATCGTCGGCATCACGGCGGGGTTGTCGTTGCGCGGGAAGATGGCGGTCAGGACGATCGTCGCCGCGGGCGCCTTCTTCCGGCACATGTCGACGATCGCCTTGAGGCCCCGGGTCACGTCGGCCACCCTGCTGTCGTCGCCGGGCTCCTTGCCGACGTTGTTGGTGCCGGCGAGGACCACGATGACCTTCGGGTTGACGCCGTCGAGCTCGCCGTTCGTCAGGCGCCACAGGATGTTCTCCGTCCGATCCCCGCCCCAGCCGAAGTCGCCGGCGTTCCAGCCGTGGAAGGTCTTCTTCCAATGGGCCAGGAAGTCCGGATAGTCGGTGGCGCCCCAACGGCGCGTGATGGAGTCGCCCTCGAAGTAGAGATCGATGCCCCCGCTCTTCGCCTTGGCCAGGAGCTGCTGGTGGGCGAGGTGCGAGTTGCGGTCGGCGCGCATCCGCGGCTGGTCCGCGGGAACCGGAGGCGGCGTGTAGTGCAGCAGCCGGTTCGCCCAGGCGATGAAGAAGCTCATGTTCGAGCGGTCCTCGTGCCCGCCGTCGTGCTGGCGCCAGGCGAGCTCGCCGTCGAGGAGGCCGGTGTTGACTGGCGGCATCTTCGCCACCCGGTAGTCCTCGGTCACGCCGAGGTCCCGCGCCCCGAGCAGACGGAAGACCGGGCCCGCCGCCACCGTGGCCATGTAGCTGCCCTGCTGGTCCAGCCAGTGGGCGTCGCCCTTCTCCGGGACGCCGTAGCTGATGAAGGTCGGGCGCGTCGCGCAGAGCGCGATGAGCTCGTGCGCGTCGACCGGGATGTCGCTCGCGTTCTTGCTGCCGAAAGACGCCTCGGCGGCGCCGTACTTCAGGAAGTTGCCGGCCATCCAGTGGTAGGCACCCGAGCCCGTGAGGTTCTCCACCGCCTCCCCGAAGTTGCGGCGGTGCGGCTTGGCGCCGCCTTCGCCGGACGACCCCACCAGCACGACCGCGAAGCGGGGCTCGAAGGCCATGGTGACGAGGGCGGCCTTGCCGTAGCGCGAGACTCCTTCGATGCCCACGCGCCTGGCGTCGACCGCAGGCAGCGTCTCGAGGTAGTCGAGGGCGCGGGCCGCGCCCCAGGACCACGCGCGCAGCGCTCCCCACTGCTCCGGCGTCCGGCGCTTGCCCTTGTTGGTGAGGCCGATGATGCCCGCGGTGAGGCCGGCTCCGTTGTCGGCCTGGATGCTGGCGGTGCTCGAGCGACACGTAGCCCCAGCCGGCGGCGATGAGCTGCTCGGTGGAAGGCGGAGCGGCGGGCTCCTGGGCGCCCGGGAAGCGCCACACGGGCTCGTCGGGCATGTTGCCCCAGCCGAACATGACGAGGACCGGAACGGGTCCCTTCGCATTGACCGGCAGCACCACGGCCATCTTGATGTCGACCGTGATCGCGGGATCGGCGGAGTTGTCGACGTGCCCCATCACCCGCCGGGCCACGACCGGCTGGCCGCCGACGGTCGTCTCGACGGTCTCGGCCACCGTCCACGTGACCTTCGGCACGTCCTTGGGCACCCGTCCGTAGACCTCGCGCTCGAAGTCCTCGACGATCTCGGGGCGCCGCTTCTGCCACCACATCTCCGCCGTCGTGACCTTGCCGCCGTCCTTCAGGGTCAGCGGCGTCCGGCCAGTCCGGGTAGGGGTTGGCCTTGGCCTCGTCGTAGTTCGCGGCGTTCGGCTGGCCGGCGGCGGCACGGCCGTTGTAGCCGGGCCGAAGCTTCGTGATGCCCAGCTGTCTCATCATGTCGGCGTGGTCTTCGCGCGCGAGCTGGTCGAGCCGGGCCCGCTCCTCGGGGCTCAGGAGGAAGGGGTTCGGGGGCGCGGCCGGTGCTTTGGGAGCCGAGGACGGGGGCGTCTGGGCCCACAGGCACAGCGCTGGCAGGACGCCCACGACAGCGAAAAGGACGAGGATCCGTCGAGCGATTGGCATGAGGGCTGGCTCCACTGGGGTCGCCGCCGGCTTCGAGGGCCCGCGGCGTGGGGCCATCATAGTCCAGGTACCCGAGGCGTTCGGGGACGGACACCTGCCCGTCCGCTATCAAGGCGCTCGCGCCGGGCCGGCGGCTTCGCACGTCGCGCAGACACGGAATTAAGGGGAACGTGAAGCGGATCACAGCGCGGGAGTCCCGCCTGCGGCGTATGGTCTGGCATGCGAACAGCACCGCCGCGATCCCTCCGTGGCGCCCAGAGGTCCGTGCCGCCGTCACGGCCGTCACCCGGGCCGGCCGCTCCTGCTCCAGTCAAGCTGACGGTCCTCGTGGCGGGACTCGACAAGGACGCGCGCTGGGCCGTCGAGGCCTGCGTCCGGGAGGCGCTCGGGACGCGTGCGACCCGTGAGCCCTGGACCGTCTCGCTGGTGAAGCTCAGCTCTCGCTGGTCGGTCACGCTCCACGGGCCGACCGAACGTACGCGCACCATCTCGTTCACGGCCGAAGACAACAGCCTTGGCCAGGCCATCCGTCGGGCGATCGAGGCCGGCGCCGAGGCCGCCGGACCGGCGCTGTCGACCGCGGGCACGCAGAAGGGCAGCCCCCCCGGCGACGCACCCGGGCCGGTTCAGGACAGGCACACCTGCCGCCATTGCGGAGGGACGCTGCTCGTCGCGTACGAGACGCGCCCTGGCGAGGCGAAGGATCTGGCGCCCGTGGCGTGCCCGCACTGCTGGCAGATCAACCACGTGGAGATCGGCGCCTGGGCGGCCTCGGGCCGGGACTACCGCTGTGAGAAGGCCCCGGTCGGCGGTGGCCCGGGTGAGGGTTAGCGCAGACCACGCCGGACTCGCTCGTCAACCCCGCGGTCTGGCAGTCCCGATCAGTGGACCGCGCCTGGTCCGTTGGGTGTACAGTCGGATTACTGCTCGGCGGTCGCAGGATCTCCGTGCAAGTGAGGGGAGGCGGGTGTGACGCCCGAGGAACAGTCGCGGTTCAAGGATCTGCTGACCCGCCAGCGGCTGCTGGCGCTCGGCGTCGTCGTCGAAGGGCAGCCGGTCGTCGGCCTCGTGCCGTATGCGCTCGCGCCCGACGGCGCGGCGCTCCTCGTCCAGGCCTCGCGGCTGGCGCCCCACTCGCGAGGCCTCACGGCCGGCGGGCGCTGGAGCGGGGCGATCCACGAGCCGGACTCGCCGGACGCGGACCCCCTGCAGATCCCCAGGCTGAGCCTCGAGGGCGCCGTGGAGCCGCTCGCCGGGGAGGATCCGGGCTTCGAGACGGCGGCCCGCGCCTTCCTGACGCGGTTCCCGGCCGCAGCCATGACCCTGTCGCTTCCCGACTTCACGCTCTACCGGCTCGTGCTGGAGGGCGGCCGCCTGATCCTCGGGTTCGGCCGCGCCTTGAATCTTTCGCGCTCTAGCTTCAAAGACCTCGAATATCCGTGAGCTGTTGCCGTATAATCCGCCGACTGCATTTGATAAATCGACGGCCACGGTAAGCCCAAACGGGCGGCGGGGGCAGGGAGTATGCGCAAAGCGATCAACGTCGTGGTCGCGGCGGACGTGGAGCGAATGGCCCTGGCGATGGCGTCGGACCTGCGCGAGTGCGGACTGGACACGTCGATCCACGTCGCCGGGAGCGAGGACGAGCTGGAACGCCTGGTCCCCGGCGCGGAGCTGGTCGTGGCGTGGCACCCCGGCGCGGTGCTCTCGGCCAGCCGGGTCCTCGAACTGTGTGAGGGCCGGCCCGGCGCTCCGCCGGTCGTGGCCTTCGCGGAGAGCTTCACCGAGCAGGAAGTGATCGAGCTCATGCGGGCCGGCGCGCGCGACTGCCTGCGCCGTGGCGACCTCGCCCGCATCCACGCGGCGCTCGAGCGCGAGACCGGCGAGCCCGAGGCGGGCAGGGCGCAGGCTGACAGTGAGCAGAGCGGCGAGGCCGAGCCCGAGGACCGTTACCGCGCGCTGATCGAGGAGATCCCGGCGCTCACCTACGTGGCGTGGGCCGACGAGGTGGGCAGCCGCGCATACGTGAGCCCGCAGCTGGTCTCCATGACCGGCTACAGCCCCGCCGAGTGGCTCGCCGAGCCGGACCTGTGGATGAAGCGGCTGCACCCGGACGACCGCGAGCAGGTGCTGCGGCACTACAACGAGGCCTGCGCCACCGGCGGCCGCTTCGCCTGCGAGTACCGGCTGCTCGACCGCGACGGGCGTGTCGTCTGGTGGCGCGACGAGGGGCGGGTGCTGCCCGGCCCGGCCGGCGGCGGGGCGCGCTTCGTCCGCGGCTTCGTGCTGGACGTGACGGAGCAGAAGCTGGCCGAGGAGTCGCTGCGCCGACTGCGCTACTACGACCAGCTCACGGGCCTGCCCAACCGCGTGCTGCTGCTGCGGCGGCTGGGGCGGGCGCTGGCGGAGTGCGCACAGTCGACGCGGCCGCTGGCCGTGCTGATCCTGGCGATCGACCGCTTCCGCGAGGTGACGAACGCGCTCGGCCACCACAACGGCGACCTGATCGTGCGGGACCTCGCGCTGCGCCTCGGGGACGCGCTCGGCGACGCCGACCGCGTGTACCGGCTGCGCGGCGACGAGTTCGGGCTGCTGGTGCCCGACGCCGACGCGGGCTTCGCGCGCCAGATCGGCGGGCGCGTGCTGGCGGGCCTCGACCGGCCCTTCATGGTGCAGAAGCTGCCGATCGAGGTCTCCGCGAGCGTCGGCATGGCGGTCGCCCCGGAGCACGGCACCGAAGCCGAGACCCTGCTGCGCCACGCCGACGCCGCCGTGCAGGCCGCGCGCAAGATCGGCGGCGGGGCGTGCGTGCTCTACTCGCCCGAGTGCGAGCCGTTCGACCCGGCGCGGCTGGCGCTGCTGGGCGAGCTGCGGCGCGCGCTCGAGTCGAACGAGCTGCAGCTGCACTACCAGCCCAAGGTCGATCTGAAGATGCACACGGTGGTCGGCGCGGAGGCGCTGCTGCGCTGGCCGCACCCCAAGCGCGGCTTCGTCTCGCCGGCCGAGTACATCGAGCTGGCCGAGCAGACCGGCATCATCCGCCCACTCACGCGCTGGGTGCTCGACCGCGCCACCGCGGAGGCGCGGTCGTGGGAGCGTGCCGGCAAGCCGCTGCCGGTGGCCGTGAACGTCTCGGCGCGCAGCCTGCACGACACCCGGCTGATCGACGAGGTGAGCGACGTCGCTGCAGGCGCACGACCTGCCCCCGACCCGTCTGCAGATCGAGGTCACCGAGAGCGCGGTAATGGGGCCCGAGCGATACCGATCGCGCTGCCGAGGTGCTGCGAGGCCTCACCAGTCGCGGCGTCCGGTGCGATCGACGACTTCGGCATGGGGGCACACCTCGCTCCGCCTGCTGCGCCGCCTGCTCGTCGCCGAGCTGAAGATCGACAAGTCGTTCGTGATCGGGATGTTCGGCGAGGACAACGAGGAGACGGCGGGCGAGGACACGGCGATCGTGCGCTCGACGGCCGAGCTGGCGCACAACCTCGGACTCAACGTCGTGGCCGAGGGGGTCGAGAACCAGTGGACGCTCGACCTGCTCGGGACTTTCGGCTGTGACCAGGCCCAGGGCTACCACATCGGCCGACCGATGGCGTCGGCCAGCTTCCTCGACTGGATCGCGGTCTCCGGCTGGAGGATGCCGGAGAGCTGAGCGGGCGGCGGGGCTGGCCCGCCGGCCTCAGTGGCCGACCGGCTCGTCCTCGTAGTCGGACGGGTCCGCGCCGGGCCCGTCGGGGGCAGGTTGCGCATCGCCTCGCGCACGAGAGCCTGGTGGGCGAGCTCCTCGTCGCGCAGCTCCTGGAAGAGCTTCTTCACTTCGGGGTCGGCTCAGGTGCGGGATCGCCTGCGACGAAGAACGCGTGCGCCTTCGTCTCGGAGCGCAGCGCGCGTCTCCATCGCCTCGCGCGCCGTCATTAGCGCGCGCACCTCGTCGTAGCCCGGCGCCTCGACGTCCCACAGTTGCCGCGCTTGACGCGGCCGGCGCGTCGCCGAAGAGCGGCGCGCGGCCGGGCGCGCAGCTCGTCGCCGTGCTTCTTCTCGTTGCCGGCCATGGTGGTGAAGAAGCGGGCCGCCTCGGGCGTGTGGTGCTGCTCCATCTGGTCGACCAGCTCGAGGTAGCGCTCGTGCGCCTCCTCCTCGATCAGGATCGCGAGGTCGAGCGCGTCCTGCAGGCCGAGCGTCGAGAAGTCGAGCTCGTGCGGTCAACGTCGTTCCTCCTGCACTCAGGGCTGGACGCGGCGGACGCCGTCACGAAGTACTCCGTCTCGCCGAAGCAGCCGGGCACGCCCGTGTGCTGCTCGTAGGAGGGCACGACGCGCTCCCGAGCTGCCGTTGATCTCGGCGGCGACGCCGTCGTCGCGCACGGTGAAGCGGGAACATCTGGGGCGTCGTGCCGGGCAGGCTCACCATCGCCAGCTCGCCCTCCCAGGTCTTGCAGACCCAGCCCTTCCTCGAGAACTTCTGGACGTAGCCCGCGCGTTCGCCGCGCGAGTAGCTGTAGTGCAGGGCGAGGAAGACGTAGGCCGCCGGCAGGGCGAAGGCCAGCACCAGCAGCAGCAGGACGGATAGCCAGGCGCCGCACGACGCGGCTTCGGCGGGTCCGTCGGGCCGGAGCGGGGCCGCTGGCCGCCGCCGGGTCCGGGGGGACGGCGCGGTTCGTTTCGTCGGCCACGGCGGGAGTCAGATCCGGTCCGGCGGACCGGGCAAGGAGCCCTACGCCTCCCAGGGCAGTCCGGGCCGGCCGAAGTGCCCGTAGTTCGTCGTCTGGCGGTAGATCGGCCGCAGCAGGCACAGCCGCTCGATGATCGCGGCCGGCCGGAAGTCGAAGCTGCCGCACGAGCTCCTCGGCCGCGTGCGCGTCGCCGGTGCCGAAGGTGTCCACCTTCACCGACACCGGCTGGGCCTGGCCGATCGCGTAGGCGACCTGGATCTCCGCGCGCCTGGCGATGCCCGCTCTTCACGACCTGCGCGCGCGATGTGGCGGCAGAAGTACGCGGCGCTGCGGTCCACCTTCGACGGGTCCTTGCCGCTGAACGCGCCGCCGCCGTGGTGGGCCGCGCCGCCGTAGGTGTCGACGATGATCTTGCGGCCGGTGACGCCGCAGTCGGCGCTCGGGCCGCCCTGCTCGAAGCTGCCGGACGGGTTGACGATGTACTCGACCCCGGCGCGGCTCCAGCCGCCGAGCGCGCGCGGCGCGAGGTCGGCCTGCACGTACTCGGCGATCTGCGCCCGCGCGACGCCGGCCGCGTGCTGCGTCGAGACCAGCACGGTCTCGACCCGCGCCGGGCGGCCGTCCTCGTAGAGCACCGACACCTGCGTCTTGCCGTCGGGCCGCAGCCAGGCCACGCGCGCCGCTCTTGCGGTCCTCCGCCATCAGCCGCGCCAGGCGGTGGGCGAGGAAGATCGGCAGCGGCATCAGCTCCGGCGTCTCGTCCGTGGCGTAGCCGAACATCAGGCCCTGGTCGCCCGCGCCCTGCTCGAGGCCCGTTGCCGACCGCGACGTTGATCTCGGCGGCCTGCCGCGTGACGTGCTGCACGACCTGCACGCCGTCGGCGTTGAAGGACTCCGCCGGGTCCGTGTAGCCGATCTCGCGGATCGCCTCGCGCGCGATCTTCTCGTGGTCGAGCGTGCGGCCGGCGGTGATCTCGCCGGCCACCACCACGACGCCCGACTTGCAGAGGACCTCGCACGCGACGTGCGCGTTCGCGTCCTCGGCCGACGTAGGCGTCGAGCACCGAGTCCGCGATGAAGTCGCAGACCTTGTCGGGGTGTCCCTCCGTGACGGACTCGGACGTGAAGACGAACGGGCGGCCGTTCGGGCCGGGCTTGATCTCGCTCACCGGGCGCTCCTCCTTTGACAGCTCCGCAACGCGAACACCCGGGAGCGCGCGAGGCGAACCGCGCCTGGCACTTGGTTGCCGCGCCTCATCGCGGCCGCATCTCCCGCCGCCTAGGGGCGACGGGATCGGCACCTTGGGATGCCTGCCCAGGTTGCCGGGCCCGTTCTCCGGGCCGCTCCGAATGTTCTGCGCGAGACTATACGCGGGACGCTCGGCGGGCCCCGGGCAAGGCGCTCGCCGCGGGCTCGGGCAGCCGTGCGGGCCGGCCGGCCAGCGCGGCGCCTGGGCGGCGTGATCGGCCGCGCGACCACGGCGGCGCGGATGCGATCCGCGGCCTTGTCGAGATCGGCCTCGTTCTCGAACCCGAACACCGCCGAGTAGCGCTTGCCGACGACCTGCGCGACCAGGAACGCGATGTTGACGTGGCTGTCGGCGAGCGCACGTGCGCGATGCGGTTGGCGAGGCCCGGCCGGTTGTCGCCGAGCACCTGCAGCGTCGGCGCACCGCCCGGGACGCAGCCCGGCCTTCGTCGGCGGCGAGGGCCGGCCGCGCGGCTGGCGATGGGTGCCACCTCGACGACCGCCCGGGACTTGTCGCCCGGGAGGCGGTAGCCCATCACGACCTGCAGGTCGGCCCCCGCCGCGGCGAGCGGGTCCAGGAGCGTCGCCAGCGCACCCGGGTGGTGCGGCGACCTCGGTGCGCCACAGCGTGAGCTTGCGGATCCGGATGGCCATTGCCGCTCCTCCGTCAGGCCGCCGACGCGGCCTCGGCCCGCTGTCTCCTGCTGTCGTCGCGGTCGGCTCTGCGCGGCTGGGCGCCGTGACCACGCCGGCCTCGAGCCAGAGGTGGCCGCCCGTCGAGCACCGAGACGCCGCAGCCGGTAGCGCGCCGCGTCGTCGTTGCTCCACAGCTCGCGGAACAGCCCGCGGACGCGGCGGCGGGCCGAGAGGCAGAAGCCGTCCGCCAGCCGCACGGCCTCGCGCGGCCTCGGGCGCGGCCTCGTCGACGAGCGCCTGCGCCCGCGCGACCGACGCGGCCATCGCGAACGTCTCGTTCGCGATGTCGACCAGCCGGAACAGGAACGCCTGCTTGTTCTGCAGCCTGGCCTGGTAGACGAGCATGCCGTGGAAGCTCGCGCGCGCGAGGCGGCGCGAGGAGCGCTCGACGAAGCGCAGGTGCCGCGCGAGCCGCCCGAAGCCCGCGTACTTCGGCCACAGGCCCCAGCCGAGCCAGCGCGTCGGGTACCACCAGCGCGTAGAACGCCGCCAGCCTCGGGCAGCACGGCCAGCTTCTCCGACAGCGGCTTGTCGGGGTCGATCAGCGGCGCCCGCGACCTGCAGGTGCTTGTCGACCATCTCGCGCGCCATGAACAGGTGCATGATCTCGGTCGAGCCCTCGAAGATCTTGTTGATCCGGAAGTCGCGCATCATGCGCTCGACCGGGATCGGCTGCGTCGCCGCGCGAGGCGAGCGACTGCTCGGTCTCGTAGCCGCGGCCGCCGCGGATCTGCATCGTCGCGTCGACGATCTCCCAGCCGCGGTAGGTGTTCCACTCCTTCGCGGCCGCCGCCTCGAGGCGGATGTCGTAGCCGCCGCGGTCGGACATCTCGGTCGCGAGGTTCGCCACCGACTCCATCGCGTAGGTGCGGGTCGCGATGTCCGTGATCATGTGCGTGACGGCCTCGTGCCGGCCGATCGGCTTGCCCCACTGCACGCGCTCGTTCGACCACTCGCGCACGACGCCGAGGCAGGCCTTGCGCGGTGCCGACGCAGATGTTCGGGATCGAGAGCCGGCCGTCGTTGAGCGTGGTGAGCGCGATCTTGAGGCCCTTGCCCTCCTGGCCGATCAGGTTCTCGGCCGGCACGCGCACGTCCTTGAAGTCCATCACCGCGTTCGAGATCGCGCGCGAGCCCCATGAAGCGGCAGCGGTGCTCGACCGTGACGCCGGGCCAGTCGCGTCTCGACCACGAACGCGCTGATCTTCTTGGTGGCGGGGTCGATCGCCATCACCACGAGCAGCTTCGCCAGCGTGCCGTTCGTGGTCCACAGCTTCTTGCCGTTGATGACGTACGCGCTGCCATCCGGCGGTCTTGACCGCGGTCGTCAGCATGCGCGCGGGGTCGGAGCCGACACGCGGCTCGGTCAGGGCGAAGGCCGAGATCTCGCCCGCGGCGCAGCGCGGCAGGTACTTCTTCTTCAGCTCCTCGGTGCCGAACGTCTTGAGCGGCTGCGGCACGCCGATCGACTGGTGCGCCGAGAGCAGCGCCGCGAGGTTGCCGCAGTAGCTGCCGATCAGGGCCATCACGCGGTTGTACTCGACGTTCGTGAAGCCCGAGCCCGCCGTACTTCGCCGGGATCTTCATCCCGAAGGCGCCCAGCCGGCGCAGGCCGTCGAGCACGCCTCGCCGGGTACTCGCCCGTGCGGTCGATCTCGCCCGGGTCGACCTCCTCGCTGCAGGAACTGCTTGAACTTCCCGTAGAACGCGGTGAACTCGGGCCGCTCGGTGCCCGGCAGCGGGAACGGGTGGATCAGATCGAGACGGAAGCGACCGAGGAAGAACTCGCGCATGAAGCTGGGCTTCTCCCACTCCGCCTGGCGCGAGGCTTCGGCGACCCGCAGCGACTCCTTCTCGGTGACCTCCGGCGACCTTGTGAGTCGGCATCGGTAGGACCCTCCTGGCCTGATTCTACGCTCCGGCCCGCAGGGGCGACTGACCCGAGGATTCGATGCCCGGCGTCGGGCGCGGGCCGGAGCGTGCGTCGGGCCTTACGCGCGGGGCCGGGCTCGGGTAGACTGCGGACGTTGAGCGGGATCCGCCGGCGGCTGGGCCGCCACTGCACGCGACACGGCCTCGCCGGGCTGTTGGCGCTCTTTCCACCCTCGCGCCGAGCCTCGCGACCACCGCCGCCGGCGCCGCCGCTGACGGTCCTCGACGGCGAGCCAGCGGCGCGACCTCGTGCCGGTGGTGCGGGGCGACGCCGAGCTGCTGGCGGTCGACGAGGTGGTGGCCGGGCTCGGCGTCCGGCTGACGCCCGACGCGAAGGCGGGCGTCGGGCACCTACCAGCGCGGCTCGCACGAGCTGGTGCTGCACCACGTGAAGAGCCTGGCCTCGGTCGACGGCGACCTGAGGCTGCTGTCCGCGCCCGTGCGGTGCTGGAGGGCGGACGCTTCCTGGTCCCGGTCGAGGCGCTGCCGCGGCTGCTGTCGCCGCTGCTCGAGCAGCCGGTCGAGTGGCGCGCGCCGCAGCGGGTGCTGGTGATCGGCAAGGTGGCGGTGCCGCGCGTCACCGTGAGCACGTTCCTGTCGGGGGACATGGCGCGGGTCGTCTTCGAGGCGAGCGAGGCGGTGCCGTTCCGCGTGCAGCAGGAGCCCGACCGGGTGACGCGTGAGCATCCCGCGCGACCTGCTCGACGTGTCGCTGCCAGCCGGCGCGGCTGGCCGGCGGCATCGTCGAGTCGGTGCAGTACCTCGGCGGCCGCGAGAACCTGTTCGCCGTCCAGCTCGGGCCGCGCTTCCGCAGCCTGAAGGCGAGCGAGCAGGAGTCGCCCGGCCCGGCTCGTGCTCGAGCTGCACGGGCCGCCGCTGGTCGCGCGGAAAGGCCCGCGGCCGGCGGCGGCTCCCGCCGCGCCGCCGCCCGCGTCCGACGCCCGCCCGGCAGGGCGTGCGCACGATCGTGATCGATCCCGGGCACGGCGGCGCAGGAGGTCGGGCGCCCGCGGGCCCGGGCGGCACGCTCGAGAAGGACGTCTCGCTCGCCGATCGCGCGCAAGCTGCGGGCCGAGCTCGTGAACGCGCGCGGGCTGACGGTGTTCCTGACGCGCGACAAGGACGCCGAGGTGTCGCTCGACGAGCGCACGGCCACTGCGAACAACTACAAGGCCGACCTGTTCGTCTCGATCCACGCCAACGCCAGCCGGGCGCGCGGCGCGCAAGGGCAGCGAGGTCTACTTCCTCTCCTACCAGGCGAGCGACGACGAGTCGCGCCGGATGGCGCAGGCCGGAGGGCGCGGCCGAGCCGCTGGCGCAGCGCGGCCGGCAGCTCGGACCTCGCGCTCATCCTGTGGGACATGGCGCAGGCGGAGCACCTCGAGGAGTCCTCGACGCTGGCCTCGCGGCTGCAGGAGGAGCTGGCGGTCGTCACGGGCAGCGAGGGCCGCGGCGTCAAGCAGGCCCCGTTCCGCGTGCTGGTGGGCGCGGGCATGCCGGCGGTGCTCGTCGAGGTCGCCTTCATCTCGCAACCCCGAGGAGGAGAAGCTGCTCGGCTCGGACGCGTACCAGTCGAAGATCGCGGCAGCCCTGGCGCGCGGCATCGAGCGCTACCGGCGCGAGCGGGCCGTCGCGCCCCGCGCCGCTCGTCCGCCGAGCCCGCAGCGCGCCGCGCCATGACGCCGCGGCAGGCGGACCTGCTCACGGCCGTCGGGCTCGCGGGCCTGCTCGCGGCCGGTCGCGTTCACGGCCCCGCGCTGGGCCGGCGTGCTGCGTGCGCCCGCGGTCCCGATCGAGGGCGAGGAGGCCGGGGCGGAGGCCGAGCCCGGCCGCCCGCCGAGCCGTCGCCGGCGGAGCGCGGCGCGCCGCATCAGCGTGCGGCTGTACTTCGAGGCGCCGGATCGCGACGGCCTTGCTGCCCGAGGAGCGCGAGGTGGCGTTCTCGTCGGACCTCGCGCAGCAGCTGCGGATCGTGGTCGACGAGCTGGCGAAGGGCTCGACCACGGGCCTGCTGGCCGACGCTGCCCGCCGGGCACGCGCGTGCTCGACGTGTTCGTGCACGCCGGCGGCGTGGCGTACGTGAACCTCTCGAGCGAGGCGGCTCGACGGGCCTGCCCGGCGGCTCGCGCGCGGAGCTGCTGACCGTCTACTCGCTCGTCGAACACGCTCGTCACGAACTTCCCGGCCACGAGCCGTGTGCAGATCCTCGTCGACGACCAGGCCGGTGCCCTCGCTCGGCGGCCACGTGGACCTGTCGCGCCCGCTGGCGCCCGACATGACGCTGGTGGCGCCTCGCGCGCCCCTGCGCCGGGCCTGGCGCCCGCGGCCTCCGCGCCCACGCCGCCGCCGCCGCCGCGGCGCCCTGAGCGAGGATTCGGGAATGACCTCTTGCGCGTCGCTGATGCTCGCGCTCGCTGCTGGCCGGACCTCGCCGCGTCCGGCGGGACGTCCCCGTTCCGCCACGGACTGCGGCGGAGCGCGCCGGCGCCGAGGCCGTCGCAGCTGTCCGCGCCGGGACCCGCGCGGCGCGCTCGAGCGCGCCCGGCGCGCGCTCGACTGCGACCGTCGAGTTCGAGCCGACGGCGTTCGTGCACGGCCGGGCGCAAGGGCGAGGTCGTCGAGGACGCCTTCCAGGCGGCGCGCACGGGGCTACGCGCGGCACCGGGCGATCCTGTACGAGGCGGTCGGCACCATTCTGGCGCGCCAGGGCCAGCGGCTGCCGGCGAGCCGCTACCTGCGGCGGGCGTTCCTGCTCGACCCGACGCGGAGCGCGGCGCTGGCGCTCGCGCGCGCGCTGACCGATCTCGGTCGAGGCCGCGAGGCGCTCGAGACGGTGCAGCGCGCGATCGCCGCCCTGGCGGCGCTCCCGCCGGCGAGCCGCCGAGGTGATCGCGCGCGCGGCGGACGTGGCGGGCCTGCCGAGCGCGCAGGCGGAGATCGACCGCGCCCGGCTCAAGGCGACGCTCGGCGACGCCGTGACGCTGCGCGAGGGGCCGCTCGAGCTGCCGCCGGGCGTGCGGGTCTCGAGCGCGCCGCATGTTCCGGCTCGAGGACGCACCGCTCACGGTGATCTACGCGGCCGAGGCGCACGTGCCGCTCCTGCTCGGCGGACCTGGACGAGCTCGGGCCGTCAGGTGCCGAAGGACGTGCGCGTGGTGGCGCTGCCGCAGGGCGACGACCAGGACGCGGCGCTGCGTCAGGTGATCGCCCTCTACCGCCGGCCCTGGCCGGTGCTGCTCGGCCACGGCCTCGCCGCGCAGCTCGCCGCTCGCGCCGCGCTCGCTCCTGCTCGTGGCGCGCGGCGGCTGGACGCTGGCGGTGCTGAAGCCGCCGTTCGGCGCCGAGCTCGCTCCGCGATCGCGGCCCTGCAGCACACGGACGTGCAGGAGCAGCTGCCGCGCGCGCAGTGGAACCGCCGGCCGCCGGACCGCTCGCCGCTGCCTTCGCCGCCCGGCGCTGCTGCCCGACGGCATCGCGCCGGGCGAGGACGAGCCGTTCCCGCCGGAGTTCGAGGCGGCGGTCGCCGCGTTCCGTGGCGGGCCGCAAGACCGAGGCGCTGAAGCTGTTCGACGCGCTCGAGGCGAAGGGCGACGGCTGGCTGCTGCCGCCCGAGGCGCGGCTCGACCGCGCGCTGTGCCTCGCCGGCACGGCGGCCAGCGCGACGCGGCGCGCCGGCTGCTGCTGCGCACGGGCGACAGCCGGTTCGAGGACGCCGATCGACCGGCTGCTCGAGAAGGTGGCGCAGGGCCGCTAAGGCTCAGCCGCCTCGCTTTGCCTGGGCGCTCGGCTAGAGTCAGCTCGAAACGGAGGTGCCCATGGCCGAGACGCCTCGCGCGGTGATCGAGACGAGGTTCGGCGAGATCGAGATCGAGTTCCTGCCGGAGAAGGCCCCCGGCCACGTCAAGAACTTCCTCGACCTCGCGCGCAAGGGCTTCTACGACGGGACCACGTTCCACCGGGTGATCCCCGGCTTCATGATCCAGGGCGGCGACCCGAACACGAAGGACCCGAAGGCCTCGCGTGGCGTGCACGGCACGGGCGGCCCGGGCTACACGATCAAGGCCGAGTTCAACGACACCTCGCACAAGCGTGGCGTCGTCTCGATGGCGCGCTCGCAGCGACCCGAACTCGCGCCGGCTCGCAGTTCTTCATCTGCGTCGCCGACTACGCCGTCGCTCGACCGGCAGTACACCGCCTTCGGCCGCGTGGTGCGCGGGATCGAGGTGGCGGACAAGATCGTGAGCGCCGCCCGCGACGGGCGCGACAACCCGCACGAGCGGATCGAGATGAAGGTGCGCGTGGTCGAGCCGGCGCGCCTGAGGCCCGGAAGATGGAAGCGCCGCGCGAGACCGAGGTCAAGCTGCGCGTGAAGCGACCTCGCCGCCGCACGCGCCGCGCTGCGCGCGCTCGGCGCCCGCCTGGCGCGCGCGCGTCACTTCGAGGACAACGTGCTGTTCGACGACGGCGCGGGCTCGCTGCGCTCGCGGGGCAGCGTGCTGCGGCTGCGACGGGCCGGCGGGTCGGGGCTGCTCACGTTCAAGGGCCCGCGCGAGGTCACGGGCGGCGTGAAGTCGCGCGAGGAGCGCGAGACCGAGGTCGCCGATCCCGACACGCTCGACGGCATCCTGCGGCGGCTCGGCTACCGCCGGGTCTTCCGCTACCAGAAGTACCGCGAGAGCTGGACGCACCGCGGGCAGGCTATCGAGGTGGACGAGACGCCGATCGGCGCCTTTCGTCGAGATCGAGGGCGACCGCGAGGGGATCGGGGCGGTGGCGGCCCAGCTCGGCTACTCGGCCGCCGGACTACCTGGGCGACTCGTACGTCGACCTGTTCTTCGCCGCAGGGCGGCGAGGGGGACATGGTCTTCGAGGGGCAGAGCACGTAGCGCTGGCAGTCGGCCGCTGCCCGCGTGCTAGCCTTGGCCGCCGGGGGTTGCCTGGCTTGGTGAGGGAGCGCGGGACGCGGCGAAGGCAATGGTGCTCGCCGCGGGCCTCGGCCTGCGCATGCGCCCGCTCACGCTGCTGCGCGCGAAGCCGGTGCTCCCCGTCCTCAACCGGCCGCTGCTGCACTGGACGCTGCGCCGGCTGGCGCGCGCCGGCGTGCGCGAGACGTGATCGTCAACCTGCACCACCTGCCGCGAGACGTGTCGTCTCGGCGCTGGGCGACGGCCGGGGGCTCGGCGTGCAGGGTCTGCTACTCCCACGAGATCGAGATCCTCGGCACCGGCGGCGGCCCGCGTGCGGTGCGCGACCTGCTCGGCGAAGCGCCGTTCCTGCTGGTGAACGGCGACGTGCTGTTCGAGCTGGACGCTGCGCGCGCTGCTCGAGCGCCAGCGCCGATCGGGGGCCCGGGCGACGCTCGCCCTGCGGGCGAACCCCGAGCCACGCTCGTACTCGCCGGTGGTGACGAACCGCCGCGGCCGGATCCTCTCGATCGGCGGCCGACCCGCTCCCGCGGACGGCACGATCTCGATGTTCGCGGGCGTGCACGTGATGGACCCGGCGTTGCTGGAGCGCCTGCCGGACGGCGTGTCCGACAGCGTGCGCGACCTCTACATCCCGCTGCTCGGCGAGGGGGCGCCGCTGCTCGGGCGTCCGCGCGAGTGGTGCGTGGTACGATCTCGGCCGCCCGTCGCTCTACCGCGACGCGCAGCTGCGGCTCCTGCCCCGGGGCCGATCGCTCGTGCACGCGAAGGCGCGTGTGCGCGCCGGCGGCGCAGCTGCGGCGGTCGGTGGTGGGCGCGGCGCGCGCGTGGAAAGCGGGGCGCGCGTCGAGCGCAGCGTCGCTGTGGGACGGGCGCTGGTCGAGGCCGGCGCGCCGGGTGTCGGCGGCGATCCTGGTGGACGGCGCGGTGGTGCGGCGGGCCGAGCGCGCCACGCGGGTGGTCGTGCTGCCGGCGGCGGCACTGGCAGTCGGCGGGGGAGACCGGGGCGCGCGTCGAGCGGCACGGCGACATGGCCTGGGTGGAGATCCGGTGAGCCTGACGACGACGACGGGGACCGCAGGGGACGAGGCGACGAGCGCCGCGGCGCTGGGCCTGGTGCGCGCAGCACCTCGCGGAGCGGCGGCCGCGCGGAGGCCGCGCAGCATGCGGGTCGCGGCGCTCTCCGGCGACGCGTCGACGCGGCGCTACTTCCGCGTCGCCGGCGGCGGGTGCCACTACGTGCTCGCGCTCTACCCCGAGCCGTTCGCCGCCGAGCGCCTGACGTTCCTGACGATCCACGCGCTGCTCCGGGACTACGGCCTGCCCGTGCCCGGGATCGTCGAGGTCGACGGCGCGCGCGGGATCGTGCTGCAGGAGGACCTGGGCGACCTCACGCTGCAGGAGGCGCTGCGCGGCTGCAGCGCGGCCGGCCTCGCCGAGCACTACCGGGAGGCGGTCGACGAGCTGGTGCTGCTGCAGTGCGAGGCGGCCCGCGGGCCGCAGCAGGCGGAGTGCTTCCGGATCGCGTTCGACATCGAGAAGCTGTCGTGGGAGCTGCACTACTTCCTCAAGCACTTCCTCGAGGGCCACCGCGGCTGCGAGCTCAGCGTCGAAGACCGCTCGACGCTGGCCGAGGCGTTCCACCTGCTGAGCCAGGAGATCGCATCGTGGCCGCGCGTGCTGTGCCACCGCGACTACCACAGCCGCAACCTGATGCAGCACGGCGGGCGCCTGTACTGGATCGACTTCCAGGACGCGCGCATGGGGCCGGCGACCTACGACCTCGCCTCGCTGCTGCGCGACGCATACGTGGACGTGCCGGAGGAGTTGCAGGAGGAGCTCGAGGAGCGCTTCCGGCAGAAGGCCGTGCCCGGGGAGGCGCGCGGCGTGTTCCGCCGGCGCTTCGACCTGATGTGCGTGCAGCGCAACCTGAAGGCGCTGGGGACCTTCGGCTACATGGCCACCGTGCGGCACAACCCGGTGTACCTTCCCTACATCCCGCGCACGCTCGCTCACGCGCGGCGGAACCTGTCGCGTCACCCGGAGCTCGAGCGGCTCCGGCGGACCCTGGCCCGGCACGTGCCGGAGCTCGACTGACGGAGCGGAAGGCGAAATGGCGACGGCACGCATCGAGCAGTTCAGGGAGCACGTCGGCGGGGAAGTGACCGTCCGCGGCTGGATCCACAACAAGCGCTCGAGCGGGAAGCTGCAGTTCCTGATCGTGCGCGACGGCTCCGGCTACGCCCAGGCGGTGGTGTCGAAGAAGGCCGTGGCGCCCGAGGAGTGGGAGGCGCTGGAGAAGGCCGGGCAGGAGTCCTCGCTCGAGCTGCGCGGCAGCGTGCGCGCCGACCAGCGGGCGCCGGGCGGCTTCGAGCTGGACGTCACGCAGGCGACCCTGCTGCAGGCGGTCCACGACTACCCGATCACGCCGAAGGAGCACGGTACCGCGTTCCTGATGGAGAACCGCCACCTGTGGCTGCGCTCGACGCGCCAGCACGCGATCGCGCGGGTGCGGCACACGGTGGTGAAGGCCGTCCGCGACTACCTGGACGAGCAGGGCTACATCCTGGTCGACACGCCGATCTTCACGCCCGCCGCGTGCGAGGGTACGACCACGCTGTTCGGCGTGCCGTACTTCGACGAGGGCACGGCCTACCTGACGCAGAGCGGCCAGCTCTACAACGAGGCGACGGCGGCCGCCCACGGCAGGGTCTACTGCTTCGGGCCGACCTTCCGCGCCGAGAAGTCGAAGACCCGCCGGCACCTGACGGAGTTCTGGATGGTCGAGCCCGAGATCGCTTTCGCGCACCTCGACGACGCGATCGCGCTCGCCGAGGGGCTCGTCTGCCACGTGATCGGCCAGGCGCTCGAGAAGCGCGCGCAGGACCTCGAGGTCCTCGAGCGCGACCGCTCGAAGCTGGAGAACGTGAAGGCCCCCTTCCCGCGCCTGCACTACAGGGACGCGATGGCGCTGCTCCAGGCGAAGGGCTCGCAGACGCCGCCGGGCAGCGATTTCGGCGCCGCCGACGAGACCCTGATCGCCGGGGAGTACGACCGCCCGGTCGTGGTCCACCGCTTCCCGTCGGCGATCAAGGCCTTCTACATGGCCCCGGATCCGGACGAGCCCGAGTACAGCCTGTCGGCCGACGTCCTCGCCCCCGAGGGCTACGGGGAGATCGTCGGCGGCGGCGAGCGCCTCGCGGACGCGGAGCTGCTGCAGCGGCGGATCCGGGAGCACGGCCTGCCGGAGGAGGCATTCAGGTGGTACCTCGACCTGCGGCGATTCGGGACGTTCCCGCACGCGGGCTTCGGCATGGGCATCGAGCGCGTCGTCACCTGGATCTGCGGCATCGAGCACCTGCGCGAAACGATCGCCTTCCCGCGCATGCTGTACCGCATCTATCCCTGAGGTGGGTGGTGCTGCGCCGCACCCCCCACACCCCCCGCTCGCTCCGGCGGAGTGAATCCGCCTTCGCTCGCAGCTTGTGGCCACTGGCCGAGCTGCGCCGCACCCCCCACACCCCCCGCTCGCTCCGGCGGAGTGAATCGGCCTTCGCTCGCAGCCTGTGGCCACTAGCCGAGCTGCGCCGCACCCCCCACACCCCCCGCTCGCTCCGGCGGAGTGAATCCGCCTTCGCTCGCAGCCTGTTGCTGCAGTGGTGTCCTCATGGTCGGGGGCGCCGCTGCTAGCCGTCTACGTCTCCGGCCACGGGTTCGGGCACTCCACGCGCACTGCCGAGGTGCTGCGGGCGGTGCGCGAGCGGGCGCCGGACCTGCCGATCGCCGTCACCACCAGCGCCCCGTCGTTCCTCTTCGAGGGCGTCGTCGCCCCGCCGCTCGAGCTGCGGCCGGTCGCCGGAGACGTCGGCCTGGTGCAGCAGGACGCGCTCGTGATCGACGAGGAAGGCACCGCCGCGGCGTGGCGCGCGTTCGTCTCCGACTGGGACGCGCGCCTCGCGGCTGAGGCCGAGTGGCTGCGGCGATCGGGCGCGCGGCTCGTGCTGGGCGACATCCCGCCGCTGGCGTTTGCCGCGGCGGACGCCGCCGGGCTGCCGTCCGTCGCGCTCGGCAACTTCTCCTGGGACTGGATCTACCGTCATCTCGGGAGGCGAGTCCCGGCCCTGAACGCGGCGGCGGACTGGGCGGCCGACGCGTACCGACACGCGGGCACGCTGCTCCGTCTGCCCTTCGCGGGCGACCTGCGGGCGTTTCGCGAGATCGAGGACGTTCCGCTGGTGGCGCGCCAGCCGCGCGTCGGCCGGACGGAGGCGCGGCGGAGGCTCGGGCTCGATGGAGTGGTCGTCCTGCTCTCGTTCGGCGGCGCGGGCTGGCCGGGGCTGCGCCTGGCGGCCCTGGGCCGCCTCACGCAGTTCCTGTTTCTGGTCACGGGCGCGACCATGGACGGCGGCCCGCCGGGGAACACGCGGCGGCTCGACGGCGCCATGCTGGCGGCCGCCGGCCTCGAGTACCCCGACCTGGTGGCGGCCGCCGACGTCGTCGTCACGAAGCCAGGCTACGGGATCGTGACCGACTGCATCGGCGCTCGAACGCGGCTCGTCTACACCGACCGCGGCGACTTCCCGGAGTACCCGATCCTGGCCGCGCAGATGGGGCAGTACCTGCCCGCGGTGTTCGCCTCGAACGAGGAGATCCGCGAGGGCCGCCTCGAGACGGCCCTCGCGACGGTGCTCGGCCGCGCGTTCCCGGATCGACCCCGAATGGACGGGGCAGCGGTGTCGGCCGAAGCGTTGCTCGGACGACTGTAGTTTACATCCCGATCAGCTCGAGCCCGGTCATCGCGTACTTCTTGATCTCCGCCTCGTGTCTGCGGAACAGCTCCACGTTCGCCTTGGGGACGTCTAGAGCCTTCGCCGCTGCGCCGAGCCCGCCCATCGATTCCTGGAGCTTCTTCTCCTGCTCCTCGCTCATCGCGGTGCCCGGCACGCCCTGCTTGCGGGCCTCGGCCAGGCCCTTGCGCATGGCGTCCTGCATCTCCTTGCCGGCTTCGGCCAGCGCCTCGGAGGGCATCTTGCCCGACTGCTTCTCCGACTCGGACGCCCAGGCGGACTTGTAGACCGCCATCTGGATGTCGCGGTACTCCTGCTCGTTCATCCCGAGCTCGGCCAGCGCCTTCATCTGCGTCAGCCGCACCTGGCCGAACAGCTCGGCCACCTTGCTCACGCCGGTCATCGCGTCGGTGAAGGAGGGCTTGTCGCCGGCGGCCTTCGTCTTCGCCTCGAGCTCCTTGAACTGCGGCTCGTACTGCTGGTAGACGGCGAACACGCGCTTGCGCGCCTCGAGGAACTTCAGCAGGCGGTCCTCGGAGATCACGCCGTCCGCCGGCGCGGTGTACGGGTTGGCGTTGGCCTTCTTCTCCCAGCTCTCGAGCTCCCGGCTCTTCGCAGCGAGATGGTCGAGCCCGCCCGTCAGCTCGGTGACCTTGGACTTCGCCCAGAAGGCGCCGACACCGAAAATGCCCACGACCGCCGCCCCGGCCAGCAACACGAGGCAGCCACAACCCAAAGCGATCTTCGCGCCCTTGCCCATTCCTTCCCCTCCGCGGGCCGCGAGTATAGCCGCGGTCCCGGCTTTCCGGCACTCGGGTAGAATGGAAGATCCCGCGGCCCCCGAGAAGCCCGGGGGAGGAGGCTGGATGGAACCGACGTGGCATGACGGCCTGAGCCGGAAGGCCCTGGTGGAGCTGGTCGAGGGGCTGCTCCTGGCGATGGACAAGTCCGTGCCGCGGCTGGACGCCATCGCCCACCACCTCTCGCTCATGTCGCAGCAGGGCGAGGAGAACGAGGTGCTCGGCGGGATCAGCGACCAGATCGCGGACATCGCCGACGAGCTGTATTCGGCGAGCGATCGCGAGAAGCTCCGCGAGTGGGGCAACGAGATCGACGCGACCGGAAAAGCCCACTGAAGGGCCGGCCCAAAGAGACCGTGAATCAGCGCGAGCGCAGGCCCCAGTCCGGCGGGGAAGGTGGCGGTGTCTACGCCGCCGGCCGCGCCGCAGGGCTCGCGCGCGAGAGCCCGATTCACTCGGGCGGCGCGCCGGCGGGGGCTTGGGAGTGCGACTCGGCACTCGGGCCAAGGGCCGCAAGCTCGGAGCGGAGCCCGATTCACTCGGGCGGAGCGCAGGGGGGGCTGGGGGGTGCGACGCAGCACCCCCCAGAACAGAGACCCTCGGCATGCTCTCGCTCGGCTGCCCCAAGAACCTGGTCGACGGCGAGGTCATGCTGGGCCGCCTGCAGAGGGCGGGCTACTCCCTGGTCGCCGACGCGAAGCAGGCCGACGTGGTCGTCGTCAACACCTGCGCCTTCATCGACCGCGCGAAGCAGGAGTCCGTGGACGCCATCCTGGAGATGGCCCGCGAGAAGGAGAGCGGGCGGGCGCGGCGGCTCGTGGTGACCGGCTGTCTCGCCCAGCGCTACGACGCGGAGCTGCGGCGGGCGATCCCGGAGATCGACGCGACGCTCGGGACGGGGCAGGTCGAGCAGATCGTGCAGGCGGTCGGCGGGCGAGCGACGTCGCTGGACGAGGCGCCGCCTGGTCCGCCGACCTGGGTCTACGACCACAGGCAGCCGCGCGTGCTCTCGACGCCGCCCTGGCTGGCGTACCTGAAGATCAGCGAGGGCTGCGACTACACCTGCTCGTTCTGCATCATCCCGACCCTGCGCGGGCGGCACCGCAGCCGGGGCGTCGAGGACGTCGTGGCCGAGGCGCGTGAGCTCGCCGCGCGCGGGGTGCGGGAGATCGTGCTGGTGGCGCAGGACTCGACCCGCTACGGCCTGGACCACGGCGTGCGCGACGGCCTCGCGTACCTGCTGCGCCGCCTCGGGCGGGTCGACGGGATCCGCTGGATCCGCGTGATGTACGCCTACCCTGCGACGCTCAGCGACCCGATCCTCGACGCGATCGCCTCAGAGGACAAGGTCGTCAAGTACCTGGACATCCCGCTCCAGCACGCGAGCGACGCGGTGCTGAGGCGGATGAAGAGGCCGGCCGGGCGGGGCAACCTGCTGGGAATGATCGAGAGGATCCGCGCCCGCGTGCCCGGGGTGGCGATCCGCAGCTCGTTCATCGTGGGTTTCCCGGGCGAGACGGAGGCTGAGTTCGACGAGCTCCTGGCGTTCGTCAGCGCGGCCGAGCTCGACAACGTCGGCGTCTTCACGTACTCGGACGAGGAGGGCACGGCGTCGTACGGCCTGCCGGAAAGGGTCGGGGCGCGGGTGAAGCAGTCGCGTCGGCGGAGACTGATGGCGCGGCAGAAGGCCATCTCGAGGCGCCGTAACCGCCGGCTGGTCGGGCAGGCCGTCGAGGTCCTGGTGGAGGGAACCCACCCGGACAGCGACCTGCTGCTGCGTGGCCGCCTCGCCTCGCAGGCGCCCGAGATCGACGGGCAGGTGATCCTGAACGACGGCTCGGCCGAACCCGGGGAGTTCGTGACCTGCCGCGTGAGCGAGGCGCACGAGTACGACCTGGTGGCCGCCATCGAGGAGACGCCGATACCGGCGGGGCATTTGGCGCAAACCCGCTGATCCGTGCCCCGCGCAGACCGCAAAGCCCGGTTCTGGCTCGGGATGGCGGCCTGATTGCGATTGCGGTTTGTGCCCCTTCCTGATAAAGTTCAAGGTCCGGCTTCGAGTGTTGGGCCAGAGTGGGGTCGCCCACTCTTTTTTTTGGAGGCGAAACCTGGCGAGGCAGGAAGGGACGCTCGAGCGGGTGAGGTCCGTCGCGGCGCGCGTGACGGCCGACCGCGGCTTCGAGCTGGTGGACGTCGAGCTCAAACGGGCTGCCGCGGGGCAGCTGCTGCGGCTCGTCGTCGACAAGCCCGGCGGGATCGGCCTCGACGAGCTCTCGTCCGTCTCCGAGGAGGTCTCGCTCGTCCTGGACACCGAGGATCCGATCGAGGCCCACTACACCCTGGAAGTCTCCTCGCCGGGCCTCGACCGCCCGCTGCGGGGCGAGGCGGACTACAAGCGCTTCGCCGGCAGCCTGGCACGCCTGTCGAGCTACGAGCCGGTCGACGGCCGGAGGCACTGGACGGGGCGGATCGTCTCCTGCGAGGACGGCGTGGTGACACTGGACCTCGAGCGGGAGCAGTCGGCTGCGAGGGTGCCGCTCGCGAAGATCTCGCACGGGCGGCTCGAGGTCGAGTTCCCGAAGAGGGTGAAAGCGGAGTAGCGAGCGAGACGATGGCCAATCAGCTGCGGCAGCAGATCGAGCAGATCAGCCGGGAGAAGAACATCAACCCGGACGTGATCATCGCCGCCATCGAGGACGCGATCCTGACCGCCTCCAAGAAGTACTACAAGGGCGCGGAGGACCTGCGCAGCCGCTTCAACGAGGAGAGCGGGCAGATCGAGGTCTTCGCCGTCAAGCAGGTGGTCGAGACCGTCGAGATCCCCGAGACCCAGCTGACCCTCGAGGAGGCGCGCCAGATGTTCCCGGGCGCGGAGATCGAGCTCGGGCAGGAGATCGAGTTCCCGAAGCCGACGGACGTGCTGGGCCGGATCGCGGCCCAGACCGCGAAGCAGGTGATCTTCCAGAAGGTGCGCGAGGCCGAGCGCGACAACGTGTTCGCCGAGTACTCGGGGCGCGTGGGCGAGGTGGTGAACGGCATCGTCAAGCGCCAGGAGATGGGCGACTTCGTGGTCGACCTCGGGCGCGCCGAGGCGCTCTTGCCGCGCAAGGAGCAGAGCCGGGCGGAGGCCTACCAGACCGGCGACCGTGTTCGGGTCGCGATCGTGCGGGTGGCGAAGGCCGCCAAGGGCCCGCAGGTGATCGTCAGCCGCACCGACCCGGCCCTGCTGGTGAAGCTGTTCGAGATGGAGGTGCCCGAGATCTACGACGGCACCGTCCAGATCAGGGGCGCCGTGCGCGAGGCCGGAGAGCGGGCCAAGGTAGCGGTGGTCTCGCGCGAGCGCGACGTCGACCCGGTCGGCGCCTGCGTGGGCATGAAGGGCACCCGCGTGCAGTCGATCATCCGCGAGCTGCGCGGCGAGAAGATCGACATCGTCGAGTGGAGCGAGGACCCCGCCACGTTCGTGGTGAACGCGCTCTCGCCGGCGAAGGTGAGCCGCGTCTCGATCGTCGAAGAGGAGCAGCGCATCATGGAGGTCGTCGTCGAGGACAAGCAGCTCAGCCTCGCGATCGGCAAGAAGGGCCAGAACGTGCGCCTGGCCGCCAAGCTGGTCGGCTGGCGGATCGACATCAAGAGCGAAGAAGAGAAGCGCCGCGAGGTGGAGGCCGAGATGGCGCGCATGGCGCGCGCGGCCGACGAGATCCGCAGCCTCGTCCGCCACGGCCTCTCGGACGAGAGGGTGCAGCTCCTCGTGCAGGCCGGCGTCGGCGGGCTCGGGCAGCTGCTGGAGATGCCCGACGAGGAGCTGACGGTGGTCGAGGGCATCGACGCCGAGGCGGTCGAGGAGATCCGCGAGGCCGCGGCCCGGGCCAGGGTCGAGTGGGACGAGCACGACGCGGCCGTCGAGGCCGAGCGCGTGGCAGCGGAGCAGGCCGTGGCCGAGCAGGAGGCTGCCGAGCAGCAGGCCGCCGAGCAGCAGGCTGCCGAGCAGGAGGCTGCCGAGCAGCAGGCCGCCGAGCAGCAGGCTGCCGAGCAGCAGGCCGCCGAGCAGCAGGGCGCCGAGCAGCAGGGCGCCGAGCAGCAGGGCGCCGAGCAGCAGGCCGCGGAGGCCGAGGGCGAAGCGCCTGGCGGGGAGGAGCAGACGGATGTCGAACGTTAGGGTCTTCAGCCTCGCCCGCGACCTGAAGCTCCCGAGCCAGGAGGTCATCGAGCGCCTGCGCAAGCTGGGGGTCGAGGTGAAGACGGCCTCCAGCTCGGTGGACGAGGACACGGCGGACAAGCTGCGCCGTGCGCTCAAGATCGACGCGCTCACGGCCAAGCGCAAGCGCGTCTACGGCAGCGACGAGGACGAGGACGAGCGCGACCGCCAGCAGCGGGAGCAGGCGGAGCGCGTCGCCGCCGAGCGCGCGGCCCGCGAGCAGGCCGCCGAGGAGGCACGCCAGGCCGCCGAGGCCCGCAAGCGCGGCAAGCACCGTGCTGCCGAGGAGAAGCCGGCGGTCGAAGGACCACCGCCCGCCCTGGCTCACGCCCCTGGAGCGCCCCGCCTCGCGCCCCGGTCGGCCACACCGGTGCCGCTGCCGATCGAGCAGGAGGCCGAGGAGGCCGAGGGGACCGAGGCTGTCGAGGCGTTCGCCGAAGCGCCGGAGCCGGAGCCGGAGATGGAGCCGGAGGCAGAGGAGCCGGCAGCGCCGACGGTGGGCGCGCCGCTCGAGTCGCTCCTGTCCACGCCGACCGTGCCTGTCCAGGTGCGCACGACCGTGACCGGGACGCGCGTGACCGGTCCGGTGCGGCCCATTGCGCCGCCCGCTCCCGCTCCCGCCGAGCCGGGAACCTCGGCGGTGGCGACGGCCGCACCGACGGTCTCCGCCCCCGCCGGACCGGCTCCCGTCGTCCCGGCGGCACCGGCGGCTCCCGCGGCGGCAGCGCGCCCCGCGCCGAGGCCGCTGCGCCCGATCGCGCCGCCCCGTCCGATCAGCCCGCACCCCACGGCGCCGCAGCGTACCGGGACCCACCCGACCAGCCCGCACCCGACCGCGGGGCATGCGGTGGCGGGCACGGCGCTGCCGCGTTCGCCGCACGCCGTCACGGCGCGTCCAGGCTCGCCGACGGCGCTGCGGCCAGGCGTCTCGGCGCGGCCGGGCGCGCCCGGCTCCCGAGGCGGGATGGCGCTGCGGCCCGTGGGCCGCCCGGCGCCCCGGCCCAAGGCGAAGACCCCGACCACTCCCGCGCGCGAGGAGCGGCCGGCCTACACCGGCCCGCCGCGCAAGATCACGCTCACCGAGGGCGTGACGGTCAAGGAGCTCTCGGACAAGATGAGCGACGTCAAGTCGCGCGACGTGATGAAGGCGCTCATCAGCCGGGGCATCATGGCCACGGTCAACCAGAGCCTGGACCCGAACCTGGCGATCGAGGTCGCGCGGGAGTTCGGCTACGAGGCCTCCATCCAGTCCTTCGAGGAGGAGCTGGTCCAGGAGCAGGCGGTCGAGTCGAAGCCGGAGGACCTGGTGCCGCGGGCGCCCGTGATCACGGTCATGGGCCACGTCGACCACGGCAAGACCTCGCTGCTCGACGCCATCCGCCAGACGGCCGTGGCGGCGGGCGAAGCGGGCGGCATCACCCAGCACATCGGCGCGTACCACGTAGACGTGGGCGCCCGGCGCGTCGTGTTCCTCGACACCCCCGGCCACGAGGCGTTCACGCTGATGCGCGCGCGCGGCGCAAAGGTCACGGACATCGTCGTGCTGGTGGTGGCGGCCGACGACGGCGTGATGCCGCAGACGCTCGAGGCGATCGACCACGCGAAGGCGGCCGGCGTGCCGATCGTGGTCGCGGTGAACAAGGTCGACAAGCCCGAGGCGCAGCCGGACCGCGTGCGCCAGCAGCTCTCCGACCGCGGGCTGACGCCCGAGGAGTGGGGCGGCACGACGGTCTTCGTCGACGTCTCGGCCAAGAAGAAGACCGGACTCGAGCAGCTGCTGGAGATGCTGCTGCTGGTGGCCGACCTGCAGGAGGTCAAGGCCAACCCCAAGAAGGCCGCGCTCGGCACCGTGCTCGAGGCGCGGCTCGACAAGGGCCGCGGCCCCGTGGCCACCGTGCTGGTGCAGGACGGCACGCTGAGCGTGGGCGACAGCGTGGTCGCCGGAGCCGTCACCGGCAAGATCCGGGCGCTGGTCGACGACCGCGGGGCGCGGCTGAAGCTCGCCGGGCCCTCGACCCCGGTCGAGATCCTGGGCCTGCCGTCGCTGCCCGAGCCGGGCGACCAGCTGCTGGGCGTGACCGACAGCCTGAAGGCGCAGTCGATCGTGAGCTTCCGGCAGCTGAAGATGCGCGAGAAGGCGCTCGCCGCCTCGGCCCGCATCCGTCTCGAGGACATCGGGCGTGCGATCGCGGAGGGCCAGCTGCAGGAGCTGGCGATCGTGCTGAAGGCCGACGTGCAGGGCTCGCTCGAGGCCGTCGCCGACCAGCTCGCCAAGCTGCCGCAGGAGAAGATCAAGATCCGCATCATCCGCCAGGGCGTCGGCGCCGTGACCGAGGGCGACGTGCTGCTGGCGGCCGCCTCGAACGCGGTCGTGATCGGCTTCAACGTGCGACCGGAGCGCAAGGCGGCGGAGATCGCCGAGCGGGACGAGGTCGAGCTGCGCCTGTACACGATCATCTACGACGTCGCCTCGGACATGAAGAAGGCGATGGAAGGGCTGCTCGAGCCGACCATCCGCGAGGTGCGGCTGGGGGCCGCCGAGGTGCGCGAGACGTTCAAGATCTCGAAGGTGGGCACGATCGCCGGCTGCTACGTGCAGGACGGGCGCGTCACGCGCGCGGCGGGCATCCGCCTGCTGCGCGACAACGTGGTGATCCACACCGGCAAGGTGTCCTCGCTCAAGCGCTTCAAGGACGACGCCAGCGAGGTGAAGTCGGGCCTCGAGTGCGGCATCGGCATCGCCGGCTACAACGACCTCAAGCCGGGCGACGTGATCGAGTTCTTCACGACGGAGAAGGTGAAAGAGACGCTCACGTAGTCATCTCGAGCCGACGTTGCTTCCTCTCTCCAGGGGGATTCCGCCCCCAGGAACCCCCGGGTTGCAGTGGTCGCCACCACGAATCCGCATCGGCGCCCGTCCTCGCGGCTGAATCCGTCGCCACTCTGCCCTAAGCTAGACCCCATGGTCATCGGTCTGCTGACGCTCGAGCTGCACTTCCCCGGGGCGCAGTCGCTCAAGGACAAACGGCAGGCGTTGCGCAGCCTGGAGCAGCGCCTGCGCAACCGGCACAACGTGGCGCTGGCCGAGGTCGACCACCAGGACCTGTGGCAGCGCGCGACGCTGGCCGTCGTCTCGGTGAACACCGACCAGGTCCACCTCGAGCGGGCGCTCGGCGCCGTGGCGGGCGAGGCCGCGACGGCCCGCGAGATCGAGCTGGTCGACCAGCACCTGGAGCTGCTCTGATGGGACGCCGATCGGAGAGGCTGGGGGAGGCCATCCGCGAGGAGGTCGCGCAGATGGTCGCGTTGGAGCTCAAGGACCCGCGCATCGGCCTGGTGACGGTGACGCGCGTCGAGGTCAGCCAGGACCTCGGCCACGCGCGCGTGCACGTCGGCATCCTGGGCGGCGAGGCGGAGCGCAAGAAGACCCTACAGGCGCTGCGCGGGGCCGCCGGATTCGTGCGCCGGGAGCTGGCGCAGCGGCTGGGCATCCGCCAGGTGCCCGAGGTGGACTTTCGCTACGACAAGGGGCTCGAGGCGACCGAGCGCGTCGCGCAGCTGCTCGAGCAGGACAAGGCCGCTGCCACCGGGCAGGGTGCCGACGGCGCGGGGCCGGACGCGGCCGTCTCGCCGGACGGCGCCGCGCCGTCGGCACCGGCCGCGAGCGGCGGCAGGGGCGACCCCGCGCCCTCCGGCGGGGATCCCGGGAGCTAGCCCGCTGGACGGCGTCCTGGTCGTCGACAAGCCCGCCGGCCCGACGTCGCACGACGTCGTCGACCGCGTGCGGCGCGCCCTGCGCGAGAGGCGCGTCGGGCACACGGGCACGCTCGACCCGTTCGCGACCGGTGTCCTCGTGCTGTGCATCGGGAAGGCGACGCGCCTCGCACGCTTCCTGTCAGGTGGCGTGAAGGAGTACCGGGCCTCCGTGCGGCTTGGCATCGCGACCACCACCGACGACGTCACCGGCGAGCCGATCGGCGAGCCCGCCACGACGAAAGTCGCAGCGGAGGCGTTGCAGGCGGCCGTGCGCGGCCTGGTCGGCAGCTACGACCAGCTGCCGCCGGCGTTCTCCGCCAGGCACGTCGCCGGCCGCCGGCTCTACGAGCTCGCCCGGCGCGGCGAGGCTCCCGCGCGGCCCACGGCGGCGGTCACCGTGCACGCGATCGAGGTCGTCTCCTTCGCGGGCGACCGGCTCGAGGTTGTCGTGCGCTGCTCGGCCGGGACCTACGTGCGCGCGATCGCGCGCGACCTCGGAGAGCGGCTGGGGGTCGGGGCGCACCTCACGGCCCTGCGGCGCACGCGATCCGGAGACTTCGATCTCACGCAGGCGGTGCCCGGCGACGACCTGGCGGAGGCGTCAGGCCGGCTGATCCCGCTCGCGGAGCTGCTGCCCGAGCTGCCCGTCGTACGCGTGCCGTCGGCCTCGTTGAAGCGGGTCAGGGACGGGCGCGGGCTCGGCCCGGAGGCCGTGAGCAGCGGGTTCCCCAGCGCGGCGGTCGGACGCGTGCGGCTGCTGGACGAGGCCGGGCGCCTCGTCGCGCTGGCGGTGCCGCGCGGCCTCGAGCCGGGCGCGGGTGCGCTGCCGCACTTCCCGGAGCTGCACGCCGACGTCGTCCTCCTCGACTGACGTCCTTGCGGAGCGGTCGCTCGGCGGTCAGCCGCAGAAAGGGCCGACTGCTACGGCTCGATGAGGAGGCGGTAGAGCCGAGCCCCTTCCTCCTCGTGCAGCGGCTGGAGCAGGCCGGTCGTGTCGAAACGCACGCGGTCGGGGCCGTACAGCGCGAGGAAGCGCGCGCCGAGCGAGCGCGCGATGGCGATCGCCTCGCCGCGGTCGCGCGTCCGGAAGAAGCGGTAGACCGTCTCGTGCCGCGCCTCCAGCGCCTGCTTCGAGGCGAACTGCGTGAGATAGGGCGTGAAGCGCTCGTAGGGCACCCGGCGGCCCGCCAGCACGACCGGGGCGGGAGGGTAGCGGCCGCCCGGCCGCTGCAGCACGACGTCCCCCGGCTGCGAGGCCGCCTCGAGCGCCCGCATCGCGCGCACCATCGGGGCGGGCAGGCGATCCGGCGCGAGGCTGGCCTTCTTGGCCGCGTATTGAACGGTGGAGGGCAGCGCCAGCAGCAGGGCTGCGGCCACCAGGGCCGCGCGCCGGGCCGGCGTGGTCGCGAGCCGCACGAGGGCGATCGTCGTGAACAGCCATAGCAGCGGGCCCGACTGCTCGACGAGGTAGGCGGCGTCGTTCACGAATCGCTGGCCCGGCAGCACCGCGGGCGCCGAGACCCGGAAAGCGAGGCCGAGCGGCCATCCGCAGAGGGCCATCGCGCCGAGGGCCGAGGCGGCGGGGCCGGCGCGCAGCGCGCGCAGCGCCTCGGGCAGGCCGAACACGCGCAGCCCGAGCGAGGCCAGCAGCCACGGCGCCGCCCAGGCGGCCAGGCGGGCGCCGTGCAGCGGGACGAGGCCGAGGGTCTCGCGCGTGACGGCGACGAGGTCGAGCGGGGCCAGAGACACCGACACGGTCTCGCCGCCCTGGCCGAGCACCAGGCGGGCCGTGACCAGGGCGCAGGGCAGCGCCACCAGCAGGAGCGCCCGCCGCCTGGGCGGGCGGGCGAGGACGAGGGCGGCGCCGAGGCCGAGCAGCAGCTGCGCGCCGAGGAAGACCTTGAAGTAGGGAACGGCGGTGGCCTGCAAGGCGGCGAGCGCCAGGTGCCGGCGATCCTCGCCTCCGTCGGCGAGCCGGGCGAGGCAGGCGAGCGTGCCGAGCGTCAGCCCGAGCGCGGGCACGACCGGGTTGGCGTAGGCGAGTGACAGCAGGAGGTTGCCCCGCAGCAGGTCGGCCCACCAGTGGGCTTGGGGGTTGCCGGCGAAGACGAAGGAGAAGTCGGTCAGCCACAGCGTCCAGGGCGCGAGCGACACCGCGAGCGCGGGCGCGCCCAGCCGGAACAGGAGCGCGCGCACGGCCAGCACGAGCGCGACCCCCCAGAGCGTGACGTCGAAGCGGGTGAGCGAGTCCCAGGGGTCGACTCCCGCCCAGCGCAGCGCTGCTGCGCGCACGAGGTCGGTCCCGAGGTGATAGCCGAGGGGAAAGCCGGAGACGCCCGGCACCTGCGGCGGCTGCCCGATCACCAGCTCGCGCGCGAGGCCGACGTGGAAGGCGGAGTCGAACGTCACGAGCGGGTCGAGCACGAAGTCGCCCTCCGGCCCCACGCGGTTGAAGCGGAACTGGGCGATCGCGAGCAGGGCCAGCAGGGCGAGGAGCGGCGGCAGGGCGCCGCGCAGGCCGGGCCCGGGGGCCAGGCGCCAGTCGTGCCGCCTCGCCAGCAGCGAGGCCGCCGCCAGGGCCAGGCTGGCCGGGAACAGCCAGGGGAGTCCCGCGGCCAGGGCCAGCCAGTAGGCCGCGGAGCAGAGCGCGGTCCCGAGCGGGAGGACGAGGGCGGGCTCGATCGGCAGCCGCAGCAGCCGCTGGACGGCGAGGCCGGGCAGGACGATGGCGAGCGAGGCGAAGAGAAGGTAGGCGAGGAGGCTCAAGGCAAGTCCGTACGCGAGTTTACACGCACAGCCGCCGCGTGATAGGCTTTCCCGTTGATTGAAGAGAGGATAGAGGAGTCAAGGGGAGGTCAGTCGGTGAGCTTCAGCAAGGACCAGAAGGCAGGCGTTATCTCGGGATACCGGACCCACGACACGGACACCGGGTCGCCCGAGGTCCAGGTGGCCCTCCTCAGCGAGCGGATCAGCTATCTCACGGAGCATTTCAAGACCCATCCGAAGGACCATCACTCAAGGCGCGGCCTGATGCAGATCGTCGGGCAGCGACGTCGCCTGCTCGAGTACCTGAAGGGCAAGGACCTCGCGCGCTATCGTGTCCTGATCGGTAAGCTGGGCATCCGCAAGTAGCCCGAACCCGCACCTGGGCCGGGGGCGACGCGGCCACAGCCTTTCGCCCCCACCCGCTCCTCCAGTTCCCGGCGGCGCGCGAGCGCCCGCCGGCGGTGAATGGAGAGCAGAGGGAACAATGGAACGAGTGGAACTGGCCCTCGGCGGCCACACCCTGTCGATCGAGACGGGGCGGATGGCCAAGCAGGCCGACGGCGCGGTCGTGGTGCGCCTGGGCGACACGGTCGTGCTGGCCACGGCCTGCGCCCAGCGCGAGCCGCGCACGGGCGTCGACTTCCTGCCACTGACGGTGGACTACCGCGAGGGCAACTATGCCAGCGGCAAGATCCCCGGCGGCTTCTTCAAGCGCGAAGGCCGGCCGAACGAGAAGGAGGTCCTGACCTCCCGCATGATCGACCGCCCGCTGCGCCCGCTGTTCCCCGAGGGCTACGCCTGCGAGACGCAGGTGATCGGCCTGCTGCTCTCGGCCGACCTGGAGAACGACTCGGACACGCTGTCGATCATCGGCGCCTCGACGGCGCTCTACATCTCGGACGTCCCGTTCGAGCGGCCGGTCGGCGCCGTGCGCGTCGGCTACTGGGACGGCGCGGTCGTCGTGAACCCGTCGATGGCCGACCTCAAGGCGAAGAGCAAGCTCAACCTGCTGGTCGCGGGCACCGAGCAGGCGATCGTCATGGTCGAGGCCGGCGCCAGCGAGATCACGGAGCAGGTGATGGCGGAGGCGCTCGCCGAGGGCCACCGCGTCATCAAGGAGATCGTGAAGCTCCAGCAGGAGCTGCGCGCGCGGGTCGGCAAGCCGAAGCGGGCGTTCGCAAAGAAGGAGCACGACCCGGCGCTGGTGGCCGAGATCGAGGGCGCGCTGGGCGAGCCGCTGTACGCCGCCATGCGCGTCAGGGGCAAGCTCGAGTCGTACGCCCAGATGAAGAAGGTGCGCGACGAGTACCTGGCCACGGTCCCCGAGGACCAGCCGCAGAAGAGGGCGGCCGTGGCCGCGGTCTACGACGCGCTGCGCGAGCGGCTGCTAAAGCGCGAGATCTTCGAGCGCGGCCAGCGGCTCGACGGCCGGCGCTTCGACGAGGTGCGCCCGATCAGCTGCGAGGTGGGTGTCCTGCCGCGCACGCACGGCTCCGCGCTGTTCACGCGCGGCGAGACGCAGGCGCTGGTCACGGCGACGCTCGGCACCTCCGAGGACTCGCAGATCATCGACACGGTGCAGGAGGCCGAGTACCGCAAGCGCTTCATGCTCCACTACAACTTCCCGCCCTTCTCGGTGGGCGAGGTGAAGTTCCTGCGCGGCCCGGGCCGACGCGAGATCGGCCACGGCGCGCTGGCGGAGCGTGCGCTGCGCGAAATGCTGCCGGCGGAGGAGGGCTTCCCCTACACGATCCGCATCGTGTCCGACATCCTCGAGTCGAACGGCTCGTCGTCCATGGCCTCCGTGTGCGGCGGCACGCTGGCGATGATGGACGCGGGAGTGCCGATCAAGAGCCCGGTGGGCGGCGTCGCGATGGGCCTGGTGATGGACGGCGAGCGCTGGCAGGTGCTGACCGACATCGCGGGCGAGGAAGACCACTACGGCGACATGGACTTCAAGGTGACCGGTACCCGCACCGGGATCACCGCGCTGCAGATGGACATCAAGGTCGCGGGCCTGACGCCCGAGATCATGGCCGCCGCGCTCGAGCAGGCGCGCCAGGGCCGCCTGCACATCCTGGACCGCATGCAGGAGGCGCTGGCCCAGCCGCGGGCCGACATCAGCCCCTACGCGCCGCGCATCCTCACCATTCGCGTGCCGGTCGACAAGATCCGCGACGTCATCGGACCGGGCGGCAAGATGATCCGCTCGATCGTGGAGCGGACGGGCTGCAAGATCGACGTCGAAGACGACGGCCGCGTGTCGATCGCCTCGACCGACGAGTCGGCCGCTCGCAAGGCGATCGCCATCATCGAGGAGCTGACCGCGACGCCCGAGCTCAACAAGAGCTACCTCGGCAAGGTGGTGCGGGTCGTGGAGTTCGGCGCCTTCGTCGAGATCCTGCCGGGCACCGACGGCCTGCTGCACGTCTCGGAGATGGCCCACCACCGGGTCCAGAACGTGCGCGACGAGGTGAAGGAGGGCGACCAGGTGCTGGTGAAGGTGGTCAGCATCGATCCCTCCGGCAAGATCCGGCTGTCTCGCAAAGCCCTGCTGGACGAGGCGCAGGGCGGGGCGCCGGGAGGCGACGGCGGCGGGGAGCCGCAGCCGGCGTCGGCGTCTGACACCGGCCACGGACACGCAGTTCACGCCCACGGGGGCGGCCCCGGCGGTCGCGGGCCGGGCGGCGGGCATGGCCCCGGGGGCCGGGACCGCGATCGGCGCCATGGCGGCGGCCACGGTCACGGCGGTGGCCGGGGCGATCACGGGCGCCGCGACCCGCGCCGGTGACGGCGTGAGACGGGCGGGCCGACTGGTGCTCGTGGCGGGTCTGCTGGCCGCCGCTGCGCCGGAAGGCGCGCCCGCGGCGCAGCCACCGGCCGCGGTGCACGTGCGCGCCTCGCGGCGGGGCTTCGAGCCCTCGCGCCTGACGCTGCGCCGCGGCGAGCCGGTGCGATTCGTGCTGTCGACGGCGGACGGCGAGCATTGCTTCGCGATCGACGAGCTGCGGATCGAGAAGCGGATCGTCGCCGGCCGCGAGACGCGCTTCGACCTCACCCCCGAGCGGGCCGGGGTGTTCGCGTTCCATTGCTGCCTGGAGACGGGCGAGGCCGCCCGCGGCGAGCGGGGACAGCTGACGGTCAGCGAGTAGCGCTCACGCGGCCCCGGCGGGCGCCGCGGGCAGCGTGACGCGGAAGGTCGTCCCGTGCCGCTCGTCCGTGTGGAACGAGACGCGGCCGTTGTGGCGCTCCACGACCATCAGCACCGTGGAGAGGCCGAGGCCGGTGCCCTTGCCCTCCGGCTTGGTGGTCACGAAGGGCTCGAACAGGCTGCCGCGAATGCTCTCGGGGATGCCGGGTCCCTCGTCCGCCACCGTGATCTCCACCTCGCCGCCGGCGGCGCTCGTGCCCACGGTCAGCGTCCCGCCGGCCTCGCCCATCGCGTGCACCGCGTTCACCACGATGTTGATGAGCGCGGTCTCCAGCTGGTTGGAGACGCCGAGCACCTGCGGCAGCTCGCTCGCCAGCCTGCGTGCGACCTGCACCCTCCCGCTCGCGAGCTGGTAGCGGCACAGCTCGAGGCTGCGCTCGACGACGTCGTTGACGACGAGCGGCGTCATCTCCTCGCGGGACGGGCGGCTGAAGGCGACCAGCCGGTGGGCCAGGGAGCGGATACGCTCCGCGCCGCGGGCGATCGAGGACAGCATCTCGCGCTGCGCTGCCGAGAGCGGCTGCAGGTCGAGCAGCTCGAGGTTGCCCATGATGTAGGTGAGCGGCGTGTTCAGCTCGTGGGCGATGCCCGCCGACATTTGGCCGATCGTGGCGAGCTTCTCGGACTGCAGGAGCTGCTTCTGCGCGCGCTGCAGCTCCTCGATCGTGCGTTGCTCACGCTCGAAGAGCTGGGCGTTGTCGATCGCCAGGGCGGCGTGGCGGACCAGGGCCTGGGCCGCGCGCAGCGCGTCGCTGCCGAACGCCTCCGCCGAGGCGGCGTTGTCGACGTAGACGACACCGAGCGCGTTGGGGAAGCCGGCGCCGCTGCTGCGGGGCGAGCGCAGCGGGAAGCAAGCGAGGCTCTGGCCCCTGGGTGGCTCGCCGTCGGCGCCCGCGACGGGCCCCGTCTCGGCCGCCGGGTCGGGCGAGCTCGTCACCAGCTCGCCCGTGTCGAGCACCTGGCGCACGATGGCCGACGAGATGCCGTACCCGGCGCTGGCGGAGCGCACGCCGCGCTCGCCCGGCCGGACGACGCGCAGGCGCAAGCCGGCCACCGTCGGGTAGCGCCCGGACTCGGGCGAGTCGTCCACGAGCAGCAGGAAGCCGCGGTCGGCACGCGTGATGTGGACGACGCCGTCCAGCACCTGCTCCAGCACCTGGCTCAGGACGAGCGTGGCGTTGAGCGTCTCGACCAGGGCCAGCAGCATCTGCTGCTGCTCCACCCACGGCATCTGCGCGATCGCCGCCGTGGCGCCCTCGGAGCCGAGCGTCGAGTACCGGAGCGTGAGGTTGCCGAGCTGGACCTGCGCGCCCGTGACCAGCTCCGCGCGGCGGACCTTGGACGCGTTCACGTACACGCCATGCAGGCTGCCCGCGTCCTCGACGTGGAAGCGGCCGTCGCGGTAGTCGAGCCGTGCGTGGAGCTTGGAGATCGACGGCTCGTTGAACGAGATATCGTTGTGGCGCGCGCGGCCGATCGAGTAGGCACGGGGGCGCAGGAAGCGGATCCGGTCGGGCGCGAACCCGCGGATCACCTCCAGCATCGCGACCGCCAGCGAGTCGCCGCACTCCGCGCAGCGCGAGGCGTCGATGAGGTTCTCCGCGGAGCACTTGGGGCAGCGCATCGCCGGCGCCGATGATGACCGAGCGCCGCCGGCAGCGTCAACGGCGTCCGGGCGGAGGCGAGCTCACGCCCCCGGCGAAAGCGGATGGTGAGAGGGGGCGCAGCTCCGCCAGCAGGCGGCTGAAGGAGTCTGCGTCTGGCTGCGGCTGCGGCCTTGTGCGGTCTCAGGGCCGGGCGGTGTAGCGCCTGCGCTCGTCCCTGGCACGGGGCCGGCTTGGTCGCTCGCTTCGGCGCCCCAAGCCCGGCCCTCCGCGCCACGGCTCAGGCTGTAGCCGGCAGCGGTCTGCGCACGCTTGTCAGGCTGTGTAGCAGTCGTCGCCAGCGGGAAGGCCCAGCCGACCCTCGGGAGCGGGGAGTCTGAGGGGGGCGGCGCAGCCGCGGTGACTGGCAACAGGCTCGGAGCGGAGCGGGATTCACTCCCGCGGAGCGGAGAGAGGGTCTGGGGGATGCGGCGCAGCACCCGGCAGCAGGCAACGGGCTGCGGAGCGGAGTGCGATTCACTCGCGCGAAGCGGAGCGGGGAGTCTGAGGGGGGCGGCGCAGCGCGGCTGACAAGCTACAGGCTCGGAGCGGAGCGCGATTCACTCGCGCGAAGCGGAGGGGGGGTCTGGGGGGCGCGGCGCAGCGCCCCCCAGAATAGACTCAGTTGCTCAGGTGCAGATGCCAGCGGTCCTTCTCGCGCGTGGCGTAGGGCTCGCCCGGCAGGAGCGCCGTCTCGAGCACCTCCTCGATCGAGGAGACGAGGTGGATCCTGAGGTCGCCGCGCACGTTGTCCGGGATGTCTTCCTTCACCGCCTTCTCGTTGCGCTTCGGGAGGATCAGCTCCCTGACGCCGAGGCGGTGGGCGGCGAGAACCTTCTCCTTGATGCCGCCGACGGGAAGCACGCGCCCGGACAGCGTCATCTCGCCAGTCATCGCGACCCGTGGCCGCACCGAGCGGCCGGTGAGCAGCGAGACGATCGCCGTCACCAGCGTAATGCCCGCCGACGGCCCGTCCTTGGGGATGGCCCCCTCCGGCACGTGCAGGTGCAGGTCGACGCGCTCGAAGAAGGACTCCTCGATGCCCAGCTGGCGCGCGTGCGCGCGCACCCAGCTGAGGGCGGTCTGGGCGCTCTCCTTCATCACGTCGCCCAGCTGGCCCGTGAGCGTGAGGCCCTTCTTGCCGAACATCTGCGAGGCCTCGATGTAGAGCACCTCGCCGCCGGCGGCCGTCCAGGAGAGCCCCGTGGCGACACCGGGGATCTGCGTGCGCTCGTCGGTCTCCTCCTCGCGCATGAAGTACGGCGCGCCGAGGAACTCCTCGACCTTCTCCGGTGTGACTGCGACCGTCTCGCTCACGCCCTCGGCCTTGCGGCGGGCCACCTTGCGGATGATGCTGGCCATCTCGCGCTCGAGGTTGCGCAGGCCGGCCTCGCGCGTGTACTCGCGGATCAGCTTGACCAGCGCATCGTCGCCGAACGCGACCTGCTCAGCGTTCAAGCCGTGGTTCTCCAGCTGCCGCGGGATGATGTGGCGCCGGGCGATGTGCAGCTTCTCCTCCTCCGTGTAGCCGGCGAGGCGGATGACCTCCATGCGGTCGCGCAGCGCCGGCGGCACGGTGTCGAGGATGTTGGCGGTGGTGATGAACAGCACCTCGGACAGGTCGAACGGCAGGTCGATGTAGTGGTCCTTGAAGGTGTTGTTCTGCTCGGGGTCGAGCACCTCGAGCAGGGCCGCCGAGGGGTCGCCCCGGAAGTCCGCGCCGATCTTGTCGACCTCGTCCAGGATGACCACCGGGTTCTTGCTGTCCGCGCGGCGCAGGCCCTGGATGATCTGGCCAGGCAGGGCGCCGATGTAGGTGCGGCGGTGGCCGCGGATCTCGGCCTCGTCGCGCATGCCGCCCAGGCTCAGCCGGTGGAACTTGCGGCCGAGCGCGGTGGCGATCGACTTGCCGAGGCTGGTCTTGCCGACGCCGGGCGGCCCGACGAAGCACAGGATGGGGCCCTTGATGTCCGGCTTCATCTTGCGCACGGCCAGGAACTCGAGGATGCGGTCCTTCACCTTCTCGAGGTCGTAGTGGTCGTTGTCCAGGACCTGCTTCGCCTTGACCAGGTCGATCTCGGCCTCGCTGCGCTTGTTCCAGGGCAGCGCCACGATCCAGTCGAGGTAGGTGCGGGTGACCGTGTACTCGGCGGCGGCGGGGGACATGCGTGACAGGCGCTCCAGCTCGCGCAGCGCCTCCTTCTTCGAGTCCTCCGGCATGCCGCAGGCCTCGATCTTCTCGCGCAGCTCGGACGTCTCGCGCTGCTGGTCGTCGCTGTCGCCCAGCTCCTTCTGGATCGCCTTCATCTGCTCGCGCAGGTAGTACTCGCGCTGGTTCTTCTGCAGCTCGCTCTTGACCTGGCTCTGGATCTTGCTGCCGACCTCGAGCACCTCGAGGTCCTTCACCAGCACCTTGTTGATCTTCTCGAGCCGCGCCCGCACGTCGAGCGTCTCCAGGAACTCCTGCTTCTGGGCGGTGTTCAGGGTGGGCAGGGTGCCGGCGACGAAGTCGGCCAGCCGCCCCGGCTCCTGGATGTTGCCGGCCAGCGTGGCCAGCTCGTCCGACAGCGTCGGCGACAGCTCCACCACGCGCTGGAAGAAGCCGAGCGCGCTCTGGGCGAGCGCCCGCACCTCGATCTCCTGCTCGGCTGGCACCTCCTCGCGGATCAGCTCGACCCGGGCGCGCAGGAACGGCCGGTACTGCGTCACCTGCTGGATGCGGAAGCGCTGGATGCCCTGGACCACGAGCCGCAACGAGCCGTCGGGGAAGCGGAACATCTTGTGGATGTGGGTCAGCGTGCCGACCTGGTAGAGGTCGCTCTCGACCGGCTCGTCCACGGCCGGGTCGCGCTGGGTGACGACACCGATCACCTTGCGCTCCTTGACGGCGTCGTTGACCAGCGCCACGGAGCTCTCTCGCGCCACCGCCAGCGGCAGGATCGCCTGGGGAAACAGCAGCGTGTCGCGCAGCGGCAAGACCCCCAGGTCGGCCGGGAGCTCGTCCAGGTCGACCTCGTGCACGCCCTCGGACTCGAAGTCGGGCTTGCGCTCGTCGCTCATTCGTCTCCTCAGTCGCGGGTCCCGGCCCGCAGCGTGACGTTCACCAGCTCCCGCTGCAGCCGCTCGAACGCCTTGGCCTCGCGCGCGGCGCGTGCGTCGTTCTCCGCCTCCTGCTGGCAGTCCCGGCACAGCGCCGCGAAAGGCAGCGCGCGCAGGCGCGCGGCGGGCAGCTCGGCGTCGCACTCCTGGCAGCGGCCGTAGCTGCCCTCGTCCAGGCGCTGCAGCGCGAGGTCGATCTTCTTGAGCGTCTCCGTCTTCATCTGCATCAGCGCCAGGTCCACCTCCTGGACGAAGTCGTCGACGCTCTGCTCCTCTGCGTCGCGCACCTCGGAGGTGCCGGTCGGGATGTTGTCGCGAAGCGATCGCAGCTTCTCGTGGATGTCGCGCCGACGGTCCTCGAGAATCCCCTTGAGCAGCAGGTAGCGCTCGCGCTCGCTCGTCGCCTTGTTCGTCGCCATGGGCGATTCCTCCCCGGACTCTGACAACACTCCGCTCACTTCAGCCGCAGGACGACCACCAGATAGTCGCCCTGGCGCCGCACGCGCAGCCGGACCCGCCCGTCGGTCCGTGCCTGGTCCACTGCGCGCTCGAACTCCGCCACGCCCTCGACGGGCTGGCCGTTCACGCTCACGATGACGTCCCCGCGCGCGAGGCCGGCGTCCTCCGCGGCCTCGCCGGCCTCGACGTCCAGCACGAGCGCTCCCCGCGTGCCACGGGGCAGGTCCATGCGCTCCGCCATGGCCGGCGACAGGTCCCGCAGCGTCATCCCGAGCTTGGAGCGGTTGTCGCCCGCCTGGCTGGCCGATTCGCCGCTCTCGTCGGGGAACGTACCCAGGGTAACGCTGGCGGCGCGCCGTTCCTTCCCGCGCAGCGTCTCCAGCTTGACGGTGGTGCCCGGCGCCTTCCCCGCGATGTAGCGCGAGAGGTCCCCGTTGTCCCGGATCGTGTGGCCGTCGGCCGTCAGCACGACGTCCTCGGGCAGCAGCCCGGCCTTCTCGGCGGGGGAGCCGCTCGTCACGGAGCCGATCACGGCGCCCTTGGCGTCCTTGAGGCCGTAGGTGGCCGCGAGGTCCTCGGTCATGGAGTTGATCTGGACGCCCATCCAGCCCCGGATCACCTTCCCCTTCTCGCGCAGCTGCGGCAGGATCTCCTTGGCGACGTTGATCGGGACGGAGAAGCCCACGCCGGCGCTCGCCTGCGAGCCGCCCGTGACGATCATGGTGTTGATGCCCACGACCTCGCCGCGGGTGTTGAGCAGGGGCCCGCCGGAGTTGCCAGGGTTGATGGCGGCATCCGTCTGGATCATCTGCACCGAGGTGCCGCGCACGGTTCCGATCGGCAGGTCCCGGCCCACGTAGGAGACGACGCCGACGGTGACGCTGTTTCCGCCCCCGGGCAGACCGAAGGGGTTGCCGACGGCCATCACCCACTCGCCTGCCTCGAGCTTTTCGGAGTCGCCGAGCGGGAGCGGCGTGAGCGGGCCCTTCGGCTCGATCTTGATCAGCGCCACGTCGGTCCGGCCGTCCTGGCCGACCACCTTGGCGTCGTAGCGCTTGCCGTCGGGGAAGGCGACCGACACCTGGTCGGCGCCTTGGATCACGTGGCGGTTGGTCAGGATGTAGCCGTCCGGGTCGACGACGAAGCCGGAGCCGAGGCTCGTCTGCGTGCGCCGCTCCGGGCGGCCGCCGCTGCCCTCGTTCTGGTCGCCCTGCCCGAAGAAGCGGTCGAGCAGGTCCTCGGCCCCGCCGAAGTCGTGGAACGGGTCGCGGTAGCGGGGCAGGCGCACGACCTTCGAGGTGTTGATGTTGACGACCCCGGGATTGGCGTTGCGGGCGATCAGCCGGAACGTGTCGAAGCCCAGGCTCGACGTACCGGCGGGAATGCGCGCCGCCTGTTCGGCGGCGGCCGGGCCCGTCGCGGCCCGTGCCGCCTGCGGCCGCTGCACCTGCGTGGTGTACAGCGCGCCGACGAGCGTGGCTGCCATCGCGATCGAGAAGAACGACGCGATCGTCACTGTCCGGGGCTTCATCGAGATCTCCACTCTCCCGTGCGAGGCCGGCGGAGCTTGCTCCGCCGCGACCGGCCCGACGCCCACGGGTCCTCTACGGAAGCTGCTCAGTTCACGTCTACGATTGCAATCGGGATGCCGGTGCGATGTTACGCCTTCGTGTGCCCTGACGGGATCCCTGCGGCCGTTCCGAACGGGAGAATCCGTTCATTCTCTAGGGCTTTACGCCGGAACGGCGTGAAAAGTTGTCGCTCCTGGGAGAAGGGCGGGGTGGGGCGTTCCGGGCAGTGTCCCCAAAACGCCACACCCCGTTCGGGCCTCAGTAGTCGTCCATGCCGGGAGGGGCCAGAGCCTCCTTCTTCTTCTCCGGAATTTCGGCCACGATGGCCTCGGTCGTCAGCATCAGGGCTGCGATCGAGGAGGCGTTCTGCAGGGCGGTCCTCACCACCTTCGTCGGATCGATGACGCCGGCCTCGACCAGGTTCTCGAACTTGTCGTCCTGCGCGTTGTAGCCGTGGTCCGGCTCGCTCGCGGCCTTGACCTGGGCGACGATGATGCTGCCCTCCTTGCCGGCGTTCGTGGCGATCCAGCGGGCCGGCTCCTCGATCGCCCGGCGGGTGAGCTCGATCCCGATGCGGACGTCCTGGGGGAGGTCCTTCTCGTCCTTCAGCAGCTTGTCGAGGGCGGGGATCGAGCGCAGCAGGGCGACGCCGCCGCCGGGCACGATGCCCTCCTCGACGGCCGCCTTGGTCGCGTGCATCGCGTCCTCGACCCGCGCCTTCTTCTCCTTCATCTCCGTCTCGGTGGCCGCGCCGACCTTGATCACGGCAACCCCGCCCACCAGCTTGGCCAGGCGCTCCTGCAGCTTCTCGCGGTCGTAGTCCGAGGTCGTCTCGTCGATCTGGGTGCGGATCTGCTTGACCCGGCCCTCGATCGCCTTGGCCGTGCCGGCGCCCTCGATGATCGTGGTGTTGTCCTTGTCGATCGTGACCTTCTTGGCCTTGCCGAGGTCGTCGAGCTTGACGTTCTCGAGCTTGATGCCGAGGTCCTCGGTGATCGCCTTGCCGCCGGTCAGGATCGCGATGTCCTCGAGCATGGCCTTTCTGCGGTCGCCGTAGCCCGGGGCCTTGACCGCCGCAGCCTTGAGCGTCCCGCGCAGCTTGTTGACGACCAGCGTCGCCAGCGCCTCGCCCTCGACCTCCTCGGCCACGATCAGCAGCGGCTTGCCCTGCTGGGCGATCTTCTCGAGGACGGGGAGCAGGTCCTTCATGCTCGAGATCTTCTTCTCGAAGATGAGCAGGTACGGGTCCTCGAGCACGACCTCCATGCGCTCGGGGTCGGTCACGAAGTAGGGGGAGGCGTAGCCCCGGTCGAAGCGCATGCCCTCCACGACCTCGAGGCTGGTCTCCATCGACTTGGATTCCTCGACCGTGATCACGCCGTCCTTGCCGACCTTCTCCATGGCCTCGGCGATGATCGTGCCGATCGTGGCATCGCTGTTGGCCGAGATCGTGCCGACCTGGGCGATGGCCTTGCCCTTGATGGGCTTGCTGAGCTTCTTCAGCGACTCCGTCACGCAGGCCACCGCCTTCTCGATGCCCAGCTTGAGCGACATCGGGTTGACGCCGGCCGTGACGTTCTTCATGCCCTCGCGCAGCATCGCCTGCGCGAGCACGGTCGCGGTGGTGGTGCCGTCGCCGGCGACGTCGGAGGTCTTGGAGGCCACCTCGCGCACCATGCGCGCGCCGAGGTTCTCCATCGGGTCCTTGAGGTCGATCTCCTTCGCGACCGTGACCCCGTCCTTGGTGATGACGGGGGATCCGAACTTCTTGTCGAGCACGACGTTGCGGCCGCGCGGGCCGAGCGTGACCTTGACCGCGTCGGCCAGGGCGTTCACGCCGCGCAGGACCGCGGCCCGTGCGTCCTCGCGGTAGACGATGTCCTTCGCCATGTTTCCTTCTGTCTCCTTCTTCAGGTCCGGATCAGTGCGTATTCGCCGGGGCTCGCTGACCTGGCTGTTCGCGCTCCCGAGGGGCGGGGCAGGAGTCGGGGAAGGGGTGCCCCCGGGACGCCCCTGGGTTACGCGGCAATCCGGGTCACGAGGCCATCAGGCTGCCCGTTACTCGAGAATCCCCAGAACCTCGTCCTCTTTAAGGATCAGCAGCTCCTCGCCGTCGATCTTCACCTCGGTGCCCGACCACTTGCCGATCAGCACCTTGTCGCCGGCCTTCAGAGCCAGGGCGACCTTCTGGCCGCTGTCGAGCACGCGGCCGGAGCCGACCGCCATCACCTCGGCCTGCAGCGGCTTCTCTTTGGCTGTGTCGGGGACGATGATCCCGCCGACCTTCTGCTCGGCCTCCTCGATCCTGCGGACCAGAACCCGGTCCCGCAGGGGCCTCACGTTCGCCATCGGGTGTCCTCCTGTCGTTTGCGCTGTCGTTCGCGCGTGAGTCTTCGCCGCCGCGGGACGCGCAGCCCGGGCCGGGCGGGGGGGGGCCCCCCTCCCGGCCGGGCGTCGGACGGTCCGCTTCGGGGCGGCCTTCGCCACCTTCCTGCGGGCGCTCACTTGGTGACCGCGATCGAGATCTGCTTCGGCTTGGCTTCCTCGCGCTTCGGCAGCGTCACGCGCAGGACGCCGTCCTTGAACTCGGCCTTGATGTTCGCGGTGTCGACGACGTTCGGCAGCGTGAACGAACGGCTGAACGTGCCGTAGGCGCGCTCCACGCGGTGGTACTGCTCGCGCTTGACCTCCGACTCGAAGCTGCGCTCGCCCTGCAGGGTGAGCACGTTGTTCTCCACGCGCACGTCGACCTGCTTGGGGTCGATCCCCGGCAGCTCGGCCTTCAGGACCAGGCTGCCCTCGTGCTCGTAGATGTCCACGGGCGGGGCCCAGCTGCCGCCGAGCGCCCAGTCTTCCTCGGCGACCGGGCGGCTCGAGCCGCGGAACGCATCGTCGAAGATCCGGTTCATCCGGTCCTGGATCGAGACCAGGTCACGGAACGGTTCCCAGCGAACGATAGCCATCTCGTCTCCTCCTCTTGTGAAATCCGCTTGCCGGTGACGTCAGTCGTTCTTCACCGTGTACTCGGCATCGACCACGTCGCCCTGGCCGGGACGCTCTCGCCCGTCGGCGGCAGCGGCCTGCCGCCTGGGGGCCGGCCGACGGGCCGCCGGTCTGGCGGTACAGCTCCTCCGCCAGCTTGTGGCTCTTCTGCGTCAGCGTCTCGACCGCCGCGCGGATCACGCTGGCGTCCTCGGAGCCGACGGCCTTGCGCGCCTCCGCCACCGCCTCCTCGATCGCCTTCGCCTCCGGCTCGCCGAGCTTGGCGCGGTTGTCCTGCAGCAGCTTCTCGACGTTGTAGGCGAGGCTGTCGGCCTGGTTGCGCAGCTCCACCAGCTCGCGCCGCTTCTTGTCCTCGGCCGAGTGCGACTCGGCGTCGCGCGACCATCTTCTCGACCTCGTCCTTGGCCAGGCCGGAGGAGGCGGTGATGGTGATCGCCTGCGACTTGCCGGTGGCGCGGTCCTTGGCCGAGACGTTGAGGATCCCGTTGGCGTCGATGTCGAAGGTCACCTCGATCTGCGGCACGCCGCGCGGCGCCGGCGGGATGCCCATCAGGTGGAACTTGCCGAGCGTGCGGTTGTCGTGCGGCCATCTCGCGCTCGCCCTGCAGCACGTGGATCTCGACGGAGGTCTGGCTGTCCGCCGCCGTCGAGAAGATCTCGCTCTTCTTGGTCGGGATCGTGGTGTTGCGCTCGATCAGCTTCGTCATCACGCCGCCGAGCGTCTCGACGCCGAGCGACAGCGGCGTGACGTCGAGCAGCAGCACGTCCTTGACCTCGCCGGCCAGGATGCCGGCCTGGATCGCGGCGCCGACCGCCACCACCTCGTCGGGGTTCACCCCCTTGTGCGGCTCCTTGCCGAAGAACTCCTTCACCAGCTGCTGGATCCTCGGCATGCGCGTCATGCCGCCCACCAGCACCACCTCGTCGATGTCCTTCGGCGTCGACGCCGGCGTCCTTCAGCGCCTGGCGCACGCGGCCCCATCGAGCGCTGCGACCAGGTCGTCCGTGAGCTGCTCGAGCTTGGCCCGCGACAGCCGCAGGTTCAGGTGCTTGGGGCCCGAGGCGTCGGCCGTCACGAAGGGCAGGTTGATCTCCGTCTCCATCGTCGTCGACAGCTCGATCTTCGCCCGCTCCGCCGCTTCCTTCAGCCGCTGCAGCGCCATCTTGTCCTTCGAGAGGTCGATCCCCTGCTCGCGCTTGAACTCCGCCACGATCCAGTCGATCACCCGCTGGTCGAGGTTGTCGCCGCCGAGGTGGGTGTCGCCGTTGGTCGCCTTCACCTCGACCACACCCTCGCCCACCTCCAGCATCGAGATGTCGAAGGTGCCGCCGCCGAAGTCGTAGACCGCGATCGTCTCGTCCTTCTTCTTGTCGAGACCGTAGGCGAGGGCGGCCGCCGTCGGCTCGTTGACGATGCGCAGCACCTCGAGCCCGGCGATCTGGCCGGCGTCCTTGGTGGCCTGGCGCTGAGAGTCGTTGAAGTAGGCCGGGACGGTGATCACCGCCTGCGTGACCTTCTCGCCGAGGTAGTCCTCGGCCGCCTGCTTCAGCTTCTGCAGGATCATGGCCGAGATCTCGGGCGGCGAGTAGAGCTTGCCGGAGACCTGCGACGCGGGCGTCGCCGTTGGAGGCCTCGACGACCTTGTACGGCACCATCTTCTGCTCTTCCGAGACCTCGGCGTACTTGCGGCCCATGAAGCGCTTGATCGAGAAGACGGTGTTCTCCGGGTTCGTGACCGCCTGGCGCTTGGCCACCTGGCCCACCAGGCGCTCGCCGTCCTTGCCGAAGGCGACGACCGACGGCGTCGTGCGCCCGCCCTCGGAGTTGGCGATGACCTTCGGGTCGCCGCCCTCGAGGACCGCCACGACTGAGTTCGTCGTCCCGAGGTCGATCCCGATCACCTTGCTCATCGACTTAGCCTCCGCTTGACCCGTCAGCCGTGCGCCGGCAGGCTTCCGGGGCCACCGACACGCCGGATGATAGGCACTGCATTAGCTCTTGTCAAGCAGGAAATATGAGTGGTAGACAGCGCATCTATGGAGATCGGAGCGGCGGCGAGCTGCCAAGCAGGTGAGACGCGCGGCCATTGCCGGGAGGCGAGAGGGCTCTGCTAGCAGTCGGCTTCGCTACAGGGACTTCTCGCGAGTGAACGCTTCCAGACGATCGCTCGACGCCGCCACCGGGGAGGGTGCGCTGCTGCCCCGGCACCTGTGCCGGGTCATGGGGCTCAACCAGAACCATACGTCCCGTTCGGGCACCTCGTACCACGTCCAGATCGAGGACCGGGGGCCCGTCTTCGACGACGCCAGCGAGGCGTGGGTACGGCGCGTCAACGTGATCGCGTACGCCAACTACGGCGAGGCGACGGCGCGTATCGTCCACGGGAGGGACCACGATCTGCCCGACCTCCGGACGCACGCTCACAACCGCGAGGTCGGGCGACGCATCCAGGAGCTGGCGTCCGAGGTCGTGCAGCTGCTCGAGGAGAGGGAGCTGCGGCAGGTCGGGCGCATCCAGAAGCTGCTGAAGCGGTACTACGAGACGCGCGACGAGGCGATCAAGCAGGAGTTCGAGGAAGCGAACGCTCTGTTCCCGTTCGTGTTCGCGCGGGCGTTCCAGGAGCTGAAGGCGGAGCGGGCGCCGCAGCGCCGCGCTGGCGGCCGAGCCGCCCGGCCGTCCGCCGCGGCGGAAGGCGAGGAGTGGTCTACCCGCTCGACCCGGCGCTGCGCGACCTGCGTGCTCGAGATCGAGCGATCGTGGCAGGCGAGCTGCAGCGCGACGTAGCGGCGCTCAAGGCGCGGGGGGCCGCCGACGACATCCTGCAGGCGACCTGCGCGAAGCTGGTGGCGCGTGCCCGGGAGAGCCTGCTCGCGCCGGCACGGCGCCGACTTCGCGGCCCGGCACCTGGAGATGACCCGCAACAGCCTGGTGACCGCCTACCGGCAGGTGCGGGCCCGCCTCACTCGGCTGGAGGGGGCGTAGTCGGCGGAGCGCCGGCGTCCTCGTCGCGCGGCGCGCGGGCGCAGGGCGTCGCCCAGGTTGTAGCGGATCTCCGGCGGCGACTCGCGTCAGGCGCATGCCGTCGAAGCCGCGCAGGCGGCAGGCCAGGCCGACGTGCTCGGTGGGGTCGCCGGAACGCCGGTAGTGGACCTCGCAGTACCGGCACTCGGCGTTCCAGCAGTAGCGGCCCATGCCGACGTCCTCGGAGACGTACTGCAGCTGGCGCAGCAGCAGGTTCTTCTCGGGCACCTCGAACACGCGGCCGAGGACCACGATGCGCACGAGCCGCTGCCAGGGCTCGTAGAGATCGGACAAGCGAGGCCTCCGGCCGTGATTACAGCACGCGGCTCCGCGGGTCGGTCGAGAGTGCGCGGCTGGTAGAATCCGGCCTGCCGCGCATGGCCAAGATCGCCTTCATCGGGACGCACGGCGTCGGCAAGACCACGCTCTGCTACGACGTCGGCGCCGCTCCTCAAGAAGAAGGGCCTGCACGTCGACCTGGTCAAGGAGGTGGCGCGGCTGTCGCCGCTGCCCATCAACCGCAAGACCTCGCTCGAGGCGCAGCTGTGGATCCTCACCACGCAGATCGCCGAGGAGATCCGCTCGGCCGCCCAGCACGAGGTGGTGATCTGCGACCGCAGCGTGCTCGACAACTACGCGTACCTGGTCTTCGCCGCCGGCCGCCAGCGCTGGCTCGAGCCGCTGGTGAACCGCTGGATGAAGAGCTACGACCTGCTGTTCAAGGTGCCCATCTCCGGCGGTGCCGCCGCCGACGGCGTGCGGGACACGGACGAGTTCTTCATGCGCCAGATCGACCGCCTGGTCGACCAGCTGGTCGGGGAGCGCGGGCTTCCGTGCGAGCGGCTGCCGGAGGGTCAGCGGGAGGCCTGGGCCGAGACCGTCCGCGAACGCGTGCTGCGGCTGCCGGCGCTGGCCGGCAGGCTCTTCTAGCGACGAGGAGCGAGCCTTGGCAGACGACAGCCAGGCCGTTCGTCGCACCACGGGAGACGCTGCCGGAGCTGACGCTGAAGGCCCTCGCGCTCGGCGTGGTGGTGGCGGGGCTGCCCGGCGCCGCGAACGCCTACCTCGGCTTCGAGGCGGGGCAGACCGTCCCGGCGGAGAGGCCTGATCCACGCGCTATGCTGGGGTGACAGCGAGCCACACCGTGCGACGACAGGGCCGGACGCGACTGCGAAGAAGGCTGCCGGCCGTTTTCTGCCTCGCGCTGCTGGCGACCGCCAGCGGCGCCCGCGCCGTGTCCGGCCGCGCGCCGGCCGATGCCATGGTGTTCGTCCGCGTGGTGGCCGACGTGACGGTCGACTTCGACGGAGTGAAGGAGCCGATCGAGCGCAAGGACGTCGAGCTCGCCACCGGCAGCGGCTTCGTGGTCGCGCCTTCGGGGCTCGTCCTGACCAGCCGGCACGTGATCGTGGCGGAGGGCCCCCCGGCGCCCGGCGGCAGCGCACTCGAGGCGAAGGTGTCGGTGGACAACCGTCGTGTCGAGGTCGTGATCGGGCCGGGCGGCCCCGAGCGGACCTTCGTGGCGTGGGTCGCAGGCGCCGACGAGGAGACGGACCTGGCGGCGCTGCAGGTCGCGGCCTCCGACCTCGCGTACCTGCCCCTCGGCGACTCCGACGCGCTCGAGCCCGGGCGTGCGGTCCAGGTGCTTGGGTTCCCCTTCGGTCGGCAGGTCGAGGTCGGGCGGCGGAGCCAGACCGGCCTCAACCCGGCAGTCACCGTCGCCGCTGGCTCGCTGTCGGCGGCGCGCGAGAACGACGAGGGCCAGACACGGTACCTGCAGACGGACGCTTCGCTGAACCCGGGCAGCAGCGGGGGGCCGATGCTCGACGCAGACGGCTACGTGGTCGGCGTCGTGCGGATGAAGCTGGTCCGGGACGCCACCAGCCAGGGCGCCGGCTTCGCCGTGCCGGTGAACCTGGTCAAGGGTTTCCTCGACACGAACGGCCTGCTCGGGCAACTGCCGGTCGGCTGGCTGCGGCCGGGCGTGCTGCACACTCTCGACTGGAAGCGGCTCCGCATCGAGATGCCGGACGGCTACCTCGACGGCTCGCCTTCGCGCCTGCGAGCTCGAGATGGGCGAGGTCGAGGGAATCCAGTGCCGGATCGACCGCCTGCCGACCGCGCTCACGGTAGACGACCTCGAGCCGTTGCTGCTGAAGGGGGACGACCTGCCCGGCTTCGCTCCGGGCAGGCTGCTGCGCCAGGAACGTGAGCCGGCGGGGGAGGACGCGCGCCACCTCGTGCTCGGCTCGGCCCTGCTCGAGGGCCACGAAGGCGAGCCGCTGCGCGTCGAGTACGCCGTCTACGACGTGAGCGCCGCGGCGGGCGGCTCGCAGGAGAAGGTCGTGGCCCGCTACCTGGGCGCGCCCGACGCGGTGGCGTTCAACCTCGGGCGGATCCGGGGCTCGCTGCGCAGCCTGAAGGCGGATGCGATGCTCCTCCCGCCGGGCCGGCCCGTCCTGCCCGCGCCGCGGCCGGGAGGCGATCCTCCGTTCACGGCGACCGTCCTGCCGCAGGCCCCGGACGTGGGGCTGCCGGTGCCGACCGGCTGGGTCGTGGAGCCGATCGAGGGCTGGGCCTGCGCTGGTGTGCCGCCGCCGGCGGCCGGGCTGAGCGCCAGCCCGCGCGAGGACTACAGGCTCGTCCTGCGGGCCCGCTGGTGGGCCGCGCCAGCGGGCCTGCACGCCCGCCTTGGCGCCTGCAGTGGCACGCCGCGCCGCTTCCTGCGCTTCGGCAGCGACCTCGCAGTCCAGGGCGTGGTGCTCGAGCGCGGCGGCCAGACGCTGCTGCTCGAGCTCGAGGCGCCGACGCCTCAGGTCGCGGCGGTCTCGGGCGTGTTCGACGACTGGGTCGAAGCGGTCGTGCGTTCCGGCTTTGCTCGGCGGTAGCGCCGATCCCCGCGCGTGACCCGGCTCCGCCTGGCGCGGTATCCTCTACGACCATGACGCTCGTGGAACGCATCACACAGGACCTGACGGCGGCCATGAAGGCCCAGGACGCGGCGCGGACCAGCACGCTGCGCCTGGCCAAGGCCGCGCTCAAGAACCGGGAGATCGACAAGCACGCCGCGCTCGACGACGCGGAGGCGCTCAAGGTGCTGCAGGGCCTGGTCAAGCAGCGCGAGGACTCGGTCGAGCAGTACACCAGGGCGAGCCGCCCCGAGCTGGCCGACAAGGAGCAGGCCGAGATCACGCTGCTCAAGGCCTACCTGCCCGCCGCCGTGAGCGACGACGAGATCGCGGCCGCCGTCCGCAGCGCCGTCGCCGAGACCGGGGCCACTTCGGCGAAGGACATGGGGCGGGTGATGAAGGCGGCGCTGGCCGCGCTCGCGGCCGGCGGCAAGTCGGTCGACGGCAAGCGGGTGAGCGAGGCGGTCCGCAGGCAGCTGGGAGGGTAGTGAGAGACCTCGTCCGCCGGGCCGGGCAGCGGGTCGCGATCGGCTTCGAGGGCCACACGGTCTCGGCCGACGCGAGGGCGCTGCTGCGCGAGTTCGGCGTCGGCACGGTCGTCCTGTTCGCGCGGAACGTGGCCGCGCCGGAGCAGGTGGCGGAGCTGGTGCGGGAGCTGCAGGAGACGGCCCGCGACGCCGGCCACGAGCAGCCGCTGCTGGTGGCCGTCGACCAGGAAGGCGGCCGCGTCGCGCGCATGCGGGAGCCCTGGACGACGTGGCCCCCGGCGCGGGCCCTGGGCCGCGCGGGGGACGAGCGGCTGGCCCGCCAGCTCGGCCGCGCGCTCGCGGCGGAGCTCGCGCCGTGCGGCGTGAGCATCGACTTCGCCCCGTGCGTCGACGTCGACACGAACCCGGACAACCCGGTGATCGGCGACCGCTCCTTTGGCGACGACCCGGAGCTGGTGGGCCGCCTCGGCTCCGCTCTCGTCCAGGGCCTGCAGGAGGGCGGCCTCGCGGCCTGCGCGAAGCACTTCCCGGGCCACGGCGACACGAGCCTCGACTCGCACCTCGAGCTGCCGGCGGTCGACCACTCCCGCAGCCGCCTGGACGAGGTCGAGCTGCGCCCCTTCCGCCGGGCGATCGAAGCCGGCGTGGCGCTGGTGATGACGGCCCACGTGGTGGTGCGCGAGCTCGACGACGCCCTGCCGGCCACGCTGTCGCCGAAGCTCGTCGCCGGCCTGCTGCGCACGGAGCTCGGCTTCGGCGGCGTGACCGTGACCGACGACCTCGAGATGAAGGCGGTGGCGAAGCGCTGGAGCCCGGCGCAGATCTCGGTGATGGCGGCCAAGGCGGGCTGCGACCTGCTCTGCTTCTGCCGCGACCACGACGCGCAGGTCGAGGGCATCGAGGCCCTCGTGCGGGCGCTCGAGGCGGGAGAGGTTCCCTTCAAGGAAGCGGACGCCGCCGAGAAGAGACTGCGCGCGCTCAAGGACCGCTTCCTGCTCGGCTATCGCGACCCCGACCCGCTGCAGGCGCGGCTGGCCGCCGGACGCGGCGAGCACCGCGCGCTGGCGGAGCGGATCGCCGAGCGCTCGGGGATCCCGGCCTGACACGGCCGAGGGTGACCGGCCAGCGATGACGACGACGAGCAGGCCGCGGGCGCTGCGGCCGGGAGACCTGATCGCCGTCGCCGCCCCGGCCGGGCCAGTCGACGAGCAGCGCCTCTCGCGCGGCGTCGCGGAGCTCGAGCGCCTGGGCTTCGCGGTCCGCGTGGCCGAGGGCGTGCAGGACCGGGCCGGCTTCACCGCGGGCCCGGCGCAGGCGCGTCTCGCGCAGCTGCACGGGCTGGTCGCCGATCCGGAAGTGCGCGCCATCGTCTGTGCGCGGGGCGGGGCCGGTGTCCTCCACCTGCTGCCGTCGCTCGACCTCGCGCTGCTGCGCGCCCGGCCGAAGCTCGTCGTCGGCTACAGCGACATCACGGCCCTGCACCTCGTCCTCTCGCGGCTCGGCATCCCCGGCCTGCACGGCCCGATGGTGGCCCGGGAGCTGGCCGACGGCGAGGCGGCCTACGACCGCGCCAGCCTGTGGCACGCCTTGACGGGGGAGGGCGAGCCCTGGACGAGCGGTCCGGAGCTGCAGCCGCTGCGCGACGGCACGGCGGAGGGCGAGCTGCGCGGTGGCTGCCTGTCGCTGCTGGCCGCCTGCGCCGGCACGCCGTGGTCGCTGCAGACGGCGGGGGAGCGGGTCGTGCTGTTCGTCGAGGACGTCGGCGAGCCGCCCTACCGCCTCGACCGCATGCTGCGCCAACTCCGCCACGCGGGCGCGCTCGCGGGCGTGTGCGGCGTCGTGTTCGGCGAGCTGCGCGGCTGCCGGCCGGGTCCGGAGGCGCAGTACCGGCTCGAGGACGTGCTGCTCGACGCCCTTTCGGGGCTGGAGCTGCCGATCGCCCTCGGCCTCCCGAGCGGACACGTCTCCACGCCGAACGTGACGCTGCCCCTGGGTGCGCGGGTGCGGCTCGAGTGCGGGGGCGCTGCACAGCTGCGGGTCTGCGAAGCGGTCGTCGAGTGAAGGTCCATCTCTCGGCGGTCTGCGGCACCGCCATGGCCTCGCTGGCCGGCCTCCTGCGCGCGCGCGGCGACGTCGTCAGCGGCTCCGACCAGGACGTGTACCCGCCGATGTCCACGCAGCTCGAGGCGCTCGGGATCCCGATCCTCTCCCCGTACGCCGAGGCGAACGTCCCGCCCGACGCCGACCTCGTCGTGATCGGCAACGCCCTGTCCCGGGGCAACCCCGAGGTCGAGGTGGTGCTCGAGCGCCGGCAGCGCTTCACCAGCCTACCCGCCTTGCTGGCCGAGGAGTTCCTGCGCCCGCGCACGTCCCTGGTCGTGGCCGGCACCCACGGCAAGACGACGACCGCGAGCCTGCTCGCGTTCCTGCTGCGGCGCGCCGGCCTCGAGCCGTCGTTCCTGATCGGCGGCGTCCCGCTGGACTTCGGCTGCAGCTACGCGCTGGGGCGGGGACGGCACTTCGTGGTCGAGGGCGACGAGTACGACTGCGCGTTCTTCGACAAGCGCCCGAAGTTCGTGCACTACCTGCCGAGCGTGGCGATCGTCGGCAACGTCGAGCACGACCACGCCGACATCTACCCCGACCTGGCGGCGGTGAAGCTGGCATTCGTCCGGCTGCTGCAGGTGATCCCGCGCAACGGCCTGCTGATCGCCGGCACGGAGAGCCCGACCCTGCGCGAGATCCTCGACGGGGCCCGCTGCCGCGTCGAGACCTTCGGCCTCGGGCAGGACGCGGACTGGCGTGCCACGGACCTCCGCTCCCTCACGGACGGGACGAGCTTCCGGCTGGTCCGCAGGGGACGCGACGAGGGCGAGCTGACCCTGAGGCTCGCCGGCGAGCACAACGTCCGCAACGCGCTGGCCGCGCTCGCAGCCGCGGCCGCTGCCGGCGTGGAGCCGTCCGTCTTCAAGCCTGCTCTCTCGTCCTTCGGCGGCGTGAAGCGGCGGCTCGAGGTGCGGGGCGTGGCCGGCGGGGTGACCGTCTACGACGACTTCGCTCACCACCCGACGGCGGTCGCCGCGACGCTCGCGGCGCTGCGGGCCGCCGGCGGGGCGGGCGCGCTCGTCGCCGTGTTCGAGCCGCGCTCCTACACCTCGCGCACCCGCCTGTTCCAGGACGATTTCGCGCGCGCGTTTCTCGGAGCCGACCGGGTGGTCGTCGCGGCGGCGCACCTGCCCGGGAAGGTGCCCGAGGCCCAGCGTTTGTCCGAGCCCGAGCTCGTGAACGCGATTCGCGTGCGAGGGGGAAACGCCGGCTTCATCCCCGGCGTGGACGACATCGTCCGCGACCTCGTGGCGACGCTGCGGCCGGGCGACAGGGTGGTGATCCTCTCGAACGGCGGCTTCGGCGGCATCCACGAGAAGCTGCTGCGGGCCCTCGAGGCGCTCGATACGAAGTCCCCGGGCGTTGTGTAGGGCCCGATTCGTATCGTCGTCTCGCCTGCTCTGGAAGGACTGGGCCATCCATGCTATAGATGTCGCCCATTCATCCCAGGACTTGCTTCAGGACTCGCCATTTTGAGGGGGAGGACGAGACATGAAGCGTGAGCTGGCGGTCCTCGTGAGCCTCGGGCTCCTCTGCGTCCCGCCGCTCGTGGCGCAGGAGAAGACGTCGCAGGACAAGCCGCAGGAGAAGCCGTCGCCGGCGCAGAAGGACGAGGCCGCGAAGACGCCGTCCTTCAAGGAGAGCGTGACGGTCGAGAGCGCCTCGAAGGCGGAGACGACCGTCGTCGACGCCCCGGCCACGATGAGCGTCGTCACGGGCCAGACGCTGGCGACCAGCCCCGCCCAGAACTACGCGGACCTCCTGCGCTCGGTCCCCGGGATGAACGTGATCCAGACTTCGGCGCGCGACCTGAACCTGACGACGCGCCAGGCCACCTCGACCCTGAACAACTCGCAGCTGGTGCTGGTGGACGGCCGCTCGGTCTACCTCGACTTCTTCGGTCTGGTGCTGTGGGACTTCGTGCCGAACCCCGCCTCGGGGGACATCAAGCAGATCGAGGTCGTGCGCGGCCCCGCCTCGGTCGTCTGGGGCGCGAACGCTCTGAGCGGCGTGATCAACGTCATCACGAAGTCGCCCCGCGAGCACGAGGGCTTCGGCGTGTCGCTGGGCGCGGGCTTCTTCAGCCGCAAGGGCGGCTCGCGAGATGCCGACGGGGCGGGCTACCAGTACAACGGCAACTTCTCGTACGCCAGCGCCCTCAACGACGTCTGGTCCTACAAGCTCTCGGCCGGCTACTACAACTCGGATCCTTACTCGCGGCCGGTCGGCTCGATCGCGCTCGGCTGCCATCCCTACGGCGTCAATCCCTGCCGCGACGCGAGCGGCACCGCGCTGCCTGGGGGCTTTCCGACCGGCGGGGCGCCCTACCCGGGCGACAAGGACGGGCGGGGGAACTGGGTCAACAACGGGACGAGCCAGCCCCGGGTGAGCCTGCGCTTCGACCAGGAGCTGCAGAATGGCGGGCGGCTCACCTACGAGGGCGGCTACTCGGGCACCGACGGCATCATCCACACGGGCATCGGGCCGTTCGACATCCAGAGCGACTCGTACATGGCCTATGGCAAGGTCCTCGTACACGAAGGGCGCGCTGCGCATCGGCAGCTTCGGCAACTTCGTCGATGCCAACGCCCCGAACCTGCTGCAGACCGACCCCGCGACCGGGGGGCGCGTGGTGCTCGGCTTCAAGACGCAGACCTACGACGTCGAGGTCGGCAACTCGAACGTGATCGCCGGCAAGCACATGCTCAGTACGGCGGCAACCTGCGCCGCAACAACTTCGACATCACGCTGGCACCGGGAGCGGAGGACCGCACCGAGGTCGGGGCGTACTTCGCAGGAGGAGTTCTACGTCACGCAGTTCCGACTGGCGGCGGGCGATCCGGGGCGACAAGTTCCAGAACATCGACCACTGGGTGGCCTCGCCGCGCCTGAGCGTGATGTTCAAGCCGACGCCCGACCAGTCGCTGCGGGCCTCCTACAACCGGGCCTTCCGCGCGCCTTCGGTGATCAACAACTACCTCGACCAGAACATCTTCAGCCCGACGACGGTCGACCTGCGGCCGCTCGGCGTCGCGGTGCCGCCGCTGCGGCCGCTCGTCCCCCAGGAGCCGTTCTACCTGGTCGTCAATAACTTCGGGAACCCGAACCTGAAGGAGGAGCACGTCGACGCGCTCGAGCTGGCCTACACCGGCACGGTCGGAAGGACGAGCTTCGGCCTGGCGGTCTACCAGAACGACATCAACAACAACATCAACTTCACGACCCTGCTGCCCGACGCCGAGAACCCTCAGGGCCTGCCCGGCCTCGCGTTCTACTCGGCCACGAACCCCGCGCAGGGCATCGGCGCCACGACCGGCCGACCGCTCAGCGACCCGCTCACCGGCAACCCGGGGCTCAACCCGCTGCTGATGGGCACGCTCGCTCAGCTCCCGCCGCCGTTCGGGCCGATCCTGCTGCCCTCCAAGGTGGCCACTTACCTGAACCTCGGTCCGATCCGCAACCGCGGCGTCGAGGCCTCGATCGAGCATCGCGTCAACAGCCAGTGGGTCCTTTCGGGCAACTACTCCTACCAGGCCGACCCGAAGGTGCTCGACGCCGCCTCGGGCCAGATCCGCTTCCCGATCTCCGAGGTGGAGGTGCCGGCGAAGAACCGCTTCAACGCGGCGGCGAGCTACAACGGGCCGCGCTTCCTCGGGAACCTCAGCGTCAACTACTCGGACAAGGCGTTCTGGAACGACGTGCTGACCGCGCCCTACGCCGGATACACCGACTCCTACACGCTGCTCAACGCGACGCTCGGCATCAAGTTCGCGCAGGGCAAGGGCCAGTTCAGCCTGCGCGGCATGAACCTGCTGAACCAGAAGGTGCTTCAGCACATCTACGGCGACCTGATGCGGATCTCGCTGCTCGCCGAGCTGCGCTTCTTCTCCAAGTAGCCGCGGCGCGGCCACGACTGGCCCCCGAGCCTCGAGCCCGGGGGCCGCTACTTCTCCGTCGGGGCCGCCGGTGACCGAATTGCGCGAGGGCGGAGTCGGAGGGTCCAGGCGCTCGGCTCGGGGTGGCGAGCGTGCGTCGCGGCGCGCCGTATCGGGGACCGTCGCGGTCATCGACATCGGCTCGAACTCGGGCCGGGTGATGGTGTACGCGGACGAGCCCGGCGGCCAGCTCCACATCCTCGCGGGCAGCCGGGCGTCGCTGCGCCTGGCGCGCGGCCTCGGCGCGGACGGCCGCATCCCTGCGGACGCGCTCGATCGAACCCTGGAGGCGCTGCGTGACTTCCGCTCGATCGCACGAGGCTCCGGCGCTCGACGCATCGTCGCCGCGGGCACCTCGGCGCTGCGAGACGCCGCGAACGGCCCGGCGTTCGTCCGGCGCGTGCGGGAGGAGCTGGGGTTCGAGATCCAGGTGCTCTCCGGAGTCGAGGAGGCGCGCTACGGCTTCCTCGGCGCGGTGGGCGGCCTGCCCGTCGACGACGGCGTCCTGTTCGACCTTGGAGGCGGCAGCCTGCAGGTCGGCCGCTTCCAGGCGCGGCGGCTGCTGGGAGCGGTCAGCGTGCCGCTCGGTTCGTTGCGGGTCTCCGACGCCTTCCTGAGGTCCGATCCTCCGGCCCCACGCGAGCTGCGCAAGCTGCGTGAGCACGTGAGCGCGACGCTGGAAGAGGCGGGAGTCCCGCCGCTGGTGGCGGGCGGCCAGCTCGTCGGCACCGGTGGTACCGTGCGCAACCTGGCCCGCATCGACGAACGCTCCGCGGGCTACCCGATCCGGCGCCTGCACGGGTACGTGCTCACGCGCCGGCGGCTGCACGAGATCGCGGCGACGCTCAGCGGCATGCGGCTGAAGAAGCGCGGCCGCGTCGCGGGACTGAACGCCGACCGCAGCGACTCCGTGGCCGGCGGGGCGATCGTGCTCGACTCGTTGCTCGAGTTCCTCGACGCCGAAGAGATCGTGGTCTCGGGCCAGGGAGTCCGTGAGGGACTCGCGCGCAGCCTGGTGCGCGCGAGCCTCGACCCGGCGCCGGCCGTGCGGCGCGGAGCTGTCCTGGGCCTGGCCCGTCGCTTCGCCGGCTGGTCGAGCGACCGGGCCGAGCGGCGCGCCGCGACGGTGGTGGCGCTCGGCGACAGCCTGGGCCGCTGGCCGTCCTCCGAGATCGGCGAGCTGCTGGAGCACGCGGCATGCCTGCTCGACATCGGCCGCACCGTCGACTTCTTCGACCGCCACGAGCACGTGGCGGACCTCGTGCTGGCGACCGACCTCGCCGGCTTCGCTCACCGGCAGCTGGCGCTGCTCTCGGCCATCGTCCGCAAGGCGGGCGACGACGACGCGCCCACCCGGTCCCTGGCGCCCCTGCTGCGCGCCCGTGACCAGCCGGACGTCTCGCGGGCGGCCGTGCTGCTGGCGCTCGCGGACGAGATCACCGAGCGCTGTCCGCCGGCTGCCGACCCCGCCCTCAGCTGTCGGATGAGGGGCGGCGAGGCCCAGGTCTCGGTCTCCGCGCTGGCGTCCTGGAGCGTCCGCAGCATCGGCGAGCGCTTCGAGGCTGCCTTCGGCCTGCGGCTGCGGGTCGTGCCGGGCTTCGTGGTCCCGGGCGGGCGCGACTGATTCAGCTACTCCACGGCGTGGGGCTTCAGCGTGTGCTCGAAGTGCTCCAGGATCGCGCGGTCGCGCGCGATCCTGTCCTCCTTGGCCTTGAAGCCGTGCAGCTGGCGGGGGTGCAGGTCGAGCGCGTACGGCCGGCCCGTCTTGATCAGCGCTGCCACGAAGGCCATGGTGTTGGCCAGGTGCACGTTGTCGTCGGCGGTGCCGTGCAGCAGCAGCAGCTCGGCCTTCAGCCGGGCCGCCTGCGACAGGGGCGAGCTCGACTCGTAGCCTTTCGGGTTCGCCTCCGGCGTGCCCATGTAGCGCTCGGTGTAGATCGAGTCGTACTGCCGCCAGTCGCTGACGGGCGCGCCGGCGGCCGCGGCCCTGAACACGTCGGGCGCGTGCGTGACCGCGTAGAGGGTCATGTAGCCTCCGTAGGACCAGCCGCTGATGCCGATCCGCGAGCCGTCCACGTAGGGCAGCGACTTGAGGTAGTCGACGCCCGCCAGCTGGTCCTCGAGCTCGACGCGGCCGAGGTCGTGGAAGATCGCGGACTCGAAGGCGGTCCCGCGGGCGGTCGAGCCGCGGTTGTCGAGCGCCCACACCAGGAAGCCGTGGCTCGCGAGCAGGTGCTCGAAGGGTGAGACCTCGTTCCAGGAGTTGGTGACCGTCTGCACGTGCGGGCCGCCGTAGACGCTGACGATCACGGGGTACTTCTTCTGCGGGTCGAAGTCCGCCGGCTTGACGAGAGCGCCATAGAGCGTCGTTCCGTCCTTCGCCTTCGTCTCTGCCCACTCGAGGCTGGCGCGCTCGAAGTCGAGAAGCGGCGGGTGCGCGTTCTCCTCGATCGGGAAGCGGCGCGTGCCGTCCTGGGTGGAGAGCCAGGTCCTGGGCGGCGTCGTGACGTCCGACCAGGTGTCGGCGTAGAAGCGGCCGTCGGGGGAGACGAGCGTGCGGTGCGTCCCGTCCTCGCGGGTGAGGCGCGTGCGCCCGGTGCCGTCCAGGCGGATGCGGTACAGGTGCCGCTCGCGCGGGTCCTTCTCGGTCGCGGTGAAGTAGAGAAAGCCGCTGCGCTCGTCGAGCACGAGGCCGGGTCCCGTGCCCGTGAACGAGACCTGGGCGTCGACCGCCCACGGCCCGCGGGTGACGGCGCGGCAGGCGCCAGCGAGGTCGCACAGGTAGACGTGCGCGAAGCCGTCGCGCTCGGACAGCCACAGGAAGCGCCGGCCGTCCTTCAGGAAGCGCGGCGCGCCGAAGGTGTTGACCCAGTCCCGCGAGCGCTCGCCGAGCACGCGTCGCGGCGTGCCGAGCGGCTCGCCCGGGGCGGCCGGGACGCTCAGCAGGCGCAGCTCCAGCTCGTTCTGGGCGCGGTTGAGCTGCTGGTAGGCGACGCTGCGCGAGTCGGGTGTGAAGCCCAGCTGGGGCAGCAGGTACTGGTCGTCGGGCTCGAGGGACACGAGCCGCTCGGGACCGGCGAGGCCGTCCCGGTCGACGCCGACGACCCCGAGCCGCGCGACGGCGTTCGGCATGCCCGCCTTGGGGTAGCGCTGCCAGCGGACCTCGTTGCGCACGGGCAGGAAGTCCACGATCGGGAAGGTCGGCACTCGGGCCTGGTCCAGCTGGAGATAGGCGACGGCTCGCGAGTCGGGCGACCAGCGGAATGCCTGGCCCGAGCGCGAGGCGAGCTCCTCCTCGTAGACCCAGTCGAGCCGGCCGTTCAGCAGCGTGTCCGAGCCGCTCCGCGTCAGGCGCGTCTCGCGGCGCGTCGCCAGGTCGACGACGTAGAGGTCGTTCCTGCGCACGAACGCGACGCGCCTGCCGTCGGGCGAGGCCTCCGCGAACTCCTCGGCGTCCGCCGTCTGCACGAGCGGCTTCACCGTCGCGCTGGCGACGTCCACCGTGTAGATGTCGCCCTCGGCCGGCACGAGCAGTGTGCGGCCGTCCGGCAGCCAGCGGGCCCCGGCGAGCGGCAGCGGCCGGGGCTTCTCGCCGGGCAGCAGGACTTTCGCCCCGTCGAGCAGCAGCACCCGCTCGCCGCGCGTCACGTCGATCGCGTACAGGCTGCTCGTCTCCCCGGTCCGGCGCAGCCACGTCAGGCGGCGGCCGTCCGGGTGCCAGGCGAGCCGGATGGGCAGCGGGCCGGACAGCGCCGGCTCGGCGTTGATCCGCTCCACGGTCAGCCTGGGCAGCTGCGCGCCGGCAGCGGGGGAGCCGGCAGCAGTCGGCACGAGCAGGCCGGCGAGGGCGAGGATCGTCGCACGGTTCACGAGTGCACCTCCGGACAGAGGCGGGGCGCGGCAGCGGCAGGCCCCGGGGCGCACGCCGGCCGCCGGGGCGAGCGGCCTAGAACAGCGTGTAGATGAAGGGCGCGACCGCCGAGCCCTGCGTGAACACCACCAGCAGGCCGAGCAGCGCGAGCATCAGCACGATCGGCCCGAGCCACCACTTCTTGCGGACCTTCATGAACGCCCACAGCTCGGGCAGGATGCCGACCTTCTCCCTGGAACCCTCGAACGCCATCAGGACACCTCAGTCAAGCTCGTAGAGCGTACGCCAGTCGACGTCCTCGCGCAGCGCGGGCTGCTCCTTCTTCTCGAGCAGGTGGTGGCCCAGCACCAGCTGGTCCATGTGGGTGCGCATGAAGCACAGGTAGGCGTCGTGTGGCGTGCAGACGATCGGCTCGCCGCGCACGTTGAACGACGTGTTGATCACGATCGGCACGCCGGTGATCTTCTCGAACTCGGCGATCAGGTCGTAGTAGAGCGGCGCCTCGGCGCGCGTCACCGTCTGCAGGCGCGCGGAGTTGTCCACGTGCGTGACGGCCGGGATGCAGCGCTTGCCCTCGCGCACCTGCGCCACCAGCAGCATGTACGGGCTGTCGCAGTCGATCTCGAACCACTCGGCGGCCTTGTCCATCAGCACGGAGGGCGCGAAGGGCCGGAAGCCCTCGCGGAACTTGATCTTCATGTTGAGCGTGTCGCGCATCTTCGCGTCGCGCGGGTCGGCCAGGATGCTGCGGCCCCCGAGCGCGCGCGGCCCGAACTCCATCCGGCCCTGGAACCAGCCGACCACGTTGTTCTCGGAGATCAGCCGCGCCGTCCTCTCGACGAGCTCGCGCTCGGAGAGCGTCACGTAGCGGGCGCCGGCGCCGTCCAGGTAGCGGGCGATCTCCGCGTCCGTGAACTGCGGGCCGAGGTAGGCGTGGGTCCAGGCCGGGCTGCGGGGCTGCTTGTGGACCGTGTTGTAGACGTAGTGCGCGACGCCCACGGCCCCGCCCGCGTCGCCGGCCGCGGGCTGGACCCACAGCTGCTTCATCGGGGTCTCGCGGATCACGCGGCCGTTCGCGACGCAGTTGAGCGCCACGCCGCCGGCCATGCACAGCTTCGTCAGGCCCGTCTCCTGGTGCAGGTGGCGGGCCATGCGCAGCACGATCTCCTCGCACACCTTCTGGATCGAGGCCGCGATGTCGAACTCGCGCTCGGCCATCCAGGTCTCGGGCTTGCGCGGCGGGCCGCCGAAGAACTCGTCGAAGGCCCCGTTCGTCATGGTCAGCCCGTAGTCGTAGGAGAAGTACTTCATGTCCAGCTTGAACGAGCCGTCCTCGTTCAGGTGGACCATGTCGCGCAGGATCCGCTCGAAGTGGACGGGCTTGCCGTACGGTGCCAGGCCCATCACCTTGTACTCGGCGCTGTTGACCTTGAAGCCCAGGTAGTAGGTGAAGGCGCTGTAGAGCAGGCCCAGGCAGTGCGGGAAGCGGATCTCCTTGAAGATCTGCACGTCGCCGCCGCGGCCGACCCCGTAGGACGCGGTCGCCCACTCGCCGACGCCGTCGATCGTGAGGATGGCGGCCTCCTCGAAGGGCGAGGGCAGGAAGCAGGAGACTGCGTGGCTCATGTGGTGCTCGGCGAAGTAGATCGGCCCCCGGTAAGGCTTCAGCTCCTTGCGGACGATCGAGGGCACCCACAGCTTCTCGTGCAGCCACACCGGCATCGCCTTGCGGAACGAGTTGAACGAGCGCGGGAAGGTGGCGGTGTAGGTCGAGAGCATGCGCTCGAACTTGAGCAGCGGCTTGTCGTAGAAGCCGACCGCGTCGAGCTCGTCGGGCGCGATCCCGCCCTCCCGCAGCACGTAGCGGATGGCACGCGAGGGGAAGTCCGAGTCGTGCTTCTTGCGCGAGAAGCGCTCTTCCTGGCCGGCCGCGATCACGACGCCGTCCTTGAGCAGGGCGGCGGCGGCGTCGTGGTAGAAGCACGAGATGCCGAGGACGTACGTGGCGTCGGTGGCCATCAGCTCAGAACTGGTGCCGCGCCGCGCGCTCGACGCCGAGCGGGTTCGGCTCGTGCTTGCGCCAGAAGGACGGCTCCTGGGCGAGCCCGCGATCGAGCGGGTCGTTGCCGGCGACGCGCATCACCAGACCGATCGGGCCGACCGAGAAGGCGTAGACGACGGCCAGCAGCACTGCGGTCCAGACGGTGCCGATCGCCTCGAAGAACGCCTTCCAGCCGGCGTAGAACCGGGAGCGCGGCGCGAAGCGCCGCAGGCCGAGCTCGACCAGCACGACGAGAACGGCGAGCGCGAGCAGCTTGTAGCGCCAGGGCAGGCCAGCCAGCCGTGCCAGGAGTTCGTGCGGGCTCAAGTCCCTGAGGTTCCTCCAGATAACGACCGAACATCTTACGGCTCGCGGGACGGCCGGTCAACGCGGCGGCGAGGCTATAATCACCGCTCCATGGGCAAGGACGCCCGGGACGAGGCCCCGAGGTCCACCGTCCCGGAAACCCGCTCCGAGCTGCTCCGGGGCCAGCTGCGCCGCTGGACCGACCAGGTGGCCGGCAGCGGCCGGGCGGCCGAGCTGTTCGAGCTCGAGATGTGGCTGCGCAGCTTCGAGCGGTTCTTCCGGATCGGCGGCCAGCCCAGCTCCGAGCGCGAGACGCGGGCCCTGGCCCTGCGCAACTGGTCGGAGGAGCTGCGCCTGGTCGACAACGCGATCCTGCGCGTCGTCCACCTGGCGACCGCGATCCTCAGCGAGGAGCACGTCGACCTGACCCGCTTCGACCGCTACGTCGAGGCGAGCTTCGTGCGCGAGGAGAGCCTCGATCCCTACATCGAGAAGCTGGTCCGCTACACGACGCCGGAGGCCGCGCTGACGCTGCTGCGCGAGTCCTTCGAAGACCTGCACCTGCTGCTGATCGACCTCGTGCGCCTGTCGAGGCTGCCGTACGCCACGTTCCACGCGGTGGGCAAGATCCTCTACCGCGAGGTGCGCCGCAGCGACCTGGTGGCGCTGATCATCGACAAGAAGTTCAAGCCCGTGCACGACCGGGTGCACAACCGCAGGGTGGCGCGCCTGATCCGCAGCATCGACGACGAGGCCGACCGGCGGCAGGCCGCGAAGGTGTTCCTGGAGCTGTTCCGGCTGCTGCACTACCTCGAGTACACCGACCCGTCGCGGCTCCCGGAAAGCCAGCTGCGCGACACGATCCTGCCCTTCGCCTTGATCACCTCCGAGACCCGGCTGCTGCTCGCCTACATCGAGAAGAAGCTGAAGGGCCGCCAGATCGTCAGCCCCTCGGACCAGGTCTACGACTCGTTCGTCTACTGCCTGCCGCTCGAGCTGCGCAAGGTCGTCAACACCGAGCTCAGCGACATCTCGGTCACGCGGCAGGCGGACAACCTGCGCACCCGCGTCGAGAACAGCCACGGCATCCTCAAGGACTCCTTCCAGCAGTCGATCGTGCAGCTGGCGCAGGCGTTCGACCCCGACATCGACGGCGCCCGCATCTTCCCGGACTTCATCGCGCGGCGCGACCAGTCGGTGCGCCTGCGCGACGGCCTGGTCGAGGTGGTCCGCGTGATCCGCACCTTCCAGGCGGAAAGGACCGAGGCCGCGGCTGCCGCGATGAAGGACGGCATCTCGGCCTTCTACGACCACTACATCAAGTACCTCATGTACCGCGACTGGTCGGGCTTCGAGCTGTTCTACATCGAGATCCTCAAGTGCGGCAGCATGGGCGCGCTGGGACAGATCGCGCACCGCTTCGAGGTGTTCCTGCTGACGCTGCTGCGCGAGGTCCAGAAGCGCTCGCTGCTGCAGGGCGGCAGCGAGACCGAAGAGGTGCGCGAGCTGCTCGGCCCGTGACGGTCGCCCTGCCCGAGCCGCAGAGCGTCGAGACGCTGCTCGTCGACGCGGGCGGCGTGCTCGTGCGGCCCGCCTTCGAACGCCTGGCGCAGGCGCTGCGCAGGCGCGGCGCGCCGGCGGACGCCGCCCGGCTGGCCGCCGCCGAGGGGCGGGCGAAGTGGGAGCTGGATCGGCCGCCCGGCCCGGCCCCGGTCACGGACGAAGAGCGCGGCTGGCTCTACTTCGACCTGCTGCTGCACCACGCGGGGATCCCGAAGTCGGCGGCCACCGACGACGCCCTCGTCGAGCTGAGGGACTGGCACGACCGGCACAACGCCTGGGAGGACGTGCCGGACGGCGTGCGCGAGGCGCTGGCGCTCCTGCGCGCCTGCGGGCGGCGGCTGGTCGTGGTGTCGAACGCGAACGGCACGCTCGTCGCGCTGTTGCGGCGGCTGGGGCTGCTGGACGCTTTCGAGGCGGTGCTGGACTCGGCGGTGGAGGGCGTCGAGAAGCCCGACCCGCGGCTGTTCCAGCTGGCCCTGGAGCGCGTGGGCGCCGAGCCCGGGACGGCGCTGCACGTGGGCGACATGTACGAGATCGACGTCGTGGGCGCACGCGCCGCCGGCCTGCGGGCCGTGCTGGTGGACCCCGACGGCCTCTACCCCGAGGCCGACTGTCCCCGCGTCCGCTCGCTGCTGGAGCTGGCCCGGCACCTGGCGGCGAAGGGCCCGCGCTGACATTTCTGCTACACTCCCGGGCGGCACGATGAGCGCCGAGAAAGACGGCTTCGCCCGCTTCCTCAAGCACTTCCCGAAGGGGACCGTCCTCTTCAACGAGGGGGACGAAGGCGAGGACATGTACATCATCCGCAGCGGCCGCGTGGCGATCAAGAAGCGGGTGCCCCACGGAGAGCTGGTCGTGGCCGAGCTGGAGAAGGGCGACTTCTTCGGCGAGATGGCGCTCCTCGAGCGCATCGCGCGCACCGCCGGGGCCGAGATGGTCGAGGACGGCGACCTGATCGTGATCGGCAGCGACGTCTTCGGGGACATGGTGAAGAGCAACCCCGAGATCGCGGTGCGCATGCTGCGCAAGTACTCGATGCGCCTGCGCGAGACGACGAAGCAGTTCGAGGAGCTGAAGAAGGACGGCGGCGGCGCGGGCCCGTCGCCCACGGGCGTGACGCTCGAGAAGGTGGCCGAGCCCGCCCGTCGGGCCGCGGCCGAGGCGCAGTCCGAGGCGCTGGCCTACTTCATCTCGAAGGCGAGCGGGAACGTGTTCGCGGTGTTCAAGCCCGACTCGCTGATCGGCCGCTACGACTCCGTGACCGGCATGGCCCCGGACATCGACCTGACGAACGAGGACTCGGCACGCAACATCTCGCGCCGTCACGCGCGCGTGCTGGTCAAGGACGGCAAGCCGTACGTGGCGGAGGAGATCGGCACGATGAACGGCACCTACCTGAACGGGCAGAAGATCCCGACGGGCGTGCTGATGCCGATCAACGACGGTGACGAGCTGACCCTCTGCCGGCTGACCCTCACCTTCCGGCTGCCTGCCCCGCCTAAGTAGCGCCGGGGCAGACCTGCCTCACGGCCAGCGCTCCCCTCACCCCGGCGCGAGCCGACCCTCCCGCAGCGCCTGGTCGGTCGGCCGCGGCTCCCAGCCGAGCTCACGGCGGGCGCGCTCCGAGTCGAGCGAGACGTCGGCCGGCCGTGGGTCGGGTCCCGTGTAGCCCGCCTGGTGCGCGGCGACGAGGCCGGCCTCCGGCAGCCCGAGCGCCCGGGCCACGCGGCGCCCCAGCTCGTGGCGCGACAGCCTCTCCGGCCCGCCGAGGTGGAAGATGCCGCTCGCGGTGCCCGTGAGCAGCCGCTCCGTCGCGTCGGCCACCGACTCGGGATCGACCGGCGTGCGGTGCTCGTCGGTGAAGAGGGAGACCACCCGGCCCTCGCGCAGCGCCCAGGCGATCGACTCGGAGGAGGTCCCGCGCGCGCCGTGCCCGCGGCCGAGCACGAGCGACACCCTCGCCACGACGGCGGCCGGAAAGGCCTCCAGAACCGCCTGCTCTCCCTCTCGCTTCGTGCGGCCGTAGACGCTCGGCGGGCGAGGCGTGTCGGCCTCGCGGTACGGAGCGCGGTCGCCGCCGAAGACGAGGTCGGTCGAGAGCGCGACGAGGCGGATGCCGCGCTCGGCGCACAGCCCGGCCAGCAGGCGCGGGAGGTCGACGTTGGTGGCCCTCGCCTCGTCGGGCCGCTCCTGGCACAGGTCCGTGCGGCCGAGCACCGCGGCGTGGAGGACGGCGTCGGGCCGCTCACGGTCGAGCAGGCGGCTGAGCGCGTCCTCCGCAAGCAGATCGAGCGCGACCGCCCGCGGCCCGGCAGGCGGCGCGGCGCGCCGGTGCAGGGCGAGCACTTCGAAGCCTCGCTCGTGGAGAAGGCGGGCGAGGCGACCGCCGAGCAGTCCGCCCGCCCCGGTCACCGTCAGTCGCATCGGCGCTCAGCCGACCAGCACGGAGCCGCCGTTCACCGAGAGCACCTGCCCGTGCAGGTAGCTGGCGAGGTCGGACGCCAGGAACGCCACGGGCCCGGCGATTTCCTCCGGCGTGCCCGGGCGGCCGAGCGGGATCGTCCGGACGAGCGCCTCGCCGCCGGCGCCCGCGATCGCTTCGCGCGTCATGTCCGTGAGGACCCAGCCCGGCGCCACGCAGTTGACCCGCACGCCGTCCCGGCCGAGCTCCGAGGCCAGGGACTTCGTGAAGGCGATCACGGCGCCTTTCGTGGCGGCGTAGTGGGAGTAGAAGGGCTCGCCGCGCTGGCCCGCCGTCGAGGCGATCAGCACGATCGTGCCCGAGCCGCGCGGCGACATGCGGCGAGCCGCTTCCGCGCAGGCGTCGCGCACGGAGGTGAGGTTCACGCGCAGCGTCTCCTCCCACTCGGTCGCCGTCATCGTGGCGATGGGCGCCCGCTTCCAGATGCCGTGGTTCAGCACCACCGTGTCGAGCGGGCCGAGCGCCTCCTCGGCCCGGGCGACCAGCCGTTCGCCCTCGCCGGCGCTGGCGAGGTCGGCCTGCAGCATCACCGCCCGCGGCCCCGCCGCCTCGACCTGGTGCAGCGTCTCGCGGGCGGCCGCCTCGTCGTGGGCGTAGGCGACCGCGACCTGCGCGCCGAGCCGCGCGAAGAGGACGCAGACCGCACGGCCGATGCCGCGGCTCGCTCCGGTGACGAGGGCACGACGCCCTTCGAGGCTGAGCATGCGACGGACCGTATCCGGGCAGGCGGGCCGCGTCAAGGAGCGGAGAGGCCTGCAGCGGAGAGGCCGTCGAGGAACGCGTCGATCTCGCGCCAGGCCTCATCGCGCCCGAGGATCTCGTCGTGGCCGATCCCCGGGAGCACGCGGAGCACCGGTGGGGAGGGGAAGGCGGCGGCGATCCGCAGCGAGTGCGCGGGCGACGTCTTGCGATCTAGGGCCCCGTGCAAGAGCAGGACCGGGACGTGGACGGCCGGGGCCAGGGCCACGGGCGAGGCCTCGTCGGGCGGGAAACCGCCGAGCTCGCCGGCCCGTGCCAGCGCGTCCCGTACGTAGCGCCGGGGCAGGTGAAACCAGCCCGCGCGCTCCTCGACGATCGATCTCAGGTCGGAGAAGGGCGAGGCGGCGACGACGGCACTCACGCGCGGGTCGATCGCCGCCGCCTGCAGGGCGACGGACGCCCCGAGCGAGTGCCCCAGCAGGATGGCCCTCGACACGTGGAGCGCGTCGAGCGCCCGGCTGACGTCGTGCCGTTCGAGGGCGCCGTAGGTACAGGCCGGCCCCGTGGAGCGCCCGTGGGCGCGCGCGTCGAAGGCCAGCACGGTGTAGCCTCGGGGGACGAGCCGCTTCGCGATGCCGATGCCCGACTCTCGGTTGTCGCCGATCCCGTGCAGGTAGACGAGCGTCGCGCGCGGGCGGTCGGGCCTGAACAGCCAGCCCTCGAGCTGCGCGCCACCGCTCTCGAAGCGCAGCAGCTCGTACGGCAGGTCGGGTTGCCGCGTCAGCGGCTTTCGGTACGGGTGCAGGATCGCGCTGGCGCCCCAGTCGACCGGCACGACGCCGAGCGGCAGGGCCGCAGGGAGTGCGCCGGCTACGACAGCTAGCGTCGCCAGCGTCGCCAGCAGCCGGCGACGCCGCATAGGCCGAACCCCGCTCATGCCCTGAGCTACGAGGCGCGGTGTGCGGGCGTTCCCCCCGCAGGCGCCAGGGCGCGCATGGCGCAGCGCGGCAACGGTTAGAATCCCGCCACGGATGGCCTTCATCACCTTCGAGGGTATCGAGGGCTGCGGCAAGACGACGCAGCTGCAGCGGCTGGCCGGCCTGCTCGGGCCGGGTACCGTGACCACGCGCGAGCCGGGAGGCACGCCGATCGGGCGCGCCGTCCGCGAGGTGCTGCTGGACCCCGCGAACCGGGCGATGGCCCCGATGACCGAGCTTCTGCTCTACTTCGCCGACCGGGCGCAGAACGTGGCCGAGGTGATCCGCCCGGCCCTGGCCGAGGGGCGCATCGTGCTTGGCGACCGGCACGTGGAGTCGAGCCTCGCCTACCAGGGCTACGGCCGTGGACTGCCGCTGGCTGCGATCCGCGAGCTGGCGACGCTCGCCACCGGCGGCCTGCGCCCCGACGCGATCGTCCTGATCGACGTGCCGGTGGACGTCGGGCTGGCGCGGGTCGGACAGCGAGGTGCACACGACCGGCTCGAACGCGAGGTGCTGGCCTTTCACGAGCGCGTGCGTGCGGGCTTCGCCGCCCTGCTGGCCGAGGAGCCCTCGCGCTGGCTGTGCCTGGACGGCACCGCCGGCGAGGACGACGTGTTCGCGGCGCTCGTCCGCGGCCTTGCGCAGCGGGGCCTGGTCGAACGCGGACTGGCAGGGACGAGCGTATGAGGCTGTCGGAGATCCACGGCCACGAGCGCATCAAGCCGATCCTCTCTCGCGCGCTCGCCCGCGAGCGGGTGCCGCCGGCGCTGCTCCTGACCGGGCCGGACGGGATCGGCAAGAAGACGCTCGCCCTCGCGGTGGCGCAGGCGCTGCTCTGCGAGAGGGCGCCCCTGCCGGAGGCGTGCGGGGAGTGCCGGACCTGCCAGCGCGTCGCCGCCGGCCTTGCTTCGCTCGAGTCGCTGCGGCAGCGGGCGGACCGGCGCCCGGACGAGGACGTGTGGCGCAACTTCCGGCTCCACCCTGACCTGGTGCTGGCCGAGGCCTGGTGGCTGACGAAGACGGGCCGCCCGCGCGCCGAGCCCGAGATCCGCGTCGACCAGGTGCGCGAGCTGATCGGCGAGATCGCGGGCGCCCCGTTCGAGGCGCGGCGGCGCGCGTTCGTGATCGACGACGCGCACACGATGAACGAGGCGGCCCAGAACGCGCTGCTCAAGAGCCTCGAGGAGCCGCCCCGGCGCTCGCACGTGCTGCTCGTCTCGGCCGCCCCGCTCGGCCTGCGGCAGACGATCCGCTCGCGCTGCCAGACCCTGCGCTTCGGCCCGCTGCCACGGGCCGTGGTCGCCTCCATCCTGCGCGAGCGGGCTTCTCTGTCCGAGGAGGAGGCGCGCCTGCGGGCCGGTGTCGCCGGCGGCAGCGTCGGGGCCGGCCTCGCCCTCGAATCCGAGAGCTACCGCCGCATGCGCGACACGCTCGTCTCGCTGCTCGAGGCGCTCGAAGGCCTCGACGCCACGGGCCGGATGCGGGCCGCGCAGGAGCTCGAGCAGTTCGACAGCCCGGCGGCGCTGCTCGCGACGCTGCGCTCGCTGCTGCGCGACGTGGCGGCGGCGCGGGCCGGTTCCGGGGCGCTGGTCAACGAGGACCTGGCGGCGCGGCTGGCCGCCCTCGGCAAAGGGCCGCTCGGGGAACGGGCCGTGGCGCTCGCGGAGAGAAGCGGGACGGCGCGAGCGGCCCTGCGCGGCTTCGCCAACAAGCTGCTCACCTTCGACGTGCTGGTCGACGCGCTCGCGGGTGATTGAGGCGGGCAGGCCGCGCGTCGTCCGCCCGGTGCATTTGCCTCATCGATCCGCCATTCGTTTCTTGCACCCGCGCGACGCCGTGTGCTACTAGATAGGCAAATCTGCCGCTGGAGAAGCAGCGTGCCTGCGGCTCGCGTCGCTCGCGCCCTTGCCGGGTGCGGGGGATGCGCCACGGGCTTGGAGGCCGGTCTCATGAATCGCAAGCTGATCCGTCCCGACCTGACGGACATGAAGGACCACCGACACACACCGGTCACAACGCCGAAGTACTTCCGGCAGCGCCGCGCCATCCCGCCCGACCAGACGAACGCCGAGGGGAACTACTACCTCAAGCAGATGGCCAACCGCACCCGCATGGTCATCGTGCTCAAAGACGGCGAGGAGCTGCGCGGAACGATCGAGTGGTACGACCGGATTGCGCTCAAGGTGCACCGCCCCGACGCGCCCAACATCCTCCTCTTCAAGGACAACGTGAAGTACATGTACAAGGAGAACGACGAGGGGGAGACGGACGAGGACGGAGAATAGGGCACTCGGGCTTCGCCGGCCCTCCCCCAAAGTGGCCTGAGTGTCCATCTGGTGGCCGGCGCCGCCGATCGGGCGGAGTTGACGGAGACGCTCACGCTGCTCTTCGCAGCGAAACTCGACCGGAGCGAAGAGAACTAGGGCGTGACTTCGGCATCGCTTCTTCGTTCATTGGGGTCGGAGTCTTCATGGGTCAGGGCATTCACGGGTTGTCCAATGTGCGGCGCCAGCTTTGGAGACGAGAAGAAGCAGCCGGTCCGATCCATCGCTCTCCCCCTATTGGTCTGGGTGGGAAAAAACGATTTGTCGATCACTCTGCGCTGCGGAACAGAATCTAGGCAAGCCGCAACTGATCATAGGGCAGTCGGAGAGTGCGCCCTGCTCCGCCCCGTATTTCGTGGGGGTGGGGTACCCTCTAGGCCCCATCGGGACCCTCGCACATCATTGGCGGGCCGGGCGCACCCTCCGCTCGCCCCATGATCAGTGCGGGCTCCCTCGTGGTCTGCCCAGGATCTCGCACCGCTCCCGAGACCAGGGTGTTGATCATCAGCCCGGAATTCCGCCTGAACTTTGCCGCTCCGACTGCCGCTTGCGCGTCTTCCGACCTCACCGGCGCGCCCCAGGGATCGCGGCCACGCTGGGAGATCATCCATGGGCGTCAATCGAGTGCGGGGGACGAGGAAGCGGGAACACGCCGTCGCTTGTTCAGGGCCTCGAGCACCACTCGCCCCTCCTCCTCGTCGTCAACGTCGCAGACCCAGCGCCAGAGAACGCTCGCACTGGAGATGAGCTTCTCGGAGTCGCTGACGAGGGCCGGGAGCTCACCGGCCGCGTCCACCCGGATCACGACCTTCATCATGGCCGGCGAGGTTACCGATCGGGACGCCTCCGTGGCGGGGGCGGGGTGACACTTCCGGGAGTGTCCTGCCTGGCAGCGCTGGCCGTCGGCTTGACCGCGGGGGCCATACCTGCGGGCGGTCGGGCCTCGCGGTCGCACGTCTACGGCGGGGGAGCGGCCGGCAGCGTGAAGCACAGCGTGGCGCCCCTGCCGGGGCCCTCCGACTCCGCCCAGATCCGGCCGCCGTGGACCTCGACGATGCGTCTGGCCAGCGCGAGGCCGATGCCGGTGCCCTCGGTGTGCGGGTCCAGCTTCCGGAACAGCGTGAAGATCCCTTCGAGGTGCTCGGGAGAGATCCCGATCCCGCTGTCGCGGACGAAGAGCAGGGTGGGCTGACCCGCGCCCTGCGGGCGCTGGCCGATCTCGATCAGCGGCTGCGGCTGTCTTGCGCTGAACTTCACGGCGTTGTCGACGAGGTTCTGCATCACCTGGACGAGTCGCGCGCGATCTCCCCAGACGCGCGGCAGGTCGGGTGCGACGTCGATGAGCGCGCCACGCTCCGCCACCCGTCCCTGCAGGAGAAACAGGGCCTCGCGCACGACCTCCTCGAACGCCAGCTCGGAGAGCGGGCGCACGACGCGGCCCACGCGCGAGAGTTCCAGCAGCTCCTGGAGCAGCCGCTCCATCTTCTCGGCGGCGCCCTGGATGCGGGCGAGGTCGGCGAGCGCCCTTTGCGGATCCCCGGCGTCGAGGTCCCTCGCGAGGTGGGCGACGAAGCCCTTGATGGTGACCAGGGGGCTGCGCAGGTCGTGCGAGACGGTGTACGTGAACCCCTCGAGCTCCGCGTTCTTGGCCTCCATCTGTCGGATCAGCGATTCGCGGCCCTCCTGTGACTCGCGCAGCTGCAGCAGGGCGGCTTGCCGCTCCCGGGCCTCCCTGCGGGCGCGGCCGAGCGCCGTCCGCATCGCCCGCATCACGGCGGAGACGAGCACCGCCGCGACCAGCATGTAGACCGCCTGCGCCAGCAGTGCCTGCTGCCGAATGTTCTGCGGAGCAGCGGGCGGCAGCGCGGAATGGCGCAGCATCAGCGCGCCCGCGACGACCGACAGCGTGGCCACGAGCAGCGCCGGCCCGGGCCCCAGCAGGACGCCGGCGCAAAGCACCGCGATCATGAGGCCAGGGAAGGACGCCGCCAGGACGCCTCCCGAGACCGCTGCCCCGCTCGCCATCGTCAGCCAGACGCCGGCGACCAGCGCCAGCGCCGCGTCGTGGACGTGCCCGCGGCGCGTGGCCACCAGCAACCCGATTGCGAGCAGCGCCACCGCGCTGCAGTAGGCGTAGGCGAGGGCCTGCCGGTCGCTGTGCACGGGCGCCACGAAGGCGTAGAGCAACACCCCGAGCAGCACGCTGAGCAGGATCGGGTGGAGCAGGCTGGCGAGCAGCGTTCGCTCGTCGTCCGTCGCGAAGACGGGCGCTCGCAGCACGTGCTGCAGGCCGCCGCGCAGGACGCCGAGTGGGCTTCTGGACACGTCCCCGGACCTCGCAGGGAGCCTAGCCCCATCGCCTGCGCTGCTCAAACGCCCGGGGCCGTTCGCGCCGGGCGGAGCCGGCAGGACGCGCTTCGCGAACGGCCACGGCTCGTCGTAGAGTGCGAGCGATGGCACCGGCCGAAAGCCGTCTCGCCCTCACCGTCGGCGACCCGGCGGGCATCGGCCCGGAGATCGTGCTGCGGGCGCTGGCCTCGAGGGAGCGCCCCGAGGCCCACTGGACCGTGTACGGGCCGCTGGCCGCGCTCGAGGATCGCGCGCGGCGCTTCGGCCTGAAGCCCATCGCGGAGCTCGGTGTGCCGGTCGTCGACGTCGGCGGCGCCGGCTTTCCGCTCGGCCGCGTCTCGGCGGAAGGCGGCCGGGCCGCGGCCGACGCCGTCTGCCGTGCCGCCCGGGACGCGCTCGGCGGCCGGCTCGACGGGCTGGTCACCGCGCCGCTGCACAAGGAGTCGCTGCGCGCGGCCGGCCACCCCTGGCCCGGGCACACCGAGCTGCTGGCCGACGCCGCCGGCGCTCGTGACGTGGCGATGATGTTCGTGGGCGGCGGGCTGCGCGTGGCGCTCCTGACCATCCACCGCTCGCTGCGCTCCGTGCCGGAGGCGATCACCGGCGAGCAGGTGCGGCGCGTGGCCCGGCTCGTCCACCGCGAGCTGCCGCGCTTCGGCGTCGCCTGCCCGGAGATCGCCTTCTGCGGCCTCAACCCGCACGCCGGCGAGGGCGGGCTTTTCGGGCGGGAGGAGATCGACGTGATCCGGCCGGCCGTCCTTGCCCTGCGTGCCGAGGGGATCGACGCGCACGGGCCGTTCCCCGCGGACACGCTGTTCCTGCGGGCCTCGCGCGGCGAGTACGACGCCATCGTCGCGGCCTACCACGACCAGGGCCTCGTGCCGGTGAAGCTCGCGGCCTTCGGCCGGGCGGTGAACGTCACGCTCGGCCTGCCCTTCGTGCGCACCTCCGTCGACCACGGGACGGCGTTCGACATCGCCGAGCGGGGGACGGCCGACGCCGGCAGCCTGTTCGAGGCGATGAAGCTCGCGGCCGCGCTGGTCCCGTCGAGAGAGTAGGGCAGAGCCCGCCGCGGCCCGCATTCGACAGCGCCAGGAGAGACAGCGAATGACCAGACGACAGCCCAGCTCGCGTTCCTGCTTCGTGTGCGGCCGGGAGAACCCGGTCGGCCTGAAGGTCCACTGGGACGAGGACACGGAGCGGCAGGAGATCCGTGGCGCCGTCACGCTGCCGGAGCACTTCAACGGCTACCCGGGCGTCGCGCACGGCGGCATCGTGGCGGCTGTTCTGGACGAGACCGCGGGGCGGTCGATCCTGATGGACGGCGGCTTCGACGACCTGATGGTCACGGCGAAGCTGGAGGTGGTCTACCGCAGGCCGACGCCGACCGGCGTGCCGCTGCTGGCCGTGGGACGTCTGCTGCGCCGCGCCGGGTCGCGGGCCGAGGCCGAGGCGGAGCTGAGGCTGCCGGACGGCACCGTCACGGCTCGCGGTTCCGTGCTCCTCGCGCGCCCGCCGGAGGAGATCAAGGCGCGCTGGGGCGAGGAGCGCCGGTACTGGAGGGTCGACGGCGACGCTTGACGGCGGCCGGCGGCGTGAGCAGAATAGGCGAAGAAAAGGCGAAACTCCGGTTCTTCGACCATGCCTGCCGAGCTGCACGCCTCCTCCGCCTTCTCGTTCCTGCGCGCGTCCTCGCTGCCCGAGGACATCGCCGAGCGCGCGGCCCGGCTCGGCTACTCCGCCGTAGCCCTCGTCGACCGGGACGGGCTGACGGGAGCCCCGCGCTTCTACAAGGCAGCCGTGGCCGGCGGCATCCGGCCGATCGTCGGCGCGGAGCTGACGCTCGCGGAGGGCGGGGTGCTGCCGCTGCTGGTCGAGACGCAGCGCGGCTATCGCAACCTGTGCCGGCTGATCACGCGCATGAAGGCCGGCGTTCCGAAAGGGGAGGGTCGTCTCGAGCCGTGGATGCTGCAAGGGCTGACGGAGGGGCTGGTGGCGCTGCCGGGCACGGAGACGCTGGCCTGCGCCGCGGGCCGGCCGCCGGCCCTCGACGCCGATCGGCTGGCCTTCCTGGTCGAGCTGTTCGGGCGGGGCAACGTGGTGCTGGACGTGCAGCGCCACCGCCGGCGCGAGGAGGAAGCGGCGAACGAGGCGCTCGTCGACATGGCGGAGGCCCTGGGACTGACGGCCGTGGCGACGAACGGCGTGCGCCACGCGACGGCGAGCGGGCGGGCCCTGCTCGACGTGCTGACGTGCATCCGGGAGAAGCGGACGCTGGCCACGGCCGGGCGCAGGCTCGCGCACAACGCCGAGCGCCACCTGAAGGCGCCCTCGGCGATGGCCGCGCTGTTCGCCGACCGGCCGGCCCTGCTGCGCAACTCGGAGGCGCTGGCGGAGCGGCTTTGCTTCACGCTGAAGGACCTCGGCTACCGCTTCCCCGATTACCCGGTGCCCGAGGGCGAGACCCAGCTCTCGTACCTGCGCCGCGTCACGGACGCGGGCGCCCGCGGGCGCTACCGCCCGTATCACGAGAAGGCGCAGCGACAGGTCGAGCGCGAGCTTCTGCTGATCGGCAAGCTGGAGCTGGCCGGCTACTTCCTGATCGTCTGGGACCTGGTCAACTTCTGCCGGCGCGAGGGCATCCTGGTGCAGGGCCGCGGCTCCGCGGCGAACAGCGCGGTCTGCTACAGCCTCGGCATCACGGCCGTCGACCCGGTCGGCATGGGGCTGCTGTTCGAGCGCTTCCTGTCCGAGGAGCGGGGCGAGTGGCCGGACATCGACCTCGACCTGCCGAGCGGCGAGCGGCGGGAGCGCGTGATCCAGCACGTCTACGAGCGCTACGGCGCCGCCTCCGCCGCGATGACGGCCAACGTGATCACCTACCGCGACCGCAGCGCCGCGCGCGAGATCGGCAAGGTGCTCGGGATCCCGCAGGGCGAGATCGACCGCCTGGCGACGCACATGCGCAGCTTCGAGTACCGCGACCCGGACGACACGCTCGCCGCGCGCCTCGAGCGCGCCGGCATCGACGGCCAGGACCGGCGGATGCGCCTCTTCGCCCGGCTGTTCGACGAGATCCAGGACCTGCCGCGCCACCTCGGCCAGCACTCGGGAGGGATGGTGATCGCGCGGGGCCGGCTCGACGAGGTCGTGCCGCTCGAGCCGGCGAGCATGCCCGGCCGGATCGTCGTGCAGTGGGACAAGGAGGACTGCGCCGACCTCGGGATCATCAAGGTCGACCTGCTCGGCCTGGGGATGATGTCGGCGCTGCAGGACGCGCTGGCGCTGCTGAAGCAGGGAGGTGTCGAGGTCGACCTGGCGCACCTGCCGCCCGACGACCCCCAGGTCTACCGCATGCTGCGCGAGGCCGACACGGTCGGTGTCTTCCAGGTGGAGAGCCGCGCGCAGATGGCGACGCTGCCGCGCATGAAGCCCGAGCGCTTCTACGACCTGGTGGTCGAGGTCGCGATCATCCGGCCCGGACCGATCGTGGGCAAGATGGTGAACCCCTACCTCGAACGGCGCGGCGGCCGCGAGCCGGTGGAGTACCTGCACCCGCTGCTCGAGCCGATCCTGGAGCGCACGCTCGGCATACCGCTGTTCCAGGAGCAGCTGCTGCGGATCGCCATGACGGTGGCGGGCTTCAGCGGCGGCGAGGCCGAAGAGCTGCGGCGCGCCATGGGCTTCAAGCGCTCCGAGCAGCGGATGAAGGCGATCGAGGCCCGGCTGCGCGCCGGGATGCAGGCGCGCGGCATCGCGCAGCGGACGCAGGACTCGATCGTGCGCTCGATCAGCTCCTTCGCGCTGTACGGCTTCCCGGAGTCGCACGCCGCGAGCTTCGCTCTCATCGCCTACGCCAGCGCGTACCTGAAGGCGCACCACGGGGCCGCGTTCGCCTGCGCTCTCCTCAACAACCAGCCGATGGGCTTCTACCACCCGTTCACGCTGGTCAAGGACGCGCAGCGCCACGGCGTGCGCTTCCGGGCGATCGACGCCACCCGCAGCGGCTTCGACTGCTCGCTCGAGGACGACGGCGTGCGCCTCGGGCTGCGCTACGTGAGCGGGCTGCGCGCGGAGGCAGGGCGACGGATCGCGGCCGAGCGCGAGCGGGCGCCGTTTCTGTCGCTGCAGGAGTTCGTGGACCGGACGGCGCTGCGCCGCGACGAGCAGCGGGCGCTGGCCGAGGCCGGCGCGTTGAACGCCTTCGGGCTCACGCGGCGCAGCGCGCTGTGGCAGGTCGAGCGGGCGGGCCGGCCGCGCGGCCCGCTCTTCCGCGAGGACGAGCCCGGCCCGGAGGCTGCGCCGGTGCCCGACATGGACCTCGGCGAGCGGCTGGCGAGCGACCTGCTGCTGACCGGCGTGACCACCGGGACGCATCCGCTGCACCTCTTCCGGGAGGCCTTCGCCGCGCGCGGCGTGCGGCGGGCGATGGACCTGCCGGCGCTGGGCGACGGCGCGCGCGTGCGCGTGGCCGGGGCCGTGATCTGCCGGCAGCGGCCGGGGACGGCGGTCGGCTTCCTGTTCCTGACGCTGGAGGACGAGACCGGCCTGGTGAACGTGATCGTGCGGCCCGACCTGTTCAGGAGCGAGCGCGCGCTGCTGGTGGCCGAGCCCGTGCTGGAGGTCGACGGCGTGCTGCAGGCGCGCGACGGGCTGTCGGTGCGGGCGTACGCGGTTTCCGCGGCCGTGCTCGGGCTACCGGCCCTGCCGGCCCGGCACTTCCGCTAGGCTAGGGGGTCAGGTCTTGTATCGTGCGGCACGATACAAGACCTGACCCCGGCTGCTCCGGCTGGCTCAGCGCACGCTGGTGATGTACATCCGGCCGTTGGGGTCCGTCCGCCACTGGAACTGCACGGTGTCGCCGACCCGCAGCCGCTGCAGCAGGGCCGTGTCGTCGACGGCGTAGCTGCGCTGCGCGCCCTCGACCTGCAGCACGACGCTCTGCTCCGAGATCCCCACCACGCGGCCCGACGCCGACTGGATGCGCCGGTCGGAGCGGCCGATCGCCCCGCCCGAGCCGAAGCGGCCGGTGTCGGTGCCGGCGAGCAGGCGGGTCTCGATGACGGTCTCACGCGGGCCGGACCACTCGGTCCGCAGCTGGACGCGCTGGCCCGTCTGGAGCCGCTGGTTGGAGCGGTCGTTGAGCTGGAAGGTCTCGCGCAGGCCGTCGTGCTCGACTTCGACCTGCTTCGCGTTCGCGTCGTAGGCCGTCACGCTGCCGATCACGGTCCGGGGCGTGCCCGGCTGCTTGCGGCCGCTGGCGCTCTCCTCGTTGCCCGGCTGGTAGCCCAGCTCCACGACGTCGAAGGAGTCGATCACTTCGTTCGTGAAGGTGAAGTGGACGTACATCGGCGCCCGCAGGTCCGCCGTCGACGGGTTCGGGAAGAAGCCCGGCCCGTCCGTGAACTTCACGCTGGCGTTGCGGTTGTAGCGCCAGGTGCCGGTGCGGCCCTGCGGGTCCTTGAGCTCGATCGTCTGGCGGTCGTGGTCGATCGACACGATGTTGCCCCGGCCGTGCTCGACCCGCTGCGCCAGCGCAGCCGGCGGCCACGCGGCCACGGCGGCGAAGGCCGCGACCGCCACCAAGCTGTGTCCGTTCATGTGCGTCTCCTTCCTGCGCGGCGGCTGCGCCGCGCTCGGGCCCGTCCCGGAGGAACGACCTCCCCCGAGTCTACTGCCTGGAACGCCCGGAACGGCCTGCCGACCGCCGATTGCGCGTTGTGAGACAGAGCGGCCTACGATAGTCTGGCCCGCAGCCGTCGGCGATCACGAGCGCGGGAGCTCCATTGGCCAGAGGCGCCGGACACGGGCAGGCGGCCGTCGCGGCGCGTCGCGCGAGGAAGCGGCCGCGTCCGGGATCGGCCCGGCGAGCGGCGCCGGCCGCGGCGGCCATCGACACCTCGCCCTCGCAGTACATCGTGAAGGTCGACCGCGCCAGCGGCGAGCCGCTGCCCGACGCCGTCCTTCCCGCGGAGCTGCTCGTCCACGCGCACCGCGACCACCACCCGGTCGAGATCGCCGCACAGTTCCTCGCCAGCCGGCTGCTGCGGGTCACCGGGAACGAGACCCTGGTCAAGGGCGGGCTGCGGGCGCTCGAGCGGCTCGGGGCGCGCGTGGGGTCCCTCGCGGGCGCCCTCACCGGGCGCGCCGAGGACGAGCGGTTCGTCCGCGACCTGCTCGGGGTGACCCGGCGCGACCACGTGTTCCGCTTCCGGGAGCCCTCGCACCTCTCCGAAAGCCAGGTGAAGGCGCGCGTCCGGGAGCTGCAGGGCCAGGCCCGGGAGCGGCTGCGCGCGCTGGGCCGGCGGCCGCGCTTCCGCGTGCTGCTGACCGGCGCCACCGGGTTCCTCGGCAAGGAGCTGCTGGCGCAGGCCGCCGACCACCCGCACGTGGCCGAGGTCGTGTGCGTCGTCCGGCCCGAGACGGTGCGGGACCGCAAGACGAAGCAGATCCTCCGGGTGCTCTCGGCGCGCGAGCGCGGGAGCCTGCTGCTGCGCAGGCTGCACGTGACGGGCGCGGCCGCCAGGAAGTTCCGCTTCGTCGAGGGCGACGTGGAGAAGCCCGGCCTCGGCATCGCGGCTCGCGAGCTGGACGAGCTCGCGCCGCGGCTGACGCACGTCGTACACTGCGCGGCCAGCGTCTCGTTCGACGGCGCGTACGAGAGCTCTTTCCAGGCGAACGTGGTGGGTTGCCGCAACGCCCTGGCGTTCTCGCGGGCGCTGCAGGCGCGCGGGGGCGCCTTCGTGGCCCACGTCGCGATCGAGACCTCGTACATCCACGGCCGGCGCAAGCGCGCGATCGCGCAGGAGGACGCCCTCGTCTTCCCCCGGCACTTCTACAACAACTACTACGAGCTGACGAAGGCGATGGCCTCGCTCGAGACCGACCGCGCGCTGATCGAGGACGGCCTGCGCGTCACGCAGCTGCTGCCTTCGATCGTGATCGGCCACTCGCGCACGGGCAACAACCGCGGCGACACGAAGGTGGTCAACGCGCCGATCAACGCCTTCGGCCGGGCCAAGGAGGCGCTGGAGGCGCTCGGCGGGAGCTGGGCGGACCGCGGCCGGGCCTGGCTCGTCAACCTGATCGCGACCACGTTCCCGGCGGATCGCTCGGCGGAGCTGAACCTGGTGGCCGTCGATCGGGTGGTGGCCGGCATCCTGGCCGCGCTGGGGACGCCGGAGGCGATCGGCGCCCGCATCCACCTGGCGACCGACAACCGGATCCGCTCCGACGAAGTGGCCCGCATCACGCAGGAGGAGCTGGGTGTCAACGTGCGCATGGCGGACCCGACCCTGACGCGCAACCTGACGCTGCCGCTGGTGAAGGCGCTGCTGCTGGCGCTCGGCGAGCCGAAGCTCGCCAACGTGCTCGAGCGGCTGGGTGCGATCTTCGGCGTGTACGGGGAGTGGGGCCAGCCGATCCACGACGTCGGCAACGACGTGCGGCTGCTGGGCCTGCCGATCCGCCGGCCCGACACCGCCGCCAGCTTCCGCATGCTCTGCCGGCACAACAAGTACGTGCTGCAGTTCGGCCAGGTCAGGGACCCGGACGAGGTCGCCCGGCGGGAGAGGCTGTGGGAGAACGTGATCGACGAGATCGAGTTCGAGACGGGCCGCATGGTGCCGTCGCTGCGGGCCTCCGAGTTCCGCCGCGTGCTCGGCGAGCGGATCGAGCTGCGCGGCTTCCAGCGGCGCTGAAGGGCCGCGGGCGTTGGCGCGCGCGCCGCGGCGGACGTATGCTCTGCGGGGGTCTCGCGAGCCCGCCTTCGAAACAACCCGAGTCGAAAGGAGCCCAGCCATGAGAATCGACCGCGACCTTCTCGACAGGATCCGCACCCGGGGCGAGGAGGTGCTCACGCAGCTGTCGGCCGAGCTGAGCACGAACCCGCGCTTCGTGAAGGCGATGGAAGGGGCGCTGCGCGGGCGCGACAGGCTGGAGCAGGCTGCGGCCGTCGCGCTGAAGCAGGTGAACGTGCCGACCCGCGGCGAGCTGAAGCGGGCGACGGCGCGCATCGAGACCCTGGAGCGGGAGCTGGCCGAGCTGCGCAAGGAGCTGCGCGCCCGCCGCGCTGCGGCGCCCAAGGCCGCCCCGCGGCCGCCCGCCCGGCGCAAGGCGGCGCGACGCCGCGCGCCGGCGAAGGGCGGGGCCGCGTCCGAGTAGGGCCGGGAGCTCCCGTGCCCCGAATCGCCATCACCGGGACGGCGTCGTACCTGGGCAGCCGCATCCTCCGGCGCCTGGTCGAGGCCCGCGGGCGCGACGCGGTCGTGGCCGTCGACATCACGGCCCCGCCGACGACGTTGCACGGCGTCCGCCACCGGATGGTCGACCTGACCCTGCCGGGCGCCGACCAGCGGCTGGTGGACGTCTTCCGCGAGGAGCAGGTGGACACGGTCGTACACGCGGCTTTCTTCACGACCCCGCGGCGCGACGCCGCCTACGCGCACGAGCTCGAGTCGATCGGCACCCTGCACCTGGCGGCGGCCGCCGCGGCCGGTGGCGTGCGCCACCTTCTGCTGCGCTCCTTCACCGCCGTCTACGGGGCGGGGGGCCAGAACCCGAACTTCGTGACCGAGGATCGCCGGCCCGACGGCCACGCCCGGCTGGCCTGGGTGCGCGACAAGGTCGAAGCCGAGGAGCACGCGTTCTCGTTCTCGCGGCGCTACCCGACGCTGGGCGTGACCGTGCTGCGCTTCGCGGTCCTGCTCGGGCCAGGCGTCCACACGTTCTACACGCGCGTGTTCAGCAAGCGCGTGGTGCCGGTCGTGCTCGGCTACGACCCGCTGGTGCAGCTGCTCCACCCCGACGACGCGCTCGACGCCACGCTGCGCGCGCTCGACAAGGGACCAAGCGGCGTCGTCAACGTGGTCCCGCGCAGCACGCTGCCGCTGCTCACGATGCTGCACCTGGCCGACAAGCTGACGGTGGCGGTGCCGCACGTGGCCGCCTACCCGCTGGCGGAGATGTGGTGGGCGGCCGGCCTGGGCGAGGCGCCCGGCGGCTTCATCGACTACGTCCGCTTCCTGTTCGTGGCGGACGGCGAAAAGGCCCGGCAGGAGCTGGGCTTCGTCCCGCGCTTCGGCAGCCGCGACGCGCTGATGAGCTACCTGGAGTACCGCTACCCGGAGACGGCGCAGAGGGCGCGTGCCCGGCTCGCCGCCGAGGAGGAGGAGGCGCAGGCATGAAGGGCGAGGTCGTCCCGATCGCGGAGCGGCCGCGGCGGCGCCGAGTCCAGGCGCCCGAGGAAGAGGCGATCGGGCGCCGCGTGGCGGAGCTGGAGCGCGAGCTGGCGTACGCCCGCTCCGCGCGGGAGCACGAGGGGCTGCTGGTCACCGTGGCACGCGTCGTCCAGGCCGGGGCGCGAGGCGTGACCTGGTCGAGCCTCGCGCGCCTGCAGCGCGCCCTCTACTTCGCCTGGCACTCCGAGCAGACGGACGAGTTCGGGGCCGACGGTCGCTTCGCGGAGGCGCTGGAGCCGATCCTGCAGTTCCTCTACGCGGTCTGGTGGCGGGTGGAGACGACCGGCAGCGAGCACCTGCCGGCCGCGGGTCCCGGGTTGATCGTGGCCAACCACTCGGGCGTCCTGCCCTACGACGGGCTGATGGTCCAGCTCGCGGTGCGGCTGGAGCACCCGGCCAAGCGGCTGTGCCGGATGCTGGCGCTCGACATGTTCGCCCTGCTGCCCGTGCTGGCGCCGGTGCTGATGAAGTCGGGCTCCGTGCGCGCAAACCCCGAGAACGCCGAGCGCCTGCTGAGGCAGGGCGAGCTGCTGGGTGTCTTCCCGGAGGGCGTGAAGGGCGTCGGCAAGTACTATCGCGATCGCTACCGGCTGGCGCGCTTCGGCCGCGGCGGCTTCGTGCGCATCGCGCTGCGCACCGGCGCGCCGATCATCCCGTGCGCCGTGGTCGGAGCGGAGGAGATCCACCCGGTGATCGCGAAGGCGGACTGGGTGGGGAAGCCGTTCGGCCTGCCCTACTTCCCGCTGACGCCGACCTTCCCCTGGCTCGGGCTCGCGGGTGTCGTGCCGTTTCCGACCAAGTGGTCGATCGACTTCGGAGACCCGATCGACCTCGAGGGCCACGGCCCGGAGGACGCGGACGACCCGATCCTGGTGAACCGGCTCTCCGAGCAGGTGCGCTCGGCGGTCCAGAAGATGGTCGACGGCCGGCTCGCGCGCCGCCGCTCCGTCTGGTTCGGGTAGCCAGCCCCCGCGCCGCGGGGACCGCGGGCTCAGGAGGCCGAGGCGCGGAGCGAGCGCGAGCCCAGCCGCGACTCGAGCCGGTCGAGCGAGGCGTCGAGCGCGCGCGCCAGCTCCGAGCGGTGCAGGTGCCGCTGCGGCTGATCGGGAACCCGCGCCGGGTTCGCCATCGGGATGTCGTGGCGCGCGAACAGGCGGCGACAGCGCGCCTCGTGGCGGCGGAAGTACTCGAGCGCCGTGCGGTAGCCGTGCTCGGCCACGACGCGGCGCGCGCCGTAGCGCATGATGTGGTAGCCGAACATGCGCAGGTCGTCCCGCGTGGGCTCGATCAGCACGATGTCGACCTGCGGGTTCTCGCGGCGGTAGCGCTCGAGCCCGTAGACCATGCGGCCATGGAGCATGATCCGCATCACCTGGTCGAGCACCCAGGTGATGCCGCGGTTGCTCAGGTGCCCGTGCAGCGGACCGTCCGTCGTGTCGTTCAAGTAGGGCACGATCGGGTTGATGCAGATCACGAGGTCCGCGCCGTTCTGGATCGCCAGGTTGATGTGGGCGGTCTTCTTGACTCCGCCGTCCACGTAGTCGCGCCCCCCGATGCGCACCGGGCGGTAGAGCCCGGGCATCGCGGTCGAGGCCTCCACTGCCTTCGACACCGGGACCGAGCCCCAGCCGTTCTTGCCGAACGCGACCGCGTCGCCGCTGTCGAGGTCCACGGCCACGACGAAGAGCTGCCGGGGAAAATCGGCGAAGCGGTCCCCGCCCAGGCGCGAGACGAAGACCTGGTGCAGGAAGCGGCCGATTCCGGAGGTGTCCATCAGGCCGGCCGGCAGCAGCTCGAAGGCCGCGAAAGCGAGGTCGGAGAGGCTCCGGCCCTCGCCGCTCAGGGCCGAGACGACCGCGTGCCGGAGCACCTCCGGCGCTCGCGCGCTGCGCCGCAGGAACTCGACCGGATCGAAGTGATAGATCGGCGTGGGCGGAAAGCCGAACGGCCGGCTCGCCGGATTCGTGGCCTCGTCGAACATCTCGCGCGGAGTGACGCCCGCCGCCACCAGCGATGCGACGAACGCGCCGCCCGAGACGCCCACGTAGAGATCGAGGTCGACGACGCTGCGGCCCAGCAGCTCGTCGAGCGCGCGCAGGCACCCGATCTCGTAGACGGCCCCGGTGACGCCGCCCCCGGCGCAGACGAGAGCGACCTTACGATCGCGCTTGCCTCGCTTCGGGGCGGCCCGCCTGGTCCTGGCCGGCACCTTCGCCTCCCGCCGGGGAGTGTACGCGAGAGCGGAGTCCCGGGCGAGCCCGGGACTCCCGATCCTCGCGCGGCCGCTGGTCAGGCGTGGGCCGCCGTGTGCATCCGGGTGGCCGCCCGGCGCGGGCCCCTGGCCCGGCGGACGCCGTCGATCTTGCGGGACAGCTCCTCCACGCGCCGCGTCAGGTCGTGCACCTCCTGGCGCGAGGGGATGTTGAGCGCGGCGAGCGTTCCCCGGACCTTGTTCTCGACGACCCGGACGAACGCCTTGCGCTCGCGGCGGGCGCGAGTCTGCAGGGTCGCCAGCCGCTGCTCGAGCTGCTTCATCGCCTTGCGGCGCTCCCGCTCGAAGCGGCCGCCCCAGGCCGTGAGCGTGTCGGTGGCCTGCTGACTGCGGGCGCCGCCCTGCTTGACCAGCGCGCGGACGCGACGCTGCACCGCCAGCTCGGCGCTGCCGAGAGCCTCGCGGGTGCCGTCCCACGTCTTCGCGAGGGCCTTGGCGGCCTTCCTGGCCGGCGTGCGGCCCGCGTGCTTCCGGCGAGCCGTCTTCCTCTTGACAGGCATCGTTCTCCTCCTCACTTCCTGCGTTTCCGCGCCGGCTTGCGCCGCGCGCTGCGGCGCGCGGGGGCCGTCTTCTCGACCTCGGGCTCGAGGTAGCCCTCGATCGCCTCCAGGCGGCCCTTCAGGGCCTCCAGGGAACGCCCCGCGACCCCTTCTCCCCTCGACACGAGCGCGCGCAGGCGCGTCTGCGCGCCCGACTGGGCCTCGGCCACCAGCCGGTGCACCAGCTGCCCCAGCTCGTGGCGCAGCGCGACCGCGTCGTCCAGGCCGAGCCGGCCGCGTCCCAGCAGCCGGGAGACGATCTTCTCCGCCTCCGCCCGTGCGCGCCCGGCGGCATCCTGGGGCTCGGGCCAGCGGCTCCAGGCCGAGGCCGGTCCGCTGGCCAGCCGGATCAGGCGCGTCAGCACCTGGCGGGGGATGCGGCTCGCACCGCCCCGCATCTGCTCCAGCAGCACCTGGGCCAGGGTCGCGTTGGTCAGGTCCTCTTCGGTCTCGTGATCCGTCACCAGCAGCTCGTGGCCCGCGCTGATCAGGCCCGCCAGGTCATCGAGCTTGACGTAGCGGCGGGCGGCGAGGTCGTAGAGCTTGCGGTTCCCGTAGCGGCGGACCAGGCGCGGCTGCGGCGAGCTCTTCTCGCGGCTCACGTCGTCAGCATAGCGCGCCGCGTCAGAAGGTACAAGAGAATAACGCGCGGCGTCAAACCGCGACGGCTCAGCGGCGGGGATCAGAGGCGCAGCGAGACGTCGTCGAGCGGACCCGGCGCCGCCCGGCGCCGGGAGAGGATCAGCCCGGCCCCGAACACGCAGCCGAGCACGAACGCCACGGCGAGCAGGATGCCGGCGAGCTTGAACGAGCCCAACACCACCCCGACCAGGTCGAAGCTGGGCTTCTCGACCTTGATCCAGGTGATCGCCGGAGCGAGGCGTGCCGCCAGCAGGCCGCTCATGGATCCGGTCCCTCAGCGTCCTCCGCGCCCCTCGGCCACTCTAGGGCGCCGCTGGGCCTCGGTCAACTGCCTCATCTGGGTGCGGTTCAGGGACTCGAGGTAGCTGCGCACGCCGCGCAGCAGGCTGCGCGCGAGCGTCTCGCGGTAGTCGGGGGTCTTCAGGCGCTTCTCCTCCTCGGGATTCGAGACGAACGCGATCTCGGCCAGCACGGCCGGCATGTTGGCGCCGATCAGCACGTAGAACGGGGCGGTGTGGACGCCGCGGTCGAGCACCACGTGCTGCGTGCGCACGCCGCTCACCATGCTCTCCTGGACGGCGGCCGCGAAATCGCGGCTCTCGTCGATCTTGCTGTTCAGCGTGATCGCCTTGACCAGGCTCTGCAGGTCCTTGAGCGTGGCCGGCGAGATCGCGTTCTCCCGGGCGGCCACGGCTTCGGCGTGCGCGTTCCTGGCGAAGTTGAGGAAGTAGGTCTCGATCCCGCGTGCGCCCGGGTTGCGGCTGGAGTTGGCGTGGATCGAGAGGAACAGATCGGCCCCGCGCGAGTTCGCAATCGCCGTGCGCTCCTCGAGCGGGATGAAGACGTCGGTCGCCCGCGTCAGCACCACCTCGGTGCCGAGCTCCTGCCTCACCAGCCGCTCCAGCCGCAGGGCGACGTCGAGCACCAGGTCCTTCTCCTGCAGCCCGCCCCGGCCGATGGTGCCGGGGTCGTGGCCCCCGTGCCCGGCATCGATCACGATCCTCCGGGCGCCGAGGCCGAGCTGGCGGGCGAGGCTGTAGGAGCCCGCCCGGTTCGCGGCCGGCGGCTCCGGTGCGACAGACGGCACGGCTGAGGCCACGGCCACCCTGCGGGCGGCGGGGTCGGGCGGGCCAGCCTGGCGGGCGGAGGCCGGCGGGCTGGCGGCGGCAGCGGTCGTACCGGGAAGCCGGTCGACGCCGGACAGGACGATCGGCGCGGAGGGCGGACCGGAAGCGGAGTCGGCGGGCAGGAGGCCGTTCACGCGGCGGACGGGGAGCGTCGCGGGGGCAGGCAGGCCGGTCGTGGCCGTCACCGGAGCGGGTACGGCGCCGGAGAGCGCCTGGGGCGTCGTCGTCGGGCTGGCTGATGCCGACGAGGCGGGCGGTGGCGCCGTGGCCTGGCCCCGCACGTCGATCACCAGGCGGGTGGGGTTGTCGAGGTAGAACATCTGGTGTTCCCAGACGTCCTTGAAGTCCAGCACGATGCGCACGACGTCCTCGCGGTTCTTGCCGATCCGCACTCGCTCGAGCAGGCCGTCGCCGACCGGGAAGACCCGCTTCTCGAGATTCGGGTGCAGCCGGGCGCCGATCAGGTCCACCCAGAGCCGGTCCGGGTCGCGCGCGCGATCCGACTGCAGGGGGACCTTTCGCTCGAGGTCCACGACGACGCGCGTGGACGTCTCGCCGCTCCAGGCGCGCAGGTCGAAGACGCTGGCGAGGCCCGGCGGCGGGGGCGAAGGCAGAGGGGCGGCGGGTTCGCGCTGGCGCAGCAGTCTCTTGACGCGCGAGGCGCGGCGACCCTCCGGGTAGGTGTCCAGGTAGGCGCGTGCGCTCTCGGCGAGGCGGCGGCGGTCGTGCCCGTCCTTCGTGATCTCGACGGCCGCCCACAGGGCGTCGTCCCCCAGGCTGCTCGAGGGGTACTCCGAGACGATCGTGCGGTAGGCCTGCAGCGCGTCGTCACGGTACACCGTCGAGGTGAACCGCCGGCTCATCTCCCGATAGAGGTTGCCGATCGCGAGCAGGGCGTTGTCGCAATAGCCGCTGCGGGGGTAGCGTGCGATGACCTTGCGGTAGCGGAGGATGACCGCCTCCCACTCCGGACGCTTCGCGGGACGCCTGGCAGAGCCTCGCAGCCGGGCCTCGGCCGTCTGTGCCTCGCGGTAGAGCGCCGCGTCGGGACGCGTGGCGGCTGCGGCCGGGCGGGCGGCACGGGAAGCAGGGGCGCGGCGGGTTGCCGCGTTCGCCGACGGCGCAGCGGCCAGCAAGGCGAGCGCCGGCAGCGCGAGGCAGGCGGCGGCTGCGAGCCGGGCCGGCCTGCGGACGAGCGCGAGTTGCCTCATCGCGTCCAGCTGTCCACCGTTTCGTAGTAGTCCTTGGCGACCAGGATCTCGCGCGGCTTGGAGCCGTCGGCGGGACCGATGATGCCGTCACGCTCCATCATGTCGACGAGCCGCCCCGCCCGCGAGAAGCCGATGCGGAAGCGGCGCTGCAGCATGCTGGTCGAGGCCTGGCCGCTCTGGACGACGAAGCGAGCCGCCTCGTCGAACAGCTCGTCGCGGTCGGCCGGCTCGGCCGCTTCCGCGGACTTCTCGGGCTTGCCCACCGTGTCGTCGTACTCGGGCCGCCCCTGCTTGCGCAGGAACGAGGTCAGCCGCGCGATCTCGTGCTCGGTGACGTACGCGCCGTGCACCCGGATCAGGCGCGCGCTGCCGGGCGGCAGGAACAGCATGTCGCCGCGGCCGAGCAGCTGCTCGGCGCCGATCGAGTCGAGGATGGTGCGGCTGTCCACGCGGGCGGCGACCCGGAACGAGATGCGCGAGGGGAAGTTGGCCTTGATCAGGCCCGTGATCACGTCCACGGACGGCCGCTGGGTCGCCAGGATCAGGTGGATCCCGACCGCGCGCGCCATCTGCGCGAGCCGCGTGATCGACTCCTCCACCTCGTGCGAGGAGACCATCATCAGGTCCGCCAGCTCGTCGATCACGATCACGACGTAGTGGAGCGGCTTGACCTCCTCGCCGGACTCGTCGCTGCGCTCGCCCTTCTCGGCGCGGATGATGTTGTTGAACTGCTCGATGTTGCGCACACCCTCCGAGGCGAGCATCCGGATGCGCCGCTCCATCTCCGCGACGGCCCACTTGAGGACGTTGGCGGCCACCTTGGGGTCGGTCACCACGGGCGTCAGCAGGTGGGGGATGTCCTCGTAGACGCCCAGCTCCAGGCGCTTGGGGTCGATCAGGATCAGCCGCACCTCGTCCGGCGTCGCCCGGAACAGGATGCTGGAGATCATGCAGTTGAGGCCGACGCTCTTGCCGGTGCCGGTCGAGCCGGCGATCAGCAGGTGCGGCATGGCGGCGAGGTCGGTCGTCCAGACGTCGCCGTTCACGACCTTGCCGAGGCCGAGCGCGAGGCGGCCGGCCGAGCGGCGGAAGGCCTCCGACTCGAGGATCTCGCGCAGGTAGATCGTCTCGCGAACCTCGTTCGGGATCTCGATCCCGACGTTGCCCTTGCCGCTGACGCGGTCGACACGGATCGACTCGGCCTCGAGCGCCAGCGCGAGGTCGTCGGCGAGGCCCACGATCTTCGAGTACTTGATCCCCGCGTCCGGCTTGAACTCGTAGGTGGTCACCACGGGGCCGGGATGGATCTCCTTGATCGTCCCGAGCACGCCGAACTCGCCGCACTTCGACTGCAGGACGCGCCCGCGCTCCAGCAGGCGGTCGTTGTCGATCGGGTCGCTGGCCTTCGGCTGGTCGAGGATGGAGATCGGCGGCAGCGTGTAGCCGCCCCGCCTCGCGCCGGCGGCCGGCTCGGGCTCGCGTGGCGCGCGGCGGCGGCGGAGCGAGGGACGCACGGCTCGTGCGTCGAGGTCCTCCGGTTCGGGCTCGTCCAGCGAGGCCGCCGCCGCGGGCCCGGCGATGAAGGGCAGCGGCCTCTGCACCGCCCGCTCCGGCTGTCGGGCCGCAGCGCGCGGGTCCACGGCGGCCGGCTCGTCGGGAGCCGCTTCAGCGTCCGCCGGCCCGTCGTCCCCCTCGTCGCCCAGCCTGACGCGCCGGATGCGCGGCGCCTCGCCGCCAGCCTCGCGCGGCTGCGCGTGCTTGCGGATCACGTCCCGCCGCATCCTCTCCTTGCGGCGGCTCTCGCGGTAGTGGGCCCAGGCAGTCTGGATCGCGCGCGCCCGGGTGGCGACGCGCGCGGTGGCCCCGCTCAGGAAGGTGGAGAAGGAGAACTGGGTCGCGAGGATCAGGCCGACGAACAGCGTCGTCGCTACGACGATGAAGGCCCCGGTGCGGCTGAAGCTCGAGACGAGCAGCCCGGCGACCATCTCGCCGACGGCCCCCCCGGCGCGCACCGGCTCGCCCTCGTAGCCGACCGTGCCGAAGGCCAGCGTGAGCAGGCCGGCGAGCGACAGCAAAAGCATCCCGTTGCCGACGGCCTTCGTGTAGGGGGCGTCGATCGGCCGGCACCAGAACAGCTTCCACCCGAGCAGCCCCAGCACCAGCGGCAGCAGCAGCGAGGAGAGCCCGAACAGCTGCGGGATCAGCATCTCCGCGAGGAATGCCCCGAAGGGCCCGATGAAGTTGCGCGAAGGGCCGTCGGCGCCGGCCCTGAAGAACGGCGCCGGGTCGCGAGGGTCGAAGGTCGCCAGGGCGATCAGCAGCATCAGGGAGAGCGCGAAGGCGACCAGCCCGAGCAGCTCGGCGGCGCGCGTGGATCTCGACTCGACCGTGGCCATGGCGGCCTAGACCTCCATCACGACGGGAATCACCATCGGCCGCCGCAGCGTGCGCTTCCTGAAGAACCGGCGCAGCTCCTCCCGGACCTGCTCGCGGGTCAGCTCGGCGTCGAGCCGCTCCTCGGCGGGGCGCCGGTCCATCAGGCCCTCGAGCAGCCGGGCCGCCTCGTCGGCCAGCTCGGCGGCGGCGCCTGAGTCGACGATGCCGCGCGTCACGATCTCGGGGGGCGACTCCAGCTGGCCGGTCTGGCGGTCCACGACCACGATCGGGACCACGATCCCCTCGGAGGAGAGGTGCCGGCGATCGCGGATCACCAGGTCCTCGATCTCGGTGGCGCCGCGGTCGAGCAGCACACGCCCGGCGGGCACGCGCTCCTCCTTGCGTGCCCCCGCGCTCGAGATCCGCAGCACGTCGCCGTCCTCGGCGAGCAGCACGGCGTCGGGCGGCAGCCCGGCGGCAGCCGCGAGCCGGGCGTGCTGGGCGAGCATACGGAACTCGCCGTGCACCGGGACCAGAAAGCGTGGGCGCACGCGGCGTAACAGCTCGACCAGGTCGCCCTGACCGCCGTGGCCGGAGACGTGCACGCGGGCCGTGCCGCCGTGCACGACGTCGCAGCCGAGGCGGAACAGGTTGCCGATCAGGCGCGACACGGCGCGCTCGTTTCCCGGGATCGTGCGCGAGGAGAGCACGGCCGTGTCGCCGGGGCCTACCGCCAGCTCGCGGTGCTCGCCGAGGCCGACCATCGAGAGCGCCGAGAGCGGCTCGCCCTGGCTGCCGGAAACGAACACCACCGCGCGGCTTGCGCCGCCGGCGCTGGCGGAGGGCGAGACCCGCCGGTCCTCGGGCACCCGCAGCAGGCCGAGGTCGAGCGCGACCTCGGCGTTGTCGACCATCCGGCGGCCGAGGAAGGCGATCGGCCGGCCGTCGCGGGCCGCGGCGTCGGCCACGCGCTGCATCCTCGGGATGGACGTGGCGAAGCAGGACACCAGCACGCGGCCGCGCGCGCGGGCCATGATCTCCTCGAACGCCGGCACCACGGCGTCCTCGCCCGCCGTGAAGCCCGGCTGCTCGACGTTGGTGCTGTCGGAGAGCAGCACCAGCACGCCGCGGTCGCCCCACGCGGAGAGGGCCTCGAGGTCGGTGCCCTCTCCGGCAGGCGCCTGCGGGTCGAGCTTGAAGTCGCCGCTGGTCAGCACCACGCCCGCCGGGGTCTCGATCGCCAGCGCGAAGCTGTCGAGCACGCTGTGCGCGACCCGGATCGGGTGCACGCGGAAGGGGCCGAGCTCGACGGGCTCGCCGGCCACGAGCGGGCGCAGGTCCGCGGCGAGCCCGCGCTCGCGCAGCCGCTGGCGCGCGAAGGCGAGCGTCAGCCGGCTCCCGTAGACCGGTGCAGGAGCGGCGGCGAGCGCGTAAGCGAGCGCGCCGATGTGGTCTTCGTGGCCGTGCGTGAGCAGGATGGCGTGCAGCCTGTCGCGGCGCTCGGCGAGGTAGGCGAAGTCCGGGACGATGAAGTCGACGCCAGGCAGGTCGGCCGGAGGAAACAACATCCCCGCGTCGATCAGCAGGAGGTGGTCCTCCCACTCGAGCACGAGCGCGTTGAGGCCGAACTCGCCGAGGCCGCCGAGCGGGACGAGGCGGATCGGTCGTGTCTCTTCGGCTTCTCCCTGCCTCACCCCTGCGCCCCTGAAATCCCCTTCTCGAGCGCCCGCCACAGCGCCGCGAACTCCACAACCGATAGGGTCTCTGCCCTGCGCGACCCCTCGAACTTGAGGGGGGACCTAAAGTATTCCTTGAGGTGAGGATAGCTATGTTCGAGGCTGTTTTCAAGTGTTCTGCGACGCTGGTGGAAGGCGGCCTGGAGCAGCCGCTCGAAGCCGGCGAGGTCGGCCACGTCGGCGCGTGGCTGCGACCGGAAGCGGGCTCTCAGCAACGCCGAGCGCACGCTCGGCGGGGGATCGAAGGCGCCGGGCGGAAAGCGCGCCGGGATGTCGATGTCGGCCCACAGAGCGTAGAGCACGGAGAGGATCCCGTATTCCTTCGAGCCCGGTGGCGAGGCGACCCGACGTGCGACCTCGTCCTGGAGCATGGCGTGCACGTCGCGGACGCGGTCGTGAAGGTCGAGGAAGCGGCGCAGGAGCGGGCTGGAGACGTAGTAGGGGAGGTTGCCCACCAGGCGGGCGCCGTGCGGGACGAGGGCCCCCAGGTCGACGCGCAGGGCGTCGCCCACCACGACCTCGACGTTCGCCGGGGCGCGCTGGCGAAGCCTTTCCGCGAGTGCTTCGTCGATCTCGACCGCGACGAGGCGCGCGCAGCGCGCGGCGAGCGGCAGCGTGAGCGCGCCGCGGCCGGGCCCGATCTCGAGGAACACGTCCTCCGCGTCCGGTGCGATCACCCGCAGCAGCCGCTCGACGCTCGCCGGGCGCAGGAAGTGCTGGCCGAGCCGCCTGGGCATGGGGCAGGGTAGCATCGTCGCCACTTCGACCGCTGGCGCGGCGAGCGTGCGCGCGCCGATCCTGTTCGTCTCGAACCGCACGCTGGCCGTCCTTTGTGGGGCTCGCCCTGCGTGCTAGCCTGAAGCGATTCCCCGGAGAGTCCGCGTGCCCGAGAGCCTGCACATCGCCTTCGTGACGCCGGAGATGGGCCCCTTCGTCAAGACCGGGGGGCTGGCCGACATCTCGGCGGCGTTGCCGAAAGCACTCGTCCGCCTCGGCCACCGGGTGAGCGTGGTGCTGCCGCGCTACTCGGGCGTGCCGTTTCCCGCGGGCGAGTTCGCAGGCTCGGTGCACGTTCCGGTCGACGGGCTGTCCCGGAGCGCCGGCTTCTTCCGGACCAGGACCGACGCGGGTGTCGACGTGATCTTCGTCGAGCACACGCCGTTCTTCGAACGCCAGCGCGTCTACGGCGAGGGCGACGACCGGTTGCGTTTCGCCTTCCTGGCGCGCGCGGCAGTCGAGTACTTCCGCAGCCGCGGCGAGCGGCCCAGCGTCTTCCACGCGCACGACTGGCAGACCGGCCTGGTGCCCGTCTACCTCAAGGCCTTCTACGCGGAGGACCCGACGCTGCACGGCATGCCGAGCGTCTTCACGATTCACAACATCGCCTACCAGGGCCAGTTCGGGAAGGACACGCTGGGCATCCTGGGCCTGCCGTGGAACCTCGGCGAACCCTACGCCCTCGAGTACCACGGTGCGATCAGCTACCTCAAGGGCGGCACGGTGTTCGCGGAGATAGTCAACACGGTCTCGCCGACCTACGCCCAGGAGATCCAGGGGCCCGAGCACGGGTACGGGTTCGACGGCGTCATCCGCTCGCGCGCCGGCGACGTCGTCGGGATTCTCAACGGCGTCGACTACGACGAGTGGGACCCGCGGAACGACGGCCGCGTCGCCTGCCGCTACACGGCCGACGACACCTCCGGCAAGACCGCCTGCAAGGCGGACCTGCTGCGTGCGTTCGGGCTGCCGGAGTTCCCGGACCTGCCCCTGGTGGGCGTGACGTCGAGGCTGGTCTGGCAGAAGGGCTTCGACATCGTGGCCGGGGCCTGGTTCGACCTGCTGCAGCGGCCGCTGCGCATGGTCGTCCTCGGCTCGGGCGATCAGGGCGTGCAGGAGGGCCTGCGCTACCTGCAGCAGCGGGACCCGGACCGCTTCTCGGTGCGCTTCGCGTACGACGAAGCGCCTCGCGCACAAGGTGATGGCCGGCTGCCGACATGTTCCTGATGCCCTCGCGCAGCGAGCCGTGCGGCCTGACGCAGATGTACGCCCTGCGCTACGGGACGGTGCCGGTGGTGCGCTCGACCGGCGGGCTCGCCGACACCGTCGAGCCGTTCGACGCCGGCGAAGGGCACGGGCACGGGCTTCCGCTTCGACACGCCCGACGGCACGGGGCTGGTGTGGGCGCTCGACCAGGCGCTGGCGGCGTGGAGAGACCGCGGCCGCCTGGAGGGGCTGCTGTGCCGGGGCATGGCACGTGAGTTCTCGTGGGACCGCTCGGCTCGCGAGTACGTCGATCTCTACCGTCGGGCGATGCGAAGTTCCAGAGGCCTGAGCTCAGCAGGGACGAGTTGCCGTACGCGAAGGACGCGATCCAAGGAAGGGCAGGGACACGAATGGCTGTGAAGATCGACGTCTTCACGGATCAGAACTGGGCGCAACAGGTGCTCGGCTGCGGACCGGCCCGTGCTGGTCGACTTCTGGGCCGAGTGGTGCGCGCCCTGCAAGGCGATGGTGCCCGACCTCGAGGCGGTCGCCGCGCAGTACGCCGGCCGCGTGCGCGTCGGCAAGCTGAACGTCGAGGAGAACGACAAGGTGCCGTTCCAGTACGGCATCACGGCGATGCCGACGCTGATCGTCTTCAAGGGCGGCAAGGTCGCCGAGCAGCGCGTGGGCAAGATGAGCCGCGAGCCGCTGGTCAAGCTGCTCGACGCCCATCTCTGAGCCCTCGCGCCCCGGACGGGTCCCAGGGATAATCCGGGGCAGTGACCCTCCAGCCGGGACGTCGCCTGGGGCCGTACGAGGTTCTGGCCGCCCTCGGCGCGGGCGGCATGGGCGAGGTCTACCGGGCGCGCGACACGCGGCTCGGCCGGGACGTCGCCCTCAAGGTCCTGCCGGCGGACGTCGCCGGCGATCCCGAACGACGCCGTCGGTTCGAGCGGGAGGCGCGGGCCGTGGCGGCGCTCGACCATCCGGGCGTGCTCGCCCTCTTCGACGTCGGCGAGTCGGACGGCGTCGCGTTCATGGTCACGGAGCTGCTGGAGGGCGAGACGCTGCGGGAGCGGCTGCTGCGCGGCGCGGTGAGCTGCGAGCGCGCCGCGGAGTGGGGTGCCACCGCCGCGGAGGCGCTCGCCGCCGCGCACGAGCGAGGCATCGTCCATCGGGACCTCAAGCCCGAGAACCTGTTCCTCACCCGCGACGGCCGCCTCAAGATCCTGGACTTCGGCCTGACCAAGGAGGTGCTGATCGCGAAAGGCGGTGAGGAGGACCCAACGCTCTCCTCGCCGACGCGCGCGGGCCTCGTGCTCGGCACGCTGGGCTACCTGTCCCCGGAGCAGGCGCGGGGCGAGCCCGTCGACGGCCGCAGCGACATCTTCTCGCTCGGCTGCGTTCTCCACGAAGCGCTCACGGGGCGGCGCGCCTTTGGCGGCAAGACGGCCCAGGACCTGATCGCCGCGGTGCTGAGGGACGAGCCGCCGGACGCGGCGTCTCTCCGCGCCGACGTTCCCGGCGGTCTAGGGCGCGTGGTCCGGCGCTGTCTGGCCAAGGAGCGCGAGGTGCGGTTCCAGTCTGCGAGCGACCTCGCCTTCGCGCTGCGCTCGGTCCCGCCGGGGTCGGGCGCACCGGTCGCGACGGTGGCGCCCGTCCCGCGCGCGTCGCGACGCGGCTGGCTTCCCGGGCTCGGCCTCGGTCTCGCCGCAGGCCTCGCCGCCAGCTATGCCCTTCGGCCGGTCACCGAGGTCCCCGAGCCGATCGTCCTGGCGCTCACGCCCGGAGTGAGCCGGGAGGCGAGTCCCGCGATCTCTCCCGACGGGAAGTTCGTGGCCTACCTCGCCTCGGAGGGTGGCCGGACCGACGTCTGGGTCAAGTTCGTGGGCGGCGGGCCGGCGGTGAACCTGACGTCGGCGAGCGGCCTGGAGATCCAGAGCCAGGCGACGGTCGGCGGCCTCGAGATCTCCCCCGACGGAAGCCTCATCGCGGTGCGTGCCGGCCCGAGGGGCGTGCCCAACGCGCAGCGCGGGATCTGGCTGATCCCGGCGCCTCTCGGAGGGCCACCGCGCAAGCTCGTGGATCACGCCAGCGGCCTGCGCTGGTCGGCCGACGGGCAGAGGATCGCCTACATGCGGCCGGACCCCGCGAGCGGCGACTCGATCGTGGTGGCGCGCGCGGACGGATTGGAGGAGCGAGTGGTCGTGCCGCCCGCGCCGGAGATCCACGCCCACCAGCCGGCCTGGTCGGCGGACGGCGCCTGGATCTACTTCGACCGCGGTCTCGGAAAGAACAACGAGGCCCCCACCGAGATCTGGCGAGCGCCGAGCGCCGGCGGCCCGGCGGAGCGCGTGGTGGCGACGGAGGGTGTCGCCCACGCGCCGCTCCTGACGCCGGACGGGCGGGGTCTCATCTACTCGGGCGACCAGTCGGGAGACGCCCTCAACCTCTGGTGGCGGCCGCTCTCGCGGGGGCAGGATCACCGTCTCACCCGGGGGGCGGGGGACTACGTCGCGCCCCGGATCTCGCGGGACGGAAGGCGCCTCGTCTGTGAAGCGCGCACGAGCACTGGGTCGCTCCGCGTGCTCGACCTGGACCCGCCGACCACCGACGTCGGGCGACTGCTCACCGGCGTCGGCGCCCGGGACGCCGAGCCGTCGAGCGCGCGGAGCGGGAGGATCGTGTTCAGCTCGGCACGGAACGGCACGCGCGACATCTGGGTGAGCGAGGCCGACGGCTCCAACCCGCGTCCCCTCACCTCCGACGTCGAGAGCGACTCGCTCCCCGCGATCTCTCCCGACGGGAGCCGCGTGGCCTTCGTCTCGAACCGCGGTGGGCGTCGCGGCCTCTGGCTCGTCTCCGCGGAGGGAGGCGCACCCCGTCTGCTGATCCCGGTGGACGTGGCCGACCGGCCGTCGTGGTCGCCGGACGGCCGGCGTCTCGTCTACGCGGCCGGAGGGGCGAACGCTCAGCCGGGCCTGTGGATCATTTCCGCCGACGGCGGCCCAGCGACGGCGATCCCGGGCGTGAGGGGTCGCTGTCCGGCCTGGTCGCCGACCGCGGACCTGATCGCCTACACCACCTCGGAGTCGGCCGAGGTGCTGATCCGGTTCACGAGCAGCGGCGGCGAGCCGCAATCGGGCCGCCTGCAGGTGGCGCAGGTGGCCACGACCGCGGTCGACGCCATCGCGTTCTCGTGGGACGGTGGCCGGCTCGCGATCGGGGGCTCTCCGGGCTCCGCCGACGCCGAGGTCGTGGTCGTCGATCTCGACCGCGGGTCGAGCCGGAGCGTGGCCCGGCTGGGGTCGTTCTCGGGGCTGCGAGGGATCGCCTGGTCGCCCGACGACCGGAGGCTCGTGTACGGCCTCGTCCAGAACGAGAGCCGGATCCTGCTCTTCGACGGGCTGCGCTACTAGTCAGAGCATCGGCATCTTCACGCCGCGCTCGCGAGCGACGTCGATCGCCCGCTCGTAGCCGGCGTCGGCGTGGCGCATGACGCCGGTGCCGGGATCGGTCGTGAGCACGCGCTGCAGGCGCGCGGCGGCGTCAGGGGTGCCGTCGGCGACCACGACCATGCCGGCGTGGATCGAGTAGCCCATGCCCACGCCGCCGCCGTGGTGGACTGAGACCCAGGTCGCCCCGTAGACGGCGTTCAGCAGCGCGTTGAGGATCGGCCAGTCGGCGACCGCGTCGGAGCCGTCGCGCATCGCTTCGGTCTCGCGGTTGGGGGAGGCCACCGAGCCCGCGTCGAGGTGGTCGCGGCCGATCACGATCGGCGCCTTCACGCGTCCGCTGCGGCACCAGCTCGTTGAAGGCGAGGCCGCATCGCGCGCGCTCGCCGTAGCCCAGCCAGCAGATGCGCGCGGGCAGGCCCTGGACGCTTGACCCGCTCGCGGGCCAGCGTGATCCAGCGCGCGAGCGCGCGGTCCTGCGGGAAGGTCGCGAGCACGGCCTCGTCGGTGGCCGCGAGGTCGTCCTTCGGGTCGCCCGAGAGGCAGGCCCAGCGGAACGGCCCCTTGCCCTCGCAGAACAGCGGTCGGATGTAGGCCGGCACGAAGCCGGGAAAGGCGAAGGCGTTGGCGACGCCCGCCTTCTGCGCCTGTGCGCGGATGTTGTTGCCGTAGTCGAACACCACGGAGCCGCGGGCCTTCAGCTCGAGCATGGCGCGCACGTGCTCGGCCATCGAGCGCCGCGCCTCCGCCATGTAGCGCTCCGGGTCCGCGAGGCGCAGCGCGAGGGCCGCGTCGTAGCTCATGCGGTTCGGGACGTAGCCGTTCAGCGGGTCGTGCGCGCTCGTCTGGTCGGTGACGAGGTCGGCCGCCACGCCCCGGCGCACCAGCTCCGGCAGCACGTCGGCCGCGTTGCCCAGCAGGCCGATCGACAGCGCCCGCCGCTCCGAGAGCGCCGCCCGCGCCCGGGCCAGCGCCTCGTCGAGGCTCTCGGCCATCACGTCGAGGTAGCGCGTCTCGAGCCGCCGCTCGATGCGCCGGCGGTCTACCTCGACCGCCAGCAGCACGCCGCCGTTCATGGTCACCGCCAGCGGCTGGGCGCCGCCCATGCCACCCAGCCCGGCGGTCAGCACGAGCCGCCCCTCCAGGCTGCCGCCGAAGTGCTGGCGCGCGGCCTCGGCGAAGGTCTCGTAGGTCCCCTGCAGGATGCCCTGCGTCCCGATGTAGATCCACGAGCCCGCGGTCATCTGGCCGTACATCATCAGGCCCTTGCGGTCGAGCTCGTAGAAGTGCTCCCAGGTGGCCCAGGCGGGCACCAGCATCGAGTTCGCGATCAGCACGCGCGGCGCGTCGGCGTGGGTGAGGAACACGCCGACCGGCTTGCCCGACTGCACGAGCAGCGTCTCGTCGTTCCCCAGCTCGCGCAGCGCGCTCACGATGGCGTCGTAGCACTCCCAGTTGCGGGCGGCGCGCCCGATGCCCCCGTACACCACGAGCTCCTGCGGGCGCTCGGCCACCTCGGGGTCGAGGTTGTTCATCAGCATCCGCAGCGCGGCCTCCTGCTGCCACGAGCGGCAGGAGAGCGCGAGGCCCCTTGGGGCTCGGATCACGCGGCCGGCGGTCGCTGTCGTCACATCACCCACCTTGGCTTGTCGCCGTCGTTCTCAGGAGGGCCGGGCAGGTCCTGCGCGTGGCCCTTGCCCTTGCCCTTGGCTTTGCCGCCCGGGACCAGGCGGAAGCGGCTGCGATCGAGCGCGCGTCGTCGGCCGGGCAGCGGGCGGCTGCGCCAGGCGTTCTCGACGGAGCCGAAGACCAGGATCAGCACGGCGGCGAGGCCGACGTAGAGCGGCCAGCGGCGCACGCCGAGAAGGTAGACGGCCGGCGCCACCAGCGCCCCGGCCAGCGCGAGCAGGAGCGCGCCCGAGAGCCACGGGGCCCGGCGCAGGCGAGCGAGCAGTGCCATTCCGCTACTCCAGGCCATCGCAGCAGCCGGCGGCCGCCTCGAAGACCGCGCCTGCGGCGAGCCGCTCGGCGAGCGCCTCGATCTCGGGTCCCAGGACGCGGTCCTGGCCGTGATCGGGAACGCGCTCGCGCACCAGGGCGACGACCGCCTCGAGCGGCGCCGACGAGCGAACCGGCCGGTGGAACTCGACGGCCTCGCAGGCGGCCAGGAGCTCGACGGCGAGCACGCGGGCGACGTTGGTCACCGCGCGCGCCGCCTTCCAGGCCGCCGTCGGGCCCATCGAGACGTGGTCCTCCTTGTTGGCCGAGGTGGGGATCGAGTCGACGCTCGCCGGGTGGGCGAGCGTCCTGGTCTCGGCGACGAGGGCGGCCGCGGTCACGTGCGCCATCATCAGGCCCGAGTGCAGGCCGCCCTCGCGCGCGAGGAAGGGCGGCAGGCCGGACAGCGCCGGGTTGACCAGGCGCTCCGTCCGCCGCTCGCTGATCGAGCCCAGCTGCGCCGCCGCGATCGAGACGATGTCGCAGGCGAGGGCGACGGGCTGGCCGTGGAAGTTCCCCCCGGACAGGATCTCGCCGGTCTCGGCGAAGACCATCGGGTTGTCGGTGGCGGCGTTCATCTCGACGAGGTGCGCCTGCGCGGCGTAGGCCAGGGCGTCGCGCACTGTGCCGTGGACCTGCGGCATGCAGCGCAGGCTGTAGGCGTCCTGCACGCGGCCGCAGCTGCGGTGCGACTCGCGCAGGGCGCTGCCGGCGAGCAGCCGCCGCAGGTTGCGGGCCGAGGCCTGCTGGCCAGGATGGGGCCGCGCGGCGTGGATCCGCGGGTCGAAGGCCACGTCGGTGCCCAGCAGCGCGTCGAGCGTGAGCGCGCCCACGACGTCGGCGGCGCGCACGAGGCGCTGGGCGCGCGCGACCGCGAGCCCGCCCACCGCGGTCATCAGCTGGGTGCCGTTGATCAGCGCCAGCCCCTCCTTCGGCTCGAGCGCGAGCGGCTCGATGCCGGCGGCGCGCAGGGCGTCGCGTCCCGGCAGCCGCCGGCCCTCGAAGACGCACTCGCCCTCGCCGACCAGCGGCAGGGCGAGGTGTGCGAGCGGCGCCAGATCGCCGCTGGCGCCGACCGATCCCTGCGAGGGCACGACCGGGTGGACGCCGCGGTTCAGCAGCTCGACGAGCACCTCGAGCGTCGAGAGCCGCACGCCGGAGAAGCCGCGCGCCAGCACGTTCGCGCGCAGCAGCATCAGAGCGCGCGTCTCGGCCTCGCCCAGCGGCTCGCCGACGCCGGCCGCGTGCGAGCGCAGCAGGTTCAGCTGCAGCTCGCGCAGGTGGTCGAGAGGGATCCTCACGTCCGCGAAGCTGCCGAAGCCCGTGGTGACGCCGTAGACGACGTCGCCGCGCGCGACGGCGTCGTCCACGACGCGGCGCGCGGCGCGCACCGCCTTGCGCGCCCGCTCGGCGAGCACTACCCGGCGGCCGGCGCGGGCCACCGACTCGAGCCCCTCGAAGTCGAGGCTCGCGCCGTCGAGGGTCAGGGTGTCGGCGTGGGCGGGGTCGCGCATCCCGGGAGGACGGGCCGTTTGACGAGCAGTTTACCACGCGCCGTGTTGCCGACGCGGACGGCGGCAGCTAGAATCGCCTTTTCGTCGGGGCAGGGCGCGCCTGCCCGATGGCACCGAAGGAGCCCGATGCCGGACTGGACGTTGATGACGCTGCAGCTGCGCGGCAAGACGCGCCGCTTCGTCCAGGCGAAGCTCGCGCGCCAGGACCAGGAGGCCCTGCTCGCGAAGCGCCACGGCGAGTGCAACCGCTGCGGCGCCTGCTGCAAGATCCTGTTCCGCTGCCCGTTCCTCGGCACCGACGCCGAGGGCCAGTACACGTGCCGCATCTACGAGAAGCGCTTCTCGCAGTGCCGCCTGTACCCGCTGCACGCCGCCGACCTGCTCGAGCTCGAGGGGAAGTGCAGCTACACGTTCGAGGTGGAGCCGGTCCAAGCGCCGCTACCCGAGCCCGCGCTCGACTGATCCCATGCCCAACATCGTGATCGCCGGCGCCCAATGGGGCGACGAGGGCAAGGGGAAGATCGTCGACCTGCTGGCGGAGCGGGTGCAGGTGGTGGCTCGCTACAACGGCGGCCACAACGCGGGGCATACCGTCCTCGTGAGCGGCCGCAAGTTCGTGCTGCACCTCGTCCCGTCCGGCATCCTGCATCCCGGCATCCTGTGCCTGATCGGCAACGGCGTAGTGGTCGATCCCGTGGCGCTCGAGCGCGAGGCCGACGAGCTGCGCGCGGCCGGGGTCGAGGTCGGCGAGAACCTGCTCGTCTCGGACCGCGCGCACCTGATCCTGCCGCACCACCGCGGGCTCGAGGCGCTCTCGGAGGAACAGCGCGGGCTTCGGAAGATCGGCACCACGCTGCGCGGGATCGGGCCCGCCTACGAGGACAAGGCGGGCCGGCGCGGGATCACGGCCGGCGACCTGCTGCGGCCTGCCACGCTCACGGAGAAGCTGGCCGAGGCGCGGCGCCACTACGAGCAGGTGCTGCGCGGGGCCTCGCGGCAGCCGGACGTCGACTGGGAGACGCTCCACGCCGAGCTCGCCGCCTTCGGCGAGCGTCACCGGGCGCGGATCGTGGACGTCTCGCTCGTGCTGCACAAGCAGATGTCCCAGGGCTACTCGGTGCTGTTCGAGGGGGCGCAGGCGACGCTGCTCGACCTCGACCACGGCACCTACCCCTTCGTCACCTGCTCGAACGCGGGCGCCGGCGGCGCTTCGACCGGCTGCGGTGTCGGGCCCACGCGCATCGACGGCGTCCTCGGCGTGGCCAAGGCCTACTGCACGCGCGTCGGCACCGGCCCGTTCCCGACGGAGTCGACGGGCGCCGAGGCTGACGCGATCCGCGAGCGCGGGGGCGAGTACGGCGCGACGACCGGGCGGCCGAGGCGCTGCGGCTGGTTCGACGCCGTCTCCGTGCGTTACGCGGTGCGGGTCAACGGCTTCGACGCGCTGGCGGTCACGAAACTCGACGTGCTCGACGAGCTGGAGACGATCCCGGTGTGCACGGGCTACCGCTTCGAGGGGAAGACGCTCGGCGAGCTGCCGTCCGACAGCTCGGTGCTCGAAGCCTGCGAGCCCGTCTACGAGCGGCGGCCCGGCTGGAAGGCGCCGACCGCCGGCGTGCGCGAGTGGAGCGATCTGCCGCCGAACGCGCGCGCCTACCTCGAGTGCCTGCAGGACCTGGTCGGGGCGGAGATCGGCCTCGTCTCGACCGGTCCCGACCGCCAGCAGACGATCGTCCGACGCACCAGCGCGCTCGCCAGCTGGTTCGAGTAGCCGCGCGCCGCTGGCCTTGTTTCAGGCCGGGCGCGTGCCCAGCATCAGGTCGGTCGGCCCGCCAAGCCTGACGCGGCGAACGTCGGCGAAGCCGGCGGCTTTCAGCCAGGAGTCGTAGTCCGCCTCGGAGTAGCTGCTGCCCGCGGGCGTGCCGACCAGCATGTTGAGCGCGAACAGGGCGGCGTGCGCGGGCGACGTGCCGTCGGGCTCGAGCAGGAAGTCCTGGACCACGACGCGCCCGCCCGGCGCGAGCGCGGCTTTCACCCGGCGCAGCAGGTCCCGGTTCTCCTCGGGGCCGAGCATGTGGCAGATTGCCGAGAGCAGGACGAGGTCGTAGCCCGCCCCGAGCGCGTCGCTGCGCAGGTCACCCGCCCTGGTGCGCACGCGGCCGCCCAGGCCCGCTGCCGCGATGTGCCCCGCCGCGATCGGCAGCACCGACGGCAGGTCGAGCAGCTCGACCTCGAGCGCGGGGCTCGCCTGGGCGAAGGCGATGGAGTAGGCGCCCGAGCCGCCGCCCACGTCGAGCAGGCGGCGGACGCGCTCCACGCCGACGGCGCGCACGACGACGGGGGCGCGCAGCGCCGCGTTGCGGTGCATCGCCGCGATGAACGGCACCGTCCACTCGTCCCCTCGTGCGGCGGCGCCGGCCACGGCGACCGCGTGGCCCTCCCGGACGGCGTCGGTCAGTGTCGACCAGCGGACCCACAACGCGAGGTTGTGTTTGAGCGCGTCGCGCGCGTCGTCCGGCGAGCCGGCAGCGAGGTAGCGGGCCGCGAGCGGCGCGCTTGCGAACACGCCGTCCCGCTTGACGAGCACGCCCAGCGCCACCAGCGCGTTCAGCAGCAGCGTCGCGCCGCGCGCGTCGAGCCGCCTGGCCGCGGCGACCTGCTCGGCGGTGGCACCGGCGGCGACCGCCGTGAACACGTCCAGCTCGAGCGCCGTCAGCAGGACGCGGCTCTCCTGGTAGCCGCGAACGGGACGCAGCAGGTCGTCCGGGACCGCGCCGGCCGCCTCGCGCGCCTTCAGGGCCTCGACCATGCGCCTCCGGTTCTCGGCGATCTCGGCCTTCAGCGCGGCCTCGTCCGGCTGCGCCAGGCGGGCCACGGGCCGGCCGTGGCCGAAGTGCTCGCGCACGATCTCCGCAACGTCCGTCGGCTGGACCCCGGAGTAGAAGACGCCCTCGGGGTACACGACGAGGTTCGGCCCGCGCTCGCACAGGCCGATCGAGCCGCAAGTCGTGACCTGGACCGTGTCGAGCAGGCCCTGGGCGGCCACTTCCCGGCGCAGCGACTCGATCACGGCCAGCGAGCCCCGGGCCGAGCAGCAGGGAAGTCCGTCCGGCTTGCGCTGGTCACAGGCGAACACGTGGTAGCGGAACGGCGGCATTCGGGACCTCCAGGGTGTCGATGCGATCCATGGCCAGTCTACGCCGACCGGGTCTCAGGCGATCGAGGCCTGTGGTTCAAGCCCGTGGATAGCCGAGTCCGGCGGGCGGGAATAGAATCACGTCATTCCCGGTAGCGGAGGTGGAGGACGGCCATGACCCTCGCGCTCCTGCTCGTTCTGGCGGCGCCGACCGCCGACGCGGCCAAAGCTGGCGTGCCGGCCACGAGTGCGGCGTACGACCCTCGGCCCCTGCCCTCCTTCCGGGTCGCGCCACTGCAGCTGGGGCCGGCAGCCGCGCGCCTCTTCCAGCTACGGTGGCCGGTGCGGGCGCAGCCTGAGCGCTTCCCGGCAAACCCGACCGAGACCCAGCTGACGAACGGCAGGACGGGCGTGACCTGCACGATGCGGATTCTGGTGCCGGCGCCGGCGACGGATCCCGGAATCGTGCGCCCGATCCCCGAGGGCCAGGGGAGCCACGACCCCATCGTCAGGAAGGATCTGTCGCCCTGCGTGGAGTAGCCGGGGTTCGTGCCCGTCGGGCTGGTGGACGCCAGAATCTCGATGCTGGAGTGCCATGGTTCCGAAGCCCGCACATCTCGGTCGGCAGTACGGCAGCCAGTTCGAGGAACAACTGGGCCGGATACGGCGGCCGTGTGTGGTACGCGATCCCGGCCTCCGCTGGGTGCAGGCTCGCGCAGAGGAGTTCCGACCGGATACTCGCTACTTCCTGATCGTCGCCGCAGAGAGCTTCCATTGGATGGAATGGCAGGAGGTGCTGTCCTGGATTCCGGAAGCGCTTCTGCCAGGCGCCTTCCTGTGTCTGGTCTCGGGCCGGGAGATCGCCCCGGTTCCGTGGGCTGCCGCCCTCTCTCGGCTGGTCGCCCGGTACGCCACAAACCGCGAGTATCGCCCCTACGACCTCGTCAGTGAGTTGAGCGAGCGTGAGCTGTTTGCGGAGGTCGGCCGCGTCGTGACCGGCGCTGTCGGCTGCGAGCAGCCCATCGACAGCTACGTCGAGTCGTTCCACACGAGAAGCGGGCTCTCGCCCGAGCGGATGTCAGCCACGGCTGCCGAGGCCTTCGACGATGCGCTGCGGCGACTCGTCGTTGCATACTGCCCAGACGGTATGGTCTGCGGCCAGACGACGGCGACCCTCGTAAGGGCCGAGCCACGCCCACTGGCCCGCGGCGGCGGCTGCGGGTAAACTCCTCGTGCTGCGCGACGTGGAGCGCGCGCCCGTAGCTCAACGGTAGAGCAAGAGCCTTTTAAGCTCGAGGTTGTGGGTTCGAGTCCCACCGGGCGCACCAGCCAAATCAATAGCTTGAAGGCGGCCTTACTTGGACCAGGTTGCCCAAGAAAGGCCGCGCGCCCCGCGGTCCGACCGATGATGAACCCTGTCGCGCACGACTGTTCCGTACTTCACAGTCCCTTCAGGAGAACCCCCACGAAGCCGGCCAGGAGGATCAAGAGCGGCTCAGGGACCTTGCGGAGTCGCGAGGTCATGCCCAGGACCGATAGCGCGACCGGGAGTGTCGTGAGGTCGACGACGGCGCGGCGGCCGAGGACGAAAGCCGCGCCCGCAACGGCTCCAGTGGCCGCGGCGGTCGCAGGGACCGGCGCCTGAAACGGGAGGGTCCTGTGCGTCCCTGATCTATATTGAGCCGGACCGGATTCTGCGGCCCTAATCGGGAATCCAGCCAGGAGGTGCTCCTTGACGAGAATGTTCGTCCTGACCGCCGCGGCGGGCTTGGCGCTAGGTGCCGTCGCTTTGGGACAGGCGGCGGAGCAGCAAGAGCCGGCGGTGAAACCCACGCCGGCCGCGAGTGAACTGGCCAACGCACTGAGCCGGCGCGTCGGCGAAACTCTGGGCGTCAAGGCGGTCGTCGGCAAGGCCGTCACCGCCGGGTCCGTCACCCTCATCCCCATCCTGATGATCGACGTCAACTTCGGCGGCGCCGGCCTGGTGTCCACCGGCGGTCCGGCGCCCGCAGGCCCCAAGGCTGCCGCCCCGCTGGCCGGAGCCGATGGCTTCCTCATGAGCGGCGAGGCCCGGCCCCTGGGCTTTGTCGTCGTCACCAAGCAGGGAACACGCTTCATCGCCGTGGCGCCAACGCCCGCGAAGTGAGGATGCCATGCCCATCATCATGCACGCGTCCTTCTTGCTGGCGGCTGTGCTCGCGCTGCCGGGCCCCTCTCCCCAACCCCAGACTCCTCTCGCCAAGCCTCTCGTCGAGTTCGACAAGCTGGTGGCGCAGTTGACCTCCGCCAACGTGGTCGGCGAACCCATGCGCGCCTTCGATGTCACGGTCGTGCCCTTCGCCGCGATCCGATTCGGGGTCGGCAGTGCCGGAGCGGCCATGGCTGTTGGCGGCGGCATGGGCGGGCGCGTCGTCCCTCTCGGCGTCCTCATCGTGCAGGGGGACGAGGTCCGACTGGAACGGATCCCGGAGCTGGCGCAGGAACCCTCCCTTGTGCACGAGCTCCTGCAAGCCGTCCTCGACCGCAAAGTGGTCTTCATGGGCAACGGCCTGAACGTCGGCAACGCCCCTGGAAACGTCGCCGACCTCGAGCCGCTCATCGCGGCGCAGATGGGGCAAACCACGATCATCGGCAACGCCCTCAACCTCGGATCGCTCTCCCCGGCGGCTCGCCCGGCCTTCTCTGCGCAGGCCGCCTCGCTCGCAGAGCTCAAGCGGCTCTTCGACGCCAAGAGGTACGCCGACGCCCTCTCCATGGTGAACGGCCTGCTGGCCAAGGATCCACAGAGCGCCGAACTCAAGGCCTGGAAAACCCGCGTCCTCGAGGGCATGGCGGGCGCGCCGCCGCCGAAGCCGCGTTGAAAGCCGGCCCCGAGGTCGATCGGGTCCTGACGGACGCCGGGCGCGCCCGCGTGTCAGGGCTCTGAGCGGGGAGCGGCGTCGGCTCCGCCCGCACCTCGTCCGGCGACCGGTCAGTCGTGCCAGACGGCGAAATAGAGTGGCCCCCGGGGGCTCTGCACGCAGTCCTGGCGCTCGAGCAGGTCGAGGCGCTCGGGGCAGGCGTGCGGGATGAGCGTGACGCCGCCGTCACGCTCCAGGGCCAGCAGGCACTCGTCGAGCGCCGAGCGCGGCACGGCACTGCCCAGGAAGCGCCGGAGGGCGCCGATCTCCACCGGCCCGCGGCGCAGCGCGCGGCGGGCTTCTTCGACCGCGGCGACGAGGTCGGCGTAGCTGACGGGTCGTGACCTGGTCGTGGTCATGGGCGGGCCTCCCGTGCGCCGTCCCCGTGCGCGGCGTGCCCCCTCGTTTCGCGGGCCGGCAGCTCGGGCCTGGAACGCGCCTCGCGGCGGCCCATGGCCGTGAGCAGGCCCGCCAGGATCGCGCGCGGCGACGGCGGGCAGCCCGGCACGTAGACGTCGACTGGCACGACGCGGTCGACACCTCCGACGGACGCGTACGTCCCTTCGCCGAACAGGCCGGCGCTGCAGCCGCAGGCCCCGACCGCCACCACGACGCGTGGCTCGGGCGTGGCCTCGAGCGTTCGCCGCAGCGCGATCTCCATGTTGCGCGTGACGGGGCCGGTCACCAGCAGCAGGTCCGCGTGGCGAGGGCTCGCCACGAACTGGATGCCGAACCGCTCGAGGTCGAAGACGGGGTTGGTGGTGGCCGCGATCTCGAGCTCGCAGCCGTTGCAGCTGCCGGCGTCGACCTGCCGCACGTGGAGCGAGCGCCCGAAGCGGCCGCGGATCCGGGCACGCAGCGCCTCGGCGGATTCCGCCAGGGACGGCCCGGGGAGGCTCGCCTCGCCGGCGAAGGTCGCGCGCCCGCTCGCCGCGTCGACCGCGAACGCGGCCCGGTGCGTGAGCTGCGCGCGCGTGTACGCGACCAGCTCGGGGCCGCCTGTGAGGACGAGGGCCTGCTCGGGGCACGCCGGCAGGCACTCGCGGCAGGCGATGCACTGCCCGTACGACAGAGAGACGGTCTTGCGGGATGGCGACTCCTCCGCCACCTGCAGCGCCCCGGTCGGGCAGGCGCTCACGCAATCACCGCAGGCCGTGCAGCGCGGGGCGTCGAGGGCCGGCAGGCCGCTCGCAGCTGTCGCGCTGCCGTCCGCCGCCCCTGCGAACGGGTCCCTGTTCGTGACGATTCCGGTGCGGGCACTGCGGGCAAGAATCCTGAACATGCGCTCCCCCTGTCGCTAACGATCGTTCCCGGAGTAGGAGAGGTTGAAGCTCTTGTTGATCACCGGGAAGTCGGGAATGATGTTGCCCGGCACCGCCTGGGCCAGTCCCGGCCAGTTCCTGAAGCTGGGGTCGGTGACCTTGACGCGGGTGAGCGCACCGTAGCCGTCCGTCTCCACCCAGTGCAGGCAGGGACCGCGCCAGCCCTCGGCCCAGCCGAGAGCGGCGGAGAAGGGCGGCAGCTCGGGCGGGGGGGCGCTTCGCAGGGGCGAGTCGGGAAGGCCCGCGAGGGCCTGCTCCACGAGGCCGAGCGACTGCTCGACCTCGCGCGCCCGCACCATCACGCGAGCCCGCACGTCTCCGCCGGTCTCGACCGGCACCTCGAAGCTCAGCGAGCCGTAGGCGTCGTCGGGCTGGTCTCGGCGCAGGTCCTCGTCGAGGCCGGAGGCGCGCGCCGCCAGGCCGCAGACGCCGAGGTCGCGCGCGGCCTCCGTCGCGAGCTGCCCGGTCCCGTCGACGCGGTCCGTGAAACCGCCGGAGTCGATCAGCAGCGTGACGAGGGAGGTGAAGCCCGCGCGCAGCGCACGTGCGTGCGCCCGCAGCTCTTGTGCCGCGGAGGGCGACAGGTCGCTGCGCACGCCGCCGATCGCCACGGTGTTACGCAGCAGCCGCGAGCCGAACAGCCGCTCCTGCAGCGCGACCAGCTGTTCGCGCAGGAGCTGGGCGTGCGCCGCCGGGGCGCTGAAGGCCACGTCCGTGGCGATCGCGCCGACGTCGGCGACGTGGTTGTACACGCGCTCGAGCTCCAGCAGCACGACCCGCAGGTAGCGTGCGCGGGGCGGCGGCTGGCAGCCGGTCAGGCGCTCGATCGCGTGCGCGAAGGCCAGGGCGTGGCCGACGGCCGTGTCGCCGGAGATGCTCTGCGCCAGGTGGATGCCGTGGCGCCAGGGCATCCGCTCGAAGCGCTTCTCGGTCCCCTTGTGCACGTAGAACAGGCGTAGCTGCAGGTAGAGCACCGGCTCGCCGGCCACGCCGAAGCGGAAGTGGCCGGGCTCGATCGTCCCGGCGTGGACCGGGCCGACGGGTATCTGGAAGACGCCCTCGCCGGTGACCGGGCGGAACGGGTGGTGCGAGCCCGCAACCCGCGGCTGCGGCCGATCGCCGGGGAAGTCCTTGCGCAGCGCCCAGGCGCCCTCGGGCCAGTCGTCGTGCAGGCAGACGCGGCTGGGGTTCGGGTGTCCCTCGGGCACGAGGCCGAACGTGTCCATCACCTCGCGCTCGAACCAGTTCGCCGCGGGGTGCCTGGCCGCGATCGACGGGAAGCGCGGTTGCGCCGGGTCGACGCGGGCCGTGACGCGCACGAAGCTGTGCCGGCGGGGCAGCGACCAGACCTGGTGCAGGGCGTAGGCCGCTGCCCACACCCGCTCGTCCGTGACGAACAGCGAAGCGAGGCGCGCCTGCTCGGCCGACACGAGCGCGTCAGCTGCGGCGGGCAGGGCGTCCAGCCCGACGTCCACGCGCAGCTCGCCCGGACGGGGCTGGTGGATGGCGCTCTCGGGCAGCCCGAGCGCCTGCGCGACGGCGGGGGCGGGGCTCACGCGCCCGGCTCCACGACGCGGACGGCCGCGTGGATGAGGGCCAGCAGCGGCTCCGGCAGGTAGAACGCCGACAGGGCGGCGACGGCGGCGGCGAGGAGCGTCGTGCCGAGAGCGAGGTCGAGGCGCTCCTTGAGCACGGGCCGGCCGTCGGAGCCGTCGCGGCCGAGGGCGAGCCGGCCCACCTGGTAGACGAACCCGCAGAAGAGCAGCACCAGCCCCGCGAGGAAGACCGCGACCAGCACGGCGTGGGGGCCGAGGAAGCCGGCCTGGAGGATGGTCATCTCGCTGAAGAAGAGGCCGAAGGGCGGCGAGCCGGTGACCATCAGCGTCGCGAGCAGCAGCAGCCCGGTGGCGATCGGCGTGCGCGCGAGCGAGCCGCTGCCGATCTCGTCGAAGTCCGACGAGCGGTGCAGCTGCGCGAGCGTGCCGGCCGAGAAGAAGGCGACGGGTTTCGCGAGGGAGTGGTAGGTCATGTGGAGCAGGGCCCCGAACACGGCCGCCCGGCCTCCGAGGCCGAAGCCCACGGCCATGATCCCGACGTGCTCGATGCTCGAGTAGGCGAGCAGCCGCTTCAGGTTCCACTGGACCAGCACGAACGGTGTCGCGACCAGCACCGAGAGCAGGCCAAGCCCGAGCAGCAGCCGCCCCGAGAAGGCCGGCCCCAGCACCGCCGTCGAGACGAGGTGGATGCGCAGCAGGGCGTAGAGCGCGCAATTCATCATCCCGACGGCCATCAGCACGCCGGCGGGCGAGGGCGCCTCGCGGTACGCGTCGGGCTTCCACGTGTGCATGGGCGCGAGTCCCGCCTTCGTGCCGTAACCGATCAGCAGAAAGACGACGGCCAGCGTCACGGTGTACGGGTGCAGGTCGCGCGCGTGGGCCACCAGGCGGGTCCAGTCGAGGGCCGACATCTCCTCGCCCAGCGCGCCGCGGGCCGAGCCGAACAGCAGCACGGTGCCGAGCAGCGCGAAGGAGAGGCCGACGCTGCCGAGCACCAGGAATTTCCAGGCGGCCTCGAGGGAGGTGTCGCGGTTCTGGAAGGCGACCAGGAACACGGAGGCGAGCGTCGTCGCCTCGACGGCGATCCACAGCACGCCGAGGTTGTTGGCCACGCTCACCAGCAGCATCGCGGCGAGGTAGGCGGGGACGAGCGCCAGCAGCTCCGTGCTCTTGCGCGGCGGCACGAAGCCGCTGCGCTCGTTGCGCTCGAGGTAGCCGACCGCGTAGAGGCCGGACAGCAGGCCGACGAAGGCGGTCAGCACCAGCACCAGGGCCGAGAGACCGTCGACGCGCAGGGCGCCGGCGAACGCGGAGGGCGTCTCCCCGGCGAGCAGGCGCGCCGCCGTGGCCACGGCCAGGCCCAGCGTGACCGCCAGGCCTGCGACCAGCACCGCTTCCTTCGGACGGCGACGGCCGGGTAGCGCGCCGATCGCGGCGGTGGCGAGCGGGGCGGCGAGCGTCGCGAGCAGCAGGTTCACGCTAGCCCCGGAGGTTGGAGAGCCGGCTCGTGTCCATCGACTCGAAGCGGTCCACGATCCGGCGCACCAGGACGCCGAGCACGAGCACGGCCAGGATCACGTCGAACGAGATGCCCAGCTCGACGACCAGCGGCATCCCGGAGGTGGCGCCCACCGCCACCAGGAACACCGCGTTCTCGACCGTGAGCAGCGCCAGGATCTGCGTCACCGCCTTGCGCCGCGTGACCATCAGGAACAGGCCGACCAGCACCATCGAGAGCGCGATCCCGGCGACCTGGTGGGCGAGCCGCTCGCCGGGGTCCGCCATGCCCAGGCTCACGCCGTAGCCGACGACCGTGAGGGCGATCGACACGAGGAGCGAGGCGGGCACGTTGAGGTAGGGCTCGATCTCGCGGCGGATCCCCACGCGGTCGATCACCCGCAGCAGGAACCAGGGGATGGCGAGCGCCTTCAGGGCGAGCGTCAGGGCGGCCGTGACGAACAGGTGCGGGCGCTGCGTGGCGACCGCCATCGCCACGGCCACCACGGCCAGCAGGAAGGACTGCACGCCGTAGAGCCGGACGGCGACCACCAGCGCCCTCTGGCCCACGAGCAGGTACAGGCTGACCAGCATCCCGGCCGCGCACAGCATGACGACGTCGTGCAGCATCGAGGGGCGCTCCTAGAAGAACCGCATCGCGAGCGCCAGGAAGCCGAGGCCGAGCGAGACGGCCATCAGCTCGGGCACCCTGAAGAAGCGCAGCTTGGCGTTGGTGGACTCGACGAAGGCGACGACCAGCGCGACGCCGGTGAGCTTTGCTGCCAGGACCAGGGCCGCGATCCCCAGCGGGGCGAGAGCGGGCGCCTGCGCCATCCCCAGCGGCAGGAACAGGTCCACCAGCAGCGTCATCATCAGCAGCTCCTTGACGGCCGAGGCCCACTCGACCAGGGCGAGGTCCGCGCCGGAGTACTCGAGCACCATCGCCTCGTGGATCATGGTCAGCTCGAGGTGGGTGGCGGGGTTGTCGACCGGCAGGCGGCCCGCCTCGGCCAGGAGCACGATGAACAGCGCGGCCGCGGCCAGCAGCACGCTCGGGTGGAACGAGGTGCCCCGCTCGGCGCTGCGCCGCGCGATCTCGCCGATGTTGAGCGAGCCGGCCGAGAGCCCTGCCGTGAACAGGGCGAGCATCAGCGCCGGCTCCGCCAGCGCGCCGACTGTCATCTCGCGGCTCGCGCCCATGCCGCCGAACGGGCTGCCGGTGTCGAGCGCGGCGGTGGCCAGGGCGAAGCGGCCGAGCGCCAGCAGGCCGACGAGCAGCAGGATGCCGCCGGCCTGCTCGAGGGGTGCGGAGGTGACCAGCGCGGGCACCAGCGCCGTCGCGCCGAGCACGCTCGCGAAGTAGACGCGTGGGCCCGCCGCGAACACCCAGGAGGCGGCCGTCGAGCGCAGCGACTCCTTGCGCAGGAGCTTGGCGATGTCCGCGTAGGGCTGCCACAGCGGCGGCCCCTGGCGCAGCTGGAACACGGCCTTCGTCTTCTTGATGAACCCGCGCAAGAGCGGCGCCGCCAGCAGGAACCCGGCGGCCTGCGCGACCGCGAAGAAGGCGACGGTGAGCGGCTGGCTGCTGCCGCTCATCCTCTCCACCACAGGAACAGCACGAGCAGCAGCACCAGCGTCATCACGTAGGCGAGGTAGGCGTGCAGGCTCCCGGCCTGGATCACCCGCAGGCGCCGGGCGAAGCCGAGCACGCCGCGCGTGAGCGGCTGGTAGACGAAGCGCTCGAACGTCGGCTCGAGCTCGGCGCGATAGCGCACCTCGCTGGGGTAGTAGCGCGCCGCCTCCACCCGGGAGACCTCGCGAGTGGGGCGGTAGATCGCGCCGAAGATCATCATCAGTGGCTTCGAGAAGGCGGTGGCGGTGTACTCGGTCGCGGCAGTGAGCTCGCCGCCGCAGCCCCAGGTCGGCGCCAGCCTGAGCCGCAGAGCCGCACGCGTGGTCAGCAGCAGGGCGAGCAGGCCGGCCGCGGCCACTGCCAGGGCCGCGAGCGGCAGCGAGAGCCAGTCGAAGCCGGCGGCCGGCGAGGCGATGCGCAGCGAGCCGGTGGCGATCGGGACGGCCAGCGAGACGCCGACCAGCCCTTCGGCGAGCCGGGTGAGCACGGCGATCGCCGGGCCGGGGACGAGGCCGAGGACGATGCAGCAGCCGGCCAGGGCGGCCTGGGGGGCCAGCATCAGCCAGTGCGATTCGCGCGCCTCGGCCGCACCCGTGCTGCGCGGCAGGGCGAGGAACGTGATGCCGAACGCCTTGACGAAGCAGGCCGCGGCCAGGGCGCTGGTGAGGCCCAGCAGCGCGCCGCCGAGCGGGAAGGCCACCCGCACGAGGGTGGCGCTCGTCGCGTGGAAGCCGAGCAACAAGGCCTGGAAGGCGAGCCACTCGCTGACGAAGCCGTTGAGCAGCGGCAGGCCCGAGATGGCCGCCGCGCCGATCAGGAAGAAGAGAGCCGTCCAGGGCATGCGCCGGGCGAGCCCGCCCATCTGCTCCACGTTGCGCGTGCCGCTGGCCGCGACGACCCCCCCGGCGCCGAGGAACAGCAGCCCCTTGAACAGCGCGTGGTTCAGCACGTGCAGCAGCGAGGCGACGAGGCCGAGCACCGCCAGCTCGCCGCGGCCCGCCGACCAGGCCGTCATCCCGGCCCCCGCCGCGAGCAGGATGATGCCGATGTTCTCGATGCTGTGGTAGGCGAGCAGGCGCTTGAGGTCGTGCTGCATCAGGGCGTAGAGCACGCCGAGCACCATCGAGACGGCCCCGAGCGCGAGCACGATCCCGCCCCAGGCCGCGGCGGGCGGGCCGAGGCCACCGACGCAGACGCGGAACAGACCGTAGATGCCGACCTTGATCAAGGCGCCCGACATGAGAGCGGAGACCGGGCTGGGCGCCGCCGGGTGCGCCTCGGGCAGCCAGACGTGCAGCGGGATCATCCCCGCCTTGGTGCCGAAGCCGGCGAGGAACAGCAGGAAGACGAGGTCGCGGTACGGCGCTGCAGCGGCGTGCGCGCCCAGCACGTCGGCGAAGGCCAGGGAGCGGGCCCCGGGGGCGAGCAGGAAGAAGCCGGCGATCAGGCAGCCGGTGCCGACGTGCGACATGACGAGGTAGAGGAACGCCGCCCGCCGGCTCGTCGCCTGCTCGTGCTCCGTCGCCACCAGGGCCGAGGTCGCGAGCGTGACGATCTCCCAGGCGAGCAGGAAGCCGATCACGCCGTCCGCGACGAACACCATCTCCAGCGCGCCGAGCAGCAGGTTGAAGCCGACGCCGACGAAGGCGATGCGGCCGGCGCTCGTCTCGTGGGCGAAGTAGGCGATCGAGTAGACGGCGACCGCGGCGCCGAGCAGGGCGAGCACGAGCAGGAACCAGCCCGAGAGCGCGTCCAGCGCGTAACCCAGCTCCAGCCCGGACGCGGCGTGGCTGAAGAGCCGGCCGCGGAGCGGGGCCGTGCGGCCCAGGGCCAGCAGGCCCAGCGTGCCAGTCACCAGTGAGGCGAGGAGCGAGCCGGTGTAGGCGCTCCAGCGGCTCAGGCGGGGCCTGCGGCGCGCCAGGACCGCGAGCGCGGCACTGCCAGCGCGCAAGAGCAGGGCCGCGGTCAGCCAGGGCCCGGGGTCAGCGCTCAAGGGCCCCCTTTGACGGGTCCTCGAGCCAGCCGGGGTCGTAGACGACGCGCAGGCAGTGCGGGCAGGAGCCGACACCTCGGTGGTGGCGGACCTGGTGATCGAGCTTCGCGTGCAGCCGCACGAAGCAGCCGTAGCAGACGCTGCCGATGACGCGCGTCACGGCCGGCTGGCGCCCTCCGCGCATGGCCCGGTGGTAGGCATCGAGGACCTCGCGGGAGATGCGCGTGCCCAGGGCCCGCCGCTCGTCCGCGCTCGCGTCGAGCGCCGCGGGCCGGTCTCCGGCCGGTCGCCGGAGGGCCGCCGCGTCCAGCTCAGCGAGCCGCAGCAGCGCCGCGATCTCCGCCGCCGTCTTTCGCCGAGCGGCCATGGCCTCGCGGGACGGCGGCGGCGGCGTGGGCAAAGGTGGCGGCGCGACGGCCGTGCGTTGCCGTGTGCTGGCGGCCGTTCGCGGGTGCGTACTCATGGGACCTCCCTCCGACGTGACTGGCCGGCGTGAGCGAATGCGGGGTCGCGGGCGCTGCGCAGGGCTCGGCGGAGGACGTCGGGCGCGGCCGGCCAGGAGACGAACGCCGTGGCCCCTCCCTCGAGCGCGTCCTTGAGTCCTCTCGTGGGCGTCGTGGCGACGGCGACCACCGCGGTGGCAGGCGATATCCTGCGGCACTCCCGCAGGATGAGCGTGCCCTTCAGCCCGAGCCGGTCCGCGTTGACGATGAGGGCGTGGACCACGTCCGCAGCCAGGAAGGCGGGGGCCTCGGAGATGTCCGAGAGACGCGCCACGAGGGCGCCGTCCCTGGCCACGAGCTCGCGCGCGATGAAGGCCTCGAAATCCGACGGCCATTCGTGCTCGTAGCCCGTGAGCGCCACGTGTAGTGGCTCGGCGGCCAGCGAGTCGCCCGACGGACTGCTCATCCGCACGCCAGCTACTACACGGCGCGTGCCATCTTCCCTCCTGATCCGTAAAGGCACCAGACAAAGACTTTATCGGTACGGAGATCCCGACGGGCCAGGAGGGTCTTCTCGCAGGGAGGCCGATTCGGCACGCGCTCGCGGCTGGTGGCCGGCGATCAGATGCCGTTTCTGCATACGGCGGGCCCCCAGGGGGCCGCACGCGCGCCGATCTGGCACTCAGCTGCCCTCTGCCGGGCGCGAGCGGCCGTCGCGCCTCCGAAGGGTTACGCTCAGGCCTGCGTTCGGGGTGTGCGCAGCCCGTACTTCTGCAACTTGGTGTGGAGCGTCCGCAGCCCGATGCCGAGCGCCCGAGCGGCTTCCTTCAGAGTCGGGTAGGCATCGACGGTCCGTCGGATGATCTCCCGCTCCGCGTCGTCCATCTTCGTGCCGACCGGCAGCCGGATCTCCCCGACCTCCGAACCACGCACGTTCGCCGGCAGGTCGCGCGTGTCGAGCTCGGCCTTGCGGCTGGTGAGCGTGAGGCTCTCCATGCAGTTGCGCAGCTCGCGGATGTTGCCAGGCCAGCCGTAGCGGGAGAGCTGCGCCAGCGCCTCCGGCGTCAGCCGCTTCGGCTTGAGCCCGGAGCGGCGCGCGACGTCCTCCAGGAAGCGCTGCGCGAGGGCCGGGATCGCGTCCTTGCGCTCGCGCAGCGGCGGCACCGTGAGCGACACGACCTTGAGGCGGTAGTAGAGGTCCGAGCGGAAGCGCCCGCTCTTCACCAGCGCCTCCACGTCCGCGTTGCTGGCCGCCAGCAGGTGGATGTCGACCGCGATCTTGCGCGTGCCGCCCACGCGCCGGAACTCGCGCCGCTCGAGCGCGCGCAGCAGCTTGGCCTGGCAGCCGAGGCCCATCTCGTTGACCTCGTCGAGGAAGAGCGTCCCGCCGTCGGCGACCTCCATCACGCCCTGCTTGGGCCGGTCCGCGCCGGTGAAGGCGCCCTTCTCGTAGCCGAACAGCTCGCTCTCGAGCAGCGGCTCGGACAGCGTCGCGCAGTTCACGGCCACGAACGGGCCCTCGCGCCGCTGCCCGAGCGCGTGCAGCGCGCGGGCGATCAGCTCTTTCCCGGTCCCGCTCTCGCCGAGGATCAGCACCGTCGACTGGTAGCGCGCCAGGCGCTTTACGGTCTCGAACAGCTCCAGCATGGCGCGCGAGCGGCCGACCATGCCCAGCCGGCCCATCTCCTGCTCGGCCTGCGAGGCCGGTGTCGCCACGGCTCCGCTCTCGCTCGCACGCTCGATGCTGCGGCCCAGCGTCGCCAGCAGGCTCTCGATGTCGATCGGCTTCGTCAGGAAGTCGGTGGCGCCCCGCTTCATCGCCTCGACCGCGGTGTCCACGGTCCCAAAGCCCGTGACCACGATTGTCGGCAGCCCCGGCTGCTGCTCGAGCACGGCGTCCAGGACGGCCGTGCCGTCCATGTCAGGCAGCTTGAGGTCGACGATCAGGGCGTGCAGCTTCTCGCGCCGCGCCGCCGAGATCGCGGCCCGGCCGTTCGACGCCAGCCGCACCGCGTAACCGTTCTTCTCCAGGACGTAGGCGAGGCTGGAGCGGCTCTCGGCGTGGTCCTCGACCAGCAGGACCGTCTGCATCAGCGGGCGGGCCCGCCGGCTGGCAGGGAGATGCGGGCGACCGTGCCACCGCCCTCGCGGCTGTCGATCTCCAGGCTTCCCCCGTGCGCCTCGACGATCCGGCGGGCGATCGGCAGGCCGAGACCCGTGCCGCCCTCGCGCGTGGTGAAGAACGCCTCGAACGCGCGCGGCAGGACCTCCGCGGGCATGCCCTCTCCGGAATCGGTGACCGTGATCTCCAGCTCGCGCGCCCCGCCGCCGGTCGCGATCGCGATCGTCCCGCCGCCCGGCGTCGCCTGCACCGCGTTCAGCACCAGGTTCAGCAGGGCGTGTTTGAGCTGGAAGCCGTCGGCTTCGACCGCCGCGGGCCCCAGATCGGCGGCCAGCGACAGGGCGACGCCCTTGCTCGCGCACTCCGGGCCGATGAACGTGGCCAGGTCCTCGAGCAGCGGGCGTACGGCCACGCGGTCGGGCTTGAGCCGGGGTGGGCCCGCGTAGCGCAGGAACTCCGTGACGAAGTCGTCCAGGCTGCGCAGCTCGCTGGCGATCCGGGCGATCACCTGGAAGACGTGGCGGCCGCGGTCGGGGACGATCTCCGCCAGCTCCTGCTCGAGGATGCTGAGGTTGATCCGCAGCGCGTTCAGCGGGTTCCTGACCTCGTGCGCGATGCCGGCGGCGATCGCCTCCAAGGCGGCCCGTGCGTCCTCGCGCCCGCGCGGCGCGCGCGTCTCCATGCCGCCCCGATGGTAGCAGCCGCGCGGGGCGAAGCGTGCGCCGGCGGCGGATCAGGCGATCCGCGACAGCATCTGCGGGGGTGCTGCGTGTCCACAGGCTGCCAGCACCGCCTCGCTCCAGCCCTGGGCGCCGCCTCGCGCGGCCCGCTCGGCGCGTGGCACGGCCGCGGCCAGCTCGGGATCGACCGAGCCCGCCGGGATCGGCATCAGGACCGGACGCTGCACCGCCTTCAGCATCGGCACGTCGGTCGGCCAGGCGCCGATGGCGATCGCGCGGGGCAGCGGCCCCTCGCGCTGGTAGAGGGACATCACCGTGCGCACGGCGAGGCCCTTGTCGGCCCCGCCGCAGAGGTGCCAGTAGCGCGGACCGCGCACGAGGCCGAGGCCCCGGCGCTGCGCGAGCGACGCCAGCGCGGCGGCCTCGCGCTCGTCCAGCCGCACGGGCACGGTGTACTCGTAGCCCTCGGCGGCGCCGGGCAGGCGCACGCCGGCCTCGCGCGCCAGGTCCTGCAGCTCCCAGGCGAGCCTCTCTCGCGCCGGACCCAGCGTCAGCCGCTCGCAGTCGCCATCGCGCACCGCGCCCGGCACCCCGCCGCGGAAATGGCCGGTCGGGACCAGCACCGCCGCTCCGTTCTCGACGATCAGCGGGGCGTCGAGACCCCACAGCCGCGTGACCAGCGACAGCTCGGCGCGCGGCCGGCTACTGCACAGGACGAGGGGGATGCGCAGCCGCGCGAGCGCGGCGAGGGCGGTTCGCGCCGCGTCCCAGCCGCCGGCCGGCTCGAGCAGCCCGCCGTCCACGCCGGTGAAGACGACCCGCTCGCGCGTCACGACTCGAGGACCCGGCGCGGCCGCGCGGCGGCCTCCGGCTGGTGCAGCAGCTCGACGACCTTGAGCACGCGCACGCCTCCGGGCACGGGCCACTCGATCACGTCGCCGACCCGGTAGCCGAGCAGGGCGGTTCCGACCGGGGCGAGCACCGACAGGCGCCCCGCCTCGAGGTTCGACTCCGAGGGATAGCTGATCGTGTAGGTGTGCTCCTCGCCCGTGACCATGTCGAGCACCCGCACGCGCGAGCGCATCGTCACCACGTCGCCGGGGACATCGTCCGGCTCGACCACCTCCGCGCCCTCCAGCTCGTCGGCGAGGGCGCGCAGGTGCAGCTCCTCCCAGCGACGCCGCCGGAGTGTCGAGTCGAGCAGCAGCCGCAGCCGCTCGAGGTCCTGCGACGTCACGACAATCGGCCTGCCGAGATCCCGCGTCATGCCTTCCTCCGCGCGCAGCTGCGGCTGCGCGGTCCCCGGGAACAAGGGTAGGGCACGGGGCATCATTCGACAATCAGAAAGTATTCTGCTAATACTTCGATAGAAACGAAATGGCAGAAGCCTGGCTGAACTATCACCACCTCTACTACTTCTGGAGCGTCGCGCGCCTCGGGAGCCTTCAGGCCGCCGCCGACGAGCTCTCCCTAGCGCCGTCGACCCTGAGCGCCCAGGTCCACCGGCTCGAGGAGCGCCTGGCCGAGAAGCTGTTCCGCAAGTCGCAGCGGCGGCTGGTCCTGACGGACATGGGCCGCTTGGTTTTCGGCTACGCCGAGGAGATCTTCTCGACCGGCAGCGAGATGCTGAAGGCCGTGCAGGGGCTGCCGACCGGGCGGCCGATGCGGCTCGTGGTCGGGATCGCCGACGTGGTGCCGAAGCTGCTCGCCCAGAAGCTGATCGAGCCCGTGCTGCGCCTCGTCCCGCCGGCGCAGGTCGTGTGCCGCGAGGCGAGCCCGGACCAGCTGCTCGACGGGCTGGCCCGGCATGCCTTCGACCTGCTGATCACCGACTCGCCGGTGGGGGTCGGCGCGCGCGTCAGGGCGCGCAGCCACCTGCTGGGCGAGAGCGGGGTCACGTTCGTGGCGACGGCCAGCCTGGCCGCGTCCTGTGGCCGCGCGTTCCCGCGCTGCCTCGACGGCCAGCCGATGCTGCTGCCGACGGAGAACATGGCGTTGCGGAGGGGAGTCGACGAGTGGCTCGAGGCGAGCGGCGTGCGCCCGCGCGTGATCGGCGAGTTCGAGGACGGCGCGCTACTGCACGAGTTCGGCACCGCCGGCCACGGCGTGTTCGTGACGCCGACGATGGTCGAGCGGCCGCTGGTCCGGCGCTACGGCCTGCGGCCCCTGGGCCGCACCGATGCCGTGCGCGCCCGCGTCTACGCGATCTCGCCCGAGCGGCGCGTGGAGCACCCCGCCGTGGCCGTCATCTGCGGCGCGGCGCCCCGGCAGCTGAGCGCAGGCAGATCACGCCCTTGAAGCTCAGCGGGCGCCCGGCGCCCGCGGCGGTCACTCGTCGCGCTCGAGCTCGTGGACCTTGCGCAGGACGACCCGGCCGGTGTCCGTCTGCAGTCGCACGTCGTCCGGGCTGTAGCCCCAGCCCCCGACGAAGAGGACGTGGCCCGCCGCCGAGCGTCTCGCGCCGCGCTTGGGCGCGATCTCCTTCACGCGCCGACCGGGGATGAGCCAGTTGAAGTCAGGCCACCCCTTGCTCATTGCGTCCGTTCCTGGGTCATCACGATGGATTGCCGCTTTTCGTGTACGGCCCACTTACTTAGTCCAGGCGGTCCCGGTTCGTTTGTGTTCCCCGTCACACGGGTGGCGACCGGCCCTGCCCGGGCGGCCGAGGGGGCCTTCAGTCGACGACCGCCAGCTCGTCCAGGTAGTCGACGTACGGACTGGACCGCGTCGTCCCAGCCCGCCACTCTGGGGTTCGACGACTCGATGACGAGGTACTCGTCGGGCGCGTGAGCGCCGCTGCCGTGGCCGAGGCCGAAGTGGCCCGAGGCCAGGCGCAGCGGCGGGCCGGTGAAGACGCAGCCGGGGTAGGAGCCCGCGTTGCGCGGCCACAGGATCGGGTCGAGGCCGGCGCGTCGGTAGACGGCGATCTGGGCTCGGATGAGCGGCGCGTCGGCGGGGTGCTGGTCGGGTCGTAGCCGCCCGAGGGCGGACCTCGATGTCGCCGAAGCCGCGCCGGCGCGAGGTGCGCCTCGAGCGCGGCGATGCGCGCCGTCGAACGTCATGTCGGGCACGAGCCGCAGGTCGAGCTTGGCGACGGCGCGGTGGGGAAGCACCGTCTTGCCGCCCGGGCCCCGTGTACCCGCCGACCAGGCCCTCGATGTTGACCGTGGGGGCGCTGACCAGGCGCTCGAGCGAGGCGCGCCAGGGCAGGTCGTGCGCCCAGCGCTCCACGGAGAGCGCGCGCTTCGCGCGCGCCTCGTCGAGCCGCGCCGCCGCGACGTCGAGCATGGCCCGCTCGGCCGCCGAGACGGGCCGCGCGGCGTCGGCGAAGCCGTCGATCGCCGGGTCGCCGTCGGGCGTGACGAGGGTGGCCAGGGCCTGCACCAGGTGGAAGGCCGGGCTGTCGAGCCGCGCCCGGTTCGCCGAGTGCACGTCCTTCGTCGGGCCGCGGCCCCAGCGCTCGCCGCTCGCCACCAGCTCCAGCTCGACGACGCCCTTGGCGCCGAGCGACACGGTGACCGTGCCGTCGGCGTCCTGCGCCGGCGGAGGGCATGAAGACGCCCACGCAGTGGGCGAGGGCTCGCGCTCACCTCCTGTCGCCGCACGATCTGGCTGGAAGTGCGGCGAGCCGATCTCCTCCTCCCCCTCGGCGACCAGGACGAGGTTGACGGGAGGCTTCCTGCCGGCGCCGCGCATCACGTGCAGCGCCTCGAGCAGGGCGGCCTCCGGGCCCTTCTGGTTGACGGCGCCCCGGCCGACGACGACCTTGCCGAGCCCGGGCTTGTCGACGAGCGCCGCCTCGAAGGGCGGTGACGTCCACTCGGACGGGTCGACCTGCTTCACGTCGTACATGAAGTAGAGGCCCGACGGTGCGCGGCGCGCCCGCGTCGAGGGTCGCGAAGACACCGGGGTGGCCGTCGGTCGGCACGCGGACCACGTCCTGGAAGCCCGCCTCGCGCGCGAGCCGCATCATCAGCTCGCAGCCTTCGTCGACGGCGCGGTTCTCGGCGGCGATCGCCGGCTGGCGGACCCAGTCGCGGAGGCGCTGCACGCCCTCGTCGTGGCGCCGCTCGATCTCGGCCCGGATCGCGGCCCGTGCGTCCTGCGGGAAGGCGATGCGTGGGGCGGCCAGCGCGGCCGCGGAGGCGGCGGCAGCACCGACGAACTCCCGTCTGGAATGAGGGGACATGGGCGTAGTGTACCCGCCGCCCGTCACGCGGCGCACGCCGCCAACGCGGCTTTGGGCTGCCGGTCGAGGTCCGGATTGAGCGAGGCGCTACGGACGCTTCAGCGCGAGCGGGCCGTTGGTCGTGCGGGCGCGGACGAGCGCGCCGCCGCTGCCGAGCGTGGTCGTGACGTCGCGGTGCAGCCGGCCCTGGACGGTGACGGGAAAGCCGAGGTTGATGGGGCCGTTGACGGTGCCGGCCTCCAGCCGGGCGTTGTAGTCGGCTGGGACGGTCAGCACGACGGGTCCGTTCACCGTCTCGACGTCGAGGCCCTCGCCGGACCACGACGAGCCCGCCAGGCGGACCTTGACCGGCCCGTTGGTCGTGCGACCCTTGATCGCGCCGGCGGCGTCCGAGACGGACAGCGGCCCGTTCTGCGTGTCGAGGTCGATCCGCCCGTCCACGGCCGACACCGCAACGGGGCCGTTGACCGAGGTCAGCCTGAGGTCGCTGCGGCGCGGCACGTCCAGGTCGAAGCCCGTCCACCAACCGCCCTCGCCCCTGCTGGCGGGCCCCTCGGCGTGGATGGCCGAGCCCGTGAGGATCTTCACCTGCGCCGCCAGCGCACGCGCCTCGGCCTCCGTGCCCGCGCGCGCCACCACGAGCGCGCGCACGCGGACGTCGCGCCGGTCGGATCCCTCGGCGGAGACGCCGCCGTTCGGGCTGGCGTCGATCGACAGCACGCCCGAGGGCGCTGCCACGACCGCCTCACGCACCTCGCACCACGTCACGCGCGCGTGGTCGCGGCCGACGTCGCGGCACCAGGGATCGTCGGGCACGGTGCGGAACGCCGGCTGTGCGACGGCTGCCGTCGCCGCGAGCAGGAACAGAGGAGAGAGGACGGCCGCTCGGGTTATGTCTGCCTCCTGCGCCATGAGACGCCGGCGGCAGGGGTAATGGTTTGACGCGACGTGCGGCGGATCCGGGCTATAGTTGCCTCTTCACAGGGACAAACGATCAGGAGGGACGCGATGAAGCTCGCCCCGTTCGCGTTGCTGGCCGTGGCCGCCGCCGCGCTCGCCGCTCCGGCGCCGGTCACGAAGGCCGTGGCCGCTCTCGGTCCGCTCGGCTCGAGCGGCGTGTCGGGGACGGTCACGTTCACGAAAGTGGAGGGTGGCGTCAAGGTCGCGGCGAAGGTGGCGGGGCTCAAGGAAGGCCAGCACGGCTTCCACGTGCACGAGTTCGGCGACTGCTCCGCGGCCGACGGTTCGTCCGCAGGTGGCCACTTCAACCCGACGGCAGAGCCGCACGCCGGGCCGCACGACGCCCATCGGCACACCGGCGACATGGGCAACCTGACGGCCGGCGCGGACGGCGTCGCGACCGTCGAGTACGTCGACTCGCGCGCGTCTTTCGACGGCCCCAACAGCATCCTGGGCCGCGGCGTGATCGTCCACGCCAGCGCGGACGACTTCAAGACGCAGCCGACCGGGAACGCGGGCGGGCGCCTCGCCTGCGGGGTCATCGGCGTCGCCAAAGCCCAGTAGGTCAGACCACTTCCGGGCGGGCCGGCAACTTCCGCCGGCCGGACGACGGGCACGCAACTCTTGCGGCGCCCCGCGCGCGTCATTCCTCCTATGCCATTGATCGATGGCACGCGAGGTGGTGGCGAGGAGTTTGCACGCTTTGGATCCACGAAAGGGGATCCTTCGCATGCCCACCACCGCGGAGCGGCCCAAGCCCTTCCTGCTCCCGCAGTTCTGCAAGGGCTGCGGCCGCTGCATCGAGGCCTGCGCCAAGCACTGCATCGAGATGGGGACCGAGATCAACCCGGAGACGGGTCTGGTCCCGGTCGTCATCCACCTCGAGGACTGCACGGCCTGCGGGCTCTGCATGAGCGCCTGCCCGGAGCCCTACGGCCTGGCGCCGCAGCCGGAGAGCAGCGACTTCGAGCTCCAGGACCCGGCGGCGCTGTTCGGCCCCAGGCCGGCCCCGCCCGAGAAGCCCCAGCCGATCCCGGACGAGCGCCTGCCGCTGCCCGAGACGCGGCCGCTCGTCATCAAGGGCACCTACGCGTCGGCGATCGGCGCCCTGCTCGCCGGCTGCCGCCACTTCTTCGGCTACCCGATCACCCCGTCCACCGAGGGCGCCGAGCTGATGGCGAAGCTGCTGCCCAAGCTCGACGGCGTCTTCGTGCAGGCGGTGAGCGAGGTGGCCACCGTCAACATGATGTACGGCTGCGGCGGCGCCGGGCTGCGCGCGATGACGTTCACGTCGTCGCCCGGCTTCAGCCTGATGCTCGAGGGCATCTCGTACATGATCGGCTCCGAGGTGCCGGGCGTCTTCGTGAACGTGATGCGCGGCGGGCCCGGGCTCGGGCAACATCGCCCCGGAGCAGTCGGACATCAAGCTGGCCTGCCGCGGCCTCGGCCACGGCAACACCCAGGCGATCGTGCTGGCGCCGTCGACACCGCAGGAGATGCTCGACCTGACGATGCTGGCGTTCGAGCTGTCCTTCAAGTACCGCAACCCGGTCGTGCTCCTGGGCGACGGCTACCTGGGCCAGATGACGGGACGCGTGGAGCTGCCGAAGGAGATGGTCAAGCCCGGTCTGCCCGAGTGGGCCGTCTCCGGCGACCGCGCGCACCGCGGCAACCTGATCTGCTCCATCTACCTCGCGGAGCCCGACCTCGAGGCCCACAACCAGCACCTGAACCGCAAGTACGCCGAGATCGCGCGCAACGAGCAGCGCGCCGATCTGTTCCGCTGCGACGACGCCGAGGTGCTCCTGGTCGCGCTGCAACACCCCGGCGCGCATGGCCAAGGGCGCGGTCGAGACGCTGCGCAACGGAGGCGTGAAGGCCGGGCTCTTCCGCCCGCTCACGCTGTGGCCGTTCCCGATCGAAGCGCTGGCACCGCTCCTGCGCAAGGCGGAGCGGATCGTGGTGGTCGAGGCGCGGCCGGGCAGCTCGAGGACGAGCTGCGGCTGGCCCTCAGCAAGGCGGGGCTGCCGCTGCCGCCCATCGACAGCGTGCGCCACTACGGCGGCGTGCTGCCGCAGCAGAACGAGATCGTCGAGCGCGTGCTGGCGCCGCGAGCCGCGCACGCGGGGGTGGTGGCATGAGCGTCTTCTACGACAAGTTCGAGCGCCACGACCACGGCGAGGGCCTCAAGGGCCACAGCACGCACTACTGCCCGGGCTGCGGCCACGGCCTCGCCCACAAGTACATCGCCGACGCCATCGAGGAGCTCGGCATCCAGGACCGCACGGTCGCGATCTCGCCCGTCGGCTGCAGCGTGTTCCTCTACTACTACTTCGACGTCGGCAACACGCAGGCGGCCCACGGCCGCGCGCCGGCGGTGGCCCTGGGCCACAAGCTCGCCAACCCCGAGTCGATCGTGATCAGCTACCAGGGCGACGGCGACCTGGCCTCGATCGGCCTGGCCGAGATCGTGAGCGCGGCGCAGCTGGGGATCCCGATCACCGTCGTCTTCATCAACAACGCGATCTACGGCATGACCGGCGGCCAGATGGCCCCGACCACGCTCATGGGCCAGAAGACCGCCACCAGCCCCTACGGCCGCACGCGCTTCATGGGCGAGCCGCTGAAGGTGGCCGAGCTGATGGCCGGGCTCGACGGCCCCGTGTACGTGGAGCGCGTCGCCCTCTTCGACGCGAAGCACCGCGTCAAGGCCGAGAAGGCGATCAAGAAGGCGATCCGGCTGCAGGTCGAGGGCCGGGGCTTCTCGTTCGTCGAGGTGCTGGCCGAGTGCCCGACGCACCTGAAGCTGACGCCGCTCGAGTCCGAGAAGTGGGTGAAGGAGAAGATGGTGCCGCATCTTTCCGCTCGGCGTGAAGAAGGACGTCACGCGCGAGGAGCCGTGGCCGCTGCCGCCGCCGCCGAGCTTCGATGCCGGGCAGGCTGCTCGACGTCGTGGGCGGCGCCGGCCAGGCGAGCGAGCGCTTCTGCGACGGCTTTCCGCGCGACGCCCTGGGGGCAGGACATCGGCCTCAAGCTGGCGGGGGCGGGCGGCGACGGCGCGCAGACGGCGGCCATGCTGCTGACGCGCGGCGGCGATCAACGAGGGCTTCGACTCGACCCACATCCCGAGCTACGGCCCGGAGTCGCGCGGCGGCACCTCCTACGCCGACGTGCGCATCGCCGAGGATGAGGTGCTGTCGCCGGCGGCTCCCGAGCCGCACGTCCTGGTCGCCTTCAACGCCCCCAGCCTCGCGAAGTTCGGCCCGCGCGTGCCTGGAGGGCGGCATCGTCGTGTACGACAGCTCGGTGATCAGCGAGCCGTCCGGCGCTGAGGCCGGGCGTCAAGGCGGTGGGCGTGCCGTTCACGCGGATCGCGGGCGATCTCGGCAGGCTGATGGTCAAGAACATCGTGGCCCTGGGCGCGCTCCAGGCAGCGACCCGCCTGTTCCCGAAGCAGACGTTCCTGACTGCCGTCCGGCAGGCGCTGAAGGACAAGTGCGCGCTCATCCCGCTCAACGAGGAGGCCTTCGCCTGGGGAGTGCGGGCGGCCGCCGAGGCGGCCAAGGGGGACGCGTGAGCCGTCGACGAGCTCCGACCGGAGGAGCGCAAGCTGGTCGACGCGCTGCGCGCGATCCCGCCGAGCCCGCTGCGCGAGCGGCTCGCCGCAGCTCGTCTGCGGAGCTCGCCGAGTTCGTCGCGGCCCCCGCTGCGCCGAGATGCAGGCGGACGGCGTGCCCTGCACCTCGGCGCAGGCCTCGTGCGACGAGTGCCGGAAGATGACGGCCCTGCTGGAGGGCCTGCGCAGCCGGCTGCAGGCGGGCTAGCGGCGGCGGGCCCGCGCGCCGCCCGGCTGCGCCCTCGACACGGAGCGACCATGGACATCGGGATCCCCCGGGAGACCCGGCCGCGCGAGCACCGGGTCGCGCTCACCCCCTCCGGCGTGCGAGACGCTGGTCCAGCAGGGCCACCGCGTCTGGGTCGAGACCGGAGGCCGGCCTCGACGCGGGCCACCCCGACGCCGACTACCAGTCGGCGGGCGCCAGCGTCGCCTACAGCCGGCACGAGGTGTTCGCGCGCGGCGGCGCTGGTGGCGAGCGTCCACGCACCCGACCCGCACGAGTACGAGCTGCTGCAGCCCGACCAGGTGGTGTTCGGCTTCTGGGGGCTGCCGGCGACGCGCCCCGAGGACTTCCGCGCCCTGCTGGCGCGCGAGATGACGGCCGTCGGCATCGAGGTCGATCGAGGACGAGCAGGGCCGCGCCCCGGTGCTGACCAGCCATGTCGGAGATCGCCGGCAGCCTGGCGGTGACCGTGGGCGCTGGCCTGCTGCTGAACGAGTTCGGCGGCAAGGGCATCCTGCTGGGCGGCGCGCCGGGCGTGCCGCCCGGCCCACATGGTGATCCTGGGCGCGGGCGTCCTGGGCCGCGCCGCCGCGCGGGCCGCGCTCGGCGCTGGGCGCGCACGTCACGCTGCTCGACCGCAGCGTCGCGCACCTGCGCGCGGCCGTCTGCGCGAGCTGGGCCGGCCGCGTCACCACCATGCTCGCCACGCCGCCCAACATCGAGAAGGCGCTGTCCTTCGCCGACCTGGTGCTGGGCGCGGTGGCCGTGCACGGCCAGCGGGCGCCCGTGCTGGTGACCCGCGACATGCTGCGCCTGATGAAGCCGCGCACCGTGGTGATGGACCTCTCGATCGACATGGGCGGCTGCTTCGAGACCTCGCGGCCCACCTCCTTCCCCAACCCGATCTACGAGGTGGACGGCATCCTGCACTTCTGCGTGCCCAACCTGCCCTCGGTGGCGGCGCGCTCGGCCACCCTGGCCCTCACCAACACGCTGCTGCCCTACCTCGAGCAGCGGTCGGCGGACGCGGCATCGACGGCGCCCTGGCGCCGCTACCCGACCTGCGCGCGCGGCACCTACCTCTACCGGGGCCGCTGCGCCGAGCGAGTCCCTGGCGCGGGCCTTCGGGCTGCGCCTGGTGACCGGCTGCCCGGGGCGAGGAGGCTAGGCCATGCACTGGACCGAGACCTACCGGCAGCCGCGTGACCACGCGCCGAGGAGGCCGTGCGCGGCGTCGCTCCGGGCGACCACGTCTGGATCCACGCCGGCTGCAACAACCCCGAGGAGCTGGTGCGGGCCATGGTGGCGCGGGCCGACGAGCTGCGCGACGTCGAGGTCTCGCACCTGCTGACCTTCGGCTGCGCCGACTACGTGGACCCGCGCTACGCCGGCTCCTTCCGCCACCGCGCCCTCTTCACCGGCCCCAACGTGCGCGAGGCGGTCAACGAGGGCCGGGCCGACTTCGTGCCGGTGTTCCTCTCGGAGATCCCGCGGCTGATCCGCTCGCGGCGCTGCTGCCGCGTCGACGTGGCCCTCATCCACGTCTCGCCGCCCGACGAGCACGGCTTCTGCTCCTACGGCGTCGGGGTCGAGTGCACCAAGGCGGCGGCCGAGACGGCCGCGCACCGTGATCGCCCTGGTCAACCGCCAGATGCCGCGCTCGCTGGGCGACTCCTTCATCCACGTCTCACGCTGACGCACGTGGTGGAGATCGACCGGCCGGTGGTCGAGCTGCCCCAGGCACGGCAGGTCGGCGAGGTGGCCAAGGCCATCGGCCAGCAACGTCGCCGAGCTGATCGAGGACGGCTCCACGCTGCAGATGGGGATCGGCGAGATCCCCGACGCGGTGCTGCTGTTCCTCAAGGACAAGCGCGACCTGGGCATCCACACCGAGATGTTCTCGGACGGCGTGGTGGAGCTGTTCGAGAGCGGGGTCGTCACCGGCGAGGCGCAAGACCCTGCACCGGGGCAAGATCATCGCCTCCTTCGTCCTGGGCTCGAAGAAGACCTTCGACTTCCTCGACAACAACCCGTTCGTCGAGTTCCACCCCTCGCGACTACGTCAACGACCCGTTCGTCATCGCGCAGAACGACAAGATGGTGGCCATCAACTCGGCGATCGCCGTCGACATCACCGGCCAGGTGTGCGCCGACTCCATCGGGCCGCGCGATCTACTCGGGCTTCGGCGGGCAGGTCGACTTCATCCGCGGCGCGTCGCGCTCGCAGGGGCGGCAAGCCGATCATCGCCCTGCCCGCCACCGCGAAGGACGGGCACGGTCTCGCGCATCGTGCGACGTGCTGGCCGAGGGCGCCGGCGTCGTCGACCACGCCGGGCCGACGTGCACTACGTGGTCACCGAGTACGGCGTCGCGAACCTGCACGGCAAGTCGCTGCGCGAGCGGGCCCAGGCGCTGATCGCGTCGCCCACCCGCGACTTCCGCGACGAGCTGCGCTGCGCGGCGCAGGAAGCGGAAGCTGCTGCCGTAGAGGCCTAGGCTACCAGGCGCCGGTCGTCAGGTACTCGTGGATCGAGCGGGCGGCCTTGCGGCCGGCGCCCATCGCCAGGATGACGGTGGCGGCGCCGGTGACGATGTCGCCGCCGGCGAAGACGCCCTTCTTCGAGGTGCGCAGCGGTCTCGGGGTCGGCGACCGCGATGTAGCCCTTGCGGTTCGTGCGCCAGGTCGGGCGTCGTCGACTGGACGAGCGGGTTCGGGCCGGTGCCGACGGCGACGATCGCCGACGTCGAGCGGGATCTCGAACTCGGATCCGTCCACCGGCACCGGCCGCCGGCGGCCGGAGTCGTCGGGCTCGCCCAGCTCCATCCGGATGCAGCGGGCCGCCTTGCAGCCAGCCGTTCTCGTCGCCGAGGAACGCCACCGGGTAGGTGAGGGTGTGGAACTCGATGCCCTCTTCCTTCGCGTGGTGGACCTCCTCGGCGCGCGCCGGCATCTCGGCCTCCGAGCGGCGGTAGAGCATGATCGCCGCTGGCTGCGCCCAGGCGCAGGGCGGTGCGGACCGCGTCCATGCGCCGTGTTGCCGCCGCCGATGACCGCGACGTTGCGTGCCGCGGCAGTCGAAGACCGGCTCGTCGAACTCGGGGAATCGTAGGCCCTCATCAGGTTGACGCGCGTGAGGAACTCGTTGGCCGAGTAGACGCCGTTGAGGTTCTCGCCCGGGATGCCGAGGAACTTGGGCAGGCCCGCGCCGGTCGCCGACGAAGACGGCGTCGTAGCCCTCCTCGTTCAGCAGCTCGTCGATCGTGACCGTCTTGCCGATGACGACGTTGGTCTCGAAGTCGACGCCCATCGGCGCCAGCGCGTCGACCTCGCGGCGCACGATCTCCTTCGGCAGGCGGAACTCGGGGATGCCGTAGACGAGCACGCCGCCGATCTCGTGCAGCGCCTCGAAGACGGTGACCTCGTGGCCCCTCTGCGATGAGGTCGCCGGCGCGCGGTCAGGCCGGCCGGCCCGCTGCCCACGACGGCGACCTTCTTGCCCGTGGCGGGCGCGTCGCGGCGGCAGCGCCAGCTCGCCGGATGGCGCGCTCGCAGTCGGCGACGAAGCGCTCGAGGTAGCCGATCGCGACCGGGTCGAACTTCTTGCCCAGGACGCAGGCGCCCTCGCACTGGTCCTCCTGCGGACAGACGCGGCCGGTGATGGCCGGCAGGACGTTGTCCTCGCGCATCTTGCGGCCGCGGCGCCGGTAGTCGCCGCTGCGCACGAGGTCGACGAACTCGCGGATCTTCACGCCGACCGGGCAGCCCTCGACGCACTTGCGGGTCGGCGCACTCGATGCAGCGCGAGGCCTCGGTCGCCGCGCAGCCCGCTGTCGAGCCCGAGGTTGACCTCGTCGAAGTTGCGGCGCCGCTCGAGCGGGGCCTGCTCCGGCATGTGCTGGCGGGGGATCTTGATCCGCTCCTTCATGGGCAGGGGGTTCTTCATGCCTTCACCTCGGCGCGCGTAGGCCGGCGGCCTCTTCGGCCTGCGCGCAGCAGGTGGCGACTGCGTGCACCTGAGCTCAGCTGCTGCTCGCGGTGCGTGTTGAACAGCAGCGCGGCGCGCGACTCCTGCTCGCGGTACATCGCGTTGCGTTGGGCGAGGACGTCGAAGTCGACCCGGTGGGCGTCGAACTCCGGGCCGTCGACACAGGCGAACCGGCTCTCTGCCGTCGACCGTGACCCGGCAGCCGCCGCACATGCCCGTGCCGTCCACCATCACCGAGTTGAGGCTGACCACGGTCTGGATGCCGCGCGGCCGGGTCGTCTCGGCGACCGCCCGCATCATCGGGATCGGCCCGATCGCGCAGCACGTAGTCGAGCCGCGCGCCGGCGTCGAGCAGCTCCTGCAGGCGGTCGGTCACGAGCCCCTTGTCGCCGTACGAGCCGTCGTCGGTGGTGACGATAGAGCTCGTCGCTCGCGAGCGCGCATCTCGTCCTCGAGGATGACCAGCTCGCGCGTGCGCCCGCCGAGGATCGACATCACGTGGTTGCCGGCCTTCTTCAGGGCCACGGCCGTCGGGTAGGCGATCGCCGCGCCGACGCCGCCGCCGATCACGCACGACGGTGCCGAAGTTGGCGACCTCGGAGGGCCGGCCCAGCGGGCCGACCACGTCGAGCAGCTGTTCGCCCGCTCCGCAGGCAGTTGAGGAGCCTGGTCGTCTTGCCCGACTGCCCTGGACGACGATGGTGATGTCGCCGCGGCTCGGCGTCGGAGTCGGCGATCGTCAGCGGGATGCGCTCGCCGCGGTCGTGCACGCGCAGGATCACGAACTGCCCGGCCTGCCGCTTGCGCGCGACGCGCGGAGCCTCGATCCGGAAGCGCTTGACGTCGGGTGCGATGAAGCGTGCCTCGAGTATCTGGAACATGCCGAAGGGCTTCGAAGCACGAAGTGCGCCAGGGCGAAACGCGGCCATTCGGCGCGATCGCTGCGAGATGGGGCTTCGTTCGGGCGAGTTGTGCGAAACGGTTGCGCCGCCGCTGGACGAGCATCTCCATTTCGGCGGCGGAAGCTCGCGTGTATGGGCGACGAACGGATCCCGGCTAAGACCGACACTCGGACAGTCGGGGGCGACAGGAAATCGGCCACGCACCGTGGAAGCCACGCCTTTTCAACGGACACAGGCGGGTACGGGACTTGAATCACGAGGCGGTCGAGATGAGGATCCTGCACCTCCGCCCCACACGCCGCTTCGTCGCGCTTCTGGTGGGCTGCAGCTGTGGTCGCAAGTTCCTGCACCGGCTCGACCGCCCCGTCGTCGCCTGCCTGCAGTGCGGCAAGCTCGAGGAGGTCCGACGGATGGTGGAGAAGCTGCGCCGCGGGCGCCGCGGCGACACGGGGCGCGTGGCCAGGGCCGCGCGCCGCTCGCGCCACTTCGTCTGAGGCCGGCGCCGCGGGCGGCTCCGCCGCCCGCGGTAGAATGCCGCGGTGAGGGGAGCCGCGCGAGTCGCCACACGGCTTTCGAGGCAGGCGGCCCGCGGCTCCCGGCCGCTCCACCTGCGGACGGTACTGCCCGAGGTGTGGGCGCTGATGCGGCCGCGGCGGAAGCTGTTGGCGTCCGCCCTCCTGCTGATGGCCGTCGGCCGCGTGGCCGGGCTCGTGCTGCCGGGCTCCACGAAGTTCCTCGTGGACGACGTGATCGGCCGCCGCCGCGCCGAGCTGCTGCTGCCGCTCGTCGGCGCCGTCGCGCTCGCCACGCTCGTCCAGGGGCTCACCGGCTACGCGCTGACGCAGCTCGTCTCGAAGGAAGCGCAGAAGCTGATCGCCGACATGCGGATCCGCGTGCAGCAGCACGTCGGACGGCTGCCGATCGCCTTCCACGACGCGACCAAGACCGGCGACCTCGTGTCGCGGATCATGAACGACGTCGAGGGCGTGCGGAACCTGGTGGGCACCGGGCTGATCGAGCTGGCGGGCGGCCTGCTCACCGCGACGCTGGCCTTCGGCGTGATGCTGTACCTGAGCCCGCGTACGACCCTGCTGACGCTCGCTGCGCTCGGCCTGTTCGGCCTGGTGCTGTTCCGCGCGTTCTCCGTGCTGCGGCCGATCTTCCGCGAGCGCGGCCGGCTCTACGCGGAGGTGACCGGCCGCCTCAACGAAACGCTGGGCGGAGTGCGGGTCGTGAAGGCCTACCACGCCGAAGAGCGCGAGGCGTCCGTCTTCGCCGGCGGGGTACGGCGCATCCTGGACAACGTCTTCAGCACGCTGACCGCGACCTCGATCCTGTCGCTTTCCTCGACGGTCCTGCTGGGCGTCGTGGGTGCGGCGGTGATGTTCGTCGGCGCCCACGAGATCCTCGCCGGACGCATGACGGTGGGCTCGTTCTTCACCTACACGGTCTTCCTGGGCTTCCTGGTCGGTCCGTTCTTCCAGGTCGTGACGATCGGCACGCAGCTCACCGAGGCCTTCGCCGGGCTCGAGCGCACGCGTGAGCTGCTGGCGGAGCGGCCGGAGGACGAGGACCCGTCGCGCACGGTGCGGCTCGACGCGCTGCGCGGCGAGGTGGCGTTCGAGGACGTGAGCTTCGCCTACCGGTCGGGCGAGCCGGTGCTGCACGGCGTGTCGCTGCGCGCCGAGCCGGGCACGGCCACGGCGCTGGTCGGGCCCTCCGGCGCCGGCAAGTCGACGATCATCGGCCTCGTCTGCGGCTTCCACGTCCCGGCGTCCGGCCGCGTGAGCGTGGACGGCGTCGACCTGGCCAGCGTCCGCCTGGACTCGTACCGCGTCCGGCTCGGCGTCGTGCTCCAGGAGACCTTCCTGTTCGACGGGACGATCCGCGAGAACGTCGCCTTCTCGCAGCCCGCGGCGTCGGCGGCCAAGGTGCTCGAGGCGTGCCGGATCGCGCACGTGGACGAGTTCGCCGAGCGCTTTCCGGAGGGCTACGACACGGTGGTGGGCGAGCGGGGCGTGCGCCTGTCGGGCGGCCAGCGGCAGCGGGTGGCGATCGCCCGCGCGATCCTCGCCGACCCCCGCATCCTGATCCTGGACGAGGCGACCTCGAGCCTCGACTCCGAGTCCGAGGCGCTGATCCAGGAGGGTCTCGCCTGGCTGATGAAAGGCCGCACCACCTTCGTGATCGCGCACCGCTTGTCCACGATCCGCCGCGCCGACCAGATCCTCGTGGTCGAGGACGGGCGCATCGCCGAGCGCGGGACGCACCAGGAGCTGTACGCCGCCCGGGGCCGCTACCGGGAGATGTACGACCGGCAGCACGGGCTGCAGGCGAACCTGTTCATCGCCCCGGGGGAGGACGAGCAGACGCCGGAGCGCGAGGACTCCGCCGAAGCACCCGCCGGCGCCGCTCGCGCCGCGCGCGCAGGCCTGCCGGGCCTGGGGCTGGTGCGCCCGTGAGCGAGGCGGGCGGCGGCTCCCCGGTGTCCCCGTTCAGCAATGCCGTCGTGCTCGCGCCGCTGACCGTCGGGGGGAACCTGCCCTTCCGCCGCCTGTGCGCCGAGCTGGGCGCGGACGTGACGGTCGGCGAGATGGCGGTGGTGCGCAAGCTCCTGCGCGGCAGCACGCCCGAGTTCGCGCTGCTGAAGAGCCACCCGCAGGAGAAGTGCTTCGGCGTGCAGCTCGCCGACAACAAGCCGGACAGCCTGGCCGAGGGCGCCCGGCTCGCCGAGTCGCGCGGCGCCCGCTTCGTGGACCTCAACTGCGGCTGCCCGATCGACCAGATCACGCGCCGCGGGCTCGGAGCCAGCCTGCTCCGCAAGCCGACCCGCCTGGGCCGCCTGGTGGCGGCGATGAAGGGCGCCGTCTCGATCCCGGTGACGGTCAAGCTGCGCGCGGGCTGGAGCGAGGCGAAGGCGAACGTGCGCGAGGTGGCCCGCGTCTGCGAGGAGAGCGGGGCCGACGCGATCGCCATCCACGGCCGCACGCGGGACCAGCGCTACAGCCGGGCGGCGGACTGGGAGCTGATCGGCGTGCGTGGCGGCCGAGCGCGGCGTGCCCGTGATCGGCAACGGCGACCTGCTGACGCCGTACGAGGCACGCGAGCGGATGGCGCGTACGGGCGTGCGCTCGGTGATGCTGGGCCGCGGGGCGCTCATCAAGCCGTGGCTGTTCGGCGAGATCAAGACGGGCCGCACCTGGCTGCCGAGCCCGGAGGAGCGCTTCTCCCTGCTGTGGCATTTCGTCGAGCTGCTGCGCGACCACTTCGGCGCGGACGAGCGGGGCACTCGGCGCGCGCTGCGCTTCCTGCCCTGGCACCTCAATTTCTTCTGCCGCTACGTTCCGCTGCCCGAGGAGATGCACGCCGAGGCCGCCCGGGCGCATCCGCTGATCCAGTCACGGCTGCAGGCCCCGCCGCCCGGGTCGACCCTCGAGCGCCTGCTCGGCGACGCCCGGGCCGAGACGCACGAGGCGTTCGCGCGCGAGCTGCTCGGCGCTGTCTCTCGTGACGAGGCGCACGAGCGGGCTCTGCGCCTCGCCGCGGCTCTGCCTGCGGGTGGTGCGGACGGCGAGCTGAGGCTCTCCGCCTCGGAGGTTGCCGGGTAGCGCTAGCGCGTCGCCCGCCGGAAGATCCGGAAGCCCCAGGCGTCCAGGCCGATCGTCGGAAGCTCCACCGTGCGCGACAGCCGCTCCGGAACCCCGCCGCCCGGCTGCACCGGGTGCGGCACGAGCGGCGTGATCTCGCTGAAGCCGGCGCCGAGCGCGTCGACGCGTCCGTCGAAGGGCCGGCTGGAGAGGTTCACGGCGACGAGGACCTCTTCGCCCTCCACGCGGCGCAGGAAGGCCACGAGACGGTCCGGGTCGGAGCTCCCCAGCCAGACGGTGTCGCCCTGCCGCAGGGCCGCGTGCGACCGGCGCAGCGCGATCAGCTCGCGGTAGAAGCGCGGGAACTCGGGGCGGCGCTCCACGATCGGCCAGAAGATCGGCAGCTTCTCCGTGAGGGCCGGCCCGCCCGACTCGGTCGTGTCGCCGACCTCCATGCCGTTGTAGACGAGGGGGATGCCGTCCATGGTGAAGACCAGCGCCTGGGCGGCGAGCGCGGCGGGCTCGCCGAAGCGGGCGATGGCGCGCTTCTCGTCGTGGTTGTCGGAGAAGCGCAGGTGCAGGGAGCCCCGCGGGAAGTTGCGCCGCTCCTCCTCCCAGGCGTCGCGGATCTGCGAGGCCGGCGCGCCCAGCGACAGCACGCGCGTCAGCGCCGCGTGAAAGGGCCAGGCGTAGTCGGCGTCGAAGGCCCGCGCCAGCAGGTCGGGCGTGCTCCACTCGGCCAGCAGGAACAGGTCGGGACGGATCGCCTCGAGCCTCGGCCGGGCCTGCTCCCAGAAGTCGGTCGGCACCAGGCCGGCCACGTCGCAGCGGAAGCCGTCGACGTCGTGCTCGCGCAGCCAGTAGGCCATCATCTCGATCATGTAGGCGCGGGTCGCCGGGTTCGCGTAGTCGAGCTTCGCGACGTCCCGCCAGTCGGCGTTCGGCGGCTGGACCTTGCCCTGCGCGTCGCGCACGTACAGCTCGGGCGTGCGCATCATCACGCTGTCCCAGGACGTGTGGTTCGCGACCAGGTCGAGGATCACCTTCAGTCCGCGGGCGTGCGCCTCGCGCACCAGGCGCGTGAGGTCGGCGGGCGTGCCGTAGTCCGGGTTGACGGCGTAGAAGTCCCGGACGGAGTAGGGGCTCCCGAACGTGCCCTTGCGCTTCTCCGCCCCGATCGGGTGGATCGGCATCAGCCAGACGACCGTCGCGCCGAGCTCGCGGACGTGGTCGAGGCGCGCGCTGACGCCGGCCAGGTTGGCCTCCGGCGAGAACGCACGCGGGAAGACCTCGTAGACGACGGCGTCGCGGGCCCAGGCAGGCGCGGGGCGTGAGCTCTCGCGCGACCAGTCGCGCCCGTCGCGCGGCTTCCCCCAAGCGGGGTGGGCGAGCGCTCCCAGCAGGCCCAGTGCGAGCAGGGCGGGCAGCACGAGAGACGGGTTCATGGGGCCTCCCGGGAGCGGCGCGCAGTTCCACATGGTCGCCGCGCGGATGCTAGCACGCGTGCCCCGCGCGCCCGCGCCGTGCTAGCCTGACCGCTTTGCGGCAGGAGAGGCGGGCGTGAGCGTGCGCGGTCGCGTCGTGACGATGTGGCGAGGGGAGGCGGGCGGCCGCGAGGTGGCCGCGCTGGCCTACCCGCTCGTCCTCAGCCACCTCTCCTTCACGATCCAGACTTTCGTGGACCGTCTGCTGCTGACGTGGTACTCGCCGGAAGCGGTGGCCGGCGCCGTCACGGGCCTGTTCGCCGTGTGGTCGGTGATCGCTCTGTTCACCGGGACCGGCGAGTACCTGACGACGTTCGTGGCGCAGTACCTCGGGGCCCGCCGGCCGGGCCGCATCGGGCCGGCCGTGTGGCAGGGGATCTACTTCTCGGCCGCAGCGGGCCTGCTGGTTGCAGGGCTCACGCCGTTCGTGGCGACGGCGTTCGACCTCGCCGGCCACGAGCCGGCCCTGCGCGCGTACGAGGTCGAGTACGCGCGGGTGCTGCTGCTCGGGGCGCTGCCGGTCGTGCTGATGGCCACGCTGTCGACCTTCTTCGCAGGACGAGGCCAGACCTCGGTCATCCTGCGCGTCAACCTGCTCGTCACGCTGGTCAACGTCGTCTTCGACGGCCTCTGGATCTTCGGCAGGCTGGGCTTTCCGCGGCTGGGCGTCACGGGCGCCGCGCTGGCGACGGTCCTGTCGCAGGCGGTCGGCTCCGCCGTCTACCTGGCGCTGATCCTGCGCCCCCGCTTCAGGCGCGAGTTCCGCACGCTCGCCGGCTGGCGTCCGGAGCCCGGGCTGCTGCTGCGGCTCGTCCGCTTCGGCATGCCCACGGGCCTGCAGTACTCGCTCGAGGTGGCGGCGTTCGCTCTCTTCATGGTGATCGTCGGCCGCATCGGCACGACCGAGCTGGCCGCCAGCGGTATCGCGTTCAACCTGAACATGATCGTGTTCATGCCGATGGTCGGCCTGGCGGTGGCCGTCTCGTCGCTGGTCGGCCGCTACCTCGGGGCGGAGCGGCCGCAGCTGGCCGAGCGCGTGGTGCGCTCGGCGCTGGCCATGAGCTTCGCCTACATGGCCGCCTGCGGGCTCCTGTACGTGCTCGGCGCGCCGCTGCTGCTGGCGCCCTACGCGGCCGGCGCCGACCCGGCGAGCTTTCCCGCGATCGCGGCCGTGGCCACGGTGCTGCTGCGCTTCGTCGCCTTCTACTCGATCTTCGACATGATGAACCTGATCCACGCGGCGGGGCTGCGCGGGGCGGGCGACACCGTCTACCCGATGGGACTGACCTTCGCGCTCGCGGCGGGCGTGATGCTCGCGCCGACCTGGGTCGGCTGCGTCCGTTTCGGGGCCGGTGTCTACTTCGCGTGGGCGATGGCGAGCGGCTACGTGCTGCTGCTCGGCCTGCTGATGCACCGGCGCTTCCGCACCGGCCGCTGGAAGTCGCTGCGGGTGATCGAGCCGGCGCGGCTCGAGCCGGAGACGCAGCCGGCTCTGCCGTGAGATCCTGAGGCCCTGTTTTCCAGCCGGGAGGGCGGCCTTGCGCAGGGCAACGAAGGCGATCGTGGGAGCGCTGTCGCTGGCAGTGGCAGGCGTCGCCGCCGGTGCGCTCCTGTGGCCTGACCGCTTCGCGGTGAACGCGCCGCTCGGTCAGCTGCTGCTCGGCCGCGGCATCGCGGCGCCGCCGGAGGCGACGGTGGAGTCGCGGCTGAGGCCGCCGGCCGGCGCGCGCCTGACGCGCTACGCCGAGGGCCTGCCGAACGTCCGCTTCCTGCGCTTCACGCCTGCCGGGGACCTGCTGCTGACGCAGCCGCGAGAGGGCAAGGTCGTGCGCCTCGCGCCCGACCGCGACGGCGACGGCCGCTCGGACGGCCGGCAGGAGCTGCTTTCGGGGCTCGACCGGCCGCACGGCCTGGACCTGCACGAAGGCTGGCTGTACGTGGCCGAGACCGGGGCCGTGGGCCGCGTCCGCTTCGACCCGCAGACGGGCGCCAGCTCGGGCCCGTTCGAGCGACTGGTGAAGGACATCCCGGCGGGGGGCGGCCACTGGACGAGGACGCTGCGCTTCGGCGCTGACGGCTGGATGTACGTCTCGATCGGGTCGAGCTGCAACGTGTGCGCGGAGAAGGACCCGCGGCGCGCGGCGATCGTCCGTTACCACCCGGACGGGACGGGAGAGGAGATCTACGCGACCGGCCTGCGCAACGCGGTGGGCTTCGACTGGCGGCCGGCCGACGGCGAGCTGTACGCGACGGACAACGGCCGGGACCTGCTGGGCGACGACTTCCCGCCCTGCGAGCTCGACCGCATCGTGGAGGGCGGTTTCTACGGCTGGCCGATCGCGAACGGCGACCGCGTCCCCGACCCGGACTTCGGGAAGGGACAGCTGGCCCGCATCGCCGGCTCGATCCCGCCGGCGCACGGCTTTCGCGCGCACAACGCGCCGCTCGGCATCACGTTCCTGCGCTCGCCGCAGGCGCCTTTGGCGTACCGCGGTGCGGCGCTCGTCGCGCTCCACGGCTCCTGGAACCGCACGCGCAAGGACGGCTACAAGGTCGTCTCGCTCCACTGGCAGCCCGACGGCCGCATCGTCGAGCGGGACTTCCTGACCGGCTTCCTGGGGGCGACGGACGACGACGTGATCGGCCGGCCGGTGGACGTGGCCGAGGGACCGGACGGGGCGGTGTACGTGTCGGACGACTACGCCGGCTCGATCTACCGCATCGCCTGGTCGTCGCCGGCCGCGGGGGCGACGGAGGGCCGCGCGACTGTCGTCCGCGCGGGGACCGCCCCGGATCGCCCGGCCGCGACGACGCCGGCCGTCGCGACGCGCGACGCGATCGCGCGCGGTGAGGCGCTCTACGCCGCTCACCCCTGCGCAGCGTGCCACGACCCGGGGAAGACGGGCCCCGGCGTCGTCGCCCGCCCGCTCAAGGACCTGGCGCGCCGCTACACGGCCGTGTCCTTGTCGGCCTACCTGCGCACGCCGAACCCGCCCATGCCCGCCTTTCCGCTGAGCGAGAGCGAGCGCGCCGACCTGGCCGCGTTCCTGCTGTCCCGATTCCCGTGACGGGCGCCCACGAGTCCCGGTCCTCCCGTGTCCCCTGATGGAGCCCTGATGAAGCGGAACCTGGAGCCGTACGACAACATCGTCGAGGTGGTGGGCTGGACGCCGCTCGTGCGGCTGCGGCGGATCGCTCGCGGTATCCGCACGCCACTCTACGGCAAGGCCGAGAACCTCAACCCGGGCGGCTCGGTGAAGGACCGCATCGGGCTGTCGATCATCGAGGGCGCCGAACAGCGGGGCGAACTGAAGCCGGGGGGTGTGATCGTGGAGGCCACCTCGGGGAACACGGGCATCGGGTTGGCGATCGCCGCCGCCATCAAGGGCTACCGCTGCATCTTCACGATCCCCGACAAGATGTCGAGCGAGAAGATCCGCCTGCTGCGCGCCTTCGGCGCCGAGGTGATCGTGGTGCCGACGGCCGTGCCGCCCGACCACCCCGAGTATTACCTGCAGAAGGCGAAGTCGATCGTCGCCCAGACGCCGGGCGCCGTCTTCGCGAACCAGCACTACAACGACGACAACCCGGCGGCCCACTACCGGACCACGGGGCCCGAGATCTGGGAGCAGACGAAGGGCAAGGTCACGCACTTCGTGTGCTCGCCAGGGACGGGCGGCACGGTGACCGGCGTGGGCCGCTACCTGAAGGAGAAGAACCCCGCCGTGCGCGTGATCGCCGGCGACCCGGTCGGCTCGATCTACGCCGAGTACGCCCGCACCCACGAGAAGGGCCAGGGCGGCCCCTACAAGGTGGAGGGCATCGGCGGCGACAAGATCCCGAGCTCGCTCGACTTCGCCGTCGTCGACGAGTGGCTGACCGTCTCGGACGCGGACTCGTTCCGCACCGCCCGCCGCCTGACGCGCGAGGAAGGCATCTTCGTGGGCGGCTCGGGCGGGCTCAACGTCTGGAGCGCGCTCGAGCTGGCGCGCCGACTGGACGACCCCGCGGCCTGCGTGGTCACGATCCTGTGCGACACCGGGGAGCGCTACCTGTCGAAGCTCTACGACGACACCTGGATGCGCGAGAACCAGATGCTGGAGGCCGAGCGGGTCACGGCGGGGGAGCTGCTCGAGCGGCATCCCGAGCAGGTGCCGCCGCTCGTCTCGGTGGCTCCCTCGTCGAACGTGCGCCAGGCGCTGAACCTGCTCAGCACCTGGGGCCTGTCACAGCTGCCCGTGGTCGACGGCAACGAGAGCGTCGGCTCGATCACGGAGGGCCTGATCGCGCGCGTGCTCGAGGACGCCAGGATCCTCGACCGCCCGGTGGCGGAGCTGATGTCGGGCCCCTTCCCGGTCGTGGACGCCGACGTCCCGCTGCACCGGCTGGTCTCGATGCTGTCGAAGGAGAGCCCGGCGGCTCTGGTCCGCGACGGCGGCCGGCTGGTGGGGATCGTCAACCGCTACGACGTGCTGCGCGAGGTGGCCGGGATCGGCTGAGACAGCACGCGTGCGACGGCCGCCTGCCAGCCCGCGTAGAGGGCCTCGCGCCGTTCCGGCGCCATCGCGGGCGTGAAGAGCCGGTCGCGGCGGCGCGTGTGCGCGAGCTCCTGCGCGTCGCGCCAGAAGCCGACTCCCAGGCCCGCGAGGAACGCCGCGCCGGCGGCCGTGGTGTCCACCAGCGCTGGCCGGTCGACCGGCACGCCGAGCAGGTCGGCCTGGAACTGCATCAGGAAGTCGTTGGCGCAGGCGCCGCCGTCCACGCGCAGCTCGCGCAGGGTCACGCCCGACTCCTCGTTCATGGCGTCGATCACGTCGCGGCTCTGGTAGGCGAGGCTCTCGAGCGTCGCACGCACCAGGTGGGCGCGCGAGGCGCCGCGCGTGAGGCCGAGGATCGCGCCGCGCGCCCCGGCGTCCCAGTAGGGCGCCCCGAGCCCCACGAACGCGGGGACGACGTAGACGCCCGCCGTGTCGGCGACCCCCTCGGCCAGCGGTCCCGTCTCGGCCGCGCTGCGGACGAGCCCGAGCTCGTCGCGCAGCCACTGGATCGCCGCGCCGGCGATGAACACGGAGCCCTCGAGCGCGTACGCCGCTCGGCCGCGCGCGTCGCAGCACAGGGTCGTCAGCAGGCCCCTGTGGCTGATGACCCGCCGCGCGCCAGTGTTGAGCACGAGGAAGGCGCCGGTGCCGTAGGTGTTCTTCGCCATCCCCGGCTCGAAGCAGCCCTGGCCGAAGAGCGCCGCCTGCTGGTCGCCGGCGACGCCCGCGATCGGCACTCCGGCGGGGCAGCCGTCGAGCGCCGCCGTCTCGCCGAGGACGCCGCTGCTCGGCACGAGCCCCGGCAGCAGCGCGGGTGGCACGCCCAGGATGCGGCACAGCTCCGGGTCCCAGCGGCGCTCGTGGATGTCGAACAGCAGCGTGCGCGAGGCGTTGGTCGGGTCGGTCGCGTGCACGCGGCCGCCCGTCAGCCGGTGGACCAGCCAGCTGTCGATCGTGCCGAACGCGATCTCGCCGGCCTCCGCCCGGGCGCGCAGCGCGGAGTCGCGCTCGAGCAGCCAGGCGACCTTGCTGCCGGAGAAGTACGGGTCGAGCACGAGCCCGGTGCGCTCGTGGAAGAGCGGCTCGTGGCCGGCGCTCTTCAGGCGCGCGCAGACCTCCGCCGACTGCCGGCTCTGCCAGACGATCGCGCGGTGGACGGGGTCGCCCGTGCGCCGGTCCCAGAGCACGGTCGTCTCGCGCTGGTTCGTGATGCCGATCGCCCGCACGCCTCGCGGCGGCACGCCGGAGGCGGCGAGCGCCTCCTTCAGCACGCGCAGGCTGCTGGTCCAGATCTCCTCGGCGTCGTGCTCCACGAAGCCCGGGGCCGGGTAGTGCTGGGTGATCTCGGCGTACGCGCGGCCGAGCACCTGCCCTTGCGGTCCGAAGACGATCGCGGTCGAGCCGGTCGTGCCCTGGTCGAGGGCGACGACGCCGGAGTCCGGGCGGGTGGGCATGGCCGGCCATTGTAGGCCGCGTCGCCCGCCGGACGGCAGACGCGCGCGGACGCGGTTCGCCGGCGCGCCCAGCAGGTCAGCGCCGCAGGGACAGCGCGGCGTAGAGGGCGAAGTCGGTCGTCGACAGCTGGTCCTTGAGGTTCTCGGTGAAGCCGAGGTCGAGCCGTGTCTGGCCCGCGAGCTCGATGCGGCCCGTCACGTTCAACAGCCAGTGCGTCCCGGGATACTTCTCGATGTTCGCCACCAGCCGGGTGGCGGCGTTCGTCTCGGCGACGAGGCTGACCCGCCGCCAGGGCCTCCACTCGAAGGCCAGGAAACCCTGAAGGCGGAGCGGCTCGTACTGGATCCCGCGCACGGGGCCGCGGCCCTGCACGCTCGAGCCGACGCCCGCGTAGAGGTCGAAGCGCCGCGAGACCGGTGCGCCCAGCACGAGCTGGCCGGCGGCCCCCGACGCGTTGCCTGCGAACGGCCCTGTCCCCGTGGGAAGCGAGGCACGCCCGACCAGCGCGAGCGAGGCGGAGGACGAGCCGCCGTCCAGGAAACGCCAGCGCGCCTGGAGCTCGAGGTCGCCGAGGCCCCTGCCGGGCAGGTCGGTCCAGTAGAAGGCCTGCCCGCTCGTCGTCGTGCCCTCGACGCGGAACGCGTTGCGCCGGAAGTCGGGGCGGTTGCCGCTCGGCAGTCCCAGGGCGCTGTGCCAGGCGTCGATCAGGCCGTCGAGGATCCCGCCGCCGCGCCAGCGCAGCGGCATGCGCAGGCCGACGTCGAGGTCGTGCCGCAGGCCGCGGCGCAGCGTCGCGTCGAGCGTGAACGTCTCGGCGTCGAGCAGGAAGGAGCGGTGCCGGGGGGCCTCGCCGGGCACGTCCTGGTCCCACGAGAAGGAGTTGGACCACAGCGTGGCGATCGTGAGCGACCATTCGCCGCGGGCGACGGTGGCGGGGGACAGGGCCGGCAGCGTGAGGCGGGGCTGTGCCAGGACGTGCTCGTCGCGGATCTCCGACGGACCGCGGCGAACGGGATCCGGCGGCGCCTGAGCGTGTGCCGCTCCTGCCGAAAGCAGGACGAACAGCGCGAGCCTGAAGGTCACGGCAACCCGAAGGCGGGCTCGTGCCGCAGCCCGGCCACGTCGAGCGCGAGGCAGAGGCCGAACGCGACGAGCAGCAGGACGGCGATCACGCGGCGCAGCGGCGTCCAACGCATCGTTCCGTCGCGGACGGCCCAGGCGGCGGCCGCAGCGAGGACGAAGACGATCGGCAGCGCAGGCAGGCGCAGGCGCGGGTGGCCCAGCGTGACGACGTGCAGCAGTTGGTAGTAGGCCAGGAACAGAAGGAGCAGGCCGCGCGCCCGAGAGAACGCCACGGTGGCCAGGCCGACCAGGAACGCACTCGTGACCAGGACGTGGGGGAGCGCCGTCACGAGCAGGACCGTCCAGGCCGCCCACGGGGGGACGGGGCCGTAGGCCTGTCGCTCGAGGTGGATGACCGGCATGCTGACCGCCGTCCAGAAGCGTGGGACCTGCTGGCCGACCTGCTCGAAGAGCCACGACGGCTGGCGCGCCCGAACCGAGGCCAGGCCCTCGCGCCAGGCGTGCTTGTAGGCGGCGACCGGGCCCGCGGCCTGGTCGATCTCGGTGTATTGCCCGATGACCTCGGCGTGCTGGCGCGCGTTCGCCTCCCAGAAGGTCCGGGCGCCCATGAGCGAGACGGGAACGAAGGCGTCGTAGCGCACCCAGTTCCGTATCGTCCAGGGCAGGATCGTGAGGACGACGGCAGTCGCGAACGCGATCGCTGGCCGCCACGTGCGGGTCGGGCGACGCACGAGCAGCCATGCCACCGCGATGGGAGCGAAGTAGAGGGCCGGGTCGCGGGTGAGCGCGGCCAGGCCGAGAAGGACGCCGGCGAGGGCGGCGGTGAACGGCCGCTCGGACGCGTCGGCGGCCAGGAGGAGCGCCAACGCGCCCCAGAGCAGCGCCATGAATAGCGGCTCCGACCAGAAGTGGACGGACTGCCACACGAGCTCGGGGAAGAAGGCGGCGATCGCGGCGGCGGTCAGGCCCACGCGGCGGTCGAACGCGCGACGCCCGATGGCGAACACGGGAAGCACGAGCAGCGCGCCGAGCAGGCTCTGGGCGATCTTGACCGTCGTGCGGCCGCCGGGAAGCTCCGAGCACGCGGCCACGAGGTACGGGTGCAGCGGAGGATAGAAGACGAGGTCCCAGCGCAGCGGGTCGAAGCGGACTTCAGGCGCCGAGAGCTGCCCGGCGAGCGCCACCCAGGTTCGCTCGTCGCCGACGAGACGGGTGGGCGGCTCCAGCGCGAGGAAGGCGAGGCGCACGCCGAGCGCGGCGACGAACATCAGCAACGGGAGGCGCCAGCCCGCGTCTGTCGTCGCCGGCGCGCTCGTTGCTCTCAGCAGTGGAGTCGGTCGTGTCTAGCGTGGTTGCTCGGAAGCCCCGGCGGCGGGCGGCCGGCTCCGGGTGAGATGGCGACCCTGGAGAGTTCGTCCCGCTAGCACTCGTCTCATCGGAACGGTTGGAGGGGGGAAGCCATGGCTCGTCCAGCAGGACGGATTCTGCCGTGGGTGGGGCGTGAGCACAACTCCCTAACCTCGGCGCATCCGCGTCGCACCTGTGTCACAGGCGGCCATACGCGAATTGGGACGGATGCGCGGATCCTGCCCGTCCGGACGCCGGCGTGCAAAGAGGAATCGCGCCGACGGCCCGTTCCGCCGCGCTTTCGTGCCTACAAGGACTTGAGGAAGGCGATGAGCTGCTGCTTCTCGCGCTCCTTGAGCCCGAGGAACTTCCCGCGTTCCAGGGCCGCCTCACCCCGGTGGCGGAGGATCGCGGCGGTGAGGGTCAGGGACCGGCCGTCGTGCATCAGCCGGGGGCGCACGCGGACTCCCCACAGGGGAGGCGTGCGCATCCGGTTGGCGGTTAGCTCGTAGGTCGGCTGCATGCCGCGAAAAGCAGGCCCGAAGTGCTCCACGGTCGCGAGGGCGATCCCGTCGCCTGTTCCCACGTCGTGGAGGAGGAAGTCGCCGAACGGGTGAAAGGCCCTGCCGCCGAGCGCGGCGGGCACGACGAAGGCGCCGCCGTTGACCGCGGTGCCCGCGGGTGCCGTCTCCAGCGTGCGCACGTGACAAGCTGCGCAGCCGATGGCGTCGTAGAGGCGGGATCCCTTCTGCGCGTCCGCCGTCTCCGCCAGGCGGCTGTCGCGCGGCGGCGCCTTGGTCGCCCGCATGAAGCGCGCGAAGCGATCGATGTCCGCGAGCCCGTCCTCTCCCGTCGAGTCCTCCGGGTCCTTCACGGTGTCACAGAGCGTCGTGACCTCAGCGGGGGCCAGACGGCTCGTGATGCCCATCTCGTTCAGATAGGCGTCGGCGGCGAAGGAAAGCAGGCTCGCCTGCTGGTCCTTCCAGCCGAAGCGCCCGATCGCGGTCTGGCCCGGAGCCTCCAGCACGGGCACGGAGATGGCCTTGCCGCAGATCCGGCCGTGGGTCTCGCGACACTGGCGGCTGGCGAGGGCCTTCAGCGTGTCGTCGGGGATCGCCTCCACGAACCCGTCCCCGACGAGGCTCAGCGACATTCGCAGGGTGCGTATCGTCTCCGTCTCCGGCACCCGCTCCTGGATCTCGAGGTCGGGGAAGGCGGCGCTCGGGCAGATGGCGCGATCGTTGATGAGGTTGCGGCCGGTGATCACGGTCGTTCCGTCCCCGATGGGAACGCTCGGGTTGACGAAGCGCCCCGCGGAGTCGCGGTGTCCCACCCGCAGCTCTGCGACCTGGCTGGCGCCGCCGGAATCCGGGTTCTGATGGCACTCGCGGCAGGACTGCGCGTTGTAGAGCGGGCCGAGCCCGTCCGCGAATGCCCTCGACGCCGTCGAACTCCTCGCGATCGGCCTCGTGGGTCGCCTGGTCCACGAGGCCGTTGGTGGCGCCGTCGAACGCCGCGGGCGCCTCCTCCGGGCCACTGCCCACCGCACCACCGACACACAGGCCCACGATCAGCGACAGGACGAGGTTCTTCATTGGACCCCCGTGAGATTGTCTTCACCCTCAATAGAAGGAGTCGGGGCTCCGTGTCAAGGTGCCGCGTCGCGCGCCCGTTCGATTGAGTAGAGGGTGAGGCTCGTCGGCGGCGGGATCCCCCCCGCGGAGGGCGACGACGTGCAGGCTGCTGCTCGAGAGAGACGCCAGAGCTTGACTCTGCCGACTACCTCGGCAGCTGCCGCCCGAGCTCGGCCGAGCCAGTGTGTGATGAGGGCTTTCCGCCGGGGTGCTGCCAAGTCCGCCACTGGACGTGACTCGACATTTCGGCAGTGCCGAGATTCCCTGACTCGAGCCGCCGGAGTCGGAACTTCCCTATAGTATGGCTCGTACTATTATGATGAGTATCA